>JBBDSH010000029.1:0-32637 GCA_040905045.1 Gammaproteobacteria bacterium | reverse complement strand
CTCAGTTCTATATCGAATTCCTCGCCGTAGCGGTAATCGAACTTGTCCGATTCCAGCACATGCCAGGCGGCCACCAGCTTGAAACCGTGGAACGTCGCTACCGCACCGGCCTGGTAATCACGAATACCGTCGCGCGGCGTGGTCAGGAAACGATCGGCGGTACCCTGGAAGGCATGATTGGTGCCGAGCGGGGTCTGGAACGCGAATATGCCGGTCCCGCTCAGGCGTTCGTAACCGCCTTTCAATACGAGGCTGTCCAGGAATGCGGCCGCTGTAAATTTCAGGCCGCCTTCCAGCCGTTGATAGCCAACGTTATAATCACCCGGATTATCGCCATAGTCGGTCTGCCAGGCGTATTCAAGATTGTAAATCATTGCCATGGATGCCGTGAGCGGATAGTTGCCGTGGATACGCAAGCCGATGGTGGCGCTGGATGCAGCCGGGGCATTATTAAAATCCAGCAGGTAGGCATAGAACTCCGCATTGGCGACATCGAAACGATCATATTGAATGTTGAAAACGTGACTATCGCTGTCGAAGTCGTCCAGCGGCGAAGGTGCATTGTCTCCGAAAATACGATTGACGTTCCATATGTAGGCGTAATTCAGGGTCGTATGCTCGAATGAGCGGTTTTCCAGACTGACCGCATCATGGGTCTGCCAGTTCTGGCGCCACAGCACGGTGCCCATGAAGCGGTGGAACGGTGCATCGCGGTAGGTAATAATCTGCCGTCCCGCGCGCAGGCGATTGTTGCCGGCGGCCTCGTACTGCAGATAGCCCTGATTCAGTTCAACGCTGTCCGGGTCGGCAACCACGGCGCGATTGTTGCCGGGCTGTCCGGGATATTCACGATAGCCGCCGCCCAGGCGCTGCACGATTTCCGCTTCCAGCAAAGCCGAGAAACCGCGGAAAGTACCCGACTGGTAACCAAAGACCCCGCGCAGAGTGCTGGCGTCGGCGTCCCGGGGCGCGAGATCATCGTCGACATGCTCATAACGATAGCGGAATTTGGCGTAGACATCAGCCTCACCGACCAGTGCGTCCTGAAACACGTCCGCGGCCGGCGCCGACGGACTGAACAGCAGAAACAGCGCGAAGCCCAAACCGGAAAGACCGGGATACAAACCATACTGACTATTTTGCCTTTGCATGAACACTCCTTTTATCCGATAACCGGCTATTGAATCAGCGGCGAATCGGATTGTGGAAAGTTCACCCCCCGGATATCGGCATCATCGATTAATATCTGTATATATTGGTGCACGGCGCGTCGCCAGGAACGCTCGCGCAAATAATCCGCGATCATTTGATAAACCGCTTCATACGGCAAGGCGTCGCCACCCTCGCGGTCCAGGATTTCCACCGCATGAAATCCGTAACGGGTTTCCACCGCCCGCTCCGCCAGACCCGGTTCCAGCCGCAGCACCACATTCTCGAATTCCGGCACCGTCTGACCGCGGCCGATGCGTCCCAGGTGGCCGCCTTCAGAAGACGAGGGACAGGCCGACCATTCAGCGGCGAGTCGCGCGAAGCGCGTGCCGTCTGTGCGCAGTTCTTCTATCAGTGCCTCGGCGTTCTTTTCCGCCTCGGCGCGTTCGTCCGGGTCATCCGGTGCCGCCTTGAGCAGGATATGCCGCAACTCAACAGTCACCGGTGCACAGAAACGGTCCGCATTGGCCTCGTAATAACGGCGACAGGCGGTATCATCGGTTTCGGGAATGGTCACTTCCCTGTCCAGCAGTGCCTCGATGGCCGCATCCAGATCCGATTCCGTATCCAGCCCCTGTTCCACCGCACGCTGTCGCAGCAGTTCGCGCACCGCCAGTTGTCGCGCGGCTTCATCCTGACGTTCAATGATCCCCTCCACCTCAACGCGGGCGGACTCCTCGTTGATCTCGGCGTCAGTGATCAGTTTGCGGTTAACGACTACGGGCATATGCTTAGGCCTGGCGTTGGCGCACGATTTGATAGCGGCGCGTAACGTATGCCAGCGGCGCGCTCCAGATATGCACCAGCCGGGTAAAGGGAAACACCAGGAACACCACCATGCCCAGGAAAATGTGCGCCTTGTAGATCCAGTGCACGCCTTCAACATGCGCGGCGGCGCCCGGGCTGAAGGTGACAATGGTCTGGGCCCAGTCGGACAACTGGATCATGACGGAACCGTCGAGGTGATCCTTGGAGACGAGGATGGTCAGCATGCCCAGTATCAGCTGTACGTACAGCAATACCAGAATAAAGATATCCATGCGCGTGGACTGGGCGCGCACGCGTGGATGAACCAGACGCCGGTACAGCAGGTAGGTCCCGCCGACCAGGGCCAACAGACCGAAAGCACCGCCGGAGACCATGGCCAGGATCTGTTTGCTGCCCGGTGTCAGACCCAGATAGGGATACCAGGAGTGCGGCATGAGCAGACCGAAGAAGTGGCCGAAAAAGAGAAAGATCATGCCGATATGAAACAGATTGTTGGAGACCCGGAAGGCGGTGGAATTATCCAGCAACTGGCTGGAGTTGGTCTTCCAGGTGTACTGGCTCATGTCGAAGCGCACCAGACTGCCGAACAGGAAGACAGTGCCCGCGATATAGGGGAAATAGCCGAACAGCAAATTGTTAATAAAATCCATCGTCTTAACCCTCGTGTTGACCGGCGCCCCCGGCTGGATCGTGACGGGGCATCGTTTTCCACTGAACCGGTTTTTCCACCCATTGTTGCGTCGCGCCGCAGGAGGTGGTCGGCTGGTTCGGACCGAAAATCACCGGCGCCTCCGCCCAGACACGATCCAGTGCCTCCGGCGTATCGTCCCGTTCCTCTTCCGATGCTTTTTCAACCAGTTCTTCCGGCCGGGGATCGAGACCGATCAAGCGCAGCAGGATCCGGAACGGCAGGGCATAACCGCTTTCCCGATCCTCAAGCCGGACATGGATGTTCTGCAGTATATGGCCGATATCTTCCAGCCATACGCGGGCCTCCGCCTCCGGCAAAGCGGCGCAGAACTCCAGGAACATGGGCAGGTAATCGGGCAGTTCGCGACAATCGATGACGAAACCCTTTTCCTTGTAGGCATTGGAGAGTTCCACCATGGCCGGGCCGCGATCCCGGGATTCGCCGTGGACGTGCTCAAACAGGTAAAGCGATACCTTCTTGCTGCGATCAAAGGTTTCCACGTATTCCGCCTGCAACTCAAACAGATCACTCTGCCGTCGGCATTCACCGTACTGTTCCAGCCTGGCGCGATCCTCATTGTTCAATTCGGGACGTACCAACAGCACCTCCAGTACCTGTTCCATATGTTCCTGCAACTCTCCATCCGGATAATGCAGCAGCCTGGCCGCCGCTTTCAGCGGCCATTTCAGTCCGGTATCTTCGGGCGCATTCATTCCTGCTTCTCCGTCGTTTCACGGGAACGCGGCGACCAGACCTCGACGGGCGTATGCTCGCGCTGGCGCGGGCTCTTGCTGCCGAACAGGTTGGTGCGGCTGACCCCCTGGGTATGGCAGCCGTCACCGAAGCTGAAACCGCAGCCGCTGCGCTCGCCATAGGCATCCTCGGTACTGAGCTCCCGATGATTGGTCGGAATGACAAAGCGATCCTCGTAATTGGCGATGGCCATGTACTTGTACATCTCTTCAACCTGATGTTCGGTCAGCCCCACCTGTTCGAGAACCTCGGTGTTAGTAATACCGTCCACCGTCTGTGAGCGTTTGTAATGGCGCATGGCCAGCAGGCGTTTCAGGGCATCGATCACCGGCTTGTCGTCACCGGCCGTGAGCATATTGGAGAGATAACGCACCGGGATACGCAGGGATTCCACATCCGGGATCAGGCCGTCGAAACCCATGCTGCCGGCATCGGCGGCGGACTGGATGGGCGACAGGGGCGGGACGTACCAGACCATGGGCAGGGTACGGTATTCCGGATGCAGCGGAAAGGCCACCTTCCAGTCCATGGCCATCTTGTACACCGGCGACCGTTTCGCCGCCTCCAGCCAGGAATCCGGCACGCCGTCGGCGCGCGCCTGTTTCTGCACCTCAGGATCATTGGGATCCAGGAAGATATCCAGCTGTGCCTGATAGAGATCCTTTTCATTGGCCGCGCTCGCCGCCTCCTTGATGCGATCGGCATCGTACAGGACCACGCCCAGATAGCGGATGCGGCCGACACAGGTTTCCGAGCAGACCGTGGGCTGGCCGTCCTCGATACGCGGGTAACAGAAGGTGCATTTTTCCGATTTACCGGACTGCCAGTTGTAATAGATTTTCTTGTAGGGACAACCGGAAATACACATGCGCCAGCCGCGGCACTTGTCCTGGTCGATGAGCACGATGCCGTCTTCCTCGCGCTTGTAGATGGCGCCGGAAGGGCAACTGGCCACGCAACTGGGATTCAGGCAGTGCTCGCACAGACGCGGCAGGTACATCATGAACGTGTTTTCGAACTGGCCGTACATTTCCTTCTGCACGCCCTCGAAGTTGTAATCCCTGGAGCGTTTGGCGAACTCGCCGCCCAGAATCTCCTCCCAGTTGGGACCCCATTCGATCTTTTCCATGGGCTTGCCGGTGATGGCCGAATAGGGTTTCGCCGTCGGCTGGGCCTTCGAGTCCGGCGCGTTATGCAGGCGCTGGTAGTCGAAGTTGAAGGGTTCGTAATAATCATCGATTTCGGGCAGATGCGGGTTGGCGAAGATCTTGGCCAGCAGCCGCCATTTGCCGCCCTGCTTGGGCACGATGCCGCCGTCGTCGCGGCGCACCCAGCCGCCCTTCCAGCGGCCCTGGTTTTCCCAATCCTTGGGGTAACCGATACCTGGCTTGGTCTCGACATTATTGAACCAGGCGTATTCCATGCCCTCGCGCGAGGTCCAGACGTTCTTGCAGGTCACCGAGCAGGTATGGCAACCGATGCATTTATCGAGATTGAGTACCTTGCCGATTTGCGCTCGTATTTTCATGATGAGACCTCCGCATAACTACTGCGCTCGACATCTCGGCCGCCGGCAGTGCTCCCCTGAAATCCATATGGGCTCATGTATTGGCATATACACTGCGCTTCCTGCGCTCCGGCGGCGACCAACCTGTCTTCGCTCGCTACATTATTCGGAAGTCTCATCTCACATACTCCTGTTGCAGGATGGATTCATCGTCACCTTCCAGCCAGTCGACTTTTTCCATTTTGCGGACAACAACGAATTCATCGCGGTTGGAACCGACGGTGCCGTAGTAATTGAAGCCGTAGCTCTGCTGGGCGTAGCCGCCGATCATGTGCGTCGGCTTGACCACCGCCCTTGTGACGGAATTATGAATACCGCCGCGGGCGCCGGTGATTTCCGACCCCGGCGTGTTCACGATGCGCTCCTGGGCGTGGTACATCATGGCCATGCCCTCGCGCACCCGCTGCGAGACCACCGCCCGGGCCACCACCGCGCCGTTGACATTGAACACCTCGATCCAGTCGTTGTCCTCGATGCCGGCCTTCTTCGCATCGGTTTCCGATATCCAGACAATGGGCCCGCCGCGCGACAGGGTCAGCATCAACAGGTTGTCACTGTAGGTACTGTGAATACCCCACTTCTGATGAGGCGTGATCCAGTTGAGCACGATCTCGGTGTTGCCGTTGGGGCGTTTGTTGTGAATGGAATTCCAGGTCTTGGTGTTCACCGGCGGCCGGTAGGAGACGAAACCTTCGCCGAAGGCGCGCATCCAGGAATGATCCTGATAGAACTGCTGGCGGCCGGTCAGCGTGCGCCATGGGATCAGTTCATGGACGTTGGTCCAGCCGGCGTTGTAACAAACCTTCTCCGATTCGATACCCGACCAGGTGGGCGAACTGATAATCTTGCGCGGCTGGGCCTGTATATCGCGGAAACGGATCTTCTCGTCCTCCTTGTGCCGGGCAAGATGGGCGTGTTCGCGCCCGGTGAATTTCGACAACGCTTCCCAGGCCTTGACCGCCACTTCGCCGTTGGTTTCCGGCGCCAGCGACATGATGGCCTCGGCGGCATCGATGGCCGTTTCCATCTTCGGCCGGTCCTTGTTGGCACCCTCTTTATAATGTTTGCCGTTGAGGGCGCCCAAGTAATCCACTTCGTGTTCCGTGTTCCAGGTAATGCCCTTGCCGCCATTGCCCAGCTTGTCCAGCAGCGGCCCGATGGAGGTAAAGCGGGCATAGGTATTGGGGTAATCACGCTCCACCGTGATCAGGTTGGGCATGGTCTTGCCGGGAACGGGCTCGCATTCACCCTTCTTCCACTCGGTCACATGGATGGGCTGGCCCAGTTCCGCCGGCGTGTCGTGCAGCAGCGGCAGGGTTACCACATCCTTCTCAACGCCCAGATGCCCGTCCGTCAACTCGGAGAATTTTTCCGCGATGCCCTTGAAAATGTCCCAGTCCGAACGTGATTCCCAGGCCGGGTTCACCGCCTCGGACAGGGGATGGATGAATGGATGCATGTCCGAGGTATTGAGATCGTCCTTCTCGTACCAGGTGGCGGTGGGCAGAACGATGTCGGAATACAGACAGGAAGTCGACATACGGAAATCCAGTGTCACCAGCAGATCCAGCTTGCCCTCGGGCGCCTGTTCGTGCCAGACCAGTTCCTCCGCCTTTTGGGTGCCTTCCTCGCCCAGGTCCTTGCCCTGAACACCGTCGTTGGTGCCCAGCAGATGCTTGAGAAAATATTCATGGCCCTTGCCGCTGGACCCCAGCAGGTTGGATCGCCAGATGAACAGATTGCGCGGGAAATTCTCCGGTGCGTCCGGGTCTTCGCAGGCCATGCGCAGCTTCCCGGACTTGAGTTGATCGACCACGTAATCCTTCGGCTCCATGCCCGCCTCTTCCGCCTCCCGCGCAATGTCCAGGGGATTGCGATTCAGCTGCGGCGCCGACGGCAACCAGCCCATGTGTTCGGCGCGAACGTTGTAATCAATGAGACTGCCGCCCCAGTCGTTTTTATCGGCCAGGGGCGACAATATCTCGGATACGTCCAGCTTTTCGTAACGCCACTGATCCGTATGCGCGTACCAGAATGAGGTGCCGTTCATGTGTCGCGGCGGGCGCGCCCAGTCCAGGGCGAAAGCCACCGGCAGCCAGCCGCACTGCGGCCGCAGTTTTTCCTGACCGACGTAATGCGCCCAGCCGCCGCCGCTCTGCCCCACACAGCCGCACATCACCAGCATGTTGATGATGCCGCGGTAATTCATGTCCATGTGATACCAGTGATTGAGGCCGGCGCCGACGATGACCATGGACTTGCCTTTCGTCTTTGCGGCGTTGTCGGCGAATTCCCGCGCCACGCGGATGACGTGTTCCGCCGGCACACTGGTAATGGACTCTTGCCATTTGGGTGTATACGGGACATCGTCGTCATAGGATTTTGCAACAGACGGATCGTCCAGGCCCCGATCAACGCCGTAATGGGCCACCATGAGATCGAACACGGTCGCCACTTTCACATTACGGCCGTCGGCGGTTCGCAACTGCCTGACCGGCACTTTCCGTTGCAGTACCTCTCCCTGCTCGTTGTGATCGAAGAATTCGTGTTCGACGCCGCCGAAATACGGAAAAGCAACCTCAATCACGTCATCGCGGTTATCCAGCAGCGACAGGCGCAGCCGGGTATCGCCGCTGCTGCCGCCTTCTTTCTCTTCCAGGTTCCAGCGACCGCTTTCGTCCCAGCGAAACCCGATACTGCCCTGGGGGCAGACAAAGTTGCCGGAGTTCTCGTCGATGGCGATGGTCTTCCATTCGCTATTCTTATCCTGGCCGAGGGAGTCATCCAGATCGCCGGCGCGCAGGAAGCGACCCGGTGTCAGTCCCTTGCCGTTGCTCTCCTCCAGTTCCACCAGCATGGGCATGTCCGTGTACTGGCGACAGTAATCCCGGAAATACGGCTGCGGGTCATCGACATGAAATTCCTTGAGGATGACGTGGCCCAGGGCCATGGCCAAGGCCGCGTCGGTGCCCTGCTTCGGCGACAGCCACAGATCCGCGAACTTGGTGTTTTCGGCGTAATCCGGCGAGACCGTCACCACCTTGGTGCCGTTGTAGCGGGCCTCGGTCATGAAATGGGCATCGGGCGTGCGTGTCTGCGGCACGTTGGATCCCCACATCATGATGAATTTCGAGTTATACCAGTCGGCGGATTCGGGCACGTCGGTCTGTTCGCCCCAGGTCATGGGTGAGGACGGCGGCAAATCGCAATACCAGTCGTAAAAGGACAGACAGACACCGCCGATGAGCGAGAGGTAACGGCTGCCGGCGGCGTAGGAGACCATGGACATGGCGGGAATGGGCGAGAAGCCGATGATACGATCCGGTCCCCATTTTTTCGCCGTGTAAACATTGGCGGCGGCGGTGATCTCGTTCACTTCCTCCCAGGTGGAACGCACCAGACCGCCCAGGCCGCGGCGTTTCTGATAACTACGGCGCTTGTCCTCATCCTCGACAATGGAGGCCCAGGCCTCGACCGGATCCGAAAACTGTTTGCGCGCCTCGCGCCAGAGTTTCAGCAGCACACCCCGGGCCATGGGGTATTTCAGGCGTGCGGCGCTGTAGATGTACCAGGAATAACTGGCGCCCCGGGCACAGCCGCGCGGTTCATGGTTGGGCAGATCCGGGCGCGTGCGCGGATAATCGGTCTGCTGGGTTTCCCAGGTCACCAGGCCGTCCTTGACGTATATCTTCCAGGAACAGGCGCCGGTGCAGTTCACGCCGTGGGTGGAACGCACGATCTTGTCGTGCTGCCAACGCTGGCGGTAGGCCTTTTCCCAGGTGCGGTCCTCATAGGTGGTGCTGCCGTGCCCGTCGGAGAATCCGCCGCGATTGTGCCGGAAAAACATCAGTCGATCGAGAAAGTGGCTCATGATTCAACTCCGTTCAGTGCATATTCATAATCTATAGCAGATAAAACATTCATCAGCATGGGATCTCCGCATTGCGGCGTGTGTAGTACCACCAGGTGAGAAACAGACAGATAACATAGAAACCGATAAAGCCATAGAGGGCGTATTCGGCACCGCCGCTGAGATTGATGGAGGTGCCGTAAGCCTTGGGAATGAAAAAGGCGCCGTAGGCGGCAATGGCCGAGGTAAAGCCGATGGTGGCGGCCGATTCCTTGTCGCCCTGGCGAACCTGTTCCTGCTCATTCAGTTCCGGCATCAGACGGGCCACCTCGTTACGAAAGATAATGGGGATCATCTGGAAGGTGGAGGCATTACCCACGCCGGTGGCGAAAAACAGCAGCATGAACATGGCAAAGAAGCCCCAGAAGGCGCCTGGCTGCTCGCGGATGCCGAGAAAGAACAGCACGCCGACGACGGCCGCGATCATGGTCACAAACACCCAGAACGTCACCCGGCCGCCACCGAAACGATCAGAGATCCAGCCGGTGGCGGCGCGCGACAATGCGCCGATCAGCGGCCCCAGGAAAACGTACTTCAGGGAATCCGCCTCGGGAAACTGATTGCCTGCCAGCAACGGAAAACCGGCCGAATAACCGATGAACGATCCGAAGGTGCCGGTATACAACACGCACATGATCCAGTTATGCCTGCGTTTGAATATGATCGCCTGCTCGGCGAACGAAGCCCGGGCCGAGGCGATGTCGTTCATGCCGAACCAGGCCGCGATGGTGCAGATGAGCAGAAACGGCACCCAGATAAAGCCGGCATTCTGCAGCCAGATTCTGCCGCCGTCGCTCAGTGGCTGCGGTTCGCCGCCGACAGCGCCGAAGACACCGGCGGTGATCACCAGCGGTACCGCGAACTGCATGACACTGACGCCCAGATTGCCCAGTCCGGCGTTCAGGGCCAGGGCGTTGCCCTTGGATTTTTTCGGAAAGAAAAAAGAAATGTTGGCCATGGACGAGGCGAAGTTGCCGCCGCCGAAGCCGCATAACAGGGCCAGGATCAGAAACGTGACATAGCCGGTGTCCGGATTCTGTACGGCATAGCCGATGCCGACCGCCGGGATCAACAATGAAGCGGTGGAGATGGCCGTCCACCGGCGGCCACCGAAGATGGGCACCATGAAGCTGTAAAAGATACGCAGCGTGGCGCCGGACAAACCCGGCAGGGCCGCCAGCCAGAACAGCTGATTGGTGCTGAAATCGAAACCCACCGCCGGCAATTTCGCCACCACCACGCTCCAGACCATCCACACGGAGAAGGCAAGCAGCAGCGCCGGTATCGAGATCCAGAGATTGCGGCGGGCAATGCGGTAGCCCTTCTCCTGCCAGAACTGATCATCATCGGGACGCCAGTCGGTGAGGACGGCATTGGCGGGCGTCAGTATACCGGTCAGATTCGCCATGATCGTATTCCCCCTTTACGAGTTAATGCTGCCTGACATAGGGCCGCTCCGGCAAGTCACTCAGATCCGCCTCGCGGGCAAGCTGCGGGTACTTGCGTCTCTCCATGGCCCGCAGCGCCAGATGCATCCAGATGGTGCTGATCATGACGATAACAAACAACAGCATGAAGCAGCTGGTCCACACACCCGTCAGGTCGTTCATGACGCCGAAGGCGATGGGCAGGACGAAACCGCCGAGACCGCCGATCATGCCCACCAGGCCGCCGACGGATCCCACATGCTCCGGATAATAGTAAGGTATGTTCTTGTAGACGGCGGCCTTGCCCAGGGACATGACGAATCCGAGTACAATGGTAAGAAAAGCGAACAAGGGCAGGCTCACGCCGAAGGAAAATTCAATCGGCCCCTCGATGCCGGTGACGATGTATTTCGTTTCCGGATAACTGAGGATAAACAGACAAACCAGGGAAACGATAAAGGTCAGATACATGACGAAGCGGGCACCCCACTTGTCCGACATCCAGCCGCCCAGGGCCCGGAATACCGAACCCGGCAGGGAGTAGGCGGCGGCCAGCATGCCGGCGACCTGCAGTTCCAGGCCGTAGGCACCGACGTAATATTTCGGCAGCCAGGAAGCCAGCGCCACGAAACCGCCGAAGACGAAGAAATAATACGTGGCGAAGCGCCAGACCTGCAGGTACTTCAACGGTTCCAGCTGCATCATCACCGAGGCCGACGCTCTTTCTCCGCTGCGACGGGCGACGGTCATGGGGTCCTCCTTGCTGAACAGATAATAGGCAATCGCCATGACCGCCAGCGCCACGGCATAGATCCGGGCCGTGTCTTCCCAGCCCATGGCCACCACCAGAAACGGCGCGCCGAAGTTGGTCACCGCCGCGCCGACATTGCCGACACCGAATATGCCCAGGGCGGTCCCCTGGCGCTGTTCCTCGAACCAGTGTGAAATATAGGTGACACCGACAATAAACGAGCCGCCGGCCAGTCCGACACCCAGTGCGGCGACGAGAAAATATTCATACGTGGTGACACTGGCGAGCAGCCAGGTACAGACGGCGGTGACAAGCATCTGCAACGTAAACACCAGCCGGCCGCCGAACTGCTCGGTCCAGATACCCAGGAAGATGCGGCTGATGGAGCCGGTCAGGATCGGGGTCGCCACGAGAATACCGAACTGGGTATCGCTGAGCCCCAGATCCTGTTGAATACGTACACCTATCACCGAAAATATCGTCCAGACCGCGAAACAGACGGTGAAGGCCAGTGTACTCAACCCCAGGGCGCGGTACTGGTCCCGGGGGGTGACCCCTTCCATTTGATGCATAACTCAAGTCTCCGGCGTTTTTATTGTTCTTGATTCAGCGTAGTAGATAACTTGAGCCAAGTCTTGCCAATAACCGCCTTTGGGTCATTGACCTGGATCAATTAAATAAGCATTCTTGATACCTAATTAAAGGCATGACAACATCATACTTGCGTAGTCCCATGCATCAAACAAATTCCGAAACAAGGTAATAAAAAATGAGAACCGGTACGTGGTATACCCTGTTTTCGGCCGGATTCCGGCCGTTTTTCGCGGGCGCCGCGGGCGTGGCGGTGATCTGGATGGGACTGTGGGCGGTTTTCCTGCTGAGCGGAACGCCCGCCTACGACAACATCCCGCCGGTTCTCTGGCACGGTCATGAAATGCTGTTCGGGTTCGCCATGGCGGTGATCGCCGGTTTTGTGTTGACCGCCATGCAGAACTGGACCGGCCTGAAACCGGTCACGCCCGGCCAATTGATGCTGCTGGTGGTCATATGGTTGGCCGGCCGGCTGGCATTCGCCTTCTCCGGCTGCGTGCCCTTATGGCTTCTCAGTCTGCTGGATCTCCTTTTCCTGCCCACCCTGCTTGTGCCCGTCGCGCGAACCCTGATCAAGGCGGGCAACAGAAGAAATTATGTCTTCATCGGCATGCTGCCGGTTTTCTGGATACTGAACGTCCTGCTGCATCTGGAGATACACCAGTATGTTTTCGGGATTGCCTACAAGACGCTGGATATCACCGTGTTTCTGCTTACCACGCTGCTGGTCTTCATGGGCGGGCGGGTGATCCCGTTTTTCACCGCCAATCGCCTGCCGGATGCGGCACCCCGGCAGTGGCCGTGGCTGAACTGGGCGGCAACGCTGGCGACACTGGCGTTGATTCCGGTCTATCTGCTGACCGGGCGCGATGATGCACTGATCCCGTGGCTGGCCGTGGCCGCGGTTTTGAACGCCGCCCGGTTGATTGCCTGGAAACCCTGGCGAACGTTACATGAACCGATGCTGTGGATACTGCATCTGGGTTATGCCTGGATACCCGTCGGCCTGATGCTCCTGACCGTGCAATTGTACAGCGGCGCTTATCCCTGGTCCGCCGGCGTCCACGCGCTTATGGCCGGCGCCGTGAGTACCCTGATCCTCGGCATGATCGCCCGCGTCACACTGGGGCATACCGGCAGCCCCATCCGGGCATCGGGATTGATTGTAGCGGGCTTTGCATGCATCACCGCGGCCGCGCTTGTACGGGTCAGCGCGGCCGTGCTCATGGCACCCCTCTGGATTTCCGCCGTTGCCGGCCTGTTGTGGGGAACGGCCTTCCTTCTCTATCTTGTTGTGTATACGCCGGTACTGTTAAAAGACTGAACGCTACAAAGGTAGTGGCGGCGCGGCGACCCGGTTGCCGATGTTCCCGGACGGACAGCAGCGGAGATTTCCGTTAATTTGATCTGCGTCATACATGCCCCCGACCGATTGAGTAGATTAACGGTCATGATTGGGCATGCTTCACGCAACTCTGTTCTTTTCGACAGTGTCTTGCTCCGGCGATACGACGTCGCCGGACCGCGTTATACATCCTACCCCACTGCGCCCCGTTTTCACGAAGGTTACAACGAACAACATTACCGGGAGAACGTGCGCGAATCCAACGGCTTCCCCATTCCCCGGCCGCTGTCGCTGTATTTTCATCTGCCGTTCTGCGCCCATGTCTGCTTCTATTGCGCCTGTAACAAAATCATCACCGCCAATCGCGGCCGGGCCGAAACCTATGTGGATTATCTGATCCGGGAACTGCGCATGCATGCCGGCCTGTTCGACGCGGATCGTTTCGTCAACCAGATCCACTGGGGCGGCGGCACGCCGACGTTTTTACGCCCGTCATTAATGACGCGGTTGATGAAGGAAATCCGCGACAGTTTCCGGCTGGAGAATGATGATGCCGGCGAATATTCCATCGAGATCGATCCGCGCGAGGCGACAGCGGAGACCATCGGCCTGCTCAGGGATCTGGGCTTTAATCGCCTGAGTGTCGGCATCCAGGATTTCAATCCGCTGGTACAGGCGGCCGTCAATCGTCTGCAGTCCTTCGAAGAGACCGCGGAGGTCATTCATGCCGCCAGGGATGCGGGATTCCGATCCGTCGGTGTCGATTTGATCTACGGCCTTCCCTATCAGACCGTGCCGGATTTCAGCCGGACGCTGGACAAGGTACTGGAACTCAACCCCGACCGCATCGCTGCGTTCAACTACGCGCATCTGCCCGGGCATTTTAAGAGCCAGCGTCAAATTGACGAATTGACACTGCCCTCCGCGGAAATCAAACTCGACCTGTTACGGCAAATCATCGATCAGCTGACACAGGCCGGCTATGATTACATCGGCATGGATCACTTCGCCCGGCCCCATGACGATCTGGCCGTCGCCCGGCGCGAAGGTGTATTGCATCGTAATTTCCAGGGCTACACGACACGCGGCGACTGTGATCTGATCGGCCTGGGTATTTCATCCATCGGCATGATGGGTGAGAGTTATCAACAGAATGTCCGCAGTCTGAACGAATATTATCAATACATAGACGCGGGCCGTATCCCGATCTTCCGCGGTTACCAGTTAAGCCTGGAGGATCAGCTGCGCCGGGATATCATCATGTCGTTAATATGCAATTTCAGGCTGGAGTTCGACAATCTCGAACGACGATACGGCTTCGATTTCAATCATTATTTTGCGAAGGAGCTGCGGCAGATGGCGATCATGCAGGATGACGGTTTGTTGCGGCTCAGTGATGATAGTATCGAGGTAACACCGGCTGGCCGGCTTTTGATCCGCAACATCTGCATGGTCTTTGACGCCTATGTACAGCAGAATCAAAATGGCGGGTTTTCGCGGACGATCTGATCCGACATCTATCCTGCGCGCGGGGGCAAGGACCGGCACAGTATAGCCTCAAATCATCGCGCCAGACCCCGGTATCCGGGAACGGGAAGGAATTCGGTTCCCCTGATTACGCTGCGCTTCATCCGGACTACGCCTAACTTTATGATGATCAGGATTTTTTAACCCGCAGGGTTGAAATCATGCCAGGTTTTACAGGAGAGTTTTTTAACGGGATCTCGCCAAGCACGCCAAGCGCACGAAGATATCATGTCATTATCTTTGTCTTTGCGTTCTTAGCGCACTTGGCGAGATCAACAATCGTCCTTTCAGATACCCACAAATTCCGGTGGAGAACCATTTTTATTTTATCTCTTGACCCTCTGTGTCCCCGGATCAAGCCTGTTCCAGCGGGTTATTAGCCGGGGTGCGGGGCAGGCTCTCTGTGGCTAAGAAATAAAACCCAGAAGAAAATTTTGAATAGTGGCTATGATCGGCCACAGGAACCAGCCCAGTATGCCGGTGACAACGAGAATGATGAGAATAATAAAACCATAGGGTTCAAGCCGGTTGTATTGCTCTTCCTGTCGCGGTGGCAGAAAGGAAGACACGACACGGCTGCCGTCCAGGGGCGGCAGCGGCAGCATGTTCAGCACCATGAGAACGATGTTGATTCCGATACCGGCGACGGCCATGTAGAGCATGGGCTCTGTGTAACCCTTGAAGACATGCTGGAAGCTCACCGCCAGTTTGCCGAAGCCGGCCCAGAACAGCATCATGGCCAGATTGGCGCCGGGTCCGGCCAGGGCCACCCAGGCCATGTCCTGCTTGGGCTTGCGCAGATTGCGCCATTCCACCGGCACCGGCTTGGCCCAGCCGAAGATAATGCTGCCCACGGCCAGCAGGATCAACGGCAGAACAACCGTACCGATTGGATCAATATGCTTGATTGGATTCAGGGTCAGCCGTCCGGCCATCCGCGCGGTCTGATCACCGAAGTGACTGGCGACGTAACCGTGCGCCGCCTCGTGGACGGTAATAGCGAAAATAACCGGGATGGCGTAGATCGCGATCTGCTGGACAATGGACAACTCCGACATGACAACCTTCCGCGGTCTCAGCTTTTCAGCCAGCCGGCCGACGCTTCTTCTCCGCCATCATCAGCACCGCCGAGATTCTTGAAATCGAACAGTGCCGTATCCGCCAGGTGCGACGGCACCACGTTGCGCAGGGAGGTGAAAATGCTTTCGATACGGCCGGGATATTTGCGGTTCCATTCCCGCAGCATCTGCTTGATGGCCTGGCGCTGCAGATGTTCCTGGGAACCGCACAGGTTGCAGGGGATGATCGGAAACGCCTTTGCCTCTGCATAAGCCTTGATATCGCTTTCGACGCAATAGGACAACGGCCGGATCACAACGTGCTCGCCGTTATCGCTGAGCAGCTTGGGCGGCATGGCTTTCATCTTGCCGCCGTAGAACATGTTCAGGAACAGGGTTTCGATGATATCGTCGCGATGGTGACCCAGGGCGATCTTCGTGAAGCCTTCCTCTTTGGCAAAGGTGTACAGAATACCGCGCCGCAGGCGGGAACAGAGGCCGCACATGGTCTTGCCCTCCTCCACCACGCGCTTGACCACACTGTACGTATCCTGTTCCAGGATATGATAGGGAACGCCCAGATTATCCAGATAGTCGGGCAGGATGTGCTCCGGGAAATCCGGCTGCTTCTGATCCAGGTTGACGGCCACCAGTTCAAAATCCACAGGGGCATTGACGCGCAGGTTCAGGAGGATATCCAGCATGGTGTAGGAGTCGGCGCCGCCGGACAGGCAGACCATGATGCGGTCGCCGTCCTCAATCATGTTGAAATCCTCGATGGCACGACCTGCATTGCGGCGCAGGCGTTTCTGCAGCTTGTTGAAATCGTATTCCGTTTTTCTGGATACAGCTTCCATCGGTTACACCTTTCCGCAAGGATATTTCTTGTTCAATGCCTCGCTGACCAGGATATAGGCATCCTCGTCCAGGCGATCCCGGGCGCCGCGCAACCAGTCCGTGACATCGCTGGTGACTTTTTCCAGGCTGACCTCCTGCGGGTTGATGCAGAACAACTGCTGACCGGAGTTTTCCATCTGCTGAAGCATGAGCACCGTCTGAATCAAACCAAAGACATACTCCATGCAATACTGGTTGGGCCGGCCGGGGGCGGCGTTCTCCTCGCAGCCGGCCAGGAGTTCGCGGCCGCTGACCGCCTCTTCTTCCACCGGTTCCATTTGCTGGGCGAGGACCGTCGGACCGGCGACGGACAGAACCAGACCCAGGAGCAAATGCAACGGCAAACTTTGTAATGTTTTCATTTAATCATCATAACATTTTCGCGGCAGGCCTGCCCTGGACTCGATCCAGGGGAGGTATTTACTGCGTGTCTGCGTTATGTTCCCGGACTGTACACGGAGTCGGAACACTTACTTAAAATCCCGAACCCGGTTCTTTAAGAAACGCCTCTTCCTCCACCGTCGATTCCCGCCCGAGAATAGCATTGCGATGAGGAAAACGCCCAAACCGGGCGATGATATCCCGATACCGGGTCAGTTCCGGAGCAGCATAATCAGTACAATAATAAAGAGCACCACCGCGCCGATGGGCAGCAGAGCGCCTTTCCAGTCCGGGTTCTCGGCCCGGCGGCTCTTTTCCATGGCGGCCTTGGCGCCGGGCCAGAAAAAGAAAAGGATCACGACTGCGGCAATCCCGACCAATACCTGTTCCCACATCGCAATACCCGTCCGGTTGTGGCTGAATCCCCTACCATAACAAAAAACCCCGCACGAGGCGGGGTTTCAAGTGATAAAGGGCCTGGAATCCTAGTTTTCGACGATGACTTCCACGGCGTGGAATCCCTTGGGCCCCTGTTCAGCCTGATAGGTGACATTCTGTCCCTCATTCAGCGTCTTGTAGCCATCGGCCTTGATCGCCGAATAATGGACAAAGATATCATCCCCCCCTTCAGCCGGCTCGATAAAACCGAAGCCTTTGGCATTATTGAACCACTTGACGATACCACTACTCATACAAACCCCTCCCCTTTTGATCTGAGTATTAACAGTACGGGCAGTCTGTGAATGGTCAGCAGATACAGAAGAAGGAACTTCCGGGCCACCTGTACATCTACATCCTGCACCACATTTTAGAATAGTCGAAAAATCCCGATATTGCCAAATTTTGGTCGTTTTCAACCACTGAACAGCGGCGTAACCGGCATTCAGGCGTATCCAAATCCACCGGTTCAGGTATAATCCGCGCCATTTTGGCGGATTCACATTAATGATTGAAAAGATTCGTAATATCGCCATCGTCGCCCACGTCGACCACGGCAAGACCACGCTGGTGGACCAGCTCCTGCAGCAGTCCGGCACGCTGGACAGCCGTTCGGAGATCCAGGATCGGGTCATGGACAGCAACGACCTGGAGAAGGAACGCGGCATCACCATCCTGGCCAAGAACACGGCCCTGAAATGGCGGGATTACCGCATCAATATCATCGACACGCCCGGCCACGCCGACTTCGGCGGCGAGGTGGAGCGGGTCCTGTCCATGGCCGATTCCGTGCTGCTGCTGGTGGACGCCGTGGACGGCCCCATGCCGCAGACCCGCTTCGTCACCCAGAAGGCGCTGGCGCGCGGCTTCCGGCCCATTGTCGTCATCAACAAGATCGACCGCGACGGCGCCCGCCCGGACTGGGTCCTGAACCGCACCTTCGACCTGCTGGATCGGCTCGGCGCCAGCGACGAACAGCTGGATTTCCCGGTCGTCTACACCTCGGCCAAGGAGGGTTACAGTGGTCTGACCCCGGACTGCGCCGGCGGCAACATGGAAGCCCTGTTCGACACCATCATCAGGCACGTCCCGCCGCCGGCCGTGGATCGGGAAGGCCCGTTTCAGCTGCAGATCAGCGCCCTGGACTACAACAACTATCTGGGGGTCATCGGCATCGGCCGCATTGCCCGCGGTGTCGTCGAAACCAACTCCCCCGTGATTATCGTCGGCAAGGACGGCGGCAAACGGCGCGGCCGCATCCTGCAGATCTTCCGGCTCATGGGGCTGGACCGCAGCGAAATCCCGGAGGCTTCCGCCGGGGACATCGTCGCCGTCTGCGGCATCGACGAACTGAATATTTCCGATACCCTGTGCCACCCGGATCGTCCCGAGGCCCTGCCGCCGCTGACCGTGGATGAACCGACGCTGACCATGACCTTTCAGATCAACGACTCGCCCTTCAACGGCCGCGAGGGCAAGTACGTCACCTCGCGCCAGATCCGCGAACGCCTGCAGCGGGAACTGAAGGCCAACGTCTCCCTGCGAGTGGAGGAAACCGACGACCCGGACAAGTTCCGCGTCTCCGGCCGCGGCGAACTGCATCTCTCCATTCTCATCGAGAACATGCGGCGGGAAGGTTATGAATTCGCCGTCTCCCGGCCGGAAGCCATCACCAGAATGGAAAACGGCGAATTACTGGAACCCTACGAACAGCTGACGGTGGACATGGAAGAAGCCTACCAGGGCGCGGTCATGGAAATGCTGGGCGATCGCGGCGGCGAAATGGTGGACATGATGCCGGACGGCAAGGGCCGCGTGCGGCTGGACTATTCCATCCCGGCGCGCGGCATTATCGGTTTCCGCACCGAGTACCTGACCGCCACCGCCGGCACCGGTCTTATTTATCACGTTTTCGACCACTACGGTCCGGTGCGCAAATCCATCCGCAACCAGCGCATCAACGGCGTCCTCATCGCTAACGGCCAGGGCAAGACCCTGGCCTACGCCCTGTTCAACCTGCAGGAACGCGGGCAGTTGCTGGTGGACCCGGGCACCGAAGTCTACGAAGGCATGATCGTCGGCATCCATTCCCGCGACAATGACCTTGTCGTCAATCCGTTGAAAGGAAAACAGCTCACCAACGTACGCGCGGCGGGCAAGGACGACAATGTCCTGTTAACACCGCCGGTGCGGCTGTCCCTGGAACGGGCGCTGGAATTCATCAACGACGATGAACTGGTGGAAGTAACGCCGAAGAACATCCGCCTGCGCAAGCGATATCTGAAAGAACACGAACGCAAACGGGCATCAAGGCAAAGAGAAGCGGTCTGATTTATAGTGAGGAGTGAGGCGTAAGGGGTGAGGAGTTAATTCAACCGTCATGCCGGAAGCGCGTTGTTTGCGCTATCCGGTATCCAGTCTATCAAATCAAACCTTGTTGCTAGTAGCCGGTAGCTAGTAGCTTTAATAGCTTTCCCGCCTTTCCACCACAATCGTATCCCTGAAAAAATCCGGATGCAGCGGCGCCATGCGAATGCGCACGGCCGCCTTCTCGCCGCCGAAACCGTCCTCGTAAATAATGACGTCCTTATCATTGATGGGCCGATCCCGGAATTCCATCGATCCATCTTCATGCACGATAAGCTTCTCCGGTCCTTGCCTTTCCGCCGCCTGGTGCGGGAAACCGCCGCAACCGGCCAGAAACAGGACCGTCAGACCCAAAACACATTTATGAAGATTTGATAAGCGCATCACATTTCTCACTAATCAATTTAACTATTAGCCCTAAGTATAGGCTATTTCAGGAAAAAAGATGAGGTTTTTTTCACATATTCCAGTGGATTTCCGGCATATCCACCGAATTTGGGTACAGTGTCACAAATGACTATCAGGCCAGTTTCGCGCCATTCGGGACATCCGACTCCGGCACCGCCAGCACAACGGCACCGTCTTCCCGGTGAAAACCCGTCACCAGGCATTCGGACATGAACGGACCGATCTTCTTGGGCGGGAAATTCACCACCGCCACAACCTGCCGGCCGAGCAGTTGTGTCTTTGTATAGAGGTCAGTGATCTGCGCGCTGGACTTCTTCACGCCGAGTTCGTCACCGAAATCCACATGTAATATCAAGGCGGGTTTTCGAGCTTCGGGGAAGTCTTCGACTTCAATAACCGTACCGACGCGGAGTTCGACTTTTTGGAAGTCGTTCCAGGTAATGTGTTCCATGATAGATAGTATGCTCAAAGTTACGTCGATGAATTATATCGGCATGGAATCACAGGAAAAACATAGGAAAGAATGAAAAACTGGCGCTCCCGGCAGGACTCGAACCTGCAACCCTCGGGTTCGAAGCCCGATACTCTATCCAGTTGAGCTACGGAAGCGGTTGTCGTTAGTGTAATGGAATTCGCTGTGGTATGGAAACCGGGCCGGGATGACCGGGGGCGGTGACTGGCGTACAATCCGGCGAAACACATTGAGGTCTACCGGACGGCGGCTGCCGTTCGGGAAACTCCCGCTGATTCCCATGACCCTGCCCGGCGCCGACACCATAGAATCCATTTTCACCGCCTTCGCCAATTTCATGTGGGGTATGCCCATGGTGATCCTGGTGGTGGGCGGCGGGCTGTTTTTCCTGTGTTATTCCCGCCTGCTGCCGTTCCGCTATTTTCGCCACGGCATTGATATCGTCCGCGGCAAGTACGACGAGCCGCACCACGACGGCGATATTCCCCATTACCAGGCTTTGTCCACGGCATTGTCCGGCACCCTGGGACTGGGCAACGTCGCCGGCGTGGCCGTGGCCATTACCATGGGCGGGCCGGGCGCGGTGTTCTGGATGTGGATGACGGCGGTGGTGGGCGTCGCCACCAAGTTCTATACCGCTTCCCTGGCGGTGATGTACCGGGGCCGGGACGACCAAGGTAACCTACAGGGTGGGCCCATGTACGTGATCCGCGAGGGACTGGGCCGGCGCTGGCTGCCTTTGGCCGGGTTGTTCGCCGTGGCGGGGCTGTTCGGCACCCTGCCCGTTTTCCAGATCAACCAGATGGTGCAGTTAATCCGGGACCTGGCCGGCGTGCCGCTGGGTTTGGCATCAAAGGAGGATCATTTCTTTTTCGATTTCGGCCTGGGCGTGATCTTCGCGGTGCTGGTCCTGGTGGTCATCACCGGCCATATCAAGCGAGTCGGCGCGGTGACCGGGCGCATGGTCCCGGGCATGGTGGTGTTCTATCTGTTTATCACCGCCTGGATACTCGTTAAGTATATCGATGAGGTTCCGGCGGCGTTCATGCTGATCCTGCGTGATGCCTTCAGCGGCGAAGCGGCGGCCGGCGGCGCCATCGGCGCGGTCATTATCATGGGTGTGCGGCGCGGCGCCTTTTCCAACGAGGCCGGCATCGGTACTGAATCCCTGGCCCATGGCGCCGCCAAAACCAACGAACCGATCCGCGAGGGTCTGGTGGCCATGCTGGGGCCGGTCATCGATACATTGATCGTCTGTACCTGCACGGCGCTGGCGATACTGGTGACCGGTGTCTGGCACTCCACCGATGCGGATGGCGTGACACTGACGGCGCGGGCCTTCGAGGCGGCCATTCCCGATCTCGGCGTTTATATTCTCATGCTCATGATCGCCTTCCTGGGATTCAGCACTATTGTCAGTTACTGGTATTACGGCACCAAGTGCATGGGTTTTCTGTTCGGCGCCCGGCGGCAGAAGATCTATCTGTGGTTATACACGTTACTTATCGTGGCCGGTGCGGTGGTGTCGCTGGATACGGTGCTGGGGTTGATTGACGGCATGTTCGCGGTGATGGCCATACCGACCATGATCTCGGCATTACTGCTGGCACCGCGCGTCAATCGGGCAGCGGAAGAATACTTTTCTCAATATAGCCACAGAAGACACAGAGGGCCACAGAGTTAAAAACGCTTTATTATTTTGAAAGGAAGAAAATCAAATTTTCGCGGCGGGGTCGCCGCTCCTACAAGCAGGGTTTCACTCCTTGCTCCTTACTCCTTGCTCCTTACTCACGAGAAATCCTGTTTTTCCATCCACGGGATGATGCGTTCGAAGGCTTCCTCGATGTTTTCCAGCGTGGTGGAGTAGCTGATGCGGATGGAGTTGGCACAGGAGTCGCCGAAGGTGTCGCCGGCGATGGTGCAGACGCCGATCTCGCGCAGCATGCGCAGGGCGACATTACTGCCGTTGACGCCCTCGGGCAGTGAGGGAAACACGTAAAACGCCCCGCCGGGCTTGTAGCCGGTCAGGTACGGCGTCTGATCGATGAGTTCCACCAGCCGGTCGCGGCGTTTGGTGTACTGCGCCAGCATGTCATTGACAAAATCCCGCTCGCCCTTGAGCGCGGCGACGCCGCCCCACTGGCAGGGTGTGTTGGCCACGGTGGTGGTGAACATGTGGTAGCGGCGCAGTTTCTTGATGGCGCCCTGGCTGGCAGTCATCCAGCCGATACGCATACCGGCCATGCTGAAGGTCTTGGAGAAACTGTTCACCACCATGACGTTATCCAGATCCGGACAGCAGGACAGCACGCTGGGATACTCGACGCCGTCGTAAACCAGATGATCGTAGACCTCGTCGCTTATGATATAGACATTGCGGTAAGCCGCTTCTTCGACGATGGCCTCGATGGTTTCGCGCGGATACAGTGTGCCGGTGGGATTGCTGGGGGAATTGAGCACGATACCGAAAGTGTTCATGTCGATGGCGTCGATGACTTCCTGCGGGTCCAACTGATGATCGTTCTCCGGCCGGGTCGGTATGGATTTGACGACGCCGCCGTTGATGCGGATCAGCGGTGCGTACAGCATGAACGACGGATCCGGCACGATGAATTCCCGGCCCGGCGCGGAGGTGGCGGTCAGGGCCAGGTAAATGGCCTCCGTGGCGCCGGTGGTGACCAGGAAGTTCTCCGGCAGAAGTTCGCGGTTGTAGCGCCCGCTGTAATACTCGGCCAGGGCGTCCAGCAGTTCCGGCAGGCCGGCATCCATGGTATAGCCGGTCTGGTTGGCATGCAGCGCGTCCACGGTCGCCTCCACTACGTGACCCGGCGCGGGCATGTCCGGCTGGCCGATGGAAAGATGGATGACATCTTCCATGCTGGCGGCCAGATTCACCATCTTGCGAATACCCGGCACTGGTATGGTCAGCAGGGCGGGATTCCAGATGGGATCCTCGGATTCGTAGAAATCCAGATCGAGACTCGTGCTCATACTCTCATCTCCACAATGCGATAGCGCATCATACTATCAGCCGGCAAACAAATCCGGGCGCCTGTCCGTCAACGGTGCCGCTTCCTGGTAGGCGTGGCCGGCCCGTAATACGGTCTCGTCATCGAAACGGCGGCCGACGATCTGCAGGCCGATGGGCAGGCCGTCCTCCGAGAATCCGCAGGGTACCGACAAGGCCGGCTGCATGGTCATATTGAACGGATAGGTGAACGGCGTCCAGCTTGGCCAGCGTGTACTGTGCCAGTTCTCAGGCACCTCGCGGCCGGTCTTGAAGGCGGTAATGGGCAGTGTCGGCGTGATCAACAAATCGTAACGCTGATGGAACAGGGCCATGCGTTCGCTGATGGCCATGCGCACGTTCACGGCACCCAGGTAATCCAGCATGGTCAGCTTTTCCGCCTTTTCAGCGACCCTGACCAGTTCCGGATCCATGAGTTCGCGCTTTTTCGGGCCCAGATCGCGCATGGCGTTGGCGGCGCCGCCATAGAACAGATGACCGAAGGCACTGATGGGATCGGTGAACCCCGGATCCACATTAACAACAGTAGCACCCAGGGATTCCAGCATGGCGGCGGCGTTGCGCACAGCCGCTTCCACTTCCTTATCGACATCCACGTAACCGAAGTTGGGACTGAAGGCGATCTTGAGTCCCTTCACGCCTTTATCCAGTTCCTTCAGGTAATCCACATTGCGCCGTGGTGCGGCCTGGCTGTCGCGCGGATCGGCTTCGGTGAGCACGTTCATCATCAGGGCACAATCCTTCACCGTCCAGGTCATGGGCCCGGCGTGGGCCAGCGTGCCGAAGGGACTGGCGGGCCAGTGCGGAACTTCACCGAAGGTGGGCTTGTGGCCGACGATGCCGCAGAACCCGGCGGGAATGCGGACGGAACCACCGGCGTCGGTACCCAGTGCCAGGGGCCCCATGCCCAGTGCCACGGCCGCGGCACTGCCGCCGCTGGAGCCGCCGGCGGTCTTGTCCGGGTTCCAGGGATTGTTGGTGACGCCGCAGAGGGGGCTGTCGGTGACGCCCTTCCAGCCGAATTCCGGTGTGGTGGTCTTGCCCAGGGGCACATAGCCATGACGGTTCAGCGCTGCAGTGGCCGGCGACTCCTTATTCAGAGTGCTCTCGGGATCGATGGTCTTTGATGCCTTGACCGTCGGCCACATGGGTGTGAGAAAGACGTCCTTGACCGCCACCGGCACGCCGTCAACAAGCCCCGTCGCTTCATTGTTCATGTAACGCTGTTCCGATTGCCGTGCGAATTCCAGGGTGGTGTCGGCATCGATGAGACACCAGGCATTGGTATGGGAATCCAGGCGTTCGATCTGATCCAGCATCGCCCGGGTGACTTCCACCGGCGAGAGGCTGCGTTTCTTGTATTGCTCCACCAATTCCAGGGCGGTCATTCGCAGAATGTCAGTGGTCATGCTTTTTCTTTGCTCCTGTTCAAAAGAACTTATTTTTGCCGCAGAGAGCCTGCCCCGGACTTGATCCGGGGACACAGAGAGCCACAGAGATCAATATTCATTCGCGGCGGGGTCGCCGCTCCCACAACCAGGGTTCTACCTATGTGGTGAAGTAAACCATATTCTTTCTCTCCGTGTTCTCTGTGTCCCCGGATCAAGTCCGGGGCAGGCTCTCTGTGGCAAAATAATCAGTCTCGACCCCGGATTACGGCCTCCGGCCTTCATCCGGGCTACGGGTCTTACACCTTACTACTAACAAAGCCGGACTGTTTGTCGACGACGTTAAACAGTTCCCTGCCTTCGCTCCAGTTATGGAAATTCTCCACGAACTGATCGATGAGTGCGCGCCGCCAGCCGATGAAATCGCCGGCCATGTGGGCCGAGATCATCACCTGCGGCATTTCCCACAGCAGGCTCTGTTCATCCAGGGGTTCCTGTTCGAAGACATCCAGGGCCGCGCCGCTGATGATCTTGTTTTCCAGGGCATCCACCAGATCGGATTCCACGACAATGGGACCGCGCCCCACGTTGATAAGCCGGGCCGAGGGTTTCATGCTGGAGAAGGCCTTGTGATCGAACAGGCCGCGGGTATCGTCGGTCAGCGGCGCCGTGATGATGACGTAATCCGACTCCGGCAACAAGTCATGCAGTTTATCGTTGGCGTAGACCGCGTCAAACCGATCGTCCTGCCGGGCACTGCGGGCGGTACCAATCACGGTCATACCGGCGGCGCGCAGCAGGCCGGCTACTTTCCGGCCGATGGAGCCGGCGCCGACAACCAGCGCCCGACTGCCCTGGATCAGTTCGGTTTCCCGGTGACGCCACTGATGACGGCGCTGATAACGAATATTATTAATGGTGTCCTTGGCGAACAGGAGTATCGCGCCCAGAACGTACTCGGCGATACCCCGATCGAACACCCCGCGGGCGTTGGTGACGCGGATATCGCTGTTTACGACCTCGGGAAACATCAATGCATCGACGCCGGCGGCCGTGGCGTGCAGCCAGTCGATATGATGATCCCCCGGCCAGACCTTCTGCAGCATCCTGGCGCGGAAATCCGTCACCAGCAGGATGTCCGCCTGCGGCAGCGCGTCTTTCAAGGACGCTTCATCGCGGACATGGATCAGCGTGGCAACATTTTCCACTTGCTCCAGCCCCGGATAGCGATCCTCGTCTTCCGCGGTCAGCAGAACGATGGTCGGTTTTGTTGTCACGCCCGATCAGCCTTTGTGCTCGTCCAGCGCTTTTTTGAAGATGGTCATGGCCTCGTCAATCTGCTCGCGCGTAACGATCAGCGGCGGCAGCCAGCGCACGATCTGGCCGCGCGTGCCGCAGCGAAGCAGCAGCATGCCATGCTTTTCGCTCAGTTTCAGCAGGGCGGCCGCGCCGTCGCCATCCGGTCTGCCTTTGGAATCGATGATCTCCATACCCTGCATCAGTCCCATGCCGTGAATCGCGTCGATGCATTGATAAGCATCCTTCAGCTCATCCAGTTTCGAGCCCATGTAAGCGCCGCAGTCGGCGGCATTGTCCACCAGCTTTTCCTCGTTAATGACGTCCAGCGTCGCCAGGGCCGCGGCGCAAGCCACGGCGTTGGCGCCGTAGGTACCGCCCTGGGAACCGGGCAGCCCCTTTTCCATGAGGTCCCGGGGCGCGGCGATGCCGGATACAGGGAAGCCACTGGCCAGGCCCTTGGCGGTTATGAGGATATCCGGTTCCACGCCAAAGTGTTCACAGCTCCAGAAACGGCCGGTTCGGCCGTAACCGGCCTGGATCTCGTCGGCAATCAAAAGTATGCCATGCTCGTCGCAGCGTTTGCGCAAGCCCTGCATGAATTCAGTAGTGGAGGGGAAATAACCGTATTCGCCCTGCACCGGTTCGATGATCATGGCCGCGGTATCCGAGGGCGCCGTATGAGTGAGAAAGATCTCGTCCAGTTCCCGCAGGCAAAATTCCGTCGCCTCCGCATCGCTCCAGCCGTAACGGTAGCCGTGGGGGAACGGCGCGATGACGACACCGGCCATCATGGGATGATAACCGGTCCGGATCTTGGTGGTGGATGTGGTCAGGGACGCCGAGGCCATGGTGCGGCCGTGAAAACCACCATGGAAGGCGATGAGGTTGCTGCGGCCGGTGGCATGGCGCGCCAGGCGCAGGGATGCCTCCACCGACTCGGTGCCGGCATTGGAGAAGGCAATGGCATCCAGGTGTCGCGGCAGATGTTCGTACAGGCGGTCAGTGAGTTCCAGCAGGGGCGTATGGGTAACGGTCGTATACTGGCCGTGAATCAGTGTAGCCACCTGCTTCTGGGCGGCGGCCACCACTTTCGGATGACAATGCCCGGTGCTGGTGACGCCGATTCCGGAAGTGAAATCCAGGTACGCCCTGTCCTTGTCATCGTAAAGATAGGCGCCGGCGCCACGCACAGCGTGCAGCGCGCTGGACTGTTTCAATAATGGCGACAAATGGCTCATGGTTAAATAACTCCTTAATTTGTGAAGTAGCGATATTCGGATCATCTATTTAGAACGAGGCCGCGCTACATCAACAACTCTATATTTCTGATTCGTCAGCAGAATCTGTGGATGATGCACTCCTCGCCATGACCGCCAATCCCTGATAAACAGGAATTTTTTGAGCCTGTCTGGCGCGACATCAAACCCGGTTTTCGGGAATGGTTTTCAAAAGGATCTCGCCAAGATCGCAAAGTTCGCAAAGAGATAAAAGTCCATGATTTCTTTGCGTGCTTGGCGATCTTGGCGAGATCCACCATTACCCTTATACCCACAAATTTTGCCGAAGAGCCTTATTTCTAGCTCTCCGGCGTGTCCCTGCCAGACACGACAATCTCATCCGCTAACTGATATCAGGTTAGAGCGGTATTTGCAAAGCCCGCCGGGTCAGTCAAGGTTAGCAATGACCGAATCGGCAATGGTGGTCGTGCTTCTGTCCGCTTGCGACTGATTGGCCAGGTCCTCTTCCACGGCATGGCGCATCGCGGCGGCCGGCTCACTGTAACGCGGTTCCGATTCCGCCAGCCATTCCAGCATCATGACCGCCGTCAGGATCATGGCGCGGGGATCGGCGCGGCTCTCCCCGGCAATGTCCGGGGCGCTGCCATGGGTGGGTTCGAACATGGGTGGATGATCGCGATTGTCCGGGTTGATATTGCAGGACGGCGCTACGCCCATGCCGCCCGACAATACGGCCGCCAGGTCCGTGAGAATATCGCCGTGCAGGTTACTGGCGACGACCACGTCGAAACGCCAGGGACACTGCACAAACTTCATGCAGGCGGCGTCAATGAGCTCATGATGAATGGCAATATCCGGGAATCCGGCTGCGATTTCCGCGAAAATATCCGTATACATGTCACCCCAGTATTGCAGGGCATTGCGCTTGGTCACCAGGCATACCTGCGCGGCTTTTTCACCGCCGCGATCGTCATTGAACATGCGTTCCCGCCGCAGTCCGCGGTGCCGTTCTTCCAGTCTCTGTTGCGCGCGCCGGAAGGCATGACGAATCACGCGTTCCGCCGCGAACCGCGTAAACACTTCCACCTGTGTGGCCACTTCGGCGGGCGTATCCCGGTGCAGTCGCCCGCCCTGCCCCACGTATTCGCCTTCACTGTTTTCGCGGATCACGAGCATATCGATTTCGGCGGCACGCGGATCGGCCAGGAAACGGGGCGCGCCCTTAAGCAATTGCGCCGGCCGTTCGCAGGCCCAGAGATCGAAACCCTTGCGGATGGCCAGCAATGGCGACAGGGAAATACTGTCCGGCAGGACATAACGCTCCGGGTCGGACAGGGGTCCAGGATCACCCAGTGCCCCCAGCAGGATGGCATCGTATTTCTGTAACTGCTCCAGACCGTCCTCCGGCATCATGGCGCCGTGTTCCCGATGCCAGGCCGTACTCGGCCACGGCAGTTCGTCCCAGTCGAGTGGAACACCCGTGCGCGCCAGGGCTGCTTCCAGGACTTTCAAGGTGGCGGCCATGACTTCCGTGCCAACACCGTCACCCGGCAGTACGGCGATGTGGTGTGAAGAATGGCTCATATCAAAAAGTTTAAGTAACGCGGATTCATTCTATGGGGAAGTCGGATGCAAGCCTGTGGATACCTGCTCCCCGGCTGAAAATATACTGAAGACTTGAACTTGACTGTTCTACACATATTCCGTGGCAGCTTAAACATTATCATGTGGTACAGGTTAGTCGACATGGTGAAACGAACTATGGATACCGGTTCTCGCACACGACGCTCGACCGGCATGACGGCAACCCGAGGCCGTCATACTGGAGGCCGTCGTCCAGCGCCATCCGGCATCCATTCATTAGTATAGAGGCTGTTATTCTCCGCCCATGCAGCAGTATTTCACTTCCATGAATTCATCCATGCCGTGATGGGAACCTTCACGGCCGAGACCCGACTCCTTGACACCACCAAAGGGCGCCGCGGCATTGGAGATCAAACCTTCATTAATACCGACGATGCCGTATTCCAGATTCTCCGCCACGCGCCAGCAGCGGTGGATATCACGGCTGTAGAAATAGGAAGCCAGTCCGAAGGGTGTGTCATTGGCCATGGCGACGGCTTCCTCTTCCGTTTTGAAACGCATGACGCCGGCCAGGGGGCCAAAGGTTTCCTCGTGGCAAATCTGCATCTCCGGTTTCACACCGGTAATGAGTGTGGGCTGAACGTAATTGCCGCCCAGCGGGTGCGGCTCACCGCCGCAGATCACTTTCGCGCCCTTGTCCAACGCATCCTGAAGATGGTGATCGACTTTTTCAACGGCCGCAGCATTGATCAGCGCCGCCTGGTTGATGCCTTCTTCAAAACCGTCGCCCACCTTCAAATCCGCCATGGCAGTGCGCAGCTTTTCCACAAAAGCGTCGTGGACACTATCCTGGACCAGGAAACGGTTGACACAGACGCAGGTCTGGCCGGTATTGCGGAACTTGGACGCCATAGCACCCGCCACCGCCTTGTCCAGATCAGCGTCGTCGAAAACGATAAACGGCGCGTTACCGCCCAGTTCCAGGGAGATCTTCTGAATGTGCTGCGCGCATTTTTCCATCAACAAACGTCCCACCTGGGTAGACCCGGTAAAGCTCATCTTGCGGACCACCGGGCTGGCCGTCAGCGTATCGCCGATCTCGGCGGGGTTGCCGTTGATCATATTGAGGACACCGGCGGGCAGTCCGGCGCGCCGGCCCAGTTCCGCCAGCGCCAGGGCGGTGAAGGGCGTTTCCTCGGCCGGTTTCACCACCATGCTGCATCCGGCCGCCAGGGCCGCGCCGGCCTTGCGGGTGATCATGGCCGCGGGGAAATTCCAGGGCGTGATGGCGGCGCTGACACCCACCGGCTGCTTGAGCACGACAATATGCTGATCCGGCTTGGCACCGGGAATCGTCTCGCCGTAGATACGCGGCGCTTCCCCGGCGAACCACTTGATAAAGGAAGCGGCATAGGCCACCTCGCCACGGGATTCGGTGATGGGCTTGCCCTGTTCCGTTGTCATGATCCGGGCCAGGTCTTCCTGATTCTCCATCATCAGATCGTGCCACTTCTGCAATATGGCGCCCCGCTCGCCAGCCGTTGTCCGGCGCCATTGGGCGAAGCCCTTGTCGGCGGCATCAATGGCGTTTTCCACCTCGCGCACACCCAGGGACGGGACGGTGCCGATGGTTTTCCCCGTGGCGGGGTTGTCCACGTCGATGGTGGCGCCGTTATCGGCATGCACCCATTTTCCGTTGACGTGGCACTGTTCACGGAAAAGTGATTTATCCTGCAACTGATCGAGAGACATAGCGACCTCTTGGAAATGATATTAAGCGAGTAACCTTATGATTTCCATGGCTAAGTTATCCATCTTGATATATGAATCATGCGCCATCGGGGGCTATCGGTCAATAACCGGGAGGCATCGTCAGCCCCGCTTTTCCGTAACAGTATCTCGCGGCCTGCGCCGTTCTTCGAGCGCTTTGACAATGGCCTGCCAGTCGGGCTCGCCCGCGGCATTGATCTCCAGCGCATGGCGCCTTTCTTCCTCTGTTAATGCTTCCTGCTGTGATAACTGATTATCCAGGACGGCGGTATCGGCCTCGGAAACATCCTCACCGGATCGTTGCCTTTGTTCAACACGTTCGCGCAGCAATTCAACGGGCACCTGCAGATCAATAATGACGAAACCCGTATCCAGATCCTCCGCAAGCGTCCTGAAATGATCCCGTTGCCATTGTTTGAGAAAGGTGGCGTCGACAATCACCGAATAACCGGCATCGATGCAGTCGGCACTGACCAGTGCCATGTGGCAATAGGTGGAACGATCGGCGTGCTTTGAATAAATACCCTTCTGCAGTTCCGAATCCGTCTTTGCCTCCATGGCATAACCATGGATACGTTTTCTTTCTATATCGGAACGGATATGCACGGCGGCCAGCATCCCGGCCAGCGGCTCGGCAAGCCAGGACTTTCCCGACCCGGACAAACCGCGGGTTATAACCAGCAGCTGCGACGGCCTGTCGGTACTCCTTTGGGCAAGCTCCATGTAGCCGCGGCATTGCCGTTTGATCTCTTCTCTTTCCGCATCCGTCAGATGGCCCTGCGACAAACGCAGCAATATAACCTTGGCGCGCACCAATGCCCGGTAAACAACATACCAGGGCAACACATGCAGGCCGGCATAATCGCCGGTTTGCTGCAGATAGTGATTCAGGAACCGCCAGGCGAACTCCTCCCGGCCGCGATCACAGAGGTCCATGAAAACGAACGCCGCCTCGCATATGACATCGATGCGACGTAACTCCTCGTTGAACTCGATGCAGTCAAACAGCCGGATACGATCATCCTCGGCAAACATGTTGCCCAGATGCAAATCGCCATGGCATTCCCTTACAAAGCCGCCGCCTTTTCTTGCCTCGAAGAATTCCCGTTTTATCGTGAACTGTTCATCCGTCCAGGACTCAAGCCGGTCCAGTAATTCCAGGGTGTCATCGTCTTCCAGCAATGGCCGAATTTCCTCGAAATTCTCCTTTGCCCATCGATACACCGTCGAGGGGGCGCCGAACGGATCCTCGCCGTCGCATTGCCCGGCCGTTTCATGGAATTCCGCGATAGCCTTTGCCATGGCATCAATATGCCGGTTCGTCAGTTCATCGCGTTCCGAAAGTCTGCTGAGGAGTTGATCGCCGGGAAACCGTTTCATTTTAACGGCGTATTCGATGGCCTCACCGGAGTCCTGAAACGATGGCGAGACCGCGGTACCGTGGATTGCTACAACACCGAGATACAGATCCGGTGAATAACGGCGATTCAGACGGACTTCCTCAAGACAGTATTTGTGACGTAATTCCAGGCTGGAAAAATCCAGGAAACCGAAATTGACCGGTTTCTTGATCTTGTAGGCATACTCCCCGGCCAGAATGATCCAGGAGATATGAGTTTCCACCACCTCGAATCCCGAAACGGGATGATCGTAAAGATCCTCGTTCTGAAGCGCCTGGATTAATGTGTCGTTGGATGTGTCAGACAAATGGGTTCTCGTGGTTCGTGGTTCGTGGTTCGTGGTTCGTGGTTCGTGGTTCGTGGTTCGTGG
>JBBDSH010000028.1:5893-9647 GCA_040905045.1 Gammaproteobacteria bacterium | reverse complement strand
CGAAATCAACCCCGGTTTTCGGGGTTGGTTTTTCAAAAGGATCTCGCAAAGCGCGCAAAGTTCGCAAAGTTCGCAAAGAGGCAAGGATCCATGAATCCTTTGCGTTCTCGGCGATCCCCGGAACAAGTCCGGGGCAGGCTTGGCGAGATCCACCATTACCTTTCCAGATACCCGAAAATTTTGCCAAAGAACCATTTCATATTTCACGTTGTGGCGGATTAGGACATTGTGATTTATCTGTTTCCGGACTGCCGGAATTCTGCCGGGTCAATATCGTACTGGTTGAGGAGCTTGTAAAACTCGGTCCTGTTGCGACCGGCTATTTTGGTCGCATTCGCCACATTCCCCGAGGTTACTCTCAGGACGCCCACAAGATAATTCCTTTCAAATTCCTGCCTGGCTTCCTTGAGTGTAATAAAGGACTCGGGTTTGTCGCTGCACACCTTCCGGACGAGGGATATTGGTATCGTTTCCGTCTTGCAAAGCGTGGCGCAAAGGTCGATGACATTGAGAAGCTGGCGGATATTGCCGGGCCAGGAAGCGCTCATGAGGTATTCCATGGCGTCGGGTGAAAAATACTTGAGCTTTTTGTTATTGCTGTCCGAATACGCCTGCAGGAAGTGCGAGGCCAGTAACGGGATATCCTCCCGCCTTTCATCCAGCGGCGGGATTTCGATGGGGACAACCTTGAGCCGGTAGTACAAATCCTCCCGGAATTCGCCTTCCCTGACGCTTGCCTCTATATTCCTGTGAGTGGCCGAGATAATCCGGACGTCAACGGGATAGGACTTCGTGGAACCCACCGGCCGCACCTCAAAATCCTGCAGGACCCTTAATAATTTGACCTGCAACGACAAAGGCATATCACCGATCTCATCAAGAAAGAGCGTGCCCCCGCCGGCGGCCTGAAACAACCCCTCATTGCGTGTCGCGGCGCCGGTAAAAGCGCCCTTTTCATGGCCGAACAATTCGGACTCCAGCAGTTGCTCCGGAATGGCGGCGCAATTGACCGCGATGAAGGGACGGTTCCTGCGGGGACTGGCATCATGAATTGCCCTGGCGATGACCTCTTTACCGGTACCGGTGGCACCGCTGATAAACACGGTCACATTGCTGTCCGCCACCATCATCGCCAGATCAATCACTTCTTCCATTTTCCTGCTCTGGAAGACAAGCTTCTTGCGGAGTTCATCACCCTCGGGAAAGTCATAATCTATCCGCAGCGCCCTTTTGACCTGTTCCCGCAGTTCAGTGTGCTTTACAGGCTTGGTGAGAAAGGCGGCCGAGCCCAGATGCGTCGCCTTGACCGCGTCCGGAATTTTCGCCTGTCCGCTGAGCATGATGACCGGCAGCAGAGGATTATCCTCGCGTATCCTGGCAAGCAGGTCCAGGCCGTTCATGCCTCCCATGAATATATCCGAGATGACCAGATTGGGCCGGGTGCTCTCCAGTATTTCCAGTGCTTCTTCCGAAGAAACCGCCTTGATGACCTCAAAACCGTCCGCCGTCAACCATTTTTCCAGCAACCGTAATATATCGTCGTCGTCATCGACGATCAGGATACGATATCGTTTTTCCGGAACTTTAGTCATATGAAGACGGCGCTTATTCCACCGTGACGGATTTGGCCAGGTTCCTGGGTTGGTCCACATCCGCCCCTTTCAGTACCGCCACATGATAGGCAAGCAATTGCAGCGGAACCGTATAAACAATGGGTGCCACGGATTCGGGAACGGGTGTGACAGCAAATTTGAATGTATTCTCCGACCGGTGCATGGGTACGGAAGAATCGGCAAAGACATATAATTGACCCCCGCGTGCGCGCACCTCGTTAAGATTGGATTCCAGTTTCATGAGCAGACTGTTATTCGGTGCAACGGCAATGACCGGCATTTCATCATCGATCAGCGCCAGCGGTCCGTGTTTCAGTTCCCCGGCCGCATAGGCTTCAGCATGAATATAAGATATTTCCTTCAGTTTTAACGCACCTTCCATGGCTATGGGCAGCATGTAACCGCGTCCAAGATACAGCGCATGCTGCTTGTCGACAAACTTTTCCGCCAGTTCCTGAATGGCCGTATCCATTTCCAGGATGTGATTGATGATCCCCGGGAGACTCTCCAGCGCCGAGACCAGATCCTTTTCCTGTCCGGCATCGCCGTGTCTTCGCGCCAGCAGGATGACCAGCAGCATCAACGCCGTCAATTGCGTCGTGAAGGCCTTGGTGGACGCGACCCCGATCTCCGGACCGGCGTGCGTCAAAAGGACAAGCCCGGATTCCCGGGTCAGTGAACTCTCCGGGACGTTGCAAATCGCCAGTGTTTCGGCATAACCGAGCCGCCGTGCCAGTTGCAGGGCCGCCAGGGTGTCGGCGGTTTCACCCGATTGCGAAATGGACACAAACAGCGTATCCGGCGAGACAACGGGATTGCGATAACGGTATTCGCTGGCGATCTCCACGCTGCAGGGGATTCGGGCAATGGATTCCAGCCAGTAGCGCGCCACCAGACCCGCATGGTAACTGGTGCCGCAGGCGACAATATGTACGCAGCGTATCCCGTCCAGTACCTTGCCGGCGGCGGGCCCGAGCGCTTCATCCAGCACCCGCCCCTTATGGATCCGTCCTTCCAGGGTCTCGGCAATGGCCTGGGGCTGGCTGTAAATCTCCTTGAGCATGAAATGCCGGTAACCGGATTTATCCACCGCCTCCGCCGTCAGTTCGGACACCATGACCGGCCTTTCCGTCCGTTTGCCCTGACGATCATAAATCGTGACGCCGTCCCGGCTGATATCCGCCACGTCCCCTTCCTGAAGAATGATGAATTCCCGCGTCACCGGCAGCAGTGCGAAGGTATCCGAGGCAATGAAATACTCGCCGATGCCGATACCGATGATCAGGGGACTGCCGTGCCGGGCCGCAACCAGCCGGCCCGGCTCCTTGTTGTGAACCACGCCCAGGGCGTAGGCGCCGTCCAGCACGCGGGTGGTTTCCATCACCGCCTGCAACAGATCCAGCCCCGAGGACAGAAAATAATGCACCTGATTAACGACAACTTCGGTATCCGTCTCCGATTCCGATTCATAGCCGTGGCGCGTTAGTTCGGCTTTCAGCTGTTCGTAATTCTCGATAATGCCGTTATGGACCAGGGCGACTTCATTCCGGCAAATGTGGGGATGAGCGTTATTGACACTCGGACGGCCGTGTGTCGCCCAGCGCGTATGGGCAATACCCGTACCGCCCGGCAGGGGGCTCTCCGCCAGGGATTCCGCAAGTACATTAACCTTGCCCTGTACGCGCAGCCGTTCCAGTACCCGATTATTGTTGATCACGGCCATACCGGCCGAATCGTAACCCCGGTATTCCAGCCGTTTCAGGCCTTCAAGCAGTACGGGACTGACATCCCTCTGGGCGACGGCACCGACAATTCCACACATAAATAAAAACCCCTTGCGGCAGGAACCCCTGCAAAATCAATGACAACCGGCAAAAGCTTCAACCTGTTATTCTACAGCAAGGCGGGAAATACAACACTATGAAAAGTAACAAGTTAAAAGTAACAAGTAACAAGTCACAAGCAAGCTACCGGAAAGGGTGCGAAATGGGCAGGGAAAGCGAAATATAGAAATTCGCGGCGCGATCGCCGCTCCCCCAACCAGGGTTTTGCCGCGGAGTGAAGCGAAGCCTGTAGGAGGCGCGACCGCGCGCCGAATGGTTGATGAAACAGGATTCGCGGCCGGGTGGCCGCTCCTACTT
>JBBDSH010000028.1:0-5793 GCA_040905045.1 Gammaproteobacteria bacterium | reverse complement strand
GCCGCTCCTACTTTGCAGGGTTTTGCCGCGGAGTAAAGCGAAGCTTGTAGGAGGCTCGACCACGGGCCGAATCACGAGTCCCGATCCCCGAAAAATTTGGTCGGGGCGAGAGGATTTGAACCTCCGACCACCGCAACCCCATTGCGGTGCGCTACCAGACTGCGCCACGCCCCGACGGAAAAGCTACAAGCTACAAGCGACTAGCAACAAGTACTTACGAGTACTAACGTCACCAAGCTGGTGTTGAGGCCGTGCATTCTATAGGAGCCGGGCGGCAATGACGATACCCCGAAGCAAAAAAACCGGGAAGGGGAAACACTTGTGGCTTGTAGCTTGTTGCTTATAGCTCTCCTTCGCCGTTAGCGGCGAAGGAGATCGAGGACTTCTTCCAGCTCGTTACGAAGCTGTTTGATGATCTGCTGGCTCTGGTTGGAATCCTCCTTGGCCTCCGCGCCGGACAGTCGCTGCCGTGCGCCGCCGATGGTAAAGCCCTGCTCGTACAGCAGGCTGCGGATCTGCCGGATGAGGATCACGTCGTGACGCTGGTAATAGCGCCGGTTACCCCGCCGCTTCAGGGGCTTGAGTTGGGGAAACTCCTGCTCCCAGTAGCGCAGCACATGCGGCTTGACCGCACACAGATCACTGACTTCTCCGATGGTGAAATAGCGCTTGCCGGGGATTGTCGGGAGTTCGGTATTATTGGACGCTTCCAGCATAGGCCTCGACTCGTGCTTTCAGTTTCTGACCCGGCCGAAAAGTGACGACCCGACGAGCACTTATGGGTATTTCTTCACCTGTTTTGGGATTACGGCCCGGCCTCTGGTTCTTGTCGCGCAGGTCAAAATTGCCGAACCCCGAGAGCTTGACCTGATGGCCGGATTCCAGAGCCGCCCGGATCTCCTCAAAAAACATCTCCACCAGTTCCTTGGCTTCCCGTTTGTTCAGGCCCAATTCCTGGTACAGCTTCTCTGCCATATCGGCTTTGGTTAATGCCCCCATTTTACTCTCTCAATGTAGCCCCGTAGGTATCTTGAAGTGATTCAAGGAGACGCGCAATGAGCACATCAACCTCAGTGTCCGTAAGAGTGCTCGAAGATCTTTGAAAGGTCAAGCCCAGAGCAAGACTTTTTTTCCCTAGATCAACACCTTCCCCACGATACAAGTCAAACAACTCTAGGTTGCGCAGGTCCTGTCCGGCCTGGTTGCGAATGCCTTCCAGCAGCTCCGCAACCGGCAAATCCTCATCCACCAGTAGTGAAAGGTCTCTTCGGATTGAAGGATATTTTGATAATTTCGCGTATTTTATGCCTTCTTTCGACGGAATTCGCGGCAATTCGACTTCAAAGACATAGGCCGGATGCAACAGATCCAGTGCCCGGCAATGCTGCGGTGCCACCGCTCCCAGCATGCCAACCACCTGATTATCAAGCAGTACTTCCGCCGCCTGTCCGTCCTGCAGGGCGGCGTGGGTAACGGCTTGGAACCGCAGCTTCCGGCCCGGGCCGCAGGCCTGGCCGAGCATGGCCTCCACGTCCCCTTTCAAATCAAAGAAATCACAATAAGAAGTTTCTGTAGCCCATTGCTCCGGAAGGATTTTTCCATAAATTATCCCGCCCAGCATTGGGATCTGGCCGGCCCCTTCAGGGGCCCGGTAGATACGGCCCCTTTCAAACAGCCGTACACGCTGATGCTGGCGTTTCAGATTATACACCAGGGCCTGCAGCAGACCCGGCCAGAGGCTGCGGCGCATGACCGACAGTTCCGTGGAGATGGGGTTCAGAAGTTCCAGGGCGCCGCCCTCACCCAGCAGGCGCTGTTGCAGCGCCGGATCGACGAAGCTGTAGGTAATCACCTCGTGGTAGCCCCGGCCGACCAGTTGCCGCACCATTGCGGCATCGGCTCCGCCTTGCGTCTCCGGCATGCGTAATTCGGCTCTCGGCAGGCGGCTGGGGATAGCCCCGTAACCATGGATACGTGCCACCTCTTCGATCAGATCCGCTTCAATCCCGATATCAAAACGATGGGAAGGCACCTTGACCCGCCACAGCGTCTCCTGCTTGCCGTCGATAGCGAAACCCAGCCGGTCCAGGATCTCACGGCAGCGGCCCGGCGAGATGCGGATACCGAGCCGGCGTTCCACCTCGGCCACCCGAAATTCCACCAGGCCCGGCCGCGGCAGATGCGCAGCATCCGAAATATCGCACAACGGCCCCGGTTTGCCGCCGCAGATTTTCATGATTAATTCCGTGGCCCGCTCAATCGCCCGGCCCTGCAGCGTGCCGTCCACGCCCCGTTCAAACCGGTAGGACGCGTCCGTCTGCATGCCGTAGCGCCGGGCCTGTCCCATCAACACCTGCGGGGCGAACCAGGCGCTCTCCAGAAAGATATCCCGGGATGATTCGTCCACGGCGCTGGCCTCCCCGCCCATGATCCCGGCCATGGCCACCGGCCCCGCTTCATCCGCGATAACAAGGGTATCCGCGTCCAGTTCCCGCTTTTCCCCGTCCAGTGTGACCAGGGTTTCATCCCGGCCGGCGAAGCGGACATGGATATCGCCCGACAGCCGATCATTATCGAAGGCATGCATGGGCTGGCCCATCTCCAGCATGACGTAATTGCTGATATCCACGATGACATTGATACTGCGGATACCGCAACGCCGCAGACGCTCGCTGATCCAGGCCGGCGTCGGCCGCCCCGCATCCACGCCTCGCAGAAGACGGCCGCTGTAACGGGGACAGGCCGCCACGGCCTGCAATTGGACCCCGCGGCGATCGTCAATGGTATTCGATACCGGCGTAACGGAGCGGCGGTTCAGGGACATACCGTTCAGAACGGCCACTTCCCGGGCGATACCCAGCAGGCTCAGGCAGTCTCCCCGGTTCGGGGTCAGCGCAATTTCGATAACATCGTCGTCCAGATCCAGAAACACGGCCAGGTCCCGGCCGACCGATGCGTCGTCGCCCAGTTCCATCAGCCCGTCCGCATCATCGGACAAGCCCAGTTCAGCCGGCGAGCAGAGCATGCCTTCGGAATCCTCTCCGCGGACAGCCGTATTTTCAATACGACGGCCTCCGGGCAGTACCGCGCCCACCGGCGCCAGCGGATAACAGCCGCCGGCACGCACATTACTGGCACCACAGACAATCCGCAGTTCCCCGCCGCTGCCGTCATCAACCCGGCAAAGGGACAATGCATCCGCGTCCGGATGCGGCTCGACCCGGCTGACCCGGCCGACGATGACGCCGCTGAAATCCGGACGGCAGGATTCCACGCCCTCCACCTCCAGGCCGGCCATGGTCAACTGCTCCATGAGCCTGTCGGTGTCGATATCCGGATCGACGAATTCCCGCAGCCAGTTTTCGCTGAATTTCATTATTACGTGGCTGGTGGTTCGTGGCTGGTGGCTCGTGGCTGGTGGCTCGTGGCTCGGCGCGAGGCCTGTGCTGGACACCGATCCAGTAGCGCGCCTCCTACAAGCTCCGTTTCACCGGAGGCGTCAAACCCCGGCACCCGTGGGAGCGGCGCCCCCGCCGCGAATAATCCGCAGCTCGAAGTTCGGGGCTCGGGATTCGTTCCTCGAGATCCCCGGTTTGAATTTTTGTATATCATCCAGTTCATAGCCTGCGTTACATGTTTCAATTATTTAAATTCAAATTTCTTGACCCACGAGCCACCAGCCACCAGCCACGGTTTAACGGAACTGCTCCAGAAAACGAAGATCGTTATCAAAAAAGAGTCTCAGATCGTCGATGCCATACTTGAGCATCGCCAGCCGTTCCACGCCCATGCCGAAGGCAAAGCCGGAATAGTCATCATTATCAACACCGACATGACTGAATACATTCGGATGCACCATGCCGCAGCCCAATATCTCAAGCCAGCCTCGTTCACCCATGATGTCCACCTCCGCCGACGGTTCGGTAAAGGGAAAGTAGGACGGACGGAAACGCACTTTCACATCCTCGTCGAAGAAACGCCGGATGAATTCCTCCAGACAGCCCTTGAGATCGGCGAAGGTCACATCCCGGTCCACCATCAGTCCCTCCACCTGGTGAAACATGGGCGTGTGGGTCATATCGGAATCGCATCGATACACCCGGCCCGGCGCGATAACACGAAACGGCGGTTCATGTTCATTCATGTAACGGATCTGGACGCTGGAGGTATGGGTGCGCAATAAAAGATCCTCACCCAGATAAAAGGTATCGTGCATCGCCTTGGCGGGGTGGTGTTCGGGAATATTCAAGGCCCCGAAGTTGTGGTAATCGTCCTCGATTTCCGGGCCGTCGGCGATAACGAAACCCATGCCCTGGAACAGCCGCTCGATGTCCATCAATGTCTGTGTGATCGGATGCAGGCCGCCGGGTACCTGCCCCCTCCCCGGCAGAGTGACATCGACTTTTTCCGACGCCAGCCGGTTCTCCAGTTCCTGCTGTTCCAGAACCAGCCGTCGCGCATCAATAGCCTCCTGGATTGCCTGCTTGGCCCTGTTGATGGTCTCGCCCGCAGCGGGCCGTTCTTCCGCCGGCAGTTTGCCCAGTCCCTTCAGCTGCTGCGTGATCAGCCCTTTCTTGCCGAGATAGTGCACGCGCACCGCGTCCAGCGCCTTAAGATCAGAGGCTGCCTCGACGGCATTCTGTGCTTCGCTGGTAAGTTTCTCTATCTCTTCCATTGTTTATTCGTGGCTCGTGGCTCGTGGTTCGTGATTCGTGATTCGTCATTTCTCTCGTGTACGCGAGCCGTCATGCCGGTGGAGGCCGGCATCCAGTCCGTTTAATCATTCCTTGATTTGTTGCAGCCAATCTCCCGGATTCCGCTACTCTCCATCCGGGCTACACTGCTGACTCCTTACTCCTGACTCCTTACTCCTGACTCCTCACTCCTCACTCCTTACTCCTGACTCCTGACTCATACTCCACAAACAAAAAGAGGAAAGGGGGAAGCCCTTTCCTCTGCAAGCCGGCAAAATTTTTATTGCGACAGGTTAACTTGCGAGGCAGGACTTCGCCTGATCGGCAAGTTGAGCAAACGCATTCTTGTCGCTCACGGCAAGTTCGGCCAGCATCTTCCTGTCGATGTCGACCTCCGCCTTGTTCAGGCCGTCGATAAAACGGCTGTAGGAAAGACCGTTCTCCCGCGCGGCGGCATTGATGCGCATGACCCAGAGCGCACGGAACTGACGCTTACGCTGGCGGCGATCCCGGTAGGCATACTGCCCGGCCTTGATGACCGCCTGCTTGGCGACGCGATAGGTATTCTTGCGGCGGCCCGAATAGCCTTTGGACTGTTCAAGAACTTTTTTATGTCTGGCTTTGGCGGTTACGCCACGTTTTACTCTCGGCATTGCTCTTCACCCTGTACTTTAACTGTATGGCGCCAGACGCTGCACGGCTTTCTCATCGCTGTGATGGATCAGCGCCATCTTGCGCAACTGGCGGATGCGCTTGCTGCTTTTCTTCGTCAGTATGTGACTGCGATGCGACTGACGATGCTTGTAACGCCCGGAAGCGGTACTGGCAAAGCGTTTGGCCGCGCCGCGGTTGGATTTCATCTTCGGCATTTGTTCAGCTCCAAATAATATTTCGGCGCGCGGTCGCGCCTCCTACAACCTCCGTTTGAACCAGGAGTTAAACCCTGGTTGTGGGAGCGCCGACCCCGGCGCGATTTATTCCCATTCGGCGCGAGTCGCGCCTCCTACAAGCCCCGTTTGAACCAGGAGTCAAACCCTGATTGTGGGGGGAAGTGGTGCATAGCCTGTCCCGGACTTGATCCGGGAGATGCACCGTTTAC
>JBBDSH010000027.1:4578-9707 GCA_040905045.1 Gammaproteobacteria bacterium | reverse complement strand
CCCTTGGCCGCATGGTTGACCAGCTTGACGATGACGAAGGCGTAAGAAGCGGTCAGGTCCGGATGGTGAAACGCCACTTCCGAGAGATGACCGACGGTATTGATGACCATCAGTGTCGACTTCCAGCCACTGGTCTTGTACTTGCGCCGGATCCAGCCATTTTCGTAATACCAGTGCGGCAACTCTTCCTTCAGCCTGGCTTCAATCTCTTCTTCCGTATACGTCTCGTCTTTGGTCTTTTTTCGCCATTGTGCCATGTCGTTCACCTCCACTGCATGATGCCGGGGTTGAGTTGTTCTCCGGGTACCGGAGCAGACAGCATGAGCCGTACGGCCCCGGCGGCCGCGGCATCGACCTCGCCTTCACGGTTGCTGCCTCGGCAAAGGGCACTGCGGAAACCCAGATAGTCCGGCCGCAAAGGCAACAGTGCCGGGATATCGTCCGCGCAAAGCGAACCGGCGAGACCGCACAACAGACCCGTCTCCCTGGCGCCGGAGACAAATGATTCCAGCTGTCTGTGGGACAGCTTGCTTCGCAACGATCCGCTTGATTTGTCGCGTGTGTCCAGCATAACACCGTGGATGCCATGACGTGAAAGTGCAGTAAAATCCGTATGCCCCGGGACATCTTCGGCAAAAAAAACAAGCACCATGCGCAATCCCGCCTGCGACAACGCCCGCAGCATTTCCAGGACACCGGTATCCCGGACATCGCCGAATACGCCTACCTTGACAAAATCCACACCGGTCGCGGCCACAGCTTCGATGCGCGGCCGGATCGCCGCTGCGGTGAACGGGATATCCCCGATAGTGGCACTGACCGGTACCCGGCCGTTAACCAGAGCGACAATATCCGTCATGACGCCGATATCCAGGGCGCCCAGGGCACCGACGGAGGGATCCTTGAGATCGATGATATCCGCACCGCCCTCCAGTATCAGGCCGGCTTCACCGGCATCACATACGCTGGCCAGCAAACCCGTCACAACTGCTCCTCTATCGCGCGCCGTTCCTTACGATACGCATCGACCTTCTCCATCAACCAGTTCCAGGCCAGATGTTCGTGCTCACCCGCCGTCTTTTCTATTGCAATGTTCAGATAGGCCAGTTCCCGGTCGATTTTTTCATCATCCAGCATACGCAGACGGCTGACCAGGATGGCCGCCTCGATGACCGCTGCCCGGGCGCGGTTGAAACCGGGATACGGGGCGTGATTGGCCTCGAAAACGGCGCGGCAGTAAAAGCGCGGCCGTTGTTCGTCGTCTTCCATGCTCGTCACTTCCACCTCGATATGGGCCAGCGCCTGTTCCAGCACAAAACCGTCGACCTTTTCGGCCGGCTTCACCGGCCAGTCATAACGGCCGGTGAGACAGCCGGCGAAGACCCGAACGTCATCGGTCATATTGATGACGGCGCATCGGTCGCGCTGTAGATTCTGCAGCGTGGTGGAGGGTTTGAACGGTGCAATAATCCAGCCTTCCTCGTATGTGTGCACACCCATGGGAGCGATATGCGTCGTGCCGTCTTGATTGCGGGTGGTGATAATGGTTTCGTGGATCATTTTTTCCGCTGCTTCTTCTTGCGTGACTGCTTGCGCGCCTTCAGGGTACTGCCCTCGGGCTTGAAATCGCCTTCCTTGACGGCATGGGCCGCGCGGCTCTGTTCTCCGGACTCCGACAGTCGTTCCGGCGCCACGGCCACACCCCAGTCCAGTTCCTCGTCCTGAACATAACGTTTTCCCAGTTGCCAGGCAATCTGCGCCCGGGCCAGTTCCACCCCCATGTAAAAGGCGTGCGGGGCGTCGTTCTCCAGCTCGGCCAGCTTCGGAAACAGATCGTAGGGGTCCCGCCCCGTTTCCAGGCCGTCCCGGTTGAAGACATGAATGCCCTCCGGGCTGATCTGGACGCGGTAATTGGGATCGCGGATATCGCCGGCCAACTCGCGGATTTCTTCCAGAGAATAGGAAAACGGCTTGCGACCATGGACGGTCAACAGGGCGTCGTCGATGCCCTTGGGCAGGCTGTGTTCGTTTCCGGCGTAGTACATGATACGACGGGCCCGGTCCGCCTCGCGCACCGCCGCACAGGCATGAGGGCTGACTTCCGTGGTCAGAACGCTGTTGATACCCAGTTCCGAAATGATGCCGAAGATCACGGCGTTGATGCCGGTGGTATCGGCCCCGGTGAGTTCCGTCAGGTTACCGATACCCATAATGATGCCGATTTCCGGGTAGTCCCTTCTCAGGCGGGCGTAGCGGTGAATGGAATCGGTGAAACCGAATTGAATCGGGTCCAGGATGCTGTCGGCCAGGAACGCCCGCCCCTTGTTCCGGCAGTGCTCAATGGCGCGATAGAGTGACTCCATGTCCGTATGTTCTTCCGGGATCAGGACCGGCGTCGAGGGGACTTCATCGGCAATCCACAGCGTGCTTTCCTTCAGGCTCAGCAGATAATCGGCACCGGCGCGGCCGCCGCGCAACAGGTCCTCCTCTTCCAGGGAATCGACGCTGACCTGATAGCCCTGCGATTTCAGGGCCTGCACCGCCTCTTCCAGGTGCGGGAACGGAGTATCCGGCAGGCAGCCGATATCGATGACATCGGCGCCGTCGCGGGTGTAGCGCCGCGCCCGCTCCAGAATCGCCTCGATACCGATACCCGGGGCGTCGACGATTTCGGCGAAGATACGCACATCGTAACCGCTCAGATCCGGCGGCTCGCCGCCATGGCCGAAAAACGCCGGGATATCCTTGAGGTCCTCCGGACCCCGCTGCACGGGCACCCCCAGCTCCCCGGACAGGGCCTCCAGATCACCGCGGCACAACCCCGGCACCAGAATGCGATCCACCCCGCCCAGCTCCGACAGACGCCGTCGCAGGATAGTTGCGGTCATCAGGGCCGCCACGCTGATGCCGACGTTTCTGACCTCGTGGCTAAAGGACGGGGATGACATACCGTCCAGAACCCGCCGCAGGCGCTTCTCGGCCAGCTTGCCGGTGAGGAAGAGGATGTGTTCCGGCATCGACGCCCGGGACCTCAGACGACTGTCTGCTCGTCAAACTGGTTTATATGAACCAGTCCGGCATGGATCAAACCGGTTTCCAATCTGCAAAAGCCTGTGCTCATTATCGATTTCATTTCAATATTCTAATTTAATTTATTGATTTATAATAGTTTTTAGTAACATTCCAAAAAATCCGGTGGAACCGGTCAATCTGGCATGGAAATCGCTCTGTACTACCTTAATAGTTTATGAGACAACACCCGACTATCGCTATAGAAAAGACTGTTGCAGGAGCGAAGACAACGTGGGCATGAATGAACAGAACCGGCCCTGGAGCCGCGAGGAGTTCGAACAGCAACTCCGCGCCCGGGAAGTGTATTACCACATCCACCATCCCTTTCATGTGCGCATGAACAGCGGTGAGCTGGACAAGGAGGCCATCCAGGGCTGGGTCGCCAACCGTTTCTATTATCAGACCACCATCCCGGTCAAGGACGCCGCCATCATGGCCAATTGCCGCGATCGCGATGTACGGCGGCAGTGGGTGCAACGCATTATCGATCACGACGGCCTGGAGGGCGAGGACGGCGGTATTGAGGCCTGGCTGCAGCTGGGCGAAGCCGTCGGCCTGACGCGGGAGGAACTGATCTCCGAACAGCACGTACTGCCCGGCGTGCGCTTCGCCATCGACGCCTATTACAACTTCGCCCGCGGCGCCACCTGGCAGGAAGCGGCCTGCTCCTCGCTGACGGAACTGTTCGCACCCAATATTCATCAAAAGCGCCTGGACAGCTGGCCGGATGTGTATCCCTGGATCGACGAAAAGGGTTACGGCTATTTCCGCAAACGACTCAGCGAGGCGCGCCGCGATGTCCAGCACGGCCTGGAAATCACCCTGGATTACTTCAAGACCCGTGAGGAGCAGGAACGGGCCCTGGGCATTTTGCAGTTCAAGCTGGACATCCTCTGGACCATGCTGGACGCCATGTGGATGGCCTATATTGAAAAAATGCCGCCCTATTACTGCTGCGACAAACCGGAATGAACGAGACAGTCAATAAAGAAACTGTGCCCGCCATCGCACCGGGCCTGCGCTTCCAGTGGGAAGAGGCCCAGGACTGCCACGTCCTGTTGTACCCGGAAGGCATGATCAAGCTGAGCCCGAGCGCCGGGGAAATTCTCAGGCGCTGTGACGGTCAAAAAACCATAGACGACATTATCGCGGAGTTGAACGAACAGTTCCCCGACGCCGATCTGGCGGATGATGTCATGACATTTCTTGAAAAGGCGGTAGAAAATGGCTGGATCCGAACCTAAAGCCCACAACAAGCCCCTCTGGCTGCTGGCGGAACTGACCTACAGGTGCCCGCTGCAGTGCCCCTATTGCTCCAATCCCGTGGATATCGCCAAATACCAGGACGAGTTGTCCACGGAAGACTGGTTCCGCGTCCTGCAGCAGGCTCGCAAGATGGGTGCCACGCAACTGGGCTTCTCCGGCGGCGAGCCGCTGGTGCGCAAGGACCTGGAAGAGCTCATCGCCGAGGCGCGGCGCCTGGGGTATTACACCAACCTGATCACCTCCGGCGTAGGCATGGACGAGGACCGCGTCCGCGCCTTCAAGGAAGCCGGCCTGGATCACATCCAGATCAGTTTCCAGGCCAGCAACGAGGAACTGAACAACTACCTGGCCGGCACGAAAAGCTTTTCCCACAAGACCGAAATGGCCCGGGCCGTGAAAAAGCACGACTACCCCATGGTCCTGAACATCGTCCTGCACCGGAAGAATATCGATCAGATCCGGGACATCCTCGACATGACCGTTGAACTGGAGGCGGATTACGTGGAACTGGCCAGCACCCAGTACTACGGCTGGTCCCGGGTCAATATCGATCAACTGCTGCCGACGCGGGAACAACTGGCCGAAGCGGAAAAGGTGGCCAGGGAATACCAGCAAAAGATGAAGGGCAAGAGCAAGATCATCTATGTGATACCGGATTATTTTGAAAACCGTCCCAAGCCCTGCATGAACGGCTGGGGCAATATTTTCCTGACCATCGCCCCGGACGGCAGCGCCCTGCCCTGCCACGCCGCCGGCCAGCTGCCGGGACTGGAATTCCCCAATGTGCGCGA
>JBBDSH010000027.1:2065-4478 GCA_040905045.1 Gammaproteobacteria bacterium | reverse complement strand
CCCATGTCGAACAGCCGCTGGTGTTCCGGAATATGAAGAACTCGAAGAAGGTTAGCGAAGAGGAAAAGGAAGAAACCGTAGCTTGAAATAACCGTAGGGTGGGTTGAGCGTTGTTTGCGAAACCCACCAGGGATCGCTGGTTATTCGCAATCGGTGGGTTTCGCTCTGCTCAACCCACCCTACATTTACTGGATTTTAGTGTGCCAGAATGACGGCGCATTTACGCCTTACACCTCACTCCTTACACCTCACTGGCCTTTACTGCCCAGGAGACATCGGCGGCCTGACGGTTGGGCCGGACATCGTGCACACGGAAGATCTTTACACCGGCCCGCACACCCAGTGCCGTTGTCGCACACGTGGCCCCCACCAGTTCATCAAATTCTTCCATGTCGCAGATGGCGCCCATGAAACGCTTGCGGCTGGTACCCAGCAGCACCGGGTAACCGCACTCGACAATATCCCCCAGCCCCGCCAGCAACTGCAGGTTATGCCGGCGCGTCTTGCCGAAACCGATACCGGGATCGAGGATAATGTTTTCCCGTTTGACGCCTGCCTGCTCGGCGGTCTGCGCCCTCTCCAGCAGGAAATCACGGACTTCCATCACGACATTGTCATACTGCGGATTTTCCTGCATGGTCGCGGGTGTTCCCTGCATGTGCATGAGCACAATGGGAATATTCTTTTTGACGGCAACCGCAAAGATCCCTTCGTCATCACGGCCTGCGGAGATATCGTTGAGCATGGTTGCACCCGCACCCACGGCCGCTTCGGCAACTTCCGCCAGAGTGGTGTCAACACTGACAAGAATGTTGTCCGGCAGCTGATCCTTGAGCAGGTCGAGCACGGGCAGGATGCGTTGCTTCTGTTCCTCCGCCGGGACGCGTTCCGAACCGGGGCGTGTCGACTCGCCGCCGATGTCGATAATATCCGCCCCATCCGCGATCATCCGCAGGGCATGCTCGACGGCAACATCGGGCGCCAGAAACAGGCCACCGTCGGAAAAACTGTCCGACGTCACGTTCAGTATGCCCATGATCAGGGGCTTATCCGAATCAATGATATTCATATCGAGCACCGCTTCCGGTTTAACTGCATCATAGTGAGGAGTAAGAAGTGAGGTGTGAGAAGTAAAACATAGCCGTCATTCCTGCGGGAGCCTGTGTTGGACCCCGATCCAGTACTGGAATCCAGTCGATACATTTCTTCGGTCAGTATCCTCAAGATCAGAAATAAGGAGTAAGGAGTGAGGAATATAATAAAAGAATGGTCTTTACACCTTACTCCTGACCCCTCACGCCTCACTAAGCTTTGCTGCCATTGCATCAGTGGCGGAGACCAGGGCATCGATCATGGGCGGTTCGCCAGCCAGATGGCCGCCCTCGCGGACGATGTTCAATGTGGATTGCGGCAGCGCCCGGTGCAGCAGCCAGGAACTGGTCAAGGGACAAAGTATGTCGCGGCGGCCGTGAATCAGCCGCACCGGCACCTCGGGGATGCGGTTCATATTGTCCAGAATGTGGTTTTCCTCGACGAAGTAGCGGTTCTTTGCGTAATGAGTCTCAATGGCCACCTCGTGGATCATTTTTGCAGTATCCTCTTCACCGGGTTCATATACCGGCAGGGTCCAGGTGACCACTTTGCCGGCCCAGGTCGCCCAGCGGCGCGCCGCCGCCAGTTGTTCTTCCGCGTCGCCGCCGTGCACGCGCCGGTGGTAGGCCTCGATGAGGTTATCCCGCTCGTCCTCCGGTATGGGCCGGATGAACTCCTCCCAGGCATCGGGAAAAACACGATTGGCGCCGAATTTTACAAACCAGTCCAGATCCGCCTGTCGGGCCAGGAAGCTGCCTCTGAGAATCAGGCCCAGGATCCGGCCCGGATGGGCCTGGGCGTATAAAAGGCCCAGTGTGGAGCCCCAGGAACCGCCGAAAACCAGCCACTGTTCGATCTGCAGACGTTCGCGAATAACTTCGATATCCGCGAGTAAATCCTGCGTGGTATTGTTGCGGGTCTCGCCCCGGGGCACGGATCGGTTACAGCCCCGCTGATCGAACAGGACGATGCGGTATTTGTCCGGGTTGAAATAGCGCCGGTGGTTCTCATTGGAGCCGGAACCGGGCCCGCCGTGGAGAAACAGAACCGGAATGCCGTCGGGATTACCGCACTCTTCCATATAGACGTCATGCACCGCATCGACGGCGATCGCGTCTTTGTTATACGGCTCGATTTCCGGATACAGGGTTCTCATCTTTGCTGCCGAGGGGAGCGGAAACACCCTGTCCCTGGCCTTGCTCCATTATGGTAAACACAGGTACAGCGGAATCCGTAAGACATATCCGGACCCCGGGCAATCTCAAAGCTCATCAAGGATGGCGCTACGCCTTTGACCGTACTCCTGTTCCGTAATCAATCC
>JBBDSH010000027.1:0-1965 GCA_040905045.1 Gammaproteobacteria bacterium | reverse complement strand
TCCACGTCGATCCGATACCAGTCACTCCTGCCCTGATGGGTCTCAATGCCGTCTTTGCCGATGACGCGTTCATCGAAACCGGAGGACTTGGACCGCTTGCCGTGGGTGAAATAATACTGGACCTCATCGCCGCCGCCATGGCTCTGGACCATGCGTTCCTTGAAGCGATCCGCCGGCTTGGCGTAGTCACCGATGATGATATTCAACCGGCCGTCCACGTAAAACGCCCGTCCGGCCAGGTATTCCCGGGTTTCGATGGAGAGAAAACCCCGTTCCTTCTTGACCAGGGCAAAGACAATATCCTGGTCCGGGCCGGCCTGGCGCAGTCCGGTGGCGATATATTCACCGAGCAGACGCGCCTGCTGTGTGGAGAAAACCGTAATCGCCTCATTGGTACGGATGTAGTTCTCGTTCCAGATCTGCATCAACCTGAGTGCGTTGGTTACCTGATTGCGATCCAGCTCCACCGGGTGATCGTTGGGCTTCGGCCGCTCGCCGGACGCGGTCTCATCCTGTTCAGTGAGCTTGATGTAGAGGTTCTTGCCGGATTTCCAGAGGACCTCGTCAGCCAGTGCCGGCTGCGACAGGACCGAGGCGAGTATGAGTAACAATCCAGGGTTCAGGAACGATTTCAATGCAGTCATGATTTTCACACGTTGGGAATGAGTAGCTGTCTGTTTGAACGAACCGGGCAGGATCCGTTCCGTCATTGTACAACAAAACCGCTATGAGACTCGAACAGACATAAAAAAAGGCGCACCTTCCGGTGCGCCTTTCAATCAGAGTACCGCGACTCTTGTTATTATCCTGTCACGACTTCTTACCAGAGCAGGAAGCCGCCGACCGAAAAGCCCTTGGCATCTTGAATACCGAAGAAGGTGCTGTCGTAGTCATTATACTCGGCAATCACCTTCAGCCAGGACGTGACGTCGTGGTAGACACCGACAGTGAACAGGCGGTTACGCTGACCACCACTGCTGTTGAGTGGCGCACCGATGGCCGCCAGCGTGGTGTTGTTAACGGCGTCCTGACGCGAGGCGCCGTAGCTGACACCCAGCTTGGTCTTGCCGTTGAAGGTGTAGCTACCCTGGACGTAGTAGCCCTGGTTGTCGGCTTCGGCACAACCGATGGCACCGCAGACGAAGCCGTCGCCGCCACCCAGATTGAACAGTACGCTGCCCAACGCCTCGCCGTCGTAGAAGCTGCCGACCACGTTAAAACCCTGGAAGCTGACATCGGCGCCGACATTGTAACCGAAAGACTCCACGTCGGAGTTAAGCGCCATCATGGTCTGTTCCTGCCAGAGCAGGCCGGCCCAGACATTGAAGCTGCCGCCTTCGAACGGCGTGGTGTAAGTAGCCTCGGCCTGGAACTGCGGCGTATCCGTTTCCCACATGGGGGCCGCGCCTAGCGGTTCCTGGGGATCGAAGATACCCACTTCCAGATTGAAGCCGTTGATGTCCGGCGTCTTGTAGGTGAAGCGGGTGCGGAAGTCCGGATAGACATAACCGAAGCCGATGCGGCCCAGGGAGGTGCCGCCGCCGTCGGGACCGCCCATAGCGCCCATGCCGAACAGGGTCATGTCCTTGAGAATGGCCTGGCGCTGGAACAGGGACAGGGTGCGGCCGGCGCTGATGGTGCCGAAATCGCCCTCGACATTGAAGAAGACTTCACGCATGTCGATCGTGGAACCGGTATTGAAGACGCCGGCCTTGTTCAGGCGGCCGTCCTTGTTCGAGGACGAATCCACCGCGAAGGTGATCTGGCCGGTTCCCTTGAGGCCGTTCACTTCCGGTGTCTTCACCGTCATGGTATGGAAGTTGGGCAGCAGACCTTCGTTCAGGTGGGAGCTGTCCTCGCTACCCCCGCCGAAATATTCGAAGTCATGCTGATTGTAGAACAAGTTGATAAAGCCGCCGTAGCTGACTTCCCAACCATCCTCGCCGCCCAGTACCACGGCGGCAT
>JBBDSH010000026.1:0-9720 GCA_040905045.1 Gammaproteobacteria bacterium | reverse complement strand
CCGGCATCGAACCGCAGGGCGCCGACACCACCCCGGCCCTTGTAATGGATCTCCGAATTGGAGACATAGATCCAGCCGCCGTCGTCCACGGCGAAGACGGCGCCGCCATCGGGATCGGCGTGCCAAAGATACTCCGAGCCGGCCACGGACCGGCGCCCTGTGCGGGCCACCTCGCGTACCGAGAACCCTTCCGGTACCAGCATGCGGGTGTCGGACGAATTTTCCACCGCGACTTCGTGCAGGGTCCCGGCAAGAGCGGGGATATTACTTACCGGTTTTTTCACCGTAACCGGTTGCCGCGCATTGCCGTACAGTGACGCGCTCCACAGAGCGGGGCCAACGACAAGCACGCCGGAAGCGGCGAGGCCGTGCCGCAGCAGGCGCCGACGTTCCGGATCGAACACGGTTTTCCGCCCTGACAAGTATCTAAATCGTTTCTCCATGGCATGGCCTCGATCCGGAAACAGCCTGAATCAATATTGCCTCGATAGCCGCGTTTTCCGTAGATAATCTGCCGCGGCAACAGCAAGGCAAAGTGCCATACCGCCACAGACAAGACCCGCCAGAACATCCGTTAAATAATGAACGCCCAGTAACATCCGGCTTAACGCAATCATCCCGGCCAGTCCGAATAACAGAACCACCACAAGCCGTCTGAAATTATCCGGAAGATCCGCGCTCATCATCAGATACGCAACAAAACCATATACGTATAACGCTGATGTGGCATGACCGCTTGGATAGGAGGGGCTGTTTATACCGGCCATAAGCTCAACAAAATTGTCCATGGCCATGCGCTCCCGGCCAACGGCATACTTGAGGCTCCCGGTGATGAAACGTGCGCCAAGAAATCCCAGCCAAAACGGCAAAACCAGGTGCAGGCTCCTTTCGCGTATCAGCATCAGACTGACAACCAGCATCACAATAATTATCACGGCACTGCCGCCTAATTCCGTCAGTTCAAGAACCGCAAACCATAACCCGTTTTGTATGTCGAGCGCGATTCTTTCCGCGATGTATAAATCAATGCTGTGGAGGGGACTTTCAAACAACACCATGACGGTCAATAGTATCAAGACGCCGGCCAATATTGCGGTCGTTTTTATCAGTGTCGTTATGGTCCGATGTTGTGCAATCTCATCCATTCTCATAGCGGCCATATCAGGATCAGCATGGGAATGCCGATAGCCAGCACGAGGATCTCCATAAATATTCCCAGACGCCAGTAATCGCCGAAGCGGAATCCTCCGGGACCGAGGATCAGGGTGTTGTTCTGGTGGCCGATGGGTGTGAGGAAGGCGCAGGATGCGCCGACGGCGACAGCCATGAGAAAGGTATCCGGATTGACGCCCAGCTGCACGGCGGCACTGATGGCGATGGGGCACATGACGGCGGCGGTGGCGGCGTTATTCATGAAATCGGACAGGGTCATGGAAACGACCATGATCAGGGCCAGGGCAAGGATCGGCCGCCCCTGCGCCACCTCCTCAAGCAGGATACCGGCAAGCAGATCCGCCGTGCCGGTGGACGCCATGGCGGTTGCCACCGGGATCAACGCGCCCAGAAGAATGATCACCGGCCAGTCGATTGCCTCATATATCTGCCGTGAAGGAAGTATTTTGAATACAACGAACAATAAGGCGCCGGCGGCGAATGAGATGGCGGCCGGCAGCAGTCCAAAGGCGGCGCCGACGATGGCCGCCGCCATGATAATCAATGCCAATGTTGTCCTTTGCTTGTCGGGAATACGGATTGATCGCTGTGCCAGAGGCACACAGCCGAATTCACCGGCAAAGGCCGACAGGGATTCCGGCGCACCCTGCATGAGCAGGACATCGCCGGCCTGGATGGAGGTGGAACGCAGTCGTTTTATGGAACGACGGCCCCGCCGGGAAATAGCCAGCAGGTTCAGACCGTAACGGCTGCGCAGATCGATATCGCTGGCACTGCGGCCGACAATATCCGAATCGGGCATGGCCGCCAGTTCCTGCAGCACTGTTTCTTCCTCGCCGGATTTTTCCTCGTCCTTGTCTTCCTCATCCATGGTGCCATCCGGCGCGATGGGTCCGTGCGCCGATACCGCTTCGGTTTCTTCTTCCTCATCGGAGTCATGCGGGACATCTTCTTCCAGTTTCAGTCCCAGGGTGGACAATACCGATTCCAGGGACTCCGGATCCGACTCGATGACGAGGATGTCTCCGGGCTGCAGCACACGGCGCGGGTTGGGCGCCGACAGTCGCAGGTCGTTGCGAACCATGCCGACAATCTGCGCTTCCTCGTTTTCGATGAGCTCTTCCGCTTCCCGCAGGGTTTTCCCCGCCGTCTTGGCTTTTTCGGTCAGGCGCGCCTCGGTCAGATAGGTGCCGGTATCAAAGCTGGATTCCTCCGCCTGTTGCCGGGCCGGGACGATACGCCATCCCAGCAGGGCGACGAACACCACTCCGGCGACGGCCACGACGGCGCCGACCGGGGTGAAATCAAACATGCCGAAACTGCCAGTTCCTGCCTCGACCCGGAATCCCGAAACAATAAGATTGGGCGGCGTACCGATCAGTGTGGTCATGCCGCCGAGGATGGTACCGAAGGCAAGCGGCATGAGTATCTTGCCGGGCGGCAATTCCAGTTTCGCCGCCAGCTGGATAGCCACGGGCATCAACAGCGCCATGGCGCCGACATTGTTGATAAACGCAGACAGGGTTGCCCCCAGTCCAATAAGGGCGGCTATGGAAACGGTCGCGCCCGCATTCTGCGGCAGGATCCGGCCGGCGAGCGCATTCACCGCACCCGTGGACTGCAATCCATGACTCAGCACGAGTACGCAGGCCACGGTAATTACCGCCGGATGACCGAAGCCCGCAAAGGCCCTGCCGGCCGGAATCAATTGCAGGAATACGCAGGCAAGCAGCGCAAACAGGGCAACCACATCGTGACGCCAGCGGCCCCATACGAACAGGGCGACGGTGATGACCAGGACCACGATAATCGCGATCTGATCCGGGTTCATGACTTGTGATGATTATTACTGGAAATCATATTCCGGAATGAGTCACCGAGGCTGCCGGGGAAACAATCCCTGTCGTTATCTTTACCGGAAGTGTACGGCAAGCCCGCCGGTCGGACAATCCATTCCAGGACTCTGGTCCACTCACTTGCCGGCCAACGGGAACGATGACGCTTACAACAGCGGAGATTCCCCGGCAGTATTTACGGACCCACAAAAGCACAGCGCGCTCCGTGTTCAGTAGATCTCGATTTTACCGGTCATGCCGGACTCGGCATGGCCGTCAACGGTACAAACCAGATCATCGAAGTTTCCCGTCTGTACGGGCACAAACCACCATTCGGCAACGTAACCCGGAAACACTTCGACTTCGCGGATGTGCCCCTTGATTTCCGCCGTTGCATTACCGTCGCCGTCGTAGGTTTGAATCTTGCGTGTAAAAACGGATTGACTGAACCTGTCCGAAGAGAAGTAGTGTTTATGAGGGCTGTTATTGATCAGCACCATTTTATAAAGCCTGCCGGTTTCAAAGCGGAGACTGTCCGGCTTGAACACCATTTTGCCGTCTTCCGTACCCAGCCTGACAGTCACTTCAACCGGTTCCTGGCGGCTCAGATCGCCGGCGGCCAGCACTATTTGCACGGGAATCAGGATCGTAAACAAGAACAGGGAGAATCTCATGCATGACTCCTTTTTTGTATCGGATTCCTTGTATCCGACCCTTCACACAAATGAGTGTTCCGGTTGTCTTCTCGGATTTGAACAAAGAAATCCGCCTCTACAGATACAAAGGGGCCGGAGTATTGAATACCCCGGCCACGAACTATCACGCGAGAAGGGACGATCTGCTTATAGGAAATTGTAGCGGATGCTTACCCCGCCATAGACATGGCGTTCCGGCGCCGGTTCATAGGCTCGGCCGCCGAAGGCATTGATGCGCACGTTGGAGAAGTATTTTTCGTCAAAGACGTTGTTGACGCCCACAAACGGCGACACCGTGACGTCGCTGAAGCGAAAGTCGCTGCCGATACGAATATTCGACACCCAGTAGGAATCGACCTTTTCCGTATTGGTGTTGTCGGCGTAGAACTTGCCAACATAAAGCGCGTCCCAGATGAAGTACGCGCCGCTTTCATGCCGATAGGCCAGTTCGGTGTAGAATTGATGCTTGGGAATACCCGGGATCCACTTCCCTACAGCCCCCGGACTGCCCGGGAACCGGCTGAAGGTAAAATCGGACAGCGTATAGGACGCGGTCAGATCCAGGCCCTCCATGAGCCGGGCCTGCAGACCCGCCTCAATGCCCCGGCGGTCGGAATCGGCATTTCTGAAAAAGGCTCGATTTCCTATTTGCTCAAAATTAGCAATCTCATCGTCCACGTCCATGGTGAACGCCGCCACTTCGTAACGAACCCGGTCCAGGGCCGTACCTTTTATGCCGATCTCAAAACTGCGCGCCTGCTGCGGATTGACGTTGTTGAACCCGCCCAGGTTGACGTTGAATTCCTGCGCGGGGGTACCCAACTCCGTGAACGTGGGCGTCTCGAAGGACGAGGCGTAGTTGGCGTAAACGTTCATAGTCGGGGTAAACGACCATACCAGGCCGACGGCCGGGCTGAATTCACTGAAGTTCAATGCACCGGACTGATCCTCGTTGGCCAGATAACGATCATCCACGCTCAGATCGATATCGTCATAACGGCCGCCGAAGCTCAGCTCCACCGTATCGGTGACATCGAACTCATTGCGGAAATAGAAGCCGTAGGAATCGGCCTTCTCCAGTTGATCGAAAACCAGGGCGCCCTGGACGCCGGCGTTGTTAATGAAGCGCTGGCGATCGTCCCGCTGGATATCGATATCGAACCCCACGGTCAGGCGGTTGGGCCGGCCCATGACTTCTCCGGTCCAGGTGTACTTGCCGCCGCCGCCGTAGAACTTGCGGTCGAACTGCACCACACCGTCATCAGCAACGAAAGGAATGTGGGAACCGATAGGGATAAATGTCAGGAAATCCTTCCACAAATGATAACCGCGCAGCGAGATTTCGTGATTCTCATTGAAACTCTTGTCGTAGATCACGCCCACACGCTGCTGGTTGAATTTTTCACCGGAATTGGAACTGACATTGCGGGGTTGTGCCTGGCGCCGGTCCACGGCCACATCGGCGAGTGTGATACCGCCGGCATCGTCCGCCCAGGGGGAATTGACGGCATTGGCGACCAGGGTAACGTCGGAAGTATCGTCAATATCGTAACGGAACTTGGAATTGACCAGGCTGTGCTGGACGCCGGAATCATCCCGGTAACCGTCCATGGTCAGATGCGAGGCATTGACCAGGTAATTCAGCTTGCCGAACTGACCGCCGGTCTTGAACTGATACTTCTGATGATCATAGGCACCGGCAATAATCTTGGTTTCGAGAAAGGGATCCGCCGGACCGTCTTCGGTGATGACGTTGATGACACCGCCGGAGGCGGTACCGTAGAGGGAGGCCGTCGGTCCGCGTACCACCTCGATGCGCTCCGCCGAGCCGATATCCAGGTCGTCGGTGCCGCTCTGGCCGTCGGCCAGGGTCACCGGGATGCCGTCGGCGAAGACCTTGATGCCGCGGATACCGAAGCTCGCCCTGGAACCAAAGCCGCGGATGGATATCCGCAGATCCTGTGTGAAGTTATAACGGTTCTGCATGAACACCCCCGGCACCCGCGCCAGCGACTCGTCCAGACCCAGTTCCTGCCGGCCGAGCTGGATCTCCTCCTTGCCGATGGAGCTCACGGCCAGGGGCACCTGGCCCAGGGGGCGTTCCACGCGGGTGGCGGTGACGATGATCTCTTCCAGGATGTCCTGGGCGGCGGCCGGCATGGCAGTAACCACGCCCAGCACGGTGAGCAGCGTCACTGCCCTTGTCCTTGATACATACATGCTTTGTCTACCTCTTTGAATTCAATAAACGGTTTCGTGTAACGGCTGATATGGCCGGGCCAGGATTGTTTTTATGCAACAATCGTACCGGCGCTGCAAAATACAGGATATCTGCTTGATTTGCAAAGTGTATGAATACAACAGGCGAGAATCCCGCGGCCCGGGAAGAGATGAAAAACGGTTTATATAGACCAGAAGGTGGTTGCTGGCCGACGGCTATATAGCTATTCCGAATCCGTGTTCAATCCGGGAACATAACGCGGACACGCGGTAAATACATCCCTGTAGCTCGAATGCGACCTCCCTGCCGCATACGGTCCGCTTATATATTCCCGGATTGAACACGGATTCGGAACACTTATTTAGCCGAAATTGATCTTGGCCTCGAGATTGGTGCGCGAATCGGCGTTGTTGAGGGCTTCCTCCAGTTCGATACGCCCTTCCTTGAACAGATCGTGCAGGGCCTCGTCGAAGGACTGCATGCCCCGCTGGCCGCTCCCTTCCATGGCTTCCTTGATTTCATCGATTTCGCCTTTAAGAATGAGTTCGGCGATGTGCGGCGTATTAATCAGGATCTCAATGGCGGCGCAACGCCTGGCATCAATGCCGCGCACCAGACGCTGGGAAATAACCGCGCGCAGGTTCAGGGACAAATCCATGAACAACTGCTTGTGCATCTCCTGCGGGAACATGTTGATGACGCGCTCCATGGCCTGGTGGGCGTTGTTGGCGTGCAGGGTGGAGATGGCCAGATGACCGGTGTTGGACAGCTCCAGCGCCGCCTCCATGGTCTCGCGATCACGGATCTCGCCGATAAGGATGACATCCGGTGCCTCGCGCAGCGACGCCTTCAGGGCATTGGGATAGGACCAGGTATCCACGCCCACCTCGCGCTGGTTGATGATGGCTTTCTTGTTGGGGTGACTGAATTCCACCGGATCCTCAATAGTCAGGATATGCCCGGGCGTACTTTCATTGCGGTGGTCGATCATCGATGCCAGGGTGGTGGACTTGCCGGAGCCGGTGGCGCCGACCATGAGGATCAGGCCGCGGCGGTGATTGATCAACTCCTTCAGTATCTCGGGCAGACCCAGTTCGTCGATAGTCGGGATGGTGCTGGGAATCAAACGCAAAACCATGCCCACCTCGCCGCGCTGCCGGAAGACATTGACACGGAAACGGGCCGAGCCGTCCGGCATGGCGATGGCAAAATCGCATTCGAGGTTCTCTTCGAAGTATTCGATCTGATGATCAGTCATGATGCCGTACGCAGCAGCCTTGCTCAGTCCGCTGTCCAGTACGGTCTTGCCGACGGAACTGACCTTGCCTTCCAGCTTGATCTTGACCGGCGCGCCCACGGTGAAATACAGGTCCGAGGCATTTTTCTCGACCATCAGTTTCAGGTACGGCTGAATATCCAAAACGCTAGACCCCCGAATTTGTTATTGCTTGTTGTTTTCCGTGTATTACTGCAACGTCGTAAATAGATAGCCGTTCCGAATCCTTGTGCAATCCGGAAGCATATAAGCAGACCGTATGCGGCAGGGATGCCGCATTCGAGCTACATAGCCTGCCCCGGACTTGATCCGGGGGACGTATTTACCGCGTGTCTGCGTTATGTTTCCGGATTGCACAAGGACTCGGAACACACATTTAACGCATCATGCCGGATTTCTCGTCCTTGTCATCCTCGGCAATACTGAGATGATCCAGGCCGTCGGTCTTGTCCCCGTCTTTCGCCGCCTTGCCTTCCAGTTTGATCCTCAGGCGCAGTTCGTTCATGGAATCGGCGTTACGCAATGCGTCTTCGTAGGTAATCTTGTCCGCTTCGTACAGATCGAACAGCGCCTGGTCAAAGGTCTTCATGCCCAGTTCATTGGATTTGGCCATCAGCGCCTTGACCTCGTGGACTTCGCCCTTGAGGATCAGATCCGCCATCAACGGCGAGTTGAGCATGATCTCGATGGCGGCGCAGCGGCCTTCACCGTCACGGGTCTTCAGGAGGCGCTGGGAGATCACCGCCTTCAGGTTCAGCGACAGATCCATCAGCAGCTGCTGGCGACGCTCTTCCGGGAAGAAGTTGATGATGCGATCCAGGGCCTGGTTGGCGCTGTTGGCGTGCAGTGTCGCCATGGCCAGATGGCCGGTTTCGGCGAAGGCAATGCCGAATTCCATGGTTTCCCTATCGCGGATCTCGCCCAGCAGGATCACGTCCGGCGCCTGGCGCAGGGTGTTCTTCAGGGCAATGTCCCAGTCGTCGGTATCCACGCCCACCTCGCGCTGCATGATGATGCAGTTCTTGTGCGGATGCACGTACTCGATGGGATCCTCGATGGTAATGATATGGCCGTAACTGTTTTCGTTACGGTAATCGATCATGGCCGCCAGCGAGGTGGATTTACCAGAGCCGGTACCGCCCACCATGATGACCAGTCCGTTCTTGGTCATGACCACGTCCTTGAGCACCTCCGGCAGCCCCAGCTTGTCAAGATTGGGCACGTCCGTCTCAATGGTGCGCATGACCAGGCCGCAATGGCCCTGCTGCACGAAGGCATTGGCGCGAAAACGGCCGATGCCCGTCGGCGCCACGGCAAAGTTGCACTCCTTGGTGGCCTCGTATTCCTTCAGCTGCTTGTCATTCATGATCGCGTAGACCATGGCCTTGGTATTTTCCGAGGTCAGTTTGGTTTTCGATACGGGAGTGACCTTGCCGTCGATCTTGATGGCGGGAGGGAAGTCAACGGTGATGAACAGATCCGAGCCCCGCTTCTCCACCATAAGCTTGAGAAGGTCGCGCATGAATTTGATTGCCTGTTCTCTCTCCATACCTCTTCTCCGGTTTTAGACCTGCATCATGGACTCTGTGTCAGCTTCTGTTGTACCCACAACGTTTTCATGCGGCCTAATTATTCAGAATGCATCTTTGTTTACCGCCTTGGATCGGGCCTGGTCCCGGTCCACCACGCCCTTGGAAACCAGTTCCTGCAGATCCTGATCCAGGGTCTTCATGCCGAACTGATGGCCGGTCTGGATGGCGGAATACATCTGGGCGATCTTGTTCTCGCGGATCAGATTGCGGATGGCCGGGGTGCCGAGCATGATCTCGTGGGCGGCGACGCGGCCGCCGCCCTTTTTCTTCAGCAGGGTCTGGGAAATGACCGCACGCAGGGATTCCGACAACATGGCGCGCACCATGTCCTTTTCATCCGCCGGGAACACGTCGACGATACGATCGATGGTCTTGGCGGCGGAACTGGTATGCAGGGTACCGAACACCAGGTGACCGGTCTCGGCCGCGGACAGGGCCAGGCGTATTGTCTCAAGGTCACGCATTTCGCCGACCAGGATTACGTCCGGATCCTCGCGCAGTGCCGAGCGCAGGGCCTCGTTAAAACCGAGGGTATCGCGGTGCACCTCACGCTGGTTGATCAGGCATTTCTTGCTTTCGTGGACAAACTCGATGGGATCCTCCACCGTCAGGATATGCCCGTATTCGGTCTCGTTCTTGTGATTGACCATGGCCGCCAGGGTGGTGGACTTACCGGAGCCTGTAGGCCCGGTCACCAGCACCACGCCGCGGGGGAAATCGGATATTTCCTCGAAGATCTTGGGCGCGTTAAGCTGCTCAAGCGACAGGATCTCCGAGGGAATGGTACGGAATACGGCGCCGGCACCGCGGTTCTGGTTAAAGGCATTGACACGGAAACGTGCCAGGCCGGGCACCTCGAAGGAAAAATCGCATTCCAGGAATTCCTCATAGTCCTTGCGCTGCTTGTCATTCATGATGTCGTACACCA
>JBBDSH010000025.1:2438-51671 GCA_040905045.1 Gammaproteobacteria bacterium | reverse complement strand
TGTTGATGGTTTTGTGCAGGCGCGGCTTCGCGGGATCGGTATGGATGTCGATGACGAATATCCGGTTGGTGTCCAGGCCGCCTGCCCACAAATAACGGCGGTCATCGGTCAGGCCGGCGTGATGGGCCTCGTTGCGACCGCCCAGGGACAGGGAGTGCACCACCTCGCCGTAATTACCGGAAGCGGGATTGACGTCGATGGTGACGATCTTGTCCTGTTCATCGCCGACACCTTTTGCCCCGAGGGTCCAGACATAGACGTAGTCCTCCTGGCCGGTGATCTTGGCCATGTACGGCGACATGCAGGTCTCGTCGGCGCCGGCGGGCGTGGCAAGGCCGGCGGCCAGCAACGCCGAAACCGGAATGAAACGGAAAGCCGTGACGAATTGTTTGAACAGTGTCTTGTAAATGTTCATGGACTGCCCCCTGATAAATGAATCCGATTGAATTGGCCGCCGGTAGTCCTGCTGTTTCTTGCGTGGTTCGCATTCGGGGATATACCGGATGGCTAATATAATAGGCCCGCGGTAAGGATAATCACAATCGGTTGTTTGTTTCCCGCCTCCGCCCGGCCTGTCTCCTGTATCTCGATCGCCGTTTACCGGGGCAGGTAGCCGGGCGCAAACTATTGACAGAGCACTTTTTCAGCCCGGTCGCGGTCCGTTTCGCGTCCGGAGGGCAGCAGCGCCTGCCGAGATTTGAGCCAGGTGTTAGTGTCCATGATAGTTTCCTGCGCACGGCTGTCCCGCGTCAGCAGGTGATAACCTTGCGGATAGTAAACGAACCGCCAGGGAACGGATTGCGGATCCGGTAATTGTTCCAGCAGGGCGCAGGCAGCCTCGGGCGGAATGACTTCATCCTTACCACCGTACAGGATCAACGCCGGTGTCTGCAGGTTGCCGGCGGCGTCCAGTGCCGAACCCATCAGTTTGCTGACGCCGTGCAGGGCATCGACCCGTGTGCGCTGAATGACCAGGGGATGTTCGCGCCAGTATTGCTGTACTTCCGGCACGTCGCTGGCCTCTATGCCGATGAGTCGGCTGGAGAGTTTCAGGCCGGGCATGAGACGCACTCCAAACCACAGTCCCATACGCATGTACCAGGGCTGGATGTCACGCGCCCAGACCGCCGGTGCGAGTAACACCGCACCTTCTGCCCGCGGTGGATCATTTCCGGCCATAGCGAGCATGACGATCGCCGCGCCCATGCTTTCCCCGATCAGGTACAGAGGCAATTCGGGATGACGTTGCTGCAGCAGGGAGGCCAATGTGATGACATCCTCGACCAGCCTGTCTTCACCCGGCCAGATGCCGCGCTGGTCGGTGGCGCCGAAACCGCGCTGGTCGTAGGCGTAAACGGCGCTGCAATCTTTTGTCAGCGCCCCGGCCAGGGATTCGAAGGCCATGTGAAAATCGTTAAAGCCGTGCACGGCCAATACGATGCGACAGGGTGATCCATTCTCGGGCAACCAGCGTTCCAGCGGCAGGCGGTAGCCGTCGGCCATGACAGCTTCATCCCGCGTTAATTCCGGTGCCTGCAGTGTATCGCTTCTGGCCTGGATTTGCGGAGCGCAGGCGGTGAACTGGAAGATACAGACAACCGCCGCCAGCCAGCGGCAAGTGGCGGACTGTTGCTGAAGCATCAGTTCAGGTATCGCGGCGTTTCCGCAGTCCTTCGCAGTGAGTTTTACGTGCCTGTTCCTTACGGTCTCTTTCCTTGCTGCGGCAGGATCGACAACGCACCGCGGTGGCAAAGAAGTATCCGCCGGCTTCCTCATACCACCACTTCTGCTGTTTCGCCGTCCAGGTCTCCTCCCTGCCACAGTCCATGCAGGTGAATTCAATATCGTAGTAATACTCCGGCGGCGAGGAATAGGTATTGCCCATGTTCAGTTTCGAGGCGTCCACGGGCAGACGGAGTCCGCCTTCGGGTTTTATCCGAATCCGTTTGCCCATCAACCCAGAATTTTGAGACAGGTTCTAGTACCTTGACACAGGAATTATGACGAATTCAGCTTCCGCTCGTGCCCGGCTTATCGACATGCACTTTGTCAAGAATGAAGTAAACCGGGCAGAAACCGGTGAACGCGCTCTGCAACAGCGCCACTCCGATGACAAGCGGCAGCAGATACCAGAGCGGATCGGCCAGCCAGCCAAGCAGCATGCCCAGTGTAATCAACACCCCGACGATGCCGTCGTGCACTCTCCGTTTACTCATGATGATACCCTCCTTTATGTGGAAAAAACGGTCAGGCCGTAATAACTTTCATGGCCGTGTCATAGCTGTGGTTGACAAGGCGCTTCAGCGGCCATTTGCGGTATTCGGTATTCAGTACCTCCACGCCCCAGGGGCCGTCATAGCCGTTGCGCTGCACGGCATCGACGAAACCTTCCACGTCGAACTCGCCCTCGCCCGGGAACAGGCGGGCCTTGTAGGCCTCCTCGCCCATGGTCAAACCATCGGGGGTTTTCAGGTAGCCGTCGTTGATCTCGACGCCGAGTAGGTAGCGCGAGGGGAAGTTGGCGATGTAGTCGTTGCTGACGCCCATCTTCGCCATGTGCCAGGTGTCCATGATAATGCCGCCGTTGTTGCGGTTCGCGCCTTCCAGCATGGTCAGGGTGTCCTCCATGGTGGAGACCATGGCGAACGGCATGGCCTCGAACAGGATCAGGGCGCCGGCGTTGGCGCCGTCGTCGCAGAGGATGCCCCATTCCCGGATCAACTGATCCATGTCCACCTCGGTGTTGTAGAAATCGCCCACTTTGACATGGCGCGCGCCCAGTTTCTCGGCGGCGGTCAGGAGCAGCTTGCGCTGCTCGTCCGATTCGCGACGCTTATCACCGTAGACAAACCAGTTGAGCAGGAATTCCAGTTCCAGGTGTTCGATGCCGTTGTCATCGAGAATGCGCTTCATGTCGGCGTGGCTGTAGGATTTCAGGATGTGTTCCAGGTCGGCGTGCCAGATGCCCATGCCGGTGAAGCCGCCGCGGGACAGGGCCTCGACCCGATCGCGGAAATCGAACGGGCTGTATTCCGGGCCGGCGTGCGGGATGGCGCCGCCGGCGATGGTCCAGTAGGAACCGAGCAGATCCACTTTGCCGCGGCCGGCCGGGCCTTTTATGAGTTCGCCGCCGCAGGCACCCAGCGCCAGGGCGGAGGCGAGTACGGATGTATTCTGAAGAAACCTTCTTCGATTGATGGCCATGTTACTTTCCCCTGCTATGTACTGTTACTGGAATAGAGCCTGTCCATTGTTCATATGATCCATTGTTACGAACCGAAATAAGCATAGGCCCGGATCTCGACACTGGCGCGCGGCGGCGCCTCTTCCGGACAGTGGGGGTTGTTAAAGGCGCTGTGAGGGCAGCCCTGCAGCCGGGCCCGGTCGGTGTCGAAGGCCTTGAAGACCAGGGTCTCGCCGGGGTGCATATCGGCAAAGTAAAACCAGTGGTGATCCGGATTGTAGCGGTAGAGTGAGGAACCGAAACGGAATTCCGGCGCGTCCGGTGCATCGATGACCGCTTCGCCGGTGACCACGTCTTCCGGGGCCGTGCTCCAGGCGGCGCAGATCCCCAGCGGCACGTCCTGCGGCGGCGGTGTCAGGACACGCCAGATGTTGTAGGCGACATAGCGGCCCCCGAGCCATTTTTCCGGCTCCGCCTCGCCGGCGTTGTCCAGATGCATACGGGCGAAATCATCGAAGGACCGGCGGCTGTAATCCACGTGCACGAAACGCGCCGGGCGGGAGTTGACAGTTGCCGTGCCGGATTCCTCCGCCCGCTCGCCCCAGCGAAGAACCGCGCCGGCGACCAGAACTTTTGGCGCGCCGGTCAGGTCGCGGATCAGCGCCTCGATCTCCGGCACGTACGTGCGCTGGACTTCGTCGGTGTCGCGGAAATCCCGCACGGCGGTGGCGTGATCCGCCAGTACGAAGCCGTCACGCTCCAGTTCCAGATGGTCCTGAACGGGGCGGGCGTTGCTGACAGTGATGTTATGTTCGATGAGATTGAGGTTGTCGTTGCGGTAGTTCTCGGCGTAGAACACCGGCATCTCGTCCATGTCCCCCAGGTAGTTGACGCTGGATTCCACCGACGGACAGTCGGCCCGGGCGCTGATGCCCGTCTCGTAGATTTCACTTTCAGCCTGCGCCTGCATGTTGCCCCCGTCCATTCTGTTGCAGGCTCCAATATTACCTGAAGCCGCGGTTGTTCAGAAACTGCCAGGTGCGGGTAATATGAAGAATATCTGTTTCCTCGCGGATCGCCTCCGGAAACGGCGAATAGGGGGCGGCCAGTTCGACGATGCGTATCGCCGCATCGTCCAGGATTTTGTAGCCGGAGGAGCGGCGCACGATGATATCGTTAATGGAGCCGTCCTTGTTCAGGGCCACGTCCAGGATCAGGTCGCCGGACAGGTTGCGGCGCCGGGCCTCGTCCGGGTAGTTCAGATTGCCCACCCGTTCCACCTTGGCACGCCAGGCTTCCATGTAGGAGGCGTATTTGAATTCCTGCGTGCTGGCGGAGATAAACTTGCGCCTGGGCCGGTTAGCCCGGGCCTCGAGCCTGCGTTTCACCTGGGCGCTGAGGGAGGCGACCTTGAAACTGTTGGTCAGCAGTTGCGCGGCGCTGGGTTTTTCGGTCTGTTTTTGTTGCTGCTGTTGTTTGTCCTCGACCTTCTTATTCGGTTCGGGTTTGTCCTTGTTGCGGTCGCTGATCGGTGTTTCCGCCTGTTCGGTTTTCATTGCAACCACTTGCCTGTTGTCCGCTTGCGGCTTCTCGGTTTCTTTTTTCGCTTCCTTTGCGGGTTCGGGCTTTGGTTGCGCTTCAGGCGGAGTCGCCGGTTCGGGGACGGCGAGTTCGGCCCGGTTGTCAGGAAACGGCGGCGGCAGGGGCGTTGCGGGCCGTACCTTTTCGCTGGCGTCACCGCCGCCTTCCAGGTTCGCCTGCGCCAGCAGCTCGGCGTCATCCTGCCGTTCGCTTTTCTGCTGGACGAGAATGATCTCCATGGTGTCATAACGGGGTGCCGGCGGGTCCTCCGATGCAAAGGTGACGCCCAGGACGATGATGGCATGGGTGATGATGGCCAGGCAAAGGGTCAGCCCGAGCCGGTCGAGCGGCGTGATCGGCGGCTGCTGCGGCTGCGAACTCAATGTCGTACAGTCATTCCGTACATAATCCCGGCATTATACCTGTTATGGGACCGGGGCCGGGAAGGGATTGAATGATTCGCGGCGTGGTCGCCGCTCCCACTTCCAGGGTTTACCATCCGGAGTAAAACTGTGGTTGTGGGAGGCGCGTCCTCGCGCCGAATTAATCAATGGGCAGCTTTTGCCTCCGAAGCCTTTTTCACCACCAAATCAATGAAACGGCCGGAGATATCGATGTCGTAAATGTTCTCCAGTTCCCGGATGCAGGTGGGACTGGTGACGTTGATCTCCGTCAGGTAATCGCCGATGACGTCCAGGCCGACGAAGATCAGTCCCATCTCTTTCAGGCGCGGCGCCACCTGATCGCAGATCCAGCGATCCCGTTCGCTCAGTGCCACGCCCCTGCCGGTGCCGCCGGCGGCCAGATTGCCGCGCAGGTCGCCCTCGGCGGGTACGCGCGCCAGGGCGTAGTCCACAGGCTCACCGTCGATGAGCAGGATGCGCTTGTCGCCCTCGTTGATGGCTGGGATGTATGCCTGCGTCATGATGTAACGGGTTTCCTTGTCGCTCAGGGTTTCGATGATGACGCTGAGATTGGGGTCACCCTTGCGGGAGCGGAACACGGAGATGCCGCCCATGCCGTCCAGCGGCTTGATGACGACCTCGCCGTGCTGTTCGGTGAATTCGCGTATCTGCTGAAGACTGCGGCTTACCAGTGTCGGCGCGATACACTCGGGGAAGAAGTTGATCATCATCTTCTCGTTGGCGTCACGCAGGCCGCTTGGATCGTTGACCACCAGAGTGCCGTCCCGCTGCGCCAGTTCCAGGATGTAGGTGGTATAGATGTATTCCATGTTGAAGGGCGGGTCGACTCGCATGAGGATGGCGTCGAAGTCGGCCAGGTTACGGGCCTGCTCTTCGCCCAGCCGGAACCAGTCACGGGTATTGTCTTCCACCGTGACGGTGCGGGTCCGGGCGCGCGCGGTGCTGTCCTCTATGTAGAGATCGTGCTGCTCCATATAATAGAGGTCAAGGCCGCGTTTCTGCGCCGCCAGCATCATGGCAAAAGTGCTGTCCTTGTATGTTTTGATCCCGCTGATGGGATCCATGACGACGCCGAGTTTCATAACGAATTGGAGGATATGATCACGGGATAAATTGCCAGTTATAAGACTCGCTGATAGTGTAGCGAGTAGCCCCGCGAAAAGATATATACACTCAAATCCATGACCCGATCACCATTACGTATTGTTACCCGCGAAAGCCCGCTGGCTATGTGGCAGGCGAATCACGTTCGTGAGGGCCTGCTGCGGTTGTATCCGGATCTGGAAGTGACATTGATCGGCGTCAAGACCGAAGCGGATCAGTTCCAGGAACGCACGCTGCTGAGCATGGGCGGCAAGGGCGCCTTCGTCAAGGAACTGGAAGCGGTGCTGCTCTCGGGCCGCGCCGACCTGGCCGTCCACTCCATGAAGGATGTCACTGTTGAAATTCCGCCGGATCTGGAACTGCCCGTTATCCTGAAGCGCCACGATCCCGGTGATGCCTTCGTCTCGAATGATTATGCCTGCATTGACGATCTGCCGGCCGGCGCCGGCGTCGGAACCTCCAGTCCGCGCCGCCGTTGCCAGCTCAAGCATTACCGGCCCGATTTGCAGATCAGCGATATCCGCGGCAACGTGGGCACGCGCCTGAAGAAACTGGATGAAGGTCAGTACGACGCACTGATCCTGGCTGTCGCCGGGCTGGAGCGGCTGGAGCTGCAGCACCGCATTACGGCACGCATCCCGGCAACGCAGCTGCTGCCGGCCATCGGCCAGGGCGCCCTGGGCGTCGAAATACGCAAGGGTGATGCGAACGTGCTGTCGTTATTGAAGGCGCTGGATGACGCGGAAACCCATGCCTGCGTCGCGGCGGAACGCGCGGTCAGCCGCCGCCTGGACTGCGGCTGCCTGGCGCCGCTGGCGGGTTATGCTGTCATCGAAGGCGGACAACTGCATTTGTCCGCGTTGATCGGCAGGCCCGACGGTTCCGGTGTGATTCGGGGCGAAATCGGCGGTTCCGTCCGGGAAGCGGAAACGCTCGGGGACAGGCTCGGCCTGGATCTGCTCAATCGCGGCGCCGGCGACATACTGCGGGAAATCCGGGAGCATGAGCAGCAGCAATAATCGGTCGCTTAACGGCGCCACCGTTCTGGTGACGCGGCCGGAGGGACAGGGCGATGCCCTGTGCCAACTTATCGAAGCGGCCGGCGGGCGGGCGGTGTCGTTTCCCGTGATGGTTATCCAGCCCCTGGACGACGCCGATACACGCCGGCGGCTGCAGTCGGCGCTGGCCGGATGCGATACGGTGATCTTTGTCAGCCGCAACGCCGTCTACTGGGCCAGGGAACTGCTGCCGGATCCGGCCGCGGATCTGGCCGGCAGGATTATCTGTGCCGCCGGTGCCGCCACGCGGCGGGAATTGCAGAACGCGGGAATCTCTGACGTTGTTCATACCGAATCCACCCGCGCCAGTGAAGACCTGCTGGCGCGGCCGGAACTGGCGGCGGATCGGGTGGCCGGTCGTCAGGTGCTGATCGTTCGCGGCGAGGGTGGCCGGGAATTGTTGACGGAGGAGCTGCAAAAGCGTGGCGCCACGGTGCAGCGGCTGGCGATTTACCGCCGGGTACTACCGCAAGTTGCGCCGGATAAAATCCGTTCCCTGTGGCATGATAGGAAACCGGATGTCATAGTGATTACCAGTGTGACGGGGCTGTATAATCTCGTCGAATTAACACCGGAAGCATGCCGGCCGGTTCTGTTTGCCACGCCGCTGGCCGTAATCAGCGAGCGTATCCGCAAGGCGGCGGAGGAGGCGGGGTTTACCGTCAAACCGGTTGTTGCTGCTTCCGCTTCGGATCCGGAACTGGTCCGGGCCGTCATCGCCTGTACGGAGTCAGTTTAAATGAGTGAAGAATCCAGACAAACAGAAGAGGAAACCGGGGACGCGTCCGTCGAACTGGACCTGAGCGAGGATGCCGACACGCGCGGACAGAAGATACCTTACGCCGCCCTGTTGTTGTCGCTGATCGCCCTGGGCGCGGCGGCGGCCGGTTTCTATTTCCAGTATCAGGCACGGGATGCCGAGGCTTCCCGGGCCGGCGTGTTCGATGAAGTAACATCGCAATTGAACAATGTGGAAGGGCGCATCGACCAACTGGTTTCCCAACGGCAATCCCTGCAGGATCGGATCACGCAACTGCAGGAGAAACAGGAACAGCTTACTGAGAGCGTCGATAATCTCTATCGGCAGCAAAAGCGCGTCAACATCGACTGGGCCATCGCCGAGATCGAGCATCTCCTGGTTATCGCCGAACACAGCCTGGCCCTGAACCGGGACCTGGAAACGGCCTTGGCCGCCCTGGGCGCAGCCGACGATCGCCTGCGCAGCCTGGGCGAACCGGGGTTGCTGGCGGTGCGCAAACAGCTGCAGTCGGACATCAACAATCTGAAGTCGGTGGACGATGTGGATATCAGCGGTCTGTCCCTGTATCTGGCCGATCTGGCCGGCCGGGTTGAAAGGCTGCCCCTGCAGGAACGCGAAGCGCCGGAGCAAGCGGAAACCGGCGATCCCCGGGAAGTGCCGCAGGATGAGTCCGCGCCCGCCTGGAAACGGCTGCTGTCCGGTATCTGGCAGGAGGTCAAGAGCCTGGTGGTGATCACGCGTTCGGACGAAGCCGGACAGGCCTTGTTAATGCCGGAAGAGCGCTATTTCCTTTATCAGAACCTGCGCCTGCAACTGGAATCGGCGCGGGCCAATGTATTGCGCCGGGACACGGACAATTTCCGCGCCTCCCTGGATCTCGTGATCACATGGCTGGAGGAATACTTCGATACCACGAGCAGCGCCGTCGATAACGTCATTCAATCCCTGCGGGAGATGAAGCGGCTGCAGCTGGAACGCGATCTGCCGGATATCAGTTCCTCCCTGGAAACCCTGAATGCCTGGATCAAGGATCGGGCCCGGTCTTCCCGGACAGAGACGGGTGAACCGACGTCGTGAGGTTGTTGATCTCATCCTTGCTTGCCCTGCTGGCGGCCCTGGCCGCCGGCTGGATGTTGTCCCGGGATTCCGGGCGCGTGGTGTTCAGCTTCGGCGAATGGACCGTGCAGAGCAGTCTAAGCCTGTTTGTCCTGGCCCTGTTCCTGCTGATCATTGCCTCCTATTTTCTGCTGCGCTTCATCAGCGGTGTCATTCATATGCCGGCCAGCTACGCCCGCTGGCAGGAGCACCGGCGCTACCGTAAATCGGAACAGGCCCTGTCCCGGGGTTTCCTGTCCCTGATGGAAGGCGACTGGCGCGATGCGGAAAAGAAATTCAGCAAGGGTTCGAAGTACGCCAGCCATCCGGACATCAACTATCTGCTGGCGGCGCGGGCGGCGCAGCAACAGGGCGAGGTGGAGCGCCGCGATCATTACCTGCGGCTGGCCCATGATCATGCGGGCGGCACCAGCGTGGCCGTGGGGCTGACGCAGGCGGAATTGCAGATGAACCAGAACCAGACGGAACAGGCCTATGCCACATTGCGGCATCTCGCCTCGGAATCACCTTCACAGGATCAGATCAAGCTGATGATGCTGGAAACCAGTTCTGAGCTGAAGGACTGGCAGCAATCGCTGGAACTGCTGCAGGATCTGGAGGGCAAGGGCGTCATGCCCCTGGAACGTATTCGCGCCAAGCAGCTGGAAGTCCATGCCGGTCTGTTGCGCAATGCCGGGGAATCCGGAGACAGGGAACGACTGGAGCGGGAATGGCGCGCCATTCCCAAAAAGCTGCAGTCGGAACTCTATCTTATCGAGGTTTATGTTAATGAACGCCTCAGGTTCGAGGACACCGGCGACTGCGAGAAAATGCTGCGCCGGGTATTGAAGAAACGCCGGGACAGCGCGCTGGTTCGATTATACGGATTAGTCGAGGGGGAAGCCCCGGACAAACAATTGCGTTTCGCGGAGAAAATGCTGGGCCCCCATTCCCGCGATGCCGTGCTGCTGTTGACCGTGGGGCGTCTGGCGCGGCGTAACGGCCTCTGGGGCAAGGCCCGATCCTGTTTCGAGGAAAGCATCGATGTCCATGCCTACCCGGAAACCTGGCACGAACTGGCGACACTGCTGGAACAGGAAGGCGACCATGAAGGAGCGTCGCGCTGCTACCAGCAAGGCCTGGGACTGGCGACTTATTCCGTCCCGGGCGCCCGCCGGCGGCTGGAGGATAAGGATCAGGAGTAAGGAGTCAGGAGTGAGGAGTAAGGAGTAAAATCAACAGGAGGATCACGGAATGAATAAAAGGAGCCACCATCAATTAAAAGCATGGCAAAAAGCCATTGAGTTGGTCAGCCATATATATGCGATAACAAAACAATTCCCTAGACAGGAAATTTATGCCCTGACTGATCAAATGCGTCGATCCGCCGTCAGTGTCCCATCCAATATCGCTGAAGGCGCTGCAAGAACAACCACGGGCGAATTTCTCAATTTTCTCTCAATGGCAAGAGGATCATTGAGTGAACTGGAAACTCAGGTAATTATCAGCCAACGATTAGGTTACATGGAAGAGAACCATGATATTGAAGAAAAAATAGACGAAGTTTTCCGACTATTGGCAGGCCTCGTAAAGGCTATCAAGAAAAAATAAGTATAACTCCTTACCCCTCACTCCTCACTCCTCACTCCTTACTCGCCCCCGGTAAAACGTCTTGCACGACTTCCAGGGTTTTCCACTCCGGCGCCGGCGTTTCGCAGGCGGGGTTGGGCACGTATTCGGACTGTTCCATCTTCCTCATGCGGTGGATGTAGCGCGGGCAGTTGATGAACATGTTTTTGACCGTAACACGGACGATGAGCTGTGCTTCATGATAACTGTCCAGCAGTTCGTCGTTTTCATTGACGCTGGCGGTACCGTGCAGGCGCAGGCGGTGCGGGTTTTCGAAATCGATAAACAGCATGCCGATATTGTTGTTGGCGCGCATGTTGCCCATGGACATGAACATGCCGTTGCCGTCATAACTGGGGAAAGCGATGGTTTTCTCGTCCACCACGCGGACAAAGCCGGTCTCGCCGCCCTTGTAGGACACGGTGGGATTGCCGCCGGCATCCACCGTGGAAAGGAAAAACATGTCCCGGGATTCGATGAATTCCCGTTCCTCGTCGGAGATGGTGTCGTGGATAATGATTTCGTTGAGGCGATCCGCCAGGCGCCGCGAATCGAATTTATCCTGTAGTTCGCGCTGCTTTTCGTGATAAAACCCGCTCATTAGTTATTGCTCCCCTTGTCAGGTTAATCGTCTATAAAGGCAAACATGTCGGAAAACATGGCCTGCTCGTCAAGACCGTGTTCCAGAAAACTCTCGCGTGCCGCCTGGATCATGGCGGCGGGTCCGCTAAGATAGGCCTCGAATCCCGCCAGGTCCGGGAAATCTTCCAGTACCGCTTCGTGGACCAGACCGCTGCGTGTGTCGTGTTCCCCGGTGTCTTCCGAAAGCACCGGGGTGAAATGAATATTGGCGTAATCCCGCGCCCATTGACGCGGTAACTCGTCCATGTACAAATCTTCGCGCCGCCGCGCCCCCCAGTAAAGATATACCGGCCGGGTAACGCCTTCACGGACAATCTGTTCCATCAGGCCCTTGATGGGCGCGAAGCCGGTGCCGCCCGCCAGCATAATCATCGGCCGGTCGGAATCATGAAGACGGAACTCGCCCCGCGGGCCGCTGATGACGACACTGAGGTCACTGCCGTTGTCTGCGTTCAGCCAGCGGGCCACGCCGCCGCCGGCGTTGTGCCGTATGTGCAGTTCGATGAGGTTGTCCTCGCGCGGGGCGCTGGCCAGGGAAAACGGCCGTTCAGTCGCATCGTCCAGGATGAGGTTGATGTACTGTCCGGCATGGAACGACAGAAACGCCGGCGCCACCGGTTCCAGCAGCACCTGCATGATATCGTGATTGAGTTTTTTCAGGCCGGCCACCTGGCAGGTGATTAGCCCGGACGTCTCTTCGGCTTGCATGGATACGGGGAATTGTACGTCGGTTATAGGTTGTGCTACAGACCCGGCAAGATACCATGAAACAGCGGTTTATGCTGATGAAATTACCTCCGCCGCGGAGCGCAGATGTAGCCTGGATGGAGGCCGTATGGCCGGAATCCGGGACCCATTCTGCACTTTATCCGGAGCCAGTTGCTTGAAGCTGGTTGCTTTCAGTTGGGCAGGCTGCGGCTGCTGGAAAGCCAGCTCATTAGCGGTTCCCACTGGGCGCGGTCGTAAACGGTCTTGGACGGTGCAAACTCGAAAATGCTGAGGCCCCTTTCCGAGGCCTTGACGTAGTTCTGGCTGTTGCGCAATACGGTAATAAACGGGAGCTTGCGGCCGCCGGGCACTTTCATGCTGTCCAGATAGTATTCCAGCTTGGCGGCGGCCAGGGTGTCCTCGCGGACCCGGTTGGCGACGGTGGCCAGCTTGATCTTTTTGTTGATGAGTTTGCGCAGTTCAAACAGCTCCTCGATAAAGTGTTCCGCCGCGCGCATATCCACGGGTGAAGGCAGCATGGGGATGACCATGGTTTGACTGAGTCGGGCGAAATTGGCCAGACGCTTGCCGTGGACGGAGGCCGGCGTGTCAATCACCACGATCTCGGTGCGCGCGGGAGTATGAATTTTCCCGGCGGTGATGTCGGCGGACAGGACTTCCGGCGCGGATTCGGGCCGTGCCTCCAGCCAGTCCCGGCTGGAGCGTTGCGGGTCGCAATCGGCCAGGGCGACGCGTTTGCCCTTGAGGGCGTACCAGGCGGCGATATTGGCGGCAATGGTGCTTTTGCCGCAGCCCCCCTTGGGATTGAGAACCAGAATCGTGCGTTTGGCCATGCCGTATCTCCCCCTAAATAAGATGTTCCGAGTTCCAGTACAGTTGTCGTTGAGATATGGAATCCAGGACATTGGCCGCAAGAAAGGCCGGGATCATGGTGTTTCCGCTCCCCGGGCCGTCCCTGGCCCGGTCCCGCGCTCATCCATGGCGCTAGTCGCTCCAACACCATGATCCCGGCCTGTCTTCGAGCCGGACTGTAACTGTACTGGAATTCGGAACATCTTTTTAGTCTTATGAGTCTCTTCTTACCGAGTATGGCAATCGTTTGTCAAATAATTATGCGGTTTTTGCAGTGCACAAGCCGGATGGGGCCGGCGCCGGCTCAGTTAGTTTCGCGCTCGGCGATAAGCCGGTTGACGACGGGATTGATAATGAGCTGCATGGCGAAGATTTTCTTGCCGGCCGGCACGACAATGGTATCCGGCGTCGACATGAAAGAGCCCTCCAGCATCTCCAGCAGGTAGCGGAAGTCCACCTGCAGCATGTTCGTGTTCTTGAGATGAATGACGGTGAAGCTTTCGTCGTCCGTGGGCACGCCCTCGGACGCGAACGGGTTGGAGGTATCCACCGTGGGGACGCGCTGGAAATTGATGTCGGTGCGCGAGAATTGCGGCGTGATGTAGTGGACGTAGTCGTGCATGCGGTCCAGGATCATGTTGGTGGCGTCCTCGGCCGTATAGCCGCGGACCCGCTTGTCACGATGGATCTTCTGGATCCATTCCAGGTTGATGATGGGAACCACACCGATCAATAAATCCACATAGCGGGCGATATTGACCTCGTCGGTCACCAGCCCGCCGTGCAGGCCTTCATAGAACAGCAGGTCCGTTTCTTTCTCCAGCGGCTCCCAGGGGGTCAGTGATCCCGGCGGATAGCCGTGCCGGGCCGCCTCTTCCTCATTGTGAATGTAGAATCGCCGGCGGCCGGTCCCGTGTTCGGAATATTCCCGGAACAGGTGTTCCAGATCCTCGAACAGGTTACCTTCGGGTCCGAAGTGGGTGATGTTGTTGCCCTGTTGTTTGGCCTTTTCCACTTCCTCATCCATTTGCTGGCGGTTGTAGCGGTGGAAACAGTCCCCCTCGATAAAGACGGCATGGATGCCCTCGCGCCGGAAAATCTGCTGGAACGCCGTTTTGACATCACTGGTGCCTGCCCCGGAAGAACCGGTAACGGCAATGATGGGATGCGCTTTTGACATGGTTCTCGCCTGTATCGAAATAACGGCCGGCCGGTTTTTACAATACCGTAAAATACAGTACGGTATACTCCGGAAAGCCTCTTATTGTAACCCTGTTACGCGATTATGACATGACCGAGAAAGGAGAACGAACCTCCGACCTGCAGCTGTATGCCCGGCTGTTGACCTGGGTAACGCCCTACTGGCGTGTCTTTGCACTGTCGCTGCTGGCCATGATCGTGTTCGCGGCAACGGAGCCCGCCGTACCGGCCCTGCAAAAACCGCTGTTCGACGGTGCGCTCATTGAAAAGGACCAGGGCATGCTGCTGCTGATCCCGTTGTTGTATGTCCTGCTGTTCGCGGTGCGCGGCGCCGCCAATTATATCAGCGGTGTTGCCCTGCATTCGGTCGCCAACAAGGTGGTCATGGATCTGCGTGAAGCCATGTTTGCGAAACTCATCACCGTCCCCGCCCGTTTTTATGATCGTCACACTACCGGCAGTCTGATCTCGAAATTCACCTATGATGTATCCCAGCTCAAGGAGGCCGCCACCAATGCCCTGACTGTCCTGGTCAAGGATTCGCTGGCCGTCCTCGGCCTGCTGACCCTGATGTTCTATCTGAACTGGAAGCTGGCACTCATTTCTCTCGTCGGCGGTCCGTTTATCGTCGCCGTTGTCGCCATCGTCCGGCGCCGCCTGAGAAAAATGAGCCGCAAGGCGCAGGAGTCCATGGGCGATATCAATCAGTCCCTGCGGGAAGTCATCGACGGCTATCGCATCGTCAAGCTGTACGGCGGCGAAGAACTGGAGCAGAACCGTTTCCACGATGTGGCCAACGCCAACCGGCGTTACTCCATGAAATTCGCCATGGCCGCCGTGGCCACCGGCCCGGCGGTGCAAATGATCGCCGCCGTGGCGCTGGCCGTGCTCATTTACGTGGCGGTTCTGCAGGTGCAGGCGGATCAGTTGACCGTCGGTGACTTCGCTTCGTTCTTCTTTGCCGTGGGCCTGTTGCTGGGGCCGCTGAAACGGCTGGTGCGTATCAACGAACACATACAAAGGGGACTGGCGGCCTGCGAGAGCGTTTTCGCCCTGCTGGACACGGAACCGGAAATGGACGCCGGGGTCGAGCCGCTGCAACGCGCCACGGGCGTCATCACCATCGAGGGATTGAACTTCCGCTATCACGATGATCAGGCGCCGGTGCTCGAGAATGTTTCCATACACATCGAACCGGGGGAGACCGTGGCGCTGGTGGGTGCCTCGGGCAGCGGCAAGAGTACGCTGGCGAATCTGATCCCGCGTTTCTATGAAACCGGTGAGGGATTTATCCGCATCGATGATCGGGACATTCATTCCATCAGCCTGGCTTCCCTGCGAGCCAATATCGCTTTGGTAAGTCAGGACATCGTTCTGTTCAATGACAGTGTACGGAACAATATCGCCTATGGCGCCACGCGCGGCGCGTCGGAAGAGGCGATTATCGAAGCGGCAGGCGATGCCCATGCCATGGAATTCATCCGCGCCCTGCCGGCGGGACTGGATACGCTGATTGGTCCGGGTGGCACGCAGCTCTCCGGCGGTCAGCGGCAGCGCATCGCCCTGGCGCGGGCGTTATTGAAACAGGCGCCGATACTCATTCTCGACGAAGCCACATCAAGCCTGGATCCGGACTCGGAACGGCACATCCAGGCGGCCCTGGAGGCCCTGCGGCACCGGCATACCTGTCTCATCATCGCCCACCGTTTGTCCACGGTTGAGTCGGCGGACCGGATCATCGTCCTGGACAACGGCCGGATTGTCGAATCCGGGAGCCACGCCGAGCTGTTGCAGAACAACGGCGTCTATTCCCAGTTTCATTCAAGAGTAAGGAGTGAGGGGTGAGGGGTAAAGAGTGAGGGGTATTGCCCCTTCATGCCGGAAATTTCGGAGAAGTTATCCGGCATCCAGCCAGAGACAAGCAACAGGTTTTGATCTCGCAAAGGGCGCCAAGGAAAACAGATGTATAGATTCTGGCTTTCGCCAGAATAACGGCCTCGTGACTCCTCACTCCTTACGCCTCACTCCTCACTGTTTGGCAGGCCGGAACTGTTTGACGAGACGTTTCAGCCTTTCCAGTGAATCCTGCTTGCCGGCGTAGCGCACGGCCACGTAGTTGTCGGTTATGCTCTGGATATCCTCCGCCAAATCGTGCCGATGCCGGGCGGCGCGGGCGGCGTAATCCCGCGGGCCCTCGTACGAGCCGGGCCGGATACCGCAACGGGCCAGGCGCTGCTGGAATTTCCGATACCAGTGTTTCGCGGCATCGGTCTCGCGGCGGGAAATGCGAAACAGGCGAAACGCCATGATGATGAAAAACAGAACCACGGCGGCGGTCAGTATGAGGATGAGATCGCCGTAATCGGCGTTTTTCAGGCCGATGTTATCCAGGAAGCGGCTCTGGCGCGTCCGGTCGTAACCCAGCACCCACTGGTTCCAGCGGTTGTTGATGGCGTCCCAGGTATTACCCAGTTGCCGCCAGACCTCCCGCGCCAGGGAATTGTTGCGCAGAACCAGGGGCACATCGACGACGCTCTCCGGCAGGGCCTCATCGATGCCCGTATCGACCCTGGTCGGCGAGACGGCGGCGGTGGGATCCACCCGTACCCAGCCGCGTTCGTCCCCCAGCCAGACCTCGGCCCAGGCATGGGCATCGCGCTGACGGACAATGAGGTAATCGCCCATGGGATTGACGCGGCCGCCCTGATAGCCCATGACCGCGCGGGCGGGAATGCCGGCGGCGCGCATGAGAACGATAAAGGCGGCCGTGTAGTGCTCACAGAAGCCTTGCCGGGTCTGGAACAGGAATTCGTCCACCGGATCGTTGATCAGTTGCTGTGGTGTCAGGGTGTAATGGAATTCCTGTTCACGGAAATAGGTCAGCGCCTTTTGAACAACATCGTTGTCCGTGCCGGCCTCTTCACGCCAGCGTCGCCCCAGTTCGATGGCCTGGTCGTGGTAATTGCGCGGCAGTTGCAGGGCGCGTTCGAGGTTCTCTTCGCTGTCGGAGATCAGACGGTAATCGAGGTGGGAGTCCATTTCGTAACGGATGCGTTTTTGAATCTCGTCGCGGCGGCGGATCTGCACGTCATGGGTGAAAAAGGTATCGTCGGGTTTGCCGGCCGGCATCTCCAGGGCGAACAGCCATTTCTTCCGGGTCGGTTCCAGGATGACGGTATAGGACACCGGATCGCCGGCCACATCCATTCTCACCGAAGGATCGCGCATGCGGTCCGGCACCCATTTGAAGCCGTCCGTGTACCAGAGCACCGGGCCGCGCCAGTAGAGTTTGTCCCGATCGGGGATCGCACCGTCGAATTCCACGCGAAAAGCAACCTCATCGGACAGGGACAGCCGGCTCAGTGATCCGGGTGTCATTTCATCGTCCAGACCGGAAACGCCGCCGCGGGCGTCTTCCGGCAGCCCCCACAGCGGTCCGGAGGCGCGCGGGAAGAACAGAAACAGGATCAGTACCAGCGGCAGGGCCTGCAGCAACAGCCCGCCGGCCAGGCGCAGGCGCCGTTCCACGGTCAGCCGGTGATTGCGGTCGTTGAAGCCGGCCAGCGTCGCCAGGAATACAAGCAGCGTAATGACGGTATAGAACGCGGTGGGCAGTGTCTGTGTATACAGGAAATTGGTCAGGATCAGCAGCATCCCGATATAAATGGTGATGTAATAATCACGTTCACTGCGGATCTCCAGCAGCTTCATGACCGAGAGCAGGATCAACAGTGCCACGCCCGCGTCCCGACCCATTAGCGTGCCGTAGCTGGCGAAGACGCCGCCCAGAATGATGATGGCCAGAGCGGATTTACCGATCAGTGATACCAGTATGTGCGTGTTGCTTTCCCGGACTGGATGGGACAGGCGCCAGAACAACAGCAGGACGAAGAACAGGGCGATCCAGATCGGCACGCGCAGCAGATGCGGCAGAGCGGCGAGCGTGGTGGTGGCGCTCAGCCAGAGCAGCGCCGAAGGCTGGCGCTGCAACAGCCGGCTAACGGGATAATCCATGAGTGGCCAGGGCCTTGAGGCAGTGATGGCGGTGTGCCTCGCCGTGTCCGACGGGCAGTTCAAAACCGGGAATGACCAGACCGTACTGATAACCGGCTTGCTCCGCTTCCAGCAGCCAGAGGCACAATTGCGACAGTATCCTTTCCGTATCCCCCGTCAGAGGTGCCTGATCCCAGTGCAGGATCAAGCGGCGCATGCCGCTGCCGCTGAAGCGTTTGATCAGGACACCCTGCTCCCGTGCCAGCACCTTCCAGTCGATGCTGCGTATGGAATCACCGGCCCGGTACTGGCGGTAGCCGCTGAAATCGTCGGTGCCGCTGAGACTGCCGGACTGGTATTCGGAGGCATCCTCGGTAAAGGGCGGCAAAGCCGGGTTGCCCGCCGGGGCCGGGTAAACCAGGGCGGCGGTGTCCGAGTCGATATAAGACCAGGCGCGGAACAATCCCAGCGGCCAGGTGGAGGTGATGCGCAGGCGGCCCGGGCGGACGTAGCCGCGCGCCGGGGCCGGAATATTCACGCTGTCCCTGTGTAATTCCCCGGCAGCGATATCCATGTAATGGCCGCGGCCGCGGCTCTTTCGATTCCTGTACGGATGAATATCCAGGCTGATCCGTTCGTCGCCGTCGCGGTTGTCGATGAGGATCGGAAACACGGCTTCCCGTCCGGCGAATACCGGCTGCGCCGGGTGAATGCCGATGACCAGTCCGCGCAGATTTCGAAACGTATACAGCATGGCGGCCGTGAAAACACTGGCCAAGGTAAAGACCAGCAGATAGGCCATGCTGTTGGAGTAGTTGATGGCGCCGATGAGCATGACTATCAGAAGGAAGCTGAAGAGCAGTCCCTGGCGTGTGGGGAAGATGTAAATACGCCGCCGCACCGCCGTGCCTTCCCGGGTTGCCGGGCCCCAGCCCGGATAGCGTTCGAGGACGAAGCTGGCGGTCATGTCCGCGGTTGTCTCAGGGTATGGGCACCTGTTTCAACAGGGCCGCCGCTGTTGCGCCGGGGGTATATCCGCCACCGTCCGTCGCCGGAAACAGGCGGTGGCCGACAATACTGGGCAGGACCGCCTGAAGGTCTTCCGGTATCACATGATCGCGGCCGTGCAGCAGGGCCCAGGCCTGGGTGCCGTGCATGATGGCCAGCCCGGCCCGGGGTGACAGGCCGTTGCTGAACTCGTCGGAAACCCGGCTGAATTCGAGCAGATCCTGCAGATAATCGAGCAGGGCATCGGAAACGTGTACGGAAGCGACCGATTCCTGTATCGACAATAACTGTTCCGGGCTCGTGGCCGGTTCCACTTCCGCCAGCAGTTCGCGCCGATCACGGCCCTTGAGCAATTCCCGTTCGGCCTTGTGATCCGGATAACCCAGGTGCAGGCGCATCATGAAACGATCCAGCTGGGATTCGGGCAGCGGAAAGGTGCCGATCTGATTGGATGGGTTTTGCGTGGCAATGACGAAAAAGGGATCCGGCAGCGGCCGCGTTTCCCCTTCCAGGGTGATCTGGTGTTCCTCCATGGCTTCCAGCAGGGCGCTCTGCGTGCGCGGTGTCGCCCGGTTGACTTCATCGGCCAGGATCAACTGCGAGAATACGGGACCGGGATGAAAGCTGAAGCCGCCGCTGTCGCGGTTGTAGATGGAGACACCGAGAATATCCGCCGGCAGCAGATCGCTGGTGAACTGGATGCGCTGATAGCTCAGGCCCAGCAGGGTGGCAAGGACATGGGACAGCGTCGTCTTGCCAACGCCGGGCATGTCCTCGATAAGCAGATGGCCGCGGGCGATCAGGCAGGTCAGGGCCAGCCGGATCACTTCCTCCTTGCCCAGGATAATATGGTTGGCCTGATCGATGACCCGTTCCAGGATGTCACGCGGCGTGATGCTGTCAGGTGTCGGCCGGGGTGCGCTCATGCTGGTTTGACTCCGTAATGGTTTATTGATTCAGGCGCCCGCCACCGTCATGGCATCGATCATGACCGAACCGGTCTGGATATTGCCGCGCCGATCCACGTCACTGCCGACTGCAACGATATTCCTGTACATGTCGATCAGGTTGCCGGCGACGGTGATTTCCTCCACCGGATACCGGATTTGTCCGTTTTCGATCCAGAAGCCGGCGGCGCCGCGGGAATAGTCCCCGGTTACCTGGTTGACGCCGAAACCGATCATATCAGTAATCAACAAGCCTTCGCCCATATCGGCGATCAATTCCTCCAGACCGCGTTCGCCGTGACTGACCATGAGGTTATGCACGCCGCCGGCATTGCCCGTGGGTTCCAGCCCCAGCTTGCGGGCCGAATAGGCGCTGAGGACGTAATCCCGCAGGATACCCTCGCTGACGATATCGCGATCGCGGGTGGCCATGCCTTCGTCATCGAAGGCGGCGCTGCCGATGCCTTTTTTGATGTGCGGTCGTTCGCTGATGCGCAGAAATTCAGGAAACACCCGCTCACCCTTTTTATCCAGCAGGAAACTGGAGCGCCGGTACAGGGCGCCGCCGGAAATGGCGCCGATGAATGCGCTGAAGAGGCTGGCGGCCGCTGGCGCCTCGAAAATGACCGGCACGCGGCGGGTGGAAATACTCCGCGCGCCCAGCCTGGCCAGGGTCCGCCGCGCCGCCTCGCGGGCCACATTGCCGAATTCGTCCAGTTCGTTGTGATCGCGCCGGCGCGAATACCAGCCGTCGCGCTGCATGTGGCCGTCCTGCTCGGCGATAAGCGTGCAATCGATGCTGTGGCTGGACCAGTCCCAGCCGCCGAGAAAACCGTTACTGTTGCCGTAGACACTGCTGCCGGAATAGGTGTTGAGCATGGCGCCGTCGGAATTAACAATGCGCTTGTCCATGGCGCGGGCCTCGTTTTCACAGGCGATAGTGCGCTCGACGGCTTCCTCCGGCGTAATGTCCCAGGGATGGTACAGATCCAGATCCGGGATCTCCCGGGCCAGGTATTGCGGTTGCAGCAGCCCGGCGTACTCATCGGGGCTGGTATTGCGGGCGATGGTGCAGGCCGCCGCGACGGTCTCCTCCAGTGCCTTGTCGCTGAAATCGGCGCTGCCGGCCGATCCCTTGCAATGATCCACATAGACGGTCACGGACAGGGCCTTGTCCCGCTGGTGTTCCACCGTCTCCACTTCGCCCATGCGCGCGGTGACGGACAGCCCGTTGCCGGTGCCGATGTCCGCTTCCGCCGATGTGGCGCCGTGTTCCGCGGCCATGGCAAGGATTTTGTTTACTGTTTCTTTCAGTTCAGCAAGAGTCACGTTGATTACACCTTTTCCGGATTATTATTCCTGTTTTCGTTCGGCCGGTATGCAATACAGGGCGGGCAAAACAGCAATCATTCGTTATACGGATACAAGTTTACTATTCTAACACCGGCTGGAACGTTAAAATGCCGGAATGGATATTTCAACAGTACTTGAGGGTCTGAACGAGTCACAACGCGAGGCAGTCGGCGCGCCGACGGGCAATATGCTGGTCCTGGCCGGCGCCGGCAGCGGCAAGACCCGGGTACTGGTGCATCGCGTTGCCTGGTACATTGAAACCGGCCAGACCAACCCCTACGGCATTCTGGCGGTCACTTTTACCAACAAGGCCGCCGCCGAGATGCGCTCCCGTATCGAGACCCTGCTGCAAAAACCGGCCGGCGGCATGTGGGTCGGTACGTTCCATGGCATCGCCCACCGGCTGTTGCGCGCACACTGGCAGGAAGCCGGCCTGCCGGAATCGTTCCAGATCCTGGACAGCGACGATCAATACCGGACCATCCGCCGCGTTCTGCGTGCCATGGAACTGGATGAATCGCAGTTCCCCCCGCGGGAGGTACAGTGGTTTATCAACGGACAGAAGGATGAAGGGTTGCGCCCGCAGCATCTGGACGATCAGGGCGATCACCGTCTGCATCAGTTGATCCGGATATACCGTGCCTACGAAGACGCCTGCGCGCGCGCCGGCCTGGTGGACTTTGCCGAATTATTGCTGCGCGCCCATGAACTGTTTCGCGATCAGCCGCGGGTGCTGGATATCTACCGGCAACGCTTCCGCCATGTTCTGGTGGACGAATTCCAGGACACCAACTCCCTGCAGTATGCCTGGCTGCAGCTGCTGGTGGGCGAGAGCGGTTCGCTGTTCGCCGTCGGCGATGACGATCAGTCCATCTACAGCTGGCGCGGCGCGCGGATGGAACACATGCAGCGTTTCCGGAAGGATTTTCACGATACCACTTTAATCCGGCTGGAACAGAACTACCGTTCCACCGCCAACATCCTCAATGCCGCCAATGCCCTCATCACGCACAATGCCTCGCGCCTGGGCAAGAATCTCTGGACCGACGGCGACGAGGGCGAGAAGCTGGACATGTATTCCGCCTACAACGAACACGACGAGGCGCGCTTCGTTGTGGATCGCATCAGGAACGCCAAACTCCGGGGCGGGAATTACAAAGACCACGCCGTACTTTACCGGGTCAGCGCCCAGTCCCGAGTCCTGGAAGAAATACTGATGCAGTCCGGCGTCCCGTATCGCGTCTACGGCGGCATGCGCTTCTATGAACGCGCCGAGATCAAGGACGCCCTGGCCTATCTGCGACTGGCCGTGTTCCGCGAGGACGACGCCTCGTTCGAACGCATCGTCAACACGCCCACACGGGGCATCGGCCAGCGTACCGTGGACGAACTGCGCGCCATCGTCAAACGGGACAACGTGCCCCTGTGGCAGGCGGCGCAACAGGTTTTGCAGGACAAGAGCCTGGCCTCCCGTTCCCTGGCCGCGCTGGAGAATTTCCTCGGGCTGATTTATCGCCTGGGGCGGGATATCAAAGGGCTGCCTCTTGAGGAAGCCATGGACGCGGTCATCAAGCAGAGCGGCCTGATCGACCATTTCCGCAAGGAAAAGGGCGAGAAGGGGCTGGCCAGGATCGAAAACCTGGAAGAACTGGTCACGGCGGCGCGCGAGTTCCAGGTTAACAAGGACATCCACGGCGACCTGGAACCCCTGCCCGCCTTTCTCAGCCATGCGGCGCTGGAGTCGGGCGAGACCCAGGCCGACGCCTGGACCGATTCGGTTAACCTGATGACCCTGCACGCCGCCAAGGGTCTGGAGTTTCCGCATATCTATCTGGTGGGACTGGAAGAAGGGTTGTTTCCGCATCAGCGCAGCAGCAGCGACCCGGTGCAACTGGAGGAAGAACGGCGTCTCTGTTATGTAGGCATTACCCGCGCCCAGGAAACCGTGACCATTACTTTTGCCCAACACCGGCGCCTGCACGGCAGCGACTATTATCCGCAGCCGTCGCGCTTCCTGCGGGAACTGCCGGCGGAATTATTGAACGAGGTGCGCCTGGGCGGCAGCATTAACCAGGATGTATTCAGCCGTCGGGAAAGCGTCTCATCCTCGCGTGGGGATAACGGCTCCGATTCGGATTTCAATCTCGGCCAGCGGGTGGTGCATGCGCGATTCGGCGAAGGCGTGGTCCTGAACCTGGAAGGCAAGGGCAGCCATGCCCGGGTGCAGGTCAACTTCGAGCGGGCCGGCAGCAAATGGCTCGTTCTCGCTTATGCCGGCCTCGAGCCGGCATAAGCAGTGAGGAGCAAGGTGTGAGGGGTAAGGTGTCCGCAGGGTGTCGATTGCGACAGGGTTTTACTCCTCACACCTCACGCCTCACTGTTAAACGAAAGCAAATAAAGGTAATCATTAATGAAAATGACACGGGGATTCTGCTGTTTCTTATTGGCAATACTCATAACCGGCTGCGGAGGTGGTGAAACAGGCGGCGGTCAGGCCGTGGCAACAAACAACCAGCAGACGTTTAACTGGAAAATGGTGACCACCTGGCCGGCCAACTTTCCCGTGTTTCAGGAAGGTGCCGAAAAGTTCGCCGAGGACGTGCGCGTCATGAGCAACGGCCGGCTCAACATCAATGTTTATGCGGGCGGCGAACTGGTGCCGGCGCTGGGTGTGTTCGACGCCGTCTCCCAGGGAACCGTGGAAATGGGTCACGGCGCTTCCTATTACTGGGCCGGCAAGGTGCCCGAGGCGCAGTTTTTTTCCGCCGTGCCGTTTGGTATGTCCGCGGACGGCATCAATGCCTGGCTCTATCACGGCGGCGGCCTGGAGCTGTGGCGCGAGGTCTACGCACCGTTTAATCTGGTGCCGTTTCCCGCCGGCAATACCGGCATGCAAATGGGCGGCTGGTTCAACAAGAAAATCGAGTCACTCGCCGATCTGAAGGGTTTGCGCATGCGCATTCCCGGCCTGGGCGGCAAGGTGTTGAAACAGGCCGGCGGCAACCCGGTGCTCATGTCCGGCGGCGAGATCTTCACGGCCCTGGATCGCGGCGCCATCGACGCCACGGAATGGGTGGGGCCCTTCCACGACACGCGCCTGGGACTGAACCGGGCCGCGGAATATTACTACTACCCCGGCTGGCATGAGCCCGGCACCGAATTTGAACTGATCGTCAACGCCGAAAAGTGGAAACAGTTGCCCGAGGATCTGCAGCGTATTGTCGAGGTGGCGGCGCGTTCCACCCTGACCTGGATTTATTCGGCCATGGATCACCACAACCAGGAGGCGTTGCAGAAACTGCGGGACAGCCGCAATGTTTCCGTGCTGGAGTTTCCGGATGAGGTCATGGCGGAACTGAAACAGCTTACCGTCAAGACTCTGGAGGATGAAGCGGACAGAAATCCGAAATTCAAACGCGTGTATGAGGCGTATAAAACCTATCGGGAAGACTACGCGGACTGGAACGGCCTGAAGTTTGAATCGACACGCTGGAACGTGAAGTAAAAAAACTACTGGCTGTTGGCGAGCATGTAATCGACGGCGTTTTTGACCTCTTCGTCGGAGAGCGCCGGGTTGCCGCCCCTGGCGGGCATCAGGTGGCCTTCCGGCCCGGTAAATCCGTTGATGGCGTGGTCATAGAGGGTATCCTTGCCCTTGACGATGCGATCAGTCCAGTCGTCCGGATTGCCCATCTGCGGGGAGCCCGGCAGACCGGTGCCGTGACAGGAAACGCACAGGCCGTTGTAGACTTCCTTGCCGCTCTTGGGTCCGGCCGCGGCGACCTCCTGTTCCGGTTCTGCGGCTTCCTCGGCCGCCTCCTGTTCTTCCTCGCCGGCCACCCGGACGTCCCCCACAGGCCGGGTGCGTTCCGAAATCTGCTCCGCTTGCCGTTCGGCCATGAGGGCTTCATTTTTGCCGAGGACGTTGGCGGCGATGAGGAAAACGATAATCATCACGGCCAGAATTCCGAGGACAATGGAGTAATTCCTGAAAAATATTTTATCTTGTTCTTCGCTCATGGTTCTTCTGTACCCCCACAGGTATCGGATTCAGTGCAGAGCGGGAGTATACCCATTGTCCCCGGCGCTGGGAACTTTGAATATGGTTTTCCCGGCCCCCAAAGGCCGCGGATCCTGTTTGCAAGCTGATTTTCAGATACAATGTGCGGCCCGTTCGCGGGGCTCGGGATTCGTGAACGGAGTGTATGGAAATCGGCCCTTGTAACTTATGACTTGTTACTTGTAACAGCTTTTAGCGCCCGTAGCTCAGCTGGATAGAGCGTCGGCCTCCGGAGCCGAAGGTCAGAGGTTCGAATCCTCTCGGGCGCGCCATCTTCCCTCGGTCCCTACTCATCGGAGTGACGTTCTGCGTCACTTTCTGACAAGTCATGTCGAACACCCAATGAGCTGTAAATACAGTCCTGTGAGTCCGATCACAATCAACAGCGGGCATCTGTTATGACGGTTGTGATCATTGTCACAGCACTCGAATCCTGCATCGTTCACGGAAAGCATGGTTTATCCTGAAAATCAGTGCGTTACGCATTTTTGTGAGGTGTTTAACGCAATATCTGGCCTGGTTTGTGAATGATCTTCGGGTGTAACAATTGACCCGGAGGTCACAATGAAAATCTTCAACAACTTCAACATAATAAATCCTGCCGCTGTATTAATTTGTACAATGCTTGTCCTGACGTTTTCCGTTTCCACACAAACGTATGCGCAAGGAGAATACAGCGGTAAATATACCGGTTTTGAAAAAGGTAAACATGAGGGACATCATAAGGAAAATGGAAAACGCAAGGGCCATGAGAATGAAAGGAATCCCTGGAATGCATTCTATAATGAGGATGCCGGTGTGGACTTTGAACTGACCGTTCATAATCACGCGATCACTCCGAATGTTACATTTACCGAGACATATAACTCACTGATGACCATTCAGGAACTATTGGTCGAAATTGTCGGTGATGAAACGGACGGATTTTATATTCAGGAATGCTATGAGGAGTTTGACCTTATTCAGGGAACCATTTCCGACTGTGAAGAAGGCCAATCAGCGGCCCCCCTGGATGGCGGTCTCACCCTGGAAGAAGCCGGTTTTGTAGAGGATCCGGAGGCCCATCTGGTTTACATCCCCTGAAACACGTCTTAAATGGAGGAGGGGTTTCCCTCCTCCATTCAATTCATCATAATTCCTGTGTCGAGGTACTAGAACGTAACGGGCTTGCAGTCCTCCCGCCCCACCTGCTTGTGAAAATCCCCCATGCCGCCCATTCGGCTGTTTTCAATGAGCATGTTTTCATTGATACTGCGCGCTTCGGCGCAGGGCTTGCAGACGATGACTTCCGCATCGGGGTTGGAGAATACCTCTGTGAATTTTGCGGGCGGACCGCACGGTACCATCTTCTCGTGGGAGCCGGGCACCGCAATGGTGACGGCATCATGGAACAGCATGATGGTGACCGTGTCGCCGGCTTCCAGGGCCGTGGCCGCGAAGATGAACGGCAGCGAGGCACGGGTGGTGTCGGTGGGTCCCCAGGTGGTGGAAATGGCGTAGTGCATGATAATCTCCTTTGAAACTGTCCGGGATTCAATCCGATTGTACATCAGTGAGTGGATTTGGTGGCAACCGGGAATCGAAGTCACAAGTCACAAGCAACAAGTAACGAGTAACGCCACTGCCGTATGCGCCGGGATTAATAATCACTGTTGAAATCGCGGCCCTGTTTCACCTCCGGTACGTAGCCGGCGCGGATAACGAAGTCACCGAAGGGCTCTTCTGTATGGCGCTCCCGGGCATAGCGATGGAGGATCGGCGCCAGCTGTTCGAGAATCGTCTTCTCGTCTACATTGTCCAGCCAGGGCTTGTTGAGTCGCTGGCCGTGAAATCCGCCGCCCAGGTAGACATCGTACTTCCCGGGACCGCGGCCGGTGAAACCGATTTCCGCCAGATAGGGACGTACACAGCCATTGGGACAGCCAGTCATGCGGACGGTAACCGGAACGTCCCCGATGCCGGCCGTCTCCATGATGTGCTCCAGTTTCGTGATCAAGCCCGGAAGGTAACGCTCACTTTCGGCCATGGCCAGGCCGCAGGTGGGGAAGGCGACGCAGGCCATGGAGTTGCGCCGAAGAACGCTGTAATGATCCGGGTCACACAGACCGCATTCCCGGATCAAATCTTCGATTTGATCCCGTCTGCCCGGTGAAATCCCTGTGATGTTCAGGTTCTGGTTGGGGGTCAGCAGGAAATCACCGCCGTGGACCCGGGCAATCTCGCGCAGGCATGTCATAAGGCGGTAGTTGCCCTCGTCCCGGATACGGCCGTTTTCAATAAACAGAGTGTAATGCCAGAAACCGTTGTCGCCCTGAAGCCAGCCGTAACGATCGCCGTTGTGTTCGAATCGGAATTCCCTCGCGGGCTGCAGGGACCAGCCCAGGCGCGCCTCAAGCTTGCTTTTGAACCAGTCGACGCCGCGATCGTCGATGGTGTATTTCATGCGCGCACGCTTGCGATCGACGCGATCGCCGTAGTCGCGCTGGATGGTGACGATTTTCTCGGCGGTATCCACGACCTGATCCGGCCTGCAGAAGCCGATGACATCGGCCAGACGCGGGTATGTGTCCGGTTCATTATCGGTACGTCCCATGCCGCCTCCGGCACAGACATTAAAACCGCTGAGTTCGCCGTTCTCGACAATGGCGATGAAGCCGATATCCTGGCTGTAGACATCGATATCGTTGACCGGCGGCACGGCGAAACCAATCTTGAACTTGCGCGGCAGATAGGTCACTCCGTAAATCGGTTCCACCTTCTCGTCGCCGCTGTCGGCGATGCGTTCCTCATCCAGCCATATCTCATGCCAGGCGCGTGTTCGCGGCAACAGGTGATCGCTGACCGTTTTTGCCAGGGACTGCACTTCGGCGTGTACGGCGGATTCATGGGGATTGACGGCGCACATGACGCCGCGGTTGTCGTCGCCGCAGGCGGCAATGGTATCCAGCAGCGCGGCATTGAGGCCCTGGACGGTGCGCTTCAGGTCGCGCTTGAGAACACCGTGAAACTGGAAAGTCTGGCGCGTGGTCAGTCGCAGGCTACCGTTGCCGTAGTCGTGTGCCAGTTTGTCCAGGTCCAGCCATTGCCGCGTGCGGCACAGTCCTCCGGGAAGGCGCACGCGGACCATGAACTGGTAAGCGGGTTCCAGTTTCTGCCGGCGACGTTCGCTGCGGAGATCGCGATCGTCCTGCTGATACATACCGTGGAATTTCAGCAGTTGATTATCATCCTCGCTGATACCGCCGGTAACGGCATCGGCAAGGCCCTCGTCGATGGTACCGCGCAGGTAATTGCTGCCCGCCTTGAGGCGTTCGTTGGGATGCAGCCGCTCCAGCGGTTGGCTGACATCGCGGCTGCGGTCTTCCTCTGTCATGGATGTTTTACCTCCCGGTTCAGTAAGGAATGAGGTGTGAGGAGTAAGGCGTGATAAACCTTGACCTATTTACCGGAAGATACTCCTCACGCCTGACTCCTTACTCCTCACACTTAGTAGACGTCACGTTGATAACGTTTGTCACGTTGTAACTGTTTGACGTATTCTTGCGCTTGTTCGTTTGACAGCCCGCCCTGATCCCGGACGATCTCAATCAGCGCCCGGTGTACGTCCGGCGCCATGTATTCGGCGTCGCCGCAGACATAGAAATAAGCGCCGGCTTCCAGCCAGTCGTACAGTTCGCGCGCGTGTTCGCGCATGCGATCCTGGACGTAGACTTTCTCTTGTCCATCGCGCGAGAAGGCGACCTCCAGGCGTGTCAGCAGGCCGTCCTTCAACCACCGCTGCCATTCGATCTGATAGAGAAAGTCGGTGCGGAAGCGGCGGTCGCCGAAGAACAGCCAGTTCTTCCCGCCGGCCTCCTGATAGTCTCGTTCTTCCAGGAAGGCACGGAACGGCGCCACGCCGGTGCCCGGGCCGACCATGATGACCGGCGCGCCCTGATCGGCGGGCAGTTTGAAGTTTTTGTTGCGCTTGATGTAGACGGGCACTGTATCTCCGGGCTCAAGCCGGTCCGCAAGCCAGGTGGAGGCGACGCCTTCACGGTAACCCAGTTCCGTATGATAGCGTACTGCGGCAACCGTGAGATGGATTTCATCCGGGTTGGCATTAAGGCTGGAGGCGATGGAGTAATCTCGCGGCAGCAGTGGTCGCAGTGTCTCGATGAAGCGTGCGGCGTCAACGTTCGTTGCCGGGTATTCCCGTAGCACGTCAGCGATGCGGCGATCGGCGGCCCAGGCAAGGAGCTGCCTGCGGTTTCCGTCAGCAGCCTTCTCACGCAGCGTCGCGGAATCGGCAAGTTCCGCCCAGGCCTGTATGAAAGGCGGGGTTACGGCGGTAATTTCATGGTCCCGCCGCAGGGCCTCTTCCAGCGTGGTTTCCCCGTTGCGGCCATGGATGGACGCAGATGCATCCATGCCCAGAGTATCGATGAGTTCATTGACGATATCCGGATGATTTTCGGGGAGTATACAGGCGACGTCACCGGGTTCGTAATGCATCCCGGAACCGGCAATATCCAGTTCGATATGCCGGGTTTCCTTGTCGGAGCCGCGGCCGTTCAGGTTGATGCTGTCCAGGATTTCAGCCGGAAAGGGATTGTTCTTGCCGTAAACGGTTGATTCCGCCCGTTTCGCCGCTTCAGTTAAAGAGACGATGTTGTCCGGGGATGATGCGGCTGTTTCGGTGTGTCCGGCAAAAGCCGACAGTGTCTTTTCGATCCAGGCATGGGCGCTGTCTTCGTAATCCACGTCACAGTCCACCCGTTCCTGGATCCGCTCGGCACCCAGTGCTTCCAGCCGGTTGTCGAAATCCCGGCCGGTCTGACAAAAATGTTCGTAACTGGAATCCCCCAGTGCGAGCACGGCAAACTTGACGCCTGCCAGTTTCGGCGCCTTGCGCGAATGCAGGAAATGGTAAAAATCCTCGGCCGGGTCCGGCGGGTCGCCTTCCCCGTGGGTGGCTGTGATGATCATGATCAGGCGTTCGTCCCGCAGGTCGCGCCGGCGGTAGTCGGCCATATCGAAAACCCGTGCGGATAAACCCGTTTCTTCCGCCCGCCGGCGGGCCTGCTCCGCCAGCGTCTCGGAGTTGCCGGACTCGGAACCATATAGGATGGTCAGGGGTGTGGCTGTCGGTTGCGACGGAGTCTGGGGCGAGGCATGAATGCCGGTCAGGTAGCCGGCGATCCAGTGGGCCTGCTCCGGGCTCAATGGCGCGGCAAGCCGCTCCAGGAGTTCGGTCTGCTCCGGCGTCAGGGGATTGTTGCTGCGGTGCTTGAGGGAATTTGCCTGCATAGGGTAAAAAGCCAGATGTATGATCCGGGGCAGGGAAAACAGTACGCCCGTGTTAATCAGCGTAGCGTAGCGCAGGCAGCTTAGATATAAAAAGAATAAATATTTATTTTCTTATAATTATAAATCTTAAGTTGTATTGAACTTCGGTGCTAAATTACGATAGTAAGTACACACAAATCCAGGCCGCCGACCTTATCGCTCCTTTTCCACGAGGTGATCGATAACCTGGATCAGTTTCTCATAGGTGCCTGTCATGCTGGCCGAAGTCATGTATTTGCCGTTGACGACCACGGAGGGCACACCTGTCAGCTTGTAATTGCGGGCCATGAAATAGGCCTGCTTGATCTTTGTTTCCACTTCATTGGAGTTGTAAACACGGGTGAAGTCGCCGCCGTCCACGCCGCGGGAGACGAAGAAATCCCTGAGATCGCTTTCGCTGAAGATGCGCTTGCGTTCCCGGTGCAGGGCATCGAAGAGGGGTTTGTGTATCTGCTCCAGTACGCCCAGTTTAGCGGCGGTGTAATAGGCCCTGGCGTGAGGGATCCAGCTCTGGTTCAGTACTGCCGGCATGCGGCGGAAGGCGACGTCATCGGGCGCGTTCTCGTGCCAACGTTCGATATGCGGCTCGAAATCATAGCAATGGGGACAGCCGTACCAGAATATTTCCACCACCTCAATCTTGTCATCCGTCTGGGTCGGCTGGGTTGGGCTGATTTGCCTGTATGCTTCCTCGTAAGGATCGGCGGCGTGGGTGAACCCTGCTGCCAACAAAAACAGTATGGCAATGAAAGCGTGGAATCGGTGGTTCATAACTGTATCCCGTTGTTCTCGTTCTTTCTTTGATTGCCCGGTACCGGATCCGTTCCCGCGCATCTGGCGTGAATGGGTAACGGGCGAGGAAAAGTCGGCCTTCTCAGCGCAGGCCCTGTATATACTCCGAGACAGCCTTGATCTCGGCATCGCTCATTTTTTCCGCCAGGATACGCATGGCCTGTCTGTTGTCATTACTGCGTTCCCCGGAACGGAAGGCCTGCAGTTGTGCCGCGGTATAGTCCGCATGCTGACCGCTGAGCATCGGGTACATGGCGGCCGGATTGCCCTTGCCGTTGGGCCCGTGGCAGGCCATGCAGCCGGGGACGCCGGTTTCGGCGTTACCGAAACGGTAGATTTTTTCCCCTTCTTCCAGGTACTCCGGATCGGCGCTGCCGACCTTGCCTTTCTGATCCGCGTAATAGGCGGCAATGTCCCGCATATCTTCTTCGCTGAGGGAAGAAACCAGAGGCGCCATCTGCGCGTTTTCCCGTTTTCCTTGCTTAAAGTCCTGCAGTTGCTTGGCGGTGTATTGCACATGCTGGCCCGCCAGTTTCGGCCAGATGGAATTGTTGCTGTTGCCGTCAGGACCGTGGCAGGCGGCGCAGGTCTGCGACTTTTGCTTGCCCGCTTCAATGTCCGCGGCAATACTGTACTGGCCCGTGGTGAGTAGCAGTGCCAGGGACAGGCTGTAACCGAAATACTTGAGCATCCGGGGATTCCTTTTAGAAGTTTTTATCGAATGATTGTCAGGGATGGACATCTTACCGAAAAATGACCGAAAGTTGGATGCTCAATCCATCGAAGAGCCCGGAATCCTTTATGACAGACAACCCGTATCGCCGGGCCGAGTTTCATCTCAGTGCCCATACCCTGTCCCAGTGTCCGCCGGATGCCGGCCGTGAGGTCGCGTTTGTCGGCCGTTCCAATGTCGGCAAGTCCAGCGTCATCAATATGGTCACCGGGCGCAAGGCGCTGGCCAGGATCAGCAAGACGCCGGGCCGCACCCAGCAGATTAACTATTTCCTGGTGGGCGAAAACACGCGGCTGGTGGACCTGCCGGGTTACGGGTTTGCCCGCGTTTCCCGTTCCCTGCAGGCACACTGGGTGAAAACGGTGAATGACTACCTGCAACGGCGCGAATCCCTGTGTGGATTGGTCCTGATCCTCGACATTCGCCGCGAGGCCCGCGATGAGGACCTGCAGATACTGGACTGGTGCGCCGCGGTGAACCTGCCGGTTCACATCCTTCTCAACAAGGCCGACAAAATGTCGTTCGGTGCCGCCGCAAAGAAACTGCGGGACCTGAAATCCGGTCTTGGGGACGGCGTCGATGCACAGCTCTTTTCCGCCCTGAAAGGCACCGGCGCGGATGAACTCCGGCGGGTACTGGACGGCTGGTTGTATGATCGGGACTCGAGACTCGGGATTCGTGAGTAATAGGGGCAAAAAAAACGGCCCCGGCCGAATTAGGAAGAGATACGGTTGCCGGGGCCTTACGAATACCCGGCTGGGGAGACCGGGTTGAGGCCGCCGCATGGGGATGAGCGGGGCCTCGTAGGGGTAAAAGGTGAGACAGGGGGAATGAAAATTGGTTCCACGAACGGTTTTACAGGGCATTTTTATGCACAGTTTCATTGTGCGTTGCACATAAAACCGGCTGAGCCCGTGCCGGTGCCTTCGAGAGCCGCGGAAATTGGTATAACCTATTGATAAATATATAAAATTGATGGCTGCTCAAAATTTAACAGATTTGTCATAAATCCAATAAAAATGCCGTTTCAAGCGCGCTGTCCGCATTTCATCCACACAGTTATCCACAGAAAATGTGGATAACGGCTGATCTGTTTCCAGAGCAAAGGGTTAAGATTTGAAACCTAGAATTAACCTTAAGGATGGCGTCTAACTGAAATTTTCAGAACAGCTATATATCTTCCCGGCCCGGCTTTTCAGGCATCAGTGAACCTGCATCGATGCCATTCCCTTCAAATCGCGAGCCACGAGCCACGAGCCACGAGCCACGAGTCCCGAACTCCGAGTCCCGATCCCCTTCTTACTGTTCCACCGTTTTTATCAATTGTCCGGCAGCGGGCTCGCCTCTGGGATAGTCGCCGTTGAGCAGACGGATCTGGTCTTCGGGAAATTTTTCGATGGGTGCACGGGCCGCCAGGTCCGTATAGCGGGTCTGTTCGTCGGCGCGGATCAGGCGCAGGTGTTTTGTGCGTTCAACGATCTTTTGCTCATCGCCGGTGAGCGGCCGGAAACTCCGGGCCGTCTCCAGGAAGGCGCTGTCATAGCCGCCCAGGGAATTGGGATTGCGTGTCATGCCGGCGAGGATAAATGCCGAGTTTTGATGATAAATGACGGTGACGCGAGCCGGACTCTGGCCGTTGCCGCTGTTGACCCGCGCCGTGGCCGTGTAGGCGGACAGGCCGTGGATGGTCAGTTCCTGGCCCCGGCCGAGAGACTGCAGGCCCATCTTTTCGGTCATGAACTCCCGCGGCGTTAATCTGTTGTCCGCGGGCATGGCATTGAGCTGCACCATGGCGGTCTGTTTGGGGGGCATGGCCAGAACCCGGTCGGGCAGGTTGCGGATTTGCCAGCCCTGTGGAAAGCGCATGGCGAAGCTCATGCCGCCGTGGTAGAAATTCCGGCCCTTGATCATGCCGTTCCGGGTATTTTCACCGAAGGACAGGCCGTCAATGCGTTGCAGGAAATCGGTGCTGCCGATGAAGGTGGTTTCTTCCGTCTTGAACTCTTCGGCGCTGGCGACGACTTCTTTCAAGCGAGTGTCGTTGTCCGGATGGGTGGAAAACAGGCCGTGGTAGACGTTCGGATCCCGGCCTTCGGCCCGGGCCAGACGGATTTCGAAGGATTCCTGATTCTTGAGGACGCGGATCACGTCCAGCATGGCGTCCGGATCGTAACCGCTGCGGGCCAGGTATTCCGCCCCCAGGCGGTCCGCCTCCAGTTCGTGGTCGCGGCCGTAGCCGCGCAGCATGGCGGTGCCCAGCATGCCGACCAGCTGCTGACTGGCGTACTGGTTCATGCCGGGAACGAATATCGCGCCCAGGGCCGCGCCGAGACCGGTCAACTGACTGGCGGAATGCTGGCGCACGGCGTGGCGCGCGGTGACGTGGCCGATTTCATGGCCCAGCACCGCGGCCAGTTGAGCCTCGTTGTTGAGATAGGCCAGAAGGCCCCGGGTGATGAAGATATGGCCGCCCGGGAGGGCAAAGGCGTTGACCTCCTCGCTGTCGAGGAGGGTAAAGGTGTAATCCAGATCGCTGCGATGGCTTTTCTCCGCCAGCTTGTTGCCGATGTACTGAATGTAGTTCTGCAGTTCCACGTCGTTGTAGACGTGGTATTGCTGCAGTACCTGTTGCCTGACCTGCTTGCCCAGGTTGACCTCGTCCTTTTCCGACATCAGCACCAGATCCTGGTCGCCGGTGACGGGGTTGGTGGCGCAGCCCGTTGCCAGGAAAACCGGCAGCAGCAACAGCAGAGTCAGAATTCGCATGATCATAATCCCGTTTGACCTTGGTATAAGTTAGCGGTTTCCTTCCCCCAATGGCAAGACAAACAGATCGGCGGGATGACGTATCTGTATGCGAAGCTGGTTATTGCGGCGATAGACCCGGCCGCGGGCCTGAATACGGCGTCCCTTCAGGCTTTCAATGTCCGGATCGGTAAAACGGGGCAGATCCCCGCGCAGGATACGTAAAGCGAATCCGTCTCCCAGGTTCACCCATATGGAAGTACGGCTCTTGCCGATGCGGGTGACCGTGCCCTCGATGACCCGGTAACCGCGGGTTCCGGCATCCAGTTCCGCGGCCTCCAGGGCCTGGTACCGCGGCTGCCCCCAGAGGCCGCGGCCCTGTTTCCGGGCGGATTCCGCGGCGGCCTGGTAACAGTCCAGGAAGCGCAGGTTCGGCGGTATGACCAGCGGCACGGCACGGCCTTCGGCCAGCAGCCGGGCCTGTACGTTGGTACCGTTATTCAGGAACAGATGGCCCAGCAGGCGGCCGTGACGATCCTCGTGTTCCTCGTCCAGAACCAGAAGGTGTTCCCCGCTGTCGAGCAGGTCGTTGAGGAAGCGGCGGGCCTCGACGGCGCCGGGTTCGGTGTTGTCGGATTCCTTGTGATCAATTTCCGGGGTATCGATGCCGACGAGTCGCAGATGGGTGTCGTCGCCGAGGATGACGGTATCGCCGTCGATAACATACTCAATGGTGACCCGGCTGTCCGGACTCCCGGGAGCGCAGGAATCGGCGGCGGGCGCCACCCCCGGAATGAACAGCAGACACGACAGCAGGCAATAAAAAAGGCGCTCAACGGGAGCGCCTTTCTTGAATCCCGGGATCGGGCCAGGGTTACTTTTGCGCGCCACCGTACTTGCGCCGGAATTTGTCGACGCGTCCGGCCGTATCCAGGATCTTCTGCTTGCCCGTGTAGAAGGGATGGCACTGGGAGCAGACGTCAATATGCATGACCTCGTCGCTGTAGGTGGAGCGGGTCTGGAAACTGTTGCCGCAACTGCAGTTGACGGTGATTTCCTTGTAGGCTGGGTGAATCTTGGCTTTCATGGGGTTTTCCGGTTGCTTGTATCAGATCCTGTGAATCAGGGCGGGCAAGTTTAGGCTATTCTCCCGGGTCTTGCAACGTTCCGGGCGGGAAGGATATGACAGGAGCGACTGGCTGCGGCTGTCTGTGGCAAGTGAGGGGTAAGGAGTGAGGAGTGAGGCGAAAATACCGCACGGGGCTATCCACCTCACTCCTCACTCCTTACGCCTCACCAATGATTGTAGTGTGGATGTCTATGAGCAGGCCCAGCCTCATAAATCAAACGTAGCGACCACCGGCGCGTGGTCGGAGGGGCGTTCCAGGCGGCGCGGTTCAATGTCGATGTCGCAGGCGCTGCAGTGGTCCTTCAGTGCTTGTGATGCCAGGATGTGATCGATGCGCAGGCCGCGGTTGCGGCGAAAGGCTGCGGCCCGGTAGTCCCACCAGGAAAACTGCGGCTCGTCCCGGGGAAACAGCCGGAAGCAGTCGGCGAATCCCTGTTCCATGAGTTTTTGCAGGGTGGCGCGTTCGGGTTCGCTGAACAGCACCTTGCCGCGCCACACCTCCGGATCGTGCACGTCTTCGTCTTCGGGGGCGATATTGAAATCGCCGAGCATCACGCAGCGGGGGTATTCCTGCAGTAAGGCGGACGTATAGGTCTGCAATTGCGCCAGCCAGTCCAGTTTGTAGGCGTATTTCTCCGATCCCACCTCGGAGCCGTTGGGCACGTACAGGTTGAGCACGGCAATATCCTCGTGGACGGCGCAGAGGACGCGTCGTTGGGGATCGTTGTAACCGGGGAACTCCGTGGCGATGACTTTCAGCGGTCGGCGGCTGAGGATGGCGACGCCGTTGTAGGTCTTCTGGCCGTTGCTGCAGACCCGGTAGCCGGCCGCCTCAAACCCGGCGACGGGGAAATTCTCGTCCGGCAGCTTGGTTTCCTGCAGGGCCAGGACATCCGGCTGTTCTTTCTCCAGCCACTGCAGCACCTGATCCAGTCGGACGCGGATGGAATTCACATTCCAGGTGGCGATCTTGAACATTCGCGCGGCTCGTTACGGCGTCGTTTCAGACCCGGAAGCCGCCGTGCCGACGGCGGTTGACGACGTCCATGAGATAGACGCCCAGCATCAGACCGACAATCAGGGCGATACCCAGATAGACCAGCAATTGTTTCCAGTTATCGCTACCCAGGCCGCTGTCGCCGCGCGCCGCCAGGGCCTGCTGTTTTTTCACTTCCTCGGGCACGTCCCTGGCCCGGGCAAGCTGGATCTCCAGTTGCCTGGTTTTCTGGTTGAGCTGTTCGATTTCCCGGTAAAGCGATTCCTTTTGGTTGTCCATGCCGAGGCGCTTGCGCAGTTCCGCAATCTGCACCTGCAATTCGCCGGCCTTGAGTTTTTCCTCGTTCACGCGGGCCTGCAGTTCCTTGTTCCTGTCCTGCAATTCCTGCACATCGGCGGGCGGTTGTGTCTCCCGCGGTGCCTGCGCCTTCAGGGTGCGGATTTCCCGGCGGGCTCCGGCCAGTTCCTCTTCCAGTTGGTCGATGCGGTTTTGCGCCTGCACGTCGGGTGGTGTGCCGGGGTTGTCTCCCATCAGATATGTATTGTCGATCCAGCCGGTGGCGCCGCCCGGTTCGCGCACAAAACTGACCTGCTCCTCGCGCTTGATGATCTCCAGCGCAGTGCCGGTGGGCACGGTTTTGATAATGGGGCTGTCCAGCTGTTTTTCTTCGTGCAGGCCGGCCCGGATCTGATCGGTGATATAAACAGTCTGGGCAAAAGCGCCGGCCGCACCGAGCAGCAGGGCGAGCAGCGACAGCATGGCCGGCAGGTTACGGTACAGGGGTCTCATGAGACCGGAGTCGCCTGTATGCCGCTGTGCCTGAGCAGAGCATCAATGGTCGGCCTGCGGCCGCGGAATTCGACAAAAAGCTCCATGGGATCGCGCGCACCCCCTTGTTCCAGTATACAGTGAAGAAATTGATCTCCGGTACGGCGGTCAAAGATACCGTTTTCCTCGAACTTGGAAAAGGCGTCCGCGGAAAGAACCTCGGCCCATTTGTAGCTGTAATAGCCGGCCGCATAGCCGCCGGCGAAGATGTGCGAGAAGCTGTGCTGGAAGCGATTGTAGTCCGGCGGGACGACCACGGCCACCTCCTGTCGCACCTGGTCCAGCAATTTCTGGATATCGCTGCTGTCCGCGGGCGGCGGTTCCAGATGCAGACGAAAGTCGAACAGGCTGAATTCCAGCTGCCGGACCATTTGCATGCCGCTCTGGAAATTGCGTGCCCGCTGCATTTTTTCCAGTAAATCCTGCGGCAGGGGATCGCCGGTCTTATAATGCCGGGCGAACAGATCCAGGGATTCCCGTTCCCAGCACCAGTTCTCCATGAACTGACTGGGCAGTTCCACCGCGTCCCAGGGCACGCCGTTGATGCCGGCGATGCTGGGATAGTCGATGAGCGTCAGCATGTGATGCAGGCCGTGGCCGAATTCATGGAACAGGGTGGTGACCTCGTCGTGGGTCAGCAGGGACGGTTCGCCATCCACCGGCGGCGTGAAGTTGCAGGTCAGGTAGGCGACCGGGACCTGGGCCGCCTCGCCGATGCGCTTGCGGACCAGGCATTCGTCCATCCAGGCGCCGCCGCGCTTGTGCCGGCGGGCGTAGAGATCCAGATAGAAGCTGCCGCGCAGGCTGCCGTCTTCATTGAAGATGTCGTAGAAGGTGACGTCCGGGTGCCAGGTGTCCACACCCTTGCGTTCCCGGATTTCCAGACCGTAGAGTTTATTGACTACCTGAAAGAGACCGTCGATGACCTGCGGTACCGGGAAATAGGGCCGCAGTTCCTCCTGGCTGAAGGCAAACCTGTGCTGTCGCAGACGTTCCGAGTAAAAGGCCATGTCCCAGGCATTGAGGGACTCGACGTTGTCGCTGTCCCGTGCGAAGGCGATCAGTTCCTGATATTCCTGTTGCGCCACGGGCCGCGAATGCCGCGCCAGGTTTTGCAGGAACTCCATCACCGTGTCCGGGCTGTCGGCCATTTTTCGCGCCAGGGAATAGTCGGCGTAATTACTGAAGTCAAGTAATTCGGCCAGTTGCGCGCGCAGGTTGAGGATTTCCACCATGATGTTGCTGTTGTCCCACTGCCCGGCCGTGGGACCCTGTTCCGAGGCGCGAGTGACAAACGCCTCGTACATCTCATGCCGCAGTTCCCCGTCCCCGGCGTACTGCATGACCGGCAGGTAGGAGGGGATGTCCAGGGTCAGCAGCCAGCCATCCTTGTTCTGCTCGCGGGCGTTCTGGGCCGCCAGATTCAGTGCCGAGGGCGGCAGGCCGCGCAGCCTGTTTTCATCGGTGATGTGTTTGCTCCAGCCGTGAGTGGCGTCGAGCAGGTTCTCCTCGAAGGTGGTCTCGGCCTTCGACAGCTTTTGCTGGATATCGCGGTAGCGCTGCTTTTTCTCCTCATCCAGATCCACGCCGGAAAGGCGAAAGTCGCGCAGCAGGTTGTCGATGATTTTTTTCCTGGCCGGATCCATTCCCTGGTATTCGCCGCCCTCGGCGATCTGTTTGCAGGCGCGGTAGAGGCGGACATTCTGGCCCATCTCCGTTTCGTAATCGGTCAGTTTCGGCAGGCAGGCGTTATAGGCAAGACGCAGGGCGTCGCTGTCCTTGACCGAGTGCAGATGACTGACCGGCGACCAGAAGCGGTTCAGGCGTTCGTCCATCTCTTCCAGCGGGGCGATGAGGTTGTCCCAGGTGTAGTGATCGTTTTCATCCAGCAGTGCCGCCAGGGTTTTACGATTTTCGTCCAGCAATCGATTCAGTTGCGGTTCGATATTGTCGATACTGATTTCACTGAAACGCGGCAGCGGTTGCTGGCCGGAAGCGGGATTATTCATACAGGTCTTCGATCCGGATTAAAAAAGAATGGCCGCAGATTCTAACGCGACAAGGGCGTTTGGGGTAATGCTTTAACCAGCATACTCCATGGCTGGATTGTAGGAGCGGCGCCCCGCCGCGAAAAGGTCATGTTTTGCATTCGGCCCGGGGGCGGGCCTCCTACTGGCAAGGTTTGACTCCAATGTTAATTCCTACCAGCCAAGGCGCAGCCCGATGATCCAGGTGGCGGCGGCGCCGGCGGAGAAGAACAGCAGGATCAGGCCGATGGAATAATGGTGGAATCGGCGCACCAGGTCATCCTGGGGAACGGCGGAGAGGATATAGGGCCGGCGGCGGTCACGGGTCGCGGTCATGAGATTCATGGGTTCGGCGGTTTTGCGTTCGGCGTGCCGGGCCATGACCTCGCGCAAGGCCTGCTGACGCACCGCTTCCCATTCCCGCACGTCGATCTCGCCGTCCCTGTTGTGATCGAACTTTTCCAGTAATTGTTCGCTGTCCCGTTTCCACTCGCGCAGCATTTCCCGAACGTCGCCGTCGACATTGAAATGGCCGCCAGCACCGCCGACGGTTTCGAACAGGCCGATGGCGTACAGGGGCTCGCCCGGATGCAGGCGCTGTTCCGTATAGCGGTAGCGGCCGCCGGAAAACCAGCGCCGCCCGCCGCCGGGTCCGCCTGACGGTCTTGCGGTGGCGCCGTACCAGATATCCCTGGCAGCGGGCGTGACGCCGGCGCCCTCGGGATCGATAACACAGGCACCGGTTTCGTCTTCCAGCAGAAACAATTCCTCACTGGTGCCCCTGTCGATGGTGACCCAGCGGGTGCGGCGGCGGGATCGGCGGCGTTCCTCGATCTGGTAACTGTACCAGGTGCAGGGTGTTCCCGTGAGCGGCGCGATAATGGGCGGGCCTTCCATGAGTTTGCTGATGCCGTTGAGTTCAACATAACCCTGGGCGGCGGAACGGATCCGGGAAGTAGGTATATCCTCGATGATGCGTTTACGCAGGAAATAATAAAACGCGCCGATGAAACCGGCGACGGTCAGGCCGACCAGAACCGCGGCCGTGATCCAGAAATCGTCCGCCGGACTGGTCCGCGCCCATTCAATAATGCTGGCCATGGTTCAAGGTGCAAGGTTCAAGGTAAAACAGGGGCAAGGGGCGAGTACATTCAGTATATGAGACTACTTTATCTTGGACCTTGAACCTCAACATCGCCGTTCCTTGAACCTTGCACCTTGGACCTTGTCCCTCTAACCAAAGAGTTCCGTTACGTCCACGTCGGCTTTTTCCTCCTCACTGAATTCCAGCAGCTCCTTCGGACCGAAGCCGAATTGATTGGCGATGATGACGTCCGGGAACTGTTCGATGCGGACATTGTTCAGATTGACGCTTTCGTTGTAGAACTCGCGCCGGTCGGCGATGGCGTTCTCCAGGCCGGAGATGCGGCTTTGCAAATGCTGAAAGCTCTCATTGGCCTTCAGGTCCGGGTAGGCTTCGGCCACGGCGAACAGATTGCCCAGCCCCATGCGCAGTTGCGTCTCCGCCGGCCCCAGTGCGGCGACATCGCCCTGTTCGCGCGCGTTGGAAACGGCGGTGCGGGCCTGCATGACCTTGTCCAGGGTTTCCTGCTCGTACTGCATGTACTGCTTGCAGGTTTCTATGAGCTTGGGCAGTTCGTCGTGGCGCTGCTTGAGCAGCACATCGATATTGGCCCAGGCCTTGTCGACGTTATGCTTCAGCCGGACCAGGTTGTTGTAGATGGTAACGGCATACAGGAGTACGGCGACGAGAATGCCGAGGATAATAAATGTCGATACCTCCACCGGATTACCTCCTTTCGGGGCTGAGCCCGGCAGCCGGGCGTTGTCACGCTACCTGAAGTATATTGGTAATGATAGTAATTATCATTAAATCAACAACTTATGCTTTAACGCTTTTCCTCGTTCGGTTATTCTAGCGCAAATTGTTTTACTGCGGAGAAGTCAATGAAAGGCGACAAGAAGGTTATCGAGTATCTGAACCAGGTTCTGAAAAACGAACTTACTGCCATTAACCAGTACTTCCTGCATTCGCGTATGTACAAGGACTGGGGGCTGAAGGAACTGGCCGAGCACGAATACAACGAGTCCATCGATGAAATGAAGCATGCGGACAGGCTGATCGAACGCATCCTGTTTCTGGAAGGGCTGCCCAACCTGCAGGAACTGGACAAGCTGCTTATCGGCGAGAACAGCAAAGAGGTGCTGGAATGCGATCTGAAGCTGGAAAACGCCGCCGTGCCGGTATTGCGCGAAGCGGTCGCCTACTGCGAGTCGGTCAGCGACTATGTTTCCCGGGAGTTGTTCGAGGACATTCTGGAAGGTGAGGAGGAGCACATCGACTGGCTGGAGACGCAGTTGGAGCTCATCGGCAAGGTGGGCCTGGAGAACTACCTGCAGTCCAAGATGTGATTGCGGCGGCAACGGACCGCAAAACCGGCCTCACAGGACGACTGCATACTTTATTTTTACCCCTCCTCGGACAGGATCCGGCGGCTGTTTTGGAGTGACTAGCACCAGGACAGGCGCGGGACCGAGCCAGGGACGGCGACCGGAACGGAAAAACAGCCGCCGGATCCTGTCCGAGGTGAGCCGCGGCATGACCCTCTCCAAAGTATGATTATGCCCTGACCGGCCTCACTCTCCCTGGGCCGGTTTTTTGTGATTTATTGTTGCAAATAATTCTCATTAAGACTATGATTCGTACTAAGTCAGTCCATTACGGTGAAAATCAGGTACTTATCATGTTTGTCTGCGTCTGCCATGCCATTACCGACCGGGAAATCGACCAGGCCGTCGAGGACGGCGCGGTCACCCTGGACCAGCTGAAGGACGAACTGGATGTAGGCACCTCCTGCGGTACCTGCGCCGAATACATCGAACAGCGCCTGCAGGAACGGCTTTCCCATTCCATGGGCCGGGCCGTTACACCGGCCCTGGCCTGATCCCTCCTACCCACTCTCCCTGTCCCGGCAACATTCCGGCACGCGGGTGCCGGTCCGCAGTAATTTATAGTTGATAATCTTAATGAGAATGATTATTATTAATAATCATAGCTTGCGCAGCGGTCCGTTCCGCTGATGCCGGCTGGGTGACATACATATCAACATTGGGGAGATGGCAATAATGAGAAAAAGTGGAGCACTCGTATTTTTACCATGCCGGTTGATACTGCTGGCCGGACTGTTTGCGCTCGTTACCGGCGGTTACGCCCGGGACAACGCCGGTGCGAGTCCGGCCCGACCCGTCCTGGAGCAGGTCCACGTTATCGGTCAACAGGACAATATCTACACCATTCCCGGCTCCGCCCATTACATCGATGATCAGGATATCCGTGCCCTGTCCTATGACGACATCAATCGGGTATTGAGACAGGTGCCCGGTGTCTACCTGCGCGAGGAAGACGGTTTCGGGCTGTTTCCGAACATCAGCCTGCGCGGCGTCGATACCAGCCGCAGCGCCAAGGTGACCCTGATGGAAGACGGCATCCTGGCGGCGCCGGCACCGTACGCGGCGCCATCCGCCTATTACTCGCCCACCACGGGCCGCATGTCCGGTCTGGAAGTCCTGAAAGGCACCAGCCAGACCCGTTACGGCCCTCATACCACCGGCGGCGTGATCAATTATCTCTCCACGCCCATCCCCGAGGATCAACGCGTCTTCCTGCGCGCCCAGTACGGGGAAGACAATGAGATCCGTGCCCATGGTGTTGTCGGCAATACCATTGACACCGACATGGGCCGGGTCGGCTATCTGGTGGAGGGGTATTTCCGCGAGACCGACGGTTTCAAGCACATCGATACCACGCCGGATTTCAACAATTCGGGAAAGACCGGTTTCTATAATATTGAACCCATGATCAAACTGGCCTGGGAACCGGATTCGGATGTCTACCAGCGCCTCGAATTCAAGTACGGTTTTACCGACAAGGACGCCGACGAAACCTACCTGGGATTGAGCACGGCCGATTTCCGCGCCGATCCCTATCGCCGTTATTCCGCATCGCGTTTCGATAACATCAGCACGGAGCATCACCGCACCTCGCTGCGTCACTTTATTTCACCGACACCCGATTTCGACGTGGTTACGACGGTGTACTACAACAAGTTCCGGCGCAACTGGTACAAGCTGGCGGATATTGAAGACGTGGGCGGCATCGCCGGGAACAATTTCAATCTCTCCTCGGCCCTGGCCGGTGCCGGTGGCGGTACCGGGCTGGCGTGCCTGCGGGGAACGCTGGACTGCAATCTGGATGTGCGCGCCAACCGGCGTCAATATTATTCATGGGGTATTCAAAGTGACGCCACCTGGCGCCTGTCCACGGGGAATGTGGCCCATGAGTTGACCGCCGGGATCCGATACCACGAGGACGAGGAAGCTCGCTTCCAGGAAGAAGACACCTTCGTCCAGGCCGCCAACGGTACGATCATCAATACCATTCAGGGGATCCCGGGCAGCAACGCCAACCGCGCCGACCGGGCCGACGCCGTGGCCTTTTTCATTCAGGACAAGATTGAATTCGGCAACTGGTGGCTGACACCGGGCTTCCGCTACGAAACCATTGACTACGAACGCGCCAACTTCGCCGCCGGCACCGTCACGCCCGAGTCCCTGGACGTCATGGGCGGCAGTATCGCCGGCGGATACGATGTCACGGATGAGTGGCAGGTGTTCGGCGGTGTCAATTTCGGTTTCTCACCGCCCAGTCCCGGCGGCGCCATTAGCGGCCTGGAAGAAGAAACCAGCATCGGTTATGAATTGGGAACGCGCTACGCCGGCAGGGACGGCGCACTGATAGCGGAAGGCGTCGGTTTCTATACCAGTTTCGAGGATCTCATCGTTGTCAGTAACATAGGCGGCACCGGCACCGGTATTGATGAGAACATCGGTGAAGTGGATGCCTACGGTGTGGAACTGTCCGGGACCTTTGATCTGGCCCGGGCCAACAACTGGTCCTTCAGCAATCAGTATTACCTGGCGTTCACATACACAAAAACGGAACAGAAGAACGAGGCCCGCTCCACCGACGCCGAATCCATCTTCAGTTTCGGCGCCAAAGGCAACGAGGTACCCTATATCCCCGAGTACCAGTTGACCGTCGGTGCGTCACTGGACTTTGCCAACTGGGGCGGTGAGCTGAGCGCCACGTTTGTCGACGATACATTCACCAGTGCCAGCAATGTCACCACCGAACTCAACGGCAACGGCGATCCGGATGCCCGTTTCGGCAAGACCGACGCCTACGAAATCGTCGATATGTCCGTCTACGCCCGGCCACGGGAAAACCTGAAACTGTTTGCCGGTGTGCATAATGTATTTGATACGAGATACATTGTCTCGCGCCAGCCCCATGGCCCGCGACCGGGTATGCCCCGGAGCTGGTTCACCGGCGTGGAAGTGGAATTTTGATTATCCTGTTACATCAAGAAGTGAAACAGAAGTGATCGCGACCTTCTTACTGTCACTAAAGTCACATTTGCAATCAAGAGATAAAGAATCGTCATGCCGGCCATGGATTGGCCGGTATCCGGTTGCATGGATGCGCTATGCCTGACCATGAAGGACCGTCCACGGCACTGGATTCTGTACAATCTCCCGGATACATGTACAGAATGACGTTCTTTTTTATTCCACAGTGCATATAAAATCAAATTTGAGGAGTAACATGATGTACAGACCGCCAGTCCTGTTCCTGCTGTTGACGGCTATCGGCATCAACGCCGTGGCAGCGGAAGTGAATATCTATTCGGCGCGCAAGGAAGCGTTAATCAAGCCGATCCTGGAGGAATTCACGGTAGAGACCGGCATCACTGTCAATCTGGTCACCGGCGGCGCCGATGAACTGATCAAGCGGCTGGAACTGGAAGGCCGGAACTCCCCCGCCGATCTGTTGCTGACCGTGGACGTGGGCCGGCTCTATCGCGCCAAGCAGGCGGACCTGCTGCAGCCGGTGCACTCGGAAACACTCAGTGAAGTCATCCCCGACCATTACCGGGATCCGGAAGACTACTGGTATGGACTGTCCCTGCGTTCGCGCGTGATCGTTTATGCCAAAGACCGGGTCGATGCGGCGGATCTATCCACCTACGAGGCCCTCGCCGATCCGCAATGGCGGAACCGGATCTGCGTCCGTTCCTCCTCCAATATCTACAATCAGTCCCTGGTTGCCTCAATGGTCGCGCATCAGGGTGTTGAAGCCACGGAACAATGGGCGCGCGGACTGGTAAAGAATTTCGCCCGGCGGCCGAAAGGCGGGGATCGCGATCAGATCAAGGCGGTGGCCGTCGGCCAGTGCGATCTGGCCCTGGTCAATACCTATTACCTGGCCGGCATGCTGGAATCGGACATCCCGGCGGAACGGCAAGCCGCGGAAAAAGTGGCCGTGTTCTGGCCCAACCAGGACGGCCGCGGCGCCCATGTGAATATCAGCGGCGCCGGCGTCACCCGCGCCGCGCAACATACGGAAGAAGCGCTGCGTCTGCTGGAATTTCTGGCCGGCAAAGAGGCGCAGTCCTGGTACGCGGAAAAGAACTATGAATTCCCCGTGCGTGATGATGTGCCGCCCAGTGAACTGCTGCGGCAGTGGGGCGGGTTCAGGGCCGACGACATCGAACTGGAACAGCTCGGCATTCACAATGCCGAGGCGGTACGTCTCATGGACAGGGCGGGCTGGAAGTAACAACAGCGTTCTGACATATAATAGGCCGCTATGAGCAGCGTGCCGGCAATCGTACCCGCGCGTGGCGGTCCCTTGTCCGGCCGCCGCCTGTTTCAGCCCTGGTCCTGGGCCCTGATTCTGGTCAGTCTGCTGTTGATGGTCCCCGTGTTAACCGTCTTCGGCTCCATCTTCCTGCCTTCGGACGGTGTCTGGGCTCATCTGTACAGCACGGTTCTTGTCGATTACGTCAGCAACTCGCTGATCCTCATGGTCGGTGTCGGTATCTGTGTGCTGGTGCTGGGCATCGGCCCGGCCTGGCTGGTGACCATGCACCGCTTCCCCGGCCGCGCTGTACTGGAATGGGCGTTGCTTCTGCCCCTGGCCATGCCCGCCTACATCATCGCCTATACTTATACCGGCCTGCTGGACGTGTCCGGCCCGGTGCAGGAGGGACTGCGGCAATTGTTCGGCTGGAGTTACGGCGATTACTGGTTTCCGGAGATCCGATCCCTTGGCGGCGCCGTGGCCATGCTGTCCCTGGTGCTGTATCCCTATGTCTACCTGCTCTCGCGTACGGCGTTTACGGAACAGTCCGTCTGTGTGCTGGAAGTGTCGCGCACCCTGGGCTGCAAACCGCGCCAGGCCTTTTCCCGCGTCGGCCTGCCGCTGGCGCGCCCGGCCATCATTGCCGGATTGTCGCTGGCGCTCATGGAAACCCTGGCCGATTACGGTACCGTCCAGTATTTCGGCGTTTCCACCTTTACCACGGGGATCTTTCGCACCTGGTTCGGCCTCGGCAGCAGCAGCGCCGCCGCACAACTGTCGGCGTTTCTGATGTTGTTTATCCTGATCCTGCTGCTGCTGGAAAATCATTCCCGCCGCCGTGCCCGTTATCATCACACCAGCAGCCGCTACTCCCGCCTGCCGCGTCTGCCGTTATACGGTTGGAAGATGGCGGCGGCCCTGGCCTTCTGTTTGTTTCCCGTGGTTTTCGGTTTCCTGGTGCCGGCGACACAGTTGTTGATTTGGGCGACACAAACCTGGCAAGCCACCGCCGGGCGTGACTTTTACCAGTTGATCACGCACAGTCTCGGGCTGGCGGCATTGTCCTCGGTGATTGCGGTAGGGTTGGCCCTGTTCGTCACCTATGGCAAGCGTCTGCAGCCCAACCTGCTGTCGCGCACCGCGGTCCGCATACTGGGGCTGGGTTATGCCGTGCCCGGCACCGTCATTGCCGTCGGCGTATTGATCCCGTTCACCTGGTTCGACAACAGCATTGATACCTGGATGAGACAACAATTCGATTTCAGTACCGGCCTGCTGCTCAGCGGCACCCTGTTCGCGCTGGTGTTCGCCTACCAGGTGCGGTTTTTGCCGGTATCCATCAGTAGCGTCGAGGCCGGATTGACCAAGGTGAAACCCGGCATGGACGAGGTGGGCCGCAGCATGGGTTACGGACCCGCACAACTACTGCGTCGTGTGCATATTCCCATGCTGCGCGGTTCCCTGCTGACAGCCGGATTGCTGGTGTTCGTGGATGTCCTCAAGGAACTGCCGGCGACGCTGATCCTGCGGCCGTTCAATTTCAATACCCTGGCGGTGAAAACCTACGAGTTGGCCAACGAGGAACGGCTGGCCGCCGCCGCCGGTCCGGCCCTGATGATTGTCCTGGCCGGTATCATCCCGGTTATTCTGCTCAGCCGTACCATTACCCGATCGCGTCCCGGTCATGTCCAGCGTTCTTGAATTGATCGAGGCATCCGTCGCCATCGAGGATCATGTCATCGTTCATGACATGAGCTTCGAACTGCACGAGGGTGACATCGGCTGCCTGCTGGGACCCAGCGGCTGCGGCAAGACCACATTGCTGCGCGGCATTGCCGGTCTGGAACGCACCGTCTCCGGCGAGATCCGCATCCAGGATGAGATCGTCGCCGGGGAACGGGTTCACATAGCCGTGGAGCAGCGCCGGGTCGGCATGATGTTCCAGGATTTTGCCCTGTTCCCGCACCTGACCGTGCGCGACAATATCGCCTTCGGCCTTAATCGCATGCCCGCCCATGAGCGTAATCATCGTATTCATGAACTGGCGGAAATGCTGGAGATAACCGGTTTTCTTAATTACTACCCGCACCAGATTTCCGGCGGCCAGCAGCAGCGCGTCGCCCTGGCGAGGGCCATGGCGCCGCGGCCGCGCATCCTGCTCATGGACGAACCCTTCGCCAGCATGGACGTGGAATTGCGCGAGCAGATTGCCAGGGAAGTGCGCACGGTATTAAAGGAGGACGGCATCACCGCCATCCTGGTCAGTCACAATCAATATGAGGCCTTCGCCATGGCCGATGTCATCGGCGT
>JBBDSH010000025.1:0-2338 GCA_040905045.1 Gammaproteobacteria bacterium | reverse complement strand
CTCTACACACTGGCACTGCCCAGCGGAGCAGAGGTACTCAGCCTAGTGCCCAGCCATCACGATCATCCGATCAATCACTCCATTGGCATTCGCCTGGAGATCGATCACCTGGTTGTCTTCCCTGAAGTGAGTGAGGAGTAAGGAGTAAGGAGTGAGGGGTGAGGAGGCAGGAGTGCAGAGTAGAGGAATCCGAGGAAATCGAGCCGTGGATTTTATCATCGGCGCGGACTCATACCTCTCACAATCCGGGTGAACCCGGATGCTAATCCGTGGAAGTAGGAGCGGCGCCCCCGCCGCGATTCTGTGTGAAAAGTTCTGCTCAAGAGATTCAATATCCGGAACCGATCCCTGTGGCAATAAATAATTTTTTTAGATATTGGAAATTTTTCAGGGATCGGGATAATGACAATCCTGCTATCAACAAGGTCAACACCATGACAGCGCAGGATTCGCAGGGGATCAAACGCATTATCAAGGCGACTGTCTATTCCTGGCAGGGACTGAAAACGGCCTTTCATAACGAAGCCGCGTTCCGTGAGGAAGTGGTAATGTCGCTGATCCTTATTCCCGTAGCGCTGTGGCTGGGTGAGAACGGCATCGAACGCGCACTGATGATCGGCGCGCTGCTTCTGGTCCTGATCGTGGAACTGCTTAACACCGGTATCGAGATCGTCGTCGATCGCTTCGGCGGCGAGATGCACGAACTCTCCGGCCGGGCCAAGGACGTGGCATCGGCGGCGGTGTTCCTGTCGCTGATTAATGTCCTCGCCGTCTGGGCGCTGGTCCTGTTCCTTTAAGTGTTCGATTCAGTCATTATGAAGTGTTCCCCGGTTATTCTCATTCTTCTGCTGTTCTGCATCAGCGGCGGTGCCCACGCCGCCAAAACGCCGTCGGAATCCTGGACCTTCGCCTTCCGGTTTGAAAACGATCTCTTTGCCGATACGGATCGTTTCTATACCAACGGCATCAAGCTGAACTGGGTCTCGCCGGATCTGGAATGGTTCCAGGAACTGCCGTGGCTGCAACGGGACGCTCCGCTGCAGAATGCCATCAATAAAGGGATCCGGCATTTGCCCTTCAGTGACAAGAAAGCTCGCCAGCGGCATGTGTCTTTCTCCCTGGGCCAGATGATGTACACGCCGACGGATCCGCAGGCGACACAAGTCATATTGGACGATCGCCCCTACGCCGGCTGGCTCTACGGCAGTGCCGCCTTTCACAGCAAGTCCTACAAGCGGCTGGATACCTTTGAACTGCAGGCTGGTTTCACCGGCGACTGGTCCCTGGCGCAGGAAGCCCAGGATTTGATTCACTCGATCAGGAATATTGAAAAGGCCCGGGGATGGGACAACCAGATCGACACGGAACTGGCCGTGGCACTGATCTACGATCACAAGCATCGCTACATCCCGGATATCGACTTCACCCGCAAGTGGGGCATGGACGCCATCTCCAGTATCGGCGCCGCCGCCGGCAACGCCTTTACCCATGTCAGCGCCGGATTCGAGGTGCGCGCCGGCTGGAATCTGCCCGCCGACTTCGGTTCGTCATTGATCCGGCCCGGCGGCGAAACCAACGCCCCGGCCGACCGCGCCGATCCCCGCTACCAGAACAAATTCAAATCCTTCAGCTTTCATCTCTTCGCCGCCGTCTCCGGCCGCGCCGTATTGCACAACATCTTCCTCGACGGCAACACCTTTTCCGACAGCCACAGCGTCAGCAAGGAAACCTTCGTCGGCGACTTCGTCCTCGGCGCCAGCGTATCCTACCGGCGACTGAAGATTGCCTACTCCCACGTACTGCGCACGAAGGAGTTCAAGCGCCAGCCCGATTCGCAGAAGTTCGGTTCCATCAGTATTTCCTATACATATTAAAAGTACCGTTATGCCGGGCAGGGATTATCCGGCATCCGGCCACGGTAAAGATCCACCAGACCGTCATTTCGACCAGCGGGAGAAATCCTTCAGACGTGACTTCCGCTGCCGGCACCGAGATCCCTACCAACAACATCATCTCTTCCGAGGATGTCTCTTGTTATGAAGGAGAATATACCGCTGTATCCAGTGAACATTTGCCTGCTCCATGGCTGGTTGTACTGAAACCCGTCCAATATAAAGATTACAGCACGATTTATATCATGCTGAATAGAAAGGAAAATATAGTAATCACAGCGAGCGCATAATATAGAGGGACACAAAGCACGAGCACAACAGGATCGGCAATGTGGACACCTCGGATACAGGGTGTCTATACTTGAATCAATCCTCACTTCATTGAAAATAAGGAGGTTTTCAGTATGTCCCCTCCAGAAGTCCATAATACATTATGGGACAAAGTG
>JBBDSH010000024.1:0-10110 GCA_040905045.1 Gammaproteobacteria bacterium | reverse complement strand
TCCCGGCCAGAGCCTGCCCCGGACCCCGATCCGGGGGATTGGCCGGGATCCAGTGGCATGGAGGCGCCGATCTGCTCCTCCCATGACCTCCATGGCATATTAAGGAATTATGGTGAATTCAGCGCCGGACCAGGGTCTTTCACGAACCCTGATACACCTCGCGCCTCCATGGTTCCAACCTACGACCGGTTGAGTTGATGGCGGGTTTACATTAATCTGTTGCATTGCACAATAGTGTGCCTCTATATGAATTCATAACATGAGTGATGAAGCTACCATGGATATGCATACCCGGAAAAACAACTACCTGAAAGTTGGCGATCTTGATGTCGCCAAAGAGTTCCATGAACTGGTCAGTAAGGAAATGATGCCCGGAACGGGGGTTAAAGCCGATCATTTCTGGCAGTCGCTGGCCGAAATCATTCACGATTTCGCACCAGGAAATACAAAACTCCTCAAAAAACGCGACAAGCTGCAAAAACAGATCGATAAATGGCACATGGAACAACGGGCCAGAAAACATAATCGCGCGGCCTATAAGAAATTCCTGAAAGAGATCGGTTATCTGGCAGAGCCGGTCGGAAACTTCCGGATCAATACCGGGAATGTCGATGATGAAATCGCCACGATTCCCGGCCCCCAGCTTGTCGTTCCCCTCGATAACGCCCGTTACGTCCTTAATGCCGTTAACGCGCGCTGGGGCAGTTTATATGATGCCTTTTATTCAACCGACACCATATCGGAAGCAAACGGCTGTAAAAAGATAAAAAAATACAATCCTATCCGGGGTGATCGGGTTATCGAACGCTCGCGCAATTTTCTCGATCGTCACTTTGCGCTGGAAAGGGATACGCACAAACACGTTACCCGGTATTTTATAAAAGGCGACCAACTCGCCGTCCGTTTTGGTGACAGCACTGAAACGACATTACTAAAACCACAGCAATTTATCGGCTATAGCGGCAATCCGGACAATCCTGATTCTGTCCTGCTTTGCCATCACAGCCTGCATCTCGAAATCAAATTCGGCGACGGCTATTTCATCGGTCGTCGCGATCACGCGAAGATCTATGACATTCATATGGAATCCGCCGTTACCACCATAATGGACTGCGAAGACTCTGTCGCCTCTGTTGATACCGAAGACAAACTGAAAGTATACAGAAACTGGCTGGGTCTGATGAAAGGGACGCTGGCGCACACGATTGAAAAGGACAATAAAACAACCGAACGCACCATGGAACCGGACAGGGAATACATCGGTGTCGACGGGAAGCCGGTCATTAAACACGGCCGCAGTCTGATGCTGGTCAGGAATGTCGGCAGTCATCTCTATACCGACATGGTCCTGCATAAGGGCAAACCGGTGCCGGAAACCATGATTGATCTGATGGTAACCTCGTTGTGTGCCATCCATGATTTAAAAGGGAATACCAAACGCCGTAACAGCCGGACCGGTTCGGTCTACATTGTGAAGCCGAAGATGCATGGCCCGGAAGAAGTGGTTTTGGCAAATGAATTATTCGCCCGCGCCGAAAAAGCATTAAGCCTTCCCCTCAACACCCTGAAAATGGGGATCATGGATGAAGAGCGCCGCACATCGGTAAACCTGAAAGCATGCATTCATGCGGCCAGGGAACGCGTTGTGTTCATCAACACCGGTTTCCTGGATCGAACCGGTGATGATATCCATACCAACATGGAGGCAGGTCCAATCGTACCCAAGAGTGAATTAAAACAGGCGAAATGGTTACAGGCCTATGAAGACTCCAATGTGCAGGCTGGTCTTGAATGCGGATTTATGAACAGTGCCCAGATAGGCAAGGGCATGTGGGCCATGCCGGACGAAATGAACGGCATGATGAAAACGAAGATACAGCATTTGAAAGCCGGAGCGAATACGTCATGGGTTCCCTCGCCCATCGCCGCTACCCTGCATGCGATCCATTACCACCGGCTTAATGTCAAAAGCAGACAAGTCGCCATAATGGAAGCGGCGGCCGGGGTGGCCGTGGATGATATCCTGGATATACCCGTTATCGATCCGAAACGGAAATTGTCCGCGTTGGAGATAAGGCACGAACTGGAAAACAACGCGCAGGGCATTCTGGGTTATGTGTCGCGTTGGGTCGGACAAGGCATCGGTTGTTCCAAGGTTCCCGATATCAATGATGTTGCGTTAATGGAGGATTGTGCGACGTTAAGGATTGCCAGTCAGCATATCGCCAACTGGCTGCATCACGGCATCGTAACCAAAGAAGAAGTCCGTGAAGCCATGGAACGCATGGCTGTTATCGTCGACAGACAGAATCGCGATGACGGCAATTACGAGGCGATGTCCGGGGATTACAGGACCAGTATCCCTTTTCTGGCAGCCATCGATCTGGTATTCAAGGGTCGTAAACAGCCCAACGGTTATACGGAATTTATTTTATATAAACGCAGGCGGGAACAAAAAAGCCTCGATTCCTGAAACCCCCAGGTGCGCTTATTACCGGAATCCGGGATTGCTGTCATCATCCCGCATTCCGCTGCGCTTCATGCGGGCTACATAAATAATCATTCACACACAACGTGGATATTATCGATCAATCGGGCCGGGCCGAGCCAGGCCGCGGTGAGAATGGTCAATTCGCGATCCCCCTGCTCCGGTTCCTCCAGATCCGCGCTCCGGCGGATGCTGAAATACTCCGGTTCCAGCCCCGCCTCCGACAGCGCCTGCATGCCCCTGGCTTCGATCTCCGCGACGGTAAATGCGTCCGCACGCAACTCATCGGCCGCGGCTTTCAGTGTCCGGTAGATAATGCCCGCCCTGCTGCGTTCCTCCGGATTCAAATAGGCATTACGGGAACTCATGGCCAGGCCGTCATCCTCCCGCACAATCGGCATACCGATGATCTCCACCGGCAGGCACAGGTCCCGTACCAGACGGCGGATCACCAGCAGCTGCTGATAATCCTTCTCACCAAACAGGGCCGCATCCGGCCGGACGTTTATAAGCAGCTTGGTCACCACCGTGGCGACACCGGAGAAATGCCCGGGCCGGAACCGGCCGCAAAGGATGGATGACAGGGTCGGCACCGTCACCCGGGTGTCTTTGTCCATACCACCGGGATAGAGTTCCGCCAGGTCGGGAGCGAACAACAGGTCCAGGCCGCGGGCACGCAGCTTGTCGGCGTCTTCATCAAGGGTGCTGGGATAGCGTTCGTAATCCTCACCGTGACTGAACTGGATGGGATTCACAAAGACACTCACCACGGTCCGATCCGCCAGTTCCTTTGCCTTCTCCAGCAATGACAAATGACCGTCGTGCAGATTGCCCATGGTCGGCACAAAGGCAATGCGATCGCCGGCCTTTTTCCAGGCGCTGATGGTTTCCCTGAGAGACTGCAAGTCGTAATGGATCAACATGGCGTCGGATGCAATCGAATCGTAGATATCCAGGACCGTCAATCGAAGCTGTGTTCAGCCCCGGGGAAAGTACGCGCTTTTACGGCATGTCTATAGGTATCGAAAGCGCCCCGGATACTGCCGCCCTGTCTGAGAAAGTCGTTGGCCATTTTTGGAATATAGGAGGAGATTCCCAGCACATCGTGCAGGACCAGCACCTGGCCATCGCAATCGACACCGGCACCGATGCCGATGGTGGGGATGGAAAGTGCTGCTGTAATCTCCCGGGCCAACGCCCTGGGTATGCATTCCAGGACAATCATGGCAGTGCCCGCCGCCTCCAGTGCCAGGGCATCAGCATGAATGCGTTGGGCCTGTTCACTTTCCCGGCCCTGAACGCGGTAACCGCCGTATTGCTCAATGGACTGGGGTTGCAGGCCCAGATGGCCGCATACCGGGGTATCCTGTTCCCGCAGACGGCGGATCGTTTCTGTTACCTCGGCGCCCCCCTCCAGTTTAACCATCTCGGCGCCTGATTCCCGCACAAGCCGCTTCGCGTTCTCCAGCGCCTGATCCGGCGAATCGTAACTATGAACGGGCATATCCGCCACAAGCAGTGCACGCTTCACTCCCCGCCGCACCAGGCGGGTATGATAAATCATGTCAGCCATGGTCACGTTCAGGGTGTTTTCCCTGCCCTGAACCACCATGCCCAGGGAATCGCCCACCAGGATCACATCCATGCCGGATTCATCGACGATCCGGGCGAAAGTCGCGTCATAGGCGGTCAGGCAGGCGATTTTCTCGCCTGCTGCCTTCATGGACTGCAGGTCAGAGAGTGTGATTTTCCGCGTCATAGTTCCCTGGGATTGAAGAAATGCCGGCCGCGCGGGAGGCTGCGAATATAGTCGAGCAGCAGATCGTAGTTTCCGGAGTCGTCCACCAAATTGAAATCATCGGTATTGACGATCAGCAGCGGTGAATCGTCGTAATGGTAAAAAAACTCGATATAGGCGTCAGAAATGGTCTGCAGGTATTCTTCATTGATGCTTTTCTCGTAATCAATGCCGCGTTCACGGACACGCCTTAACAGAGTCTCCACCGGGGCCTGCAGATAAATGACCAGATCAGGCGCCGGTGCCTCCAGGGTCAGGCGATTGTATACCTGATAATAAAGCTCCAGTTCATCCTCGTTCAGTGTCGTCTGGGCGAATAACCGGTCCTTCTGAATCAGGAAATCCGCCACGCGTGAAGGCCGGAACATGTCGCTCTGGCGCAGGGTTTCAATCTGCCGCGCGCGTTGAAACAGGAAATGCAATTGCGCCGGCAGGGCGGCGGATCCTGGATTCTCATAGTAGCGTGGCAGGAACGGATTCTCCTCCGCCATTTCCAGCAGGATGTCGGTGTTCAGCGTTTCCGCCAACCGCTTCGCCAGGCTGGTCTTGCCCACCCCGATGGGACCTTCAACAACGACGTATTCAGGTAAAGCCCTGCTCAATGTGACATCCTCTCAATACCCGTGTGATCAACCTTGTTCGTCCAGTCCCTGGCCGCCCCCATGCCGGGGATATCGATATCCGGCGCAATCTCCAGAAGGGGGCACAGGACAAAAGCACGCCTTGTCATCTCCGGATGCGGCACGGTCAGATTTTCTTCATTAATATGCTCCCGGCCGAATAAAAGCAGGTCCAGGTCCAGAGTTCGCGGCCCCCATCGCTCCCCGTCGCGCCTGCGCCCGTGCCGGTTTTCAATCTCCTGCATGTGATGCAGCAGTGTAATGGCCGGCAGGTCCGTCTCCAAGCAGGCAACGGCATTGACAAAATCCGGTTGATCCTGCGGGCCCAGCGGCGGCGTTTTATACAGGGAGGAACAGGCCTGGAGGATCGTACCGGGAACAGACTGCAGATCGCGTAACGCATCCCGGATTTGGGCAACCGGATCGCCCATGTTGGCGCCCAGGCCGATATACGCTCTTGTCATGGTATCAGCCCTTGCGGGGCCGGCGACGGCGGCGTTGTTTCCGGCTCGCGGCGGGCTTGGCGCTGCTTACGAGTTCCGCATTGGCGGGATCGGCCTGAAAACGGGTCCACCAATCCGCCAGTTCGGTGACGTTCTCTCCGGCTTCCGCCCTTAGCAGCAGAAAATCATAAGCGGCCCGGAAGCGCGGATGGGCCAGCAACCGCCTGGGTCGTTTGCCCTTGGTCAGGGTCAGGCGATATTGCAGCAGCCAGATTTCCCGTGCCATCTGGGTAAAGCGCCGCGGCATAGCGGTACGGCTGATCTGGCGGGAAACCACCACGTCGCTGGCAAGATGCGTGGCCTCATGCTCATGCAGACCCTCTATCATGTATTCGCGGGCTGTTTTCATCATCGGTTCCCACAACAGGGCGGCAATGAGGAAGGCCGGGGTCACCGGTTTGTTTTCCGCCAGCCGCCGGTCGGTATTCTCCAGCGCCTTGATCAACAGGGTGTGGGGGAACCCGCCTTCCTGTTCAGCCAGAACTTCCTCGGTCTGCGGAAAGAGAATGCCAAAAAGATGATAATGGCGCAGTTGCTCGAACGTCTGTACGGCGCAGCCGCCCATGAATAATTTCAGCACCTCCTCGAACAGGCGGGCGGGCGGAATATCACTCAGCAACCGGCCCAGTTCGGGAATCTGCCGTTCACTCTCCTGCTCGATACGGAATCCCAGCTTGACCGCAAATCGTACGGCCCGCAACAGGCGGACCGGATCCTCGGTGTAGCGTTTTACCGGATCGCCCAGCAGACGAATGCGGCCGGCGCGGATATCCTGCATGCCGCCGACATAATCCACCACTGAGAAATCATTGATGTTGTAGTAAAGGGCGTTGACGGTGAAGTCCCGGCGCCAGACATCTTCATCAATGGTGCCGTAAACATTGTCACGAATGATGCGCCCGTCCACCACATGACCTTCATCACCGGCATCCTGATGCGAAGCGCGAAAGGTGGAGACTTCGATAATCTCATCACCGTAACGTACATGGGCAAGACGGAAACGCCGGCCAATAAGGCGGCTGTTGCGGAACAGCTCCCGGATCTGCTCGGGCCAGGCATCGGTCACCACATCGAAATCCTTGGGCTCCCGGCCAAGCAAAAGATCGCGCACGCTGCCGCCGACGAGACAGGCCTCGAAACCGGCGCTGCTGAGGCGATACAACACCTTCAGCGCCGCATCGCTGATGAGGGCGCGGGAAATATTGTGCTCGGCTCTGGGGATGATCTCCGGCTTGGGGTGCAGCTGCCTGACGTTGTCCGGATTGTGCTGGTCTTTCATGATCTCTGGGTAATTTGCAACAGGTATCGCCGGCTGCGTATACAGCGCGACGGCCGGTATAGTATCATTGTAATGAATAAAGTTGTTATGCTCCCTTCGTCTAGTGGCCCAGGACGCTGGCCTCTCACGCCGGAAACAGGGGTTCGAGTCCCCTAGGGAGCGCCATTATCATATAACCCGTACGTTTAATTGACATCCCTGACTCCCGTCATTAAGGTTCTGACCTGAACTGTTTGCATGGAATCGCATACTGTTCCCCTCCATTTCATCAAATTCATATAACAATTCGGAAATCATGCCGACAAAAAAACTGTTGTCTTCAATTTTTGTATTTTGCCTGCTTGCATCCATCCCTGCCCTGGCCGATGAGTTGCTGGACCGTGCGCAACAACTCATCGACGACAAGAAAGCGGGACAGGCCTATGAACTCCTGAATCGCGATTACGAACAGCGCGCCGGTGATCCCGAATTTGACCTGCTCCTGGGGATAGCGGCCCTGGATTCTGGCCACCCGACACAGGCGGTCTTCGCCTTCGAGCGCGTCCTGACGGTGGAACCGGACAACGCCCGCGCCCGCGCCGAACTGGCGCGCGCCTATTTCGAAATGGGCGAGAACGAGGCCGCACGGGAGGAATTCACCGCCGTGCGCGAACAGTCCGTTCCCGAGTCGGTCAGCCGCAGCATCGAACAGTATCTGTCCGAAATTGATGCCCGGGCCATGGCGGCCACGCGCCGGATTGACGTCTTTATCGAGGCCGCCGCGGGGTACGACTCCAACGCCAACAGCGCCACCGACGTCTCCACCATCGCCATCCCCGCGTTCGGTAATCTGCTGTTTACCCTGGACGATACCGGGCAGGAGCAGGACAGCGGCTTTTTCAGCCTGGCCGCCGGTACACGCTTCGGCGCCCTGCTGAATGATGCAGAAACCCTGCGCCTGTTCGGCGGCGCCGACATCCACGAACGCATCACCGTCAATGCCACGGATTTCCGCACCCGCATGGCCAACGGCCGCCTCGGCCTGCGCTACAACCGCGGCATGAACGCCTTCCAGGGTTCCGTCATCGCCCAGCGTTATTACATCGGCGGCGAGGAAAACCGGGATCTGGCCGGTGTAAACCTGCAGTATCTGCGTAATTACGGCAACCGCACCCAGCTCTCCGCCTACGGCCGCTTCGCCGTGCACCGCTTTCCCAATCAGCGGGTCCGCAACGTCAATGAGATCAGCGGCGGCCTGGGCCTGGTGCATTTGTTCCGCACCGGGGGCGACCCGGTCCTGTTCGCCAGCGTCTTCGCCGGCGAGGAGAACGAACAGCGCGACAGCCGGCCCGATATCGGCAAGACCTTCTATGGTGTCCGCCTCGGCGGCCAGTACAACCTCAACCGGCGCACCAAACTGGTCGGCAACCTGAGCTATCAATACAACCGCTATGGCGGCAATGATCCCCTGTTTCAAACACGCCGCAAGGACCATTTTGTTTTCGCCCGCGCCGGCGTCGAATACGAGCTGGACGGCAACTGGATGGTCCGCCCCGAGATCCAGTTCACCCATAACGACTCCACACTGGGCATCAACGAATTCGACCGTTGGCAGCCTTTTGTCACCATCCGCAACCAGTTCTGAAGAGCCGGAGTAACACTATGTTCAAACCACTCCCTTTGATGTTTTTCTCCAGCAGGAAGTTCGTAACAGTTCTTATCCTCGCTTTGACCTGCGGCGCGGCCAACGGCCAGAGCGCCACTGTGGCGGGCAAGGTTGTCTTTGCCACCGGCAACCCCGTGGCGACCAATGCCGCCGGAACCCAACGCAGCCTCGGCCGCGGTGATGACGTTCTCGCCGGGGACAACCTGAGGACCCCGAGTAACAGCCGCCTGCAGGTCAGTTTTATCGACGGCGCCTATATCTCCCTGCAGCCGGACAGCGAATACAAGATCGAGGAGTACGAATACGCCGGCCAGCCCGACGGCAGCGAGAGTGCCGTCTACCGGCTGATCAAGGGCGGCGTGCGCGCCGTTACCGGACTCATCGGCAAGGAAAACCCCGAGGCCTACAAGGTGGAAACCGCCGTCGCCACCATCGGCATCCGCGGCACCGGCCACAACACCCGCCTCTGCCAGGGTGACTGTGGTGATAAAGACGACGGCCTCTATCACAATACCTGGGAAGGCATCACCTACGTGCGCAATGACGTCGCCGAAACCAACGTGCCCGCCGGCAAGGGCGTCTATGTCCGCGACATGAACTCCCCCATACAGTTTCTCAGCCAGCCATCCTCGGTCACCGCGGTGGACACCGCCGGCGAACGCGAGGAGGAGCAGCGCGAGGAGGAAGAACAGACCACCGTCGTCTCCTCCGGCAATCAACGCACCCCGGAAGGCACCCAGACCGTTCTTACCGATGACGAAACCGTTACCGTTCCGGGTTCCAGCACGGTATTACTGAACAACGGACTCATCGGCGTACTTCCGCGTGAGGACCCTGAAGACGGCGAACCTATAGACGTGGTGGCGGGTACCGATACCTCGGTATTCATCGACGACAACGATTCGATCATCGGCCTGCTGACCCTGGAAGAATTTGAGGGCGATGAGACCCGCGTCACGGCCACCATCGATCCCGACGCCATGCTCGGCGGCGATGACGCCGATTCCGTGGACGAGTTCAACGACCTGCTGGCGACGGCGGACGAAACCCTGCTGGAGCAATTCAGGCAGAGTCCGGCGAACGCGGCGGAATCCTTCGTCAATGCGGACGGTCTCGGTTGGGGCCGCTGGAGCGGCGGTAATTTCCTGGTGGTGGACGCGTTGGGCGAGACGGAACTCATCGAACTGGTGGATCACCAGAGCCTGCATTTCATCTTCGGCCCGGAACCGCCGGAGATACCGACCCAGGGCGGCGCCATTTACGACTTCATCGGCGGCACGCAATCCACCTCGGCCAGCGGCGCCACTATAGGCGAAGGCGTTACCGAGGGTTTCCTGTTCGCCGACTTCGGCGCCAGCGCCGGCGGCATTGAAATGACCGTCAGCCACGACAGCAACGACTATCACGTGGCCGGTTTCCTGGCCATGGACACAGAGGAAAACAGCATTTTTGACCAGGACTCCGTCTTCGCCACCACCGGCCTCGACGGCAGCGACTGCAACCCCTCCTGTCCCACCTTCATCGAGGGCGGTTTTGCCGGCCCCGATAACGGCGACGGCACGCCGACTCATGTGGGTATCGAATACGACATTCAAGAGGAAGATATCATCATGGGCGTGGCCGGCTTCGGGCTGGCCGGCGGTGACGCTACGCAGGTGAAAGATGATCAGATCCTTACCGGCATATTCCCCATAGAAGGGGAAGTGGAAGGAGAAACAGTGCTCGCCCCCGCTCTGGTGTCCGGCTTTGATTCCTCCGGTTTCATGACCACCGGCGG
>JBBDSH010000023.1:7035-53258 GCA_040905045.1 Gammaproteobacteria bacterium | reverse complement strand
AGGTTTGGCGAAAAACTTTAGGATAACCGATAGCAGCCCTTCATAGTTTCTACGTTGCCTGCGGCGATTTATCCCGCTGGTCGAAATGAATGGCTTCGTTCATCATTCCGGCGGAGTAAAGCCCTGGCGTCATTCCGAGTTCCAACCGGAGGGAGGGAGCTTGAGGAATCTTTCGGCGCGCGGTCGCACCTCCTACATGCTTCGTTTCTCCCCGATGTTAAACCCTGCTTGTGGGAGCGGCCACCCCGGCTTACAGCATACCGGGGCAGGCTCCGGCCGCGAATTATGTAGACTGTTACGTCATTCAATGTTTGTATGAAACCCTGTCGTCAATACCCACTGTCAGGCGAACATTATGAAATCAATGCATACCACAACGACATTCCGGCTTCGCACCGTCATTGCCGCAGTATTATTCATGTTCACCCTGCCGCTCGCCGCGCAGGACGTTCCGCAAAGCGACATTCCCATGAACATCGCCACCATCGGCGCCGGCAACATCGGCGGCACGGTGGGCGGGCTGTTCGCCGAGGCCGGCCATCAGGTCTTCTTCTCCTCGCGCCATCCGCAAGAACTCCAACCCCTGGTGGAAAAATACGCGCCCAACGCCCGCGCCGGCACGGTAGAGGAAGCCATCGCATTCGCCGACGTCATCCTCCTGGCCGTGCCCTACAAGGCCATGCCCCAGATCAGCCGCGACCATGCCGATGCGCTGGCCGGCAAGATCATCCTGGACGCCGGCAATCCCATTCCCCGGCGCGACGGCGACATGGCGGAACCGGCCCTGGAGAAGGGCGCCGGCATCGCAACAAAGGAATACCTGCCCGGCGCCAGCATCGTCCGCGCCTTCAACTCCATCAGTTACCGCAGCTTCGCGTCCGAGGCCCACCGCGACGGTCCGAAACTGGCCGTGCCCCTGGCCGGGAATAACCGAAAAGCCGTTCTGATCGCCGCGCAACTGGTCATCGACGCCGGCTTCGAGCCGGTCGTCGCCGGCGACCTGGAAGCGGGCCGCAAGTTCGATTACGGCTCGGATCTGTTCGTCAAGGAAATGACCGCCTCGGAACTGCGCCGGGCGTTGGGGCTGGAGTAGCCCCCTATACGGGCTGGAGACGCGGCCGTTCCAGCGCAGCGCTGCCCACGCCGGTACCGGATCACCGGGGCCTGGCTTGATTATTGGTAAAACCCTGGAATTGAAGTAATATATATGATTCACTATGCTAATTAGTGAATCATATATTAGACAAATGGCCCATTATCAACTTTCAGGCCGGGTAACAGCGCGGCTCAGGGAACTGGGCAAGCTTATCGCCGCCGCCCGCCGCGCCCGCGGTTTTACCCAGGCGGAGCTGGCCGAGCGCGCCGGCACATCCCGGCCGACCGTTAACCGCATCGAGAGCGGCCGGCCCAATATTGCCTGGGGCACCATCATGACCGTTTGCTGGCTGCTGGATATCCCCACCGATCCGGACTTGCTGGATCCCGCCCGCCGAGCCGAGTTGCTGGCGGCCGGGGCGGACGTGCAGCGCGTGCGCACAATCCGGGAACTGGACGATGACTTTTAAGCCCGGTCACACCGAGGCCTGCATCTGGATACGGCTGCCCGGCACCGCGGAACCCGTGGTCTGCGGCAAAGTGGCGGCCCGGGACGGAACGCCGGATGCCGTCCACCGGTTTGTTTATGGTCGTTCGTACCGGCAACGGGAATCGGCCATCCCGTTGCTGCCCCATGCCTTGCCGATCCGGACGGGAGAACAGCCCAGCCGCCGCGGGCTGCACGGCGTTTTACGTGACGCGGCGCCGGATGCCTGGGGACGCCGGGTGCTGATGCACCAATTACAAATGTCGGTGGAACGCGGCGAATCGGAATTAACGGAGATCGATTATCTTTTATCGGGAGGGCAGGGTGTCGGCGCCCTGCATTTTCAACTGGAAGCGGAGACATATCGGCCGAAGCCGGAAGCGCCGGCGGAATTGAACGATCTTCTGTCCGCGGCGGAAGCCGTCGAACAAAACAAGCCCCTGACGCCGGAACTGGAACAGGCATTGATGCATGGCACCAGTATCGGCGGGGCGCGCCCCAAGGCCCTGCTCCGGAGAGAGGACGGCCGGCAGGCCATCGCCAAGTTCAGTTCCACCACGGATGTTCATCCCATGGTGAGGCTGGAGACACTGGCGTTGTCCCTGGCGCGCAAGGCGGGTATCCAGGTGGTCGAAGCGCGCCAACTTTCAGTGATGAATAAGGACGTTCTGTTAATCAACCGTTTTGACTGCGATGCGGAGGACTCGACGCGGCGACACTTTTTCAGCGCCCTCACGGCACTGGATCTGGATGATATGGAGGCGCGTTATGCGAGCTACCCGGACCTGGCGGATTACCTGCGCCGCTTCGCCGATGACGCCGCCGGCCAGTGCCGGGAACTGTACCGCCGCATGCTGTTGAACATCCTGATCGGCAACACCGATGATCACGCCCGCAACCACGCCCTGTTCTGGGACGGCCGATTCGTTCGCCTGACGCCGGCCTATGATGTATGTGTGATGCCGCGGGTTGGCCTGGAAAGTCACCAGGATATGGACGTGGGTGAGCAGGGCAAACGATCGACGCTCGCCAATGCCTACAGCCATTGCGGCCGTTTCGGTCTGGATGAAACGGAAGCCATGCGAATGGCCGAAGAAATGGAGACCATGATCCGCGACAACTGGCGGGAAGCCTGCGAGGAAGCGGCCATCCCGGAACAACTTGCCGCCAACTTATGGCAGCGCACGGTGCTGTCGCCGGCGATTCATTGGTAATCAGCCGAGGGCAACGTCTTGACCCCTATGCACCTTGCCCGTGTGCTGAACGGTCGACATCCGGGAATAAGCAGGGCAACATGTTGTGTCGGTTACCAACGTCAAGGGCAAACCGATGACCTCACCAAAAGTGAAATTCAGCGATATAGAGCTGGCGTTTGAATTTGCCAACTTCGGCTATCCGGGAGAAGCCGAAGCCTACGTTTGCCGGCGGACCGGACGGACCTACACTTATACACAAATAGATCCGGACCTGGAAGAACCGCTGCCCGAGGACATCCACGACGAAGAAAAATACCTGCCCCTGCCGCACAAGAACGAGTTGGGTCTCGGCAAGCCCCTGGTGTTGGAGTTCGCCAGTGAGCATCTGCCCGAGCATTACGACAAGGTGCGGGAGATCTTCAGTAGTCCCGGCGCCTACGCCCGCTTCAAGGACCTGCTGGAATATCAGGACAAACTGCAGCTCTGGCACGACTACGAAAACAAGGCGGAAGAAGAAGCCCTGCTGCAGTGGTGCCGGGATAACGGCATCGAGATCGAAGACGATAACAGCGAATGAATCTGCGCGGGCTCCACGCCAATCCCGGCACAAATAAAGCCGGGGCCGGCTTATTGAATACTTGAATATTCCCATATTGGGAATTATTATTCCCAATATGGGAATAGAAGACACAAAGACCACCACTATCCAGGATGCGCTGTTTTCCAGCGTCCAGCAGCGGGTGCTGGGGATTCTGTTCGGCCAGCCCGACCGGCGTTTCCAGAGTGCGGAATTGATCCGCATGGCAAAATCCGGGACCGGGGCGGTGCACCGGCAATTATCCAATCTGGCCGCCAGCGGCCTGGTCAATGTCACCCGGATCGGCAATCAGAAACACTATCAGGCCAACCCCGATTCTCCGGTATTCGAGGAATTATGCGGCCTGATACGCAAGACCGTCGGTTTGCGCGAGCCTATCCGCATGGCTTTGCAGCCGTACCGGAACCAAATCGATATGGCCTTCGTCTATGGCTCGGTCGCCAGAGAGGCGGATACCGCTCGTAGCGATATCGACCTGATGATATTCGGCGATGATCTTGACTATGTTGGTGTCTATAAGGCCGTGGCTGAAGCCGAAGGCGCCTTGCTCAGGCAACTGAATCCAAACCTGACCACGCTGGCCGAGTGGAAGAAAAAACTCGCCGAGAACAACCCGTTTTTTGTTAAAGTGAAAGAACAACCCAAGCTGTTTATCTATGGATCGGAAAATGACCTCGCCTGAACTGGAGAATCTGGTCAAAATCGGGCAGCTGAAAAACGAGCCGGGGAAGCAGGCGGACAACATACGCAATATCCAAAAAAGAGCCGGAAAATCGGTCTCTATCCGAAAAACAGCCGCAAAATCATAAAAATGTTCGCAAACCTGGCAATCATCATAAAAACGTCTGCAAATCGATATCAGCAGACAGGCCGCCGGTCTTGAACAGGTATTCAGAAAGCATCTCCAAGGCCGCCATTTTGAAGTGTAATCCTCTATTATTTTCAGAAAGTATCTATAAAGGATTTCTCCTTCCGTCGAAATGACGGCTTCGTTCATCATTCCGGCGGAGTAAAACCCTGGTCATTCCGAGTCCCGACCAGAGGGAGGGAACTTGAGGAATCTTTCGGCATGTGGTGACACCCCCACCTCTCCGTTTACCACAGGAGTGAAACCCTGGAGGTAGGAGCGGCCACCCGGCCGCGAATAATTCGGAGCGGGGCGCCCCTGCGGAGCTTCGTTTTACCTCGGTGCTGAACCCTGGAAGTGAGAGCGCCGGCCTCGAGATGAGGCTTGATTCCGAACACAGTCACACATAAATTATGTTAATGAAGAATATTACCCTGAATGTGGATGAAAAAGTCCTTGCCGCCGCGCGTCGCTACGCCGCCGAACACGATACATCGGTGAATGCGCTGGTGCGCGGGTTTCTGATCGACATTGCCAATCGGGAGGATCGGGCGGCACAGGCGCGGTCTCGAATCAAGCAGCTCAGCCGGAAATCCAGGGGCAGGATCGGTGCAAAGACATGGACGAGAGACGAGTTGTATGGGCGTTGAATGTTTCCTTGATACCAAACTTCACACTGAAGACCTGAACCACAATCAGCACTACGGGTCGGTTCAGGTGAAAAAACCGTTCCTGCTCGCCGATCAATAATTCGGGGCAGGGCGGAGCTTACCCCTGAAAGTTTAATCGCAAAGCCAAACCCCGGTTATGGGAGTGCCGACCTCGGCGCGAATTCTCTTGGCTGATGCCGGAAAAATATGGCGGGAAATGAATCAATGAGCAAGGTTTTATATGAAAAAGGCAGCGGCAACGTTTTCTCCGATCTGGGTTTCCCCGACTCGGAAGAGGAACTCCTGAAAGCCCGCCTTACCTATGAGATATACAACATCATAGAAAAGCGCGGGCTTACCCAGCGAGAAGCTGCGGAGATATTGGGCGTCAGCCAGTCCTATGTTTCCGATCTCAAACGCAACCGCTCCGGCCGTTTCTCGGTGGGAAAGCTTTTTCAGTTCCTCAATGCCCTGGACATGGATGTGGAAGTAACCTTGAAAAAGCATTCCGCTCGATCAAAGTCCTCCGCCGGAATCAATGTCACTTCAAATTGATAACCCGGGGGAACCGCAGGGAAGGCCGGACTAATATAATCTGCCGCCAGGGTTTGCCGCCGAGTCAAACCCTGCTTGTAGGAGGCGACCTTTATGCCCCGCGGGTACCGCCGCGAACTATTCGGTTACTGCTTCCACGGACAACCGCTTCTCAACCTGCCGGAATCCATCCGCTGGCATACCGACCATCTATTCGTGAAGGTTTGAGGCGTTGCCCGGAGTGAACGCCATATTCACTTCTCCTCTTGGTTCCGTGCACCTGTCTGAAGCAGGTAGAGCTCCCGCCAATGATCTTATTGGACAATAGGCTCAATAAAATCAATAAGATATAGATTATTGTATAAAAATAATTCTTGTACATTAATAATGTACAATATAAAATATTGAACAATCAGAAATATCGGATGTCCCTGAACCGAATTTTTGTTCATATTTATATAATGTTCATTAATAATGAACCAGGCTGAGAATTGAACACACTGTAATGCTGACTGAAAACAAACAAACCCTGCTTGAGCGGGCCATAGAAGCGTTTCGAAACGAGACCGGTCTGCGCCTGGAGATCAGAGATATTGACCGGAAAAAGCAGATGGACGCCATCGTTGCAATTGAAGGTAAGAAGGGCCCCGTGTTCGCAGTGGAAGTGAAGAAATGGGCGCAGCAACTCAATCTCGGTGCCCTGATGGATCAAATCAGACGCCTTCCCATGAAGGGCCTGCTGGTGGCGGATTATGTAAATCCGAACATGGCGGAAAGGTTCAGAAATCAGGGTGTTCAATACATCGATACGGTGGGCAATGCCTATATTAATGAAGGACCGTTGTATATCTATGTGAAAGGCAATAAGCAGCCACAAATAGCGCCTGCCAGGACAATAGAAACAGGCCGGGCGTTCACACATACCGGGCTGAAAGTCGTCTATGCGTTTTTATGTGATCCTGACCTGGTGCGTGCAACGTATCGCGAAATCGCCGAAACAGCGGACGTTGCCCTGGGTACGGTTGGCTGGGTCATCAATGACCTCAAGGCGGGGAGATATTTGATTGACCGGGGTGGGAAAAATCAGCGCAGGTTGGCCGGATACAGGGAACTGCTGGACCGGTGGGTGGAAGTTTTCCCGGAGAAACTTAAAAATAAACAACTGATTGGAAAATACGTTGCCGAGGTGCCTCAATGGTGGCAGTTTCTGGACATCCGGGAGTTGGACGGTTACTGGGGCGGTGAAATCGCCGGCGCCAAATATACGAATTATCTGATACCGGAGGAAGGAACGGTTTATATCCATGAGCAGGGGGCAAAAAAGCTCTTTCAGCAGGCAAGGCTGCGCAAATTCACGGAGGCATGGTATCCGGGGGTCACAGTCTGGTTGTACAAACCCTTCTGGAAGAAGCCCGATGATTACAACGGCCTGGTTCACCCCGTACTGGCCTACGCGGATCTGATCGCGACGGGCGATGACAGAAACATTGAAACGGCAAGGATGATTATGGATGAACACATTGATAAACATATCCGGGAAGATAGATAAACATTCGATAACCATATATGAGGCTGTTGCCGATTCAGCGAACAAGCTGAATATTTCATATATGGTTGTTGGCGCTTCAGCCAGAGATCTGGTTTTATATCATGGCTATGGTGCAAAGATTAAGAGAGCTACGGCGGATATTGATTTTGGAATACAAGTTCAATCCTGGTCGGACTTTGATGCGTTAAAAAGAACTTTAATCGAACGGGACTTCAAGGAAAGCAAAGAACAGCATCGACTTTACAGTCCCGGCGGAATGCATGTGGATTTGGTTCCTTTTGGCGCGATAACGAATGGTGAAGGCAATATCGGTTGGCCGCCTGATGGCGATATTGTCATGAATGTCACCGGTTTCCAGGAAGTCTTCGACAATGCTCATGATGTTCGTATCAGGGACAACCCGGTCCTGGATATACCGGTAGCCACACTACCGGGATTATCCATATTGAAATTATTATCATGGCAGGAGCGGGATCGGGATTTGAAACGCAGGGATGCCCTTGATCTGATTTATCTATTGAAAAACTATGAAGTCATTCCCGTGGTCATGGAACAGATGTATGAGTTCCCGGATATGATGCAGGATTACGATGGAGACGTAAGTCTGAGCGGGGCACATGTACTGGGCCGCCATGCCCGGGAGATTGCCGGCGATGATACAGCGGCAAGGATTATTGACGGATATCGGGATGAAGAGCTGTGTGCAAGACTTGTCGAGGGGATGTGCAGGGATATAGAAAGCGAATTCGGCCGGAATAGGGACTTGTTCATGGCATGGATGAACGGATTCACGAGCACTGAATGATAGCAAATACAATCATGATAAGGAGTTTGCGTTGGTAGAAAATTACAGCAGCATGCTAGCCTTCATCGGCAAGTCGCCGATCTTCTGCATGGGGATTTCGAGTGAGGTGGGGTTGTATCAAATGAGAATCAATTGTCACCTACCCCGAGAATATCCACGGTTTTGCTACCGAGTGAAACCCTGGAGGTAGGAGCGGCGACCCCGCCGCGAACGAGTCGGTGAGGGCGGCTCCTGCGCCAATCCCGGCACGAACGATCTATACGCTGATAGATTCAAAAGGTTGCATTATGAAAGCCAATTACGACCAAAAGACCGATACTCTGAATATCATTTTCAAAAGTGATACGCCGGTTGCTGAAAGTGACGAGGATAAACCTGGCGTAATCCTGGACTACGATGCTGCCGGCAATCTGATATCGCTTGAGATACTGGATGCCTCAAAGCGAGTAACGGATGCCAGGCATATGGAATTTGAGTCTAATCTGTAGCGGATAATGCGCCATTGTGGTTGGCATCCTGCATAGATGCAATTCTGGATCGGCATCACCGACGGCGACTGGTACGGCTACCCCTCCCGCGAACACCTGGGGACGGAAACCTTCGGTTGGAAAGAAATTCGACTTCCACCCGGATCTCTTTGTCATGGAACTAAGCGAACCGGAACTCCGTAAGAAGCGAACTGCTGGGAATCCTCTAAAACTCGACACAGCATTAATTTGTGCTATCTTTTGAAAGAAAAATATATATAGATTTCTTTCAATAAAATCCCATGGGAAAGCACGCGGAAAGCACTGACAGCAAGGTCTTACGTCGGATAAGGGCTCACAAGCGGGGTGCTGTTTTTACCCCCGACAGTTTCAAGGATCTCGGGTCCCGTCGAGCAATCGACCTCGCCTTGATGCGGCATCGGATCTCCGGAGTTATCCGCCAGCTAGCCCGGGGACTGTACGATTATCCCAGGACAAACCCGCAGCTGGGGCCGTTGCAGCCGTCACCGGATGCCATCGCCAAGGCCTTGGCCGGCCGGGACGCCACCCGGCTCCAGCCATCCGGGGCCTACGCGGCGAACCTGCTCGGTTTGACAATGCAGGTGCCCGTGAGGATGGTCTATTTAACGGACGGGCGCTCACGCACGGTCCAGGTCGGCAAACGCCAGATAATTCTGAAACACACGACCCCGAGGAACATGGCCACAGCCGGAAACATCAGCGGTCTGGTCATCCAGGCGTTGCGATATCTGGGGCGGAAGAATGTCGATGACAGGGTAATCGCACAGCTCGACCGCCGGCTGGATGCAGACGCCCGGCGCCAACTGATGAAGGGTATCCGTTATGCGCCTGCCTGGATCGCCGATATTTTTCACGAGCTCGCTAGAATGGAGGCAAAAAAATGAAGAGGTTCCTGGGATGTCGGAAGAGCGCCGACAGCTGGTATGCACACAAACCACAGGACACGAGAGACTATTATGGATAAGACAACCGCATTGGATCTCCTGAAAGGCCATAAGGCACATCTAGCCAGGGAGTTTGGCGTAACCGATCTGGCCTTGTTCGGTTCCGTGGTCCACAACCGGGCAAACCCCCGGAGTGACATCGATATCCTGGTGGAGTTCGATGGCCCGGCCACCTCGAAGCGCTACTTCGGCGTACAGTTCTATCTGGAAGACCTGCTGGGCTGCCCCGTGGATCTGGTTACCCACAAAGCGCTGCGTAAAGAACTGAGGCCGGCCATTGAAAGGGAGGCCATCCATGTCTGAAACGGGACGCGGCCGTCGCGAATGGCGCTTTTATCCGGGCATGGATGACGATACCTTATGGAGCATTATTGCAACGGACGTTCCCGAATTGCTCACAGCATTGCGACAGCTTGGAAACAGGCCGGAATGAAATACTCGAGCAAATGCAATTCTGGATCGGCATCACCGACGGCGACTGGTACGATTTCGGACAGGTAAAGTAACTTTTGGGCAGCTAAGGATCAGAAACGAACAACAGACTGTTATCACATTCGGGAAAGGGAAGGAGAAAAAATGGGAACATTAATGGCAGGTGCATTGCCAATACTATTATTTATCTCATGGTTCGCGATATTCGTCGGGATAATGTATTTATGGAAATGGAATACCAGGAAAAAGCGTAACCCGTTAACAATCCAGCTTCAGCGTGCTCCCGGAGAATCGCTGCAAAACCAGATTCGGGATATGGACCTGGATCTGATAATTTTTCTGCTCTTTTCGATATCGGCTCCGCTATTTTTCCTTTCTTTCCATTTGTCACAATCTTACCTTGGGGATGAGCCTGAGACCCTGTTCAGGTTTGCCATTAATTTTGGCTCCATGATGGTGATTACTCTTTATTGTCTTCATAAGTTAATAAAAACACTGAATGAGCGCGAAAACCTCAGGCTGGGATTTGATGCGGAGCGTGCCACTGGCCAGGAACTGAATAAATTATTGTCTATGGGATACCGCGTCTTTCATGACATTCCGGCCGATAAGTTTAATATAGACCACGTTGTAGTTGGAGAGAATGGTGTTTTCGCTATCGAGACCAAGGGCAGGGCCAAGAGGAACAAGGCCGGTGACAAATCGGAATACACGGTAACTTACGATGGCCAGAAGTTGATCTTCCCCGGCTGGACGGAACAAGAACCTGTGGAGCAGGTAAAAAGGAATGCAAAATGGTTGTCTAAAACACTGAGTTCCGCCACGGGAGATCCCGTTTCAGTGACTCCTATACTTTCGATTTGCGGTTGGTATATAGATCGAAAAAGCAAGAATCCCCCGTACGTCTATAACGGTAAAGACCCTCAGTACCTAATCCCCAGAATCAGTAATACCAAACTTTCAGAACAACAAATTCAAAGGATTGCCCATCAGATTGAAACAAAAGTTTCCGACCTTGAGCCAAATTCCTATAAGGCCATTTAAATCTGCAATCTAGCAGACTGGTAATCCTTTGGGCGTGCGTGCATCAAGCAGCAAGTGAATAAGGTAAGAAGCACCCGCGGCCAGTCCAGCCAGCCTGAGAGTCTTATCCAGGTCACTTTCCGGCTCCCACTCATAGAGCCTGTACATTCCATAACTAATCGTGCCTGCAAATGCCAGGCTATGGAAAAATTGCCGGTGATTCGGGTGACAGGCCGGTTCGATGATATCCGGCAGCCTGGCTGTGAGGGTGGCGACCCCGCCGGCGGTGAATGTCTCAAGGCTTATCTCGCCGGATTCTTTGTATTCCCGGTAGCCCCAGATAGCCAGGACACCCGCCCCGGAGGCGATTCGATGGGTAGCGGCATTGGACATATTACCTCTCCCTGCGGACGCCCTTGAATGGCCGGGGATCGGCTTTTTGGTTGATAAAGCGCCCGGTGCCTGTATCTCTCACCACCCAGCGATTATTATGTGGGTTCAGGGTTTGGGAGCGGTTCCGGACAGCGCCGTTACGGCGGCCGTCACCAGCAGGGGGATTGGTGGCCATAATCTTATCTCCTTGTTTCATAAATAAAAAAATTTGACGACTCAGGATTTCTGACCTATAGTTTACAAATATACAAGAAATATAGAATTTTGTAAACCGGAGAGAACCATGATAGGAGAGCGAATCAAGCAGGCACGGAAGGCGTCCGGCTTGTCCCAGCGCGGGTTGGCGGAAAGGGCGGGTATCAGCGCCATGGCCGTCTCCAAATACGAAAACAACCAGTCCGTCCCATCTTCCAATGTTTTGCTCCAACTCGCCCAGGCCCTGGGCGTACGGGCTGAATATTTCTTCCGCACCACTCAGGTCGAACTGCGCGAAGTGGAATACCGCAAGCACACCAAATTGCCCAAGAAGGTCTTGGTCCGAATAGAAGGGGATATAAAGGAGCAAATCGAGCGTTATCTTGAACTGGAGGAGATCCTGCCGAATAGTTTGATGGGCGAGTTCCGGCTCCCGGATAACCTTCCACCGGCAATCAAGAGTTATGATGAAATCGAGGAAATCGCTGTACGTGTCCGGAATGAATGGAACCTGGGCCGGGACCCCATTCCGGATCTGACCGGTGCCCTGGAAGAGCGGGGTGTCCGGGTATTTCAGACCGAAGCGCAACACGACGGCAAGTTCGATGGTCTGGCCTGCAGCGTCAATGGCGCCCCGGTCATCGTCGTCGGCCAGGATTGGCCCGGTGATCGGCAACGCTTTACCCTGGCGCATGAGCTCGGTCATCTGATCCTCGCGGATCGGATTAATAATAATCTGGATATCGAGCGGGCGGCGAACCGGTTTGCCGGTGCTTTCCTGGCGCCGGATTCGGAAGTCTATAAAGAACTGGGGGAGAAACGCTCCTGGTTCGAGCCGTACGAGTTATGCGTTCTGAAAAAGGCCTACGGTCTCAGCATGGGCGGCTGGCTGCATCGAGCCCGGGACCTGAAGATAATTCCTCAATCGACTTATCAGGAAATATACCGGTATTTCAACCAGAGAGGCTGGCATAAACAAGAGCCCTGTGATGAATATCCACGGGAAGAGCCTCAGGTTTTTAAACAACTGGTCTTTCATGCTTTGGCGGAGGATTTCATTAGCGAATCGAAAGCAGCGGAATTAATGCGAATGGCCGTCGTTGAATTCCGCTCCATAAGGAATGTGGACCATGGAAAGCAAGCTGTTAATCAGTGATGCCAACATTCTCATAGATCTGGAAGTGGGGAAACTGATCGATGCCATGTTCCAATTGCCTTATGAATACGCAGTCCCTGATCTGCTGTTTGAGCAGGAATTGAATTACCAGCGGGATTATCTGCTGGACAAAGGTTTGCAGTTGCTGGAATTACAGGACAAAGCTATATCAAGAATGCTGGAACTGGGTCAGTATTATAAGGGAGTTAGTCATATAGATTTATCAGCACTGGCTTTGGCGGAGCAGGAACATGTTTCATTGCTGACCGGTGACAGGAAATTGAGGCAGGTTTGCGATCGGGTAAATATCGAGGTTCATGGTACGGTCTGGATCATCGGTAAAATGCTTGAATGCGAAGTAATAACCGTAACGGATGCAGAGAATTCCTATAACGGGATGGAAGAGGCCGGTAGCTTCCTGCCATGGGACGAGGTAAAGGATCAGCTTAAACGATACAAAAAGGAAAATGGATAGTAATGAATATCGGCTTCATAATACTCATTTGGCTTTGTTCTGACAGGATGAGGAGATATTGAAATGACGATGGATTGGCAAAAGCTATTGAATAGTAATCGATTAAGACGACCGCCGGATAAGCCTCACTACAACGTAGATTTACCACCGTTCTTTGAGGATCAGGACAGGATCATATTTTCTCAGCCATTCCGGCGACTGCAATATAAAACCCAGGTGCATCCTTTGGTTGAAAATGACCATGTACGTACAAGGCTTACCCATAGCATGGAAGTAGGGACTATTGGGTACGCGCTTGGTGCTTTTGTTGGACGAGAAATTGTAATGAGACACAATCTAAAGGATACCGATGAGCATGACATTGGTTTATTAGTGCAGTCCGCCTGCTATGGGCATGATATAGGTAATCCGCCCTTTGGGCATGTTGGCGAAGAAGCGATTAAGGATTGGTTCGTAAGCCATCCAGAGATATTTGATGATTCGATGACTGAGGCAGAATGCAAGGATCTCATAAATTTCGAGGGTAATGCGCAGGGCTTCAGGATATTGACACAGATTGAAAATTATAAGTGGGATGGCGGAATGCAGTTGACGTATGCAACTCTTGCTACTTTCATGAAATATCCTTGGGGTAGTCATCAGGATCCCTATGGCAAGGGTAAATTCAGCTTCTTTCAGTCCGAGAAAGGATATGCGGCAGATGTAGCAGACAGGGTTGGAATGATTATGCGCGATTCTGGTGGCTGGTACAGACACCCCCTGGCTTATCTTGTCGAGGCGGCTGACGATATATGCTATGCCCTCATTGATTTGGAAGATGGCATAGAGATGGGCGCTTTATCGGTCGAAGAATACACTGACTTATTCAAAGTCTTTCTCGATACTGAGCACAAGAAGCGTGATTACAAGCGATTTGATGATGATGTTCAACGTATAAGCTTTTTACGATCAAAGGCCATCTCTACTCTGGTTAAACAGGCATCTGAAGCATTCCTCGATAATGAGCGCGACATCCTCAACGGCCGTTTTCACAGTGAACTTCTGACGAATGTATCTGATCGAGATTTTATTAGGAAAGCCAAACAAATAAGCGAGGACAAAGTATTCAAGCATTCTAAGAAAGTATATGTCGAGATCTCCTCATTCACCGTTATAGGTGGTTTGCTGGAAGCGCTTGTGGAGGCATGTATTGAAAATCCAGATAAAACTAAATCTGGCAAAATCAGGCAGTTGATGGGGAGGATGAGGCCGGCCTCAGACGCAACGAGATATGAAACACTACTTCGGATCACCGATTTCATATCGGGAATGACAGATCGGTTTGCCACTGGTATGTACAGGCAGACCACTGGTATTTCAGCCGGCAGCATGACTCCGGCCCCCAATAGTCTTAGTTAGTACGTAACATCTGATTCCATGCTAACGCCCTACCATGCTAAATATTTTGCCTGGGAACTCACCCGCCGCCGCCGTGGCGGCGATATGGATCGAATTTCTCAATCCCTTTTCGATGCCAGTGTCGATCTGAATCCCCATCAGATCGACGCCGCGTTATTCGCATTACAGAATCCGCTTACCAAGGGACACCTGCTGGCCGATGAAGTCGGCCTCGGTAAGACCATCGAGGCGGCGTTGGTATTGGCACAGTATTGGGCGGAAAGGCGACGTAATCTTTTGGTTATTTGCCCGGCTTCCCTGCGTAAGCAGTGGGCTAACGAGCTCACTGAGAAATTCCATCTGAATACCCAGATTCTGGATGCCCGGACCTGGAAAAATCTGCGCAATGATGGAATAGATAATCCCCTGACAAACGGTTGGGTTCCAATCATCTCCTACAATTTTGCCGTTAAGATTGAACGGGAACTTAGCCTGGTTCCCTGGGATCTGGTCGTCATGGATGAGGCACAGAAGCTGCGGAACGCTCACCGGGATAGCCACCAGACCGGACAGTCCATCAAAAGATCGCTGGCCGGCGCGCGCAAATTATTGCTCACCGCGACGCCGCTTCAGAACAGCCTGTTGGAAATATACGGTCTGTCGACAGTCATTGACGAACAGCTGTTCGGCGATGCGGTCAGTTTTCGAACTCAGTATATGCGCAATGAAGGAGATATCGAGGCCTTAAGACACCGATTGCGGGATTTCACCAAGCGTACCCTGCGGCGCCAGGTGCTGGAATACATTCAATATACGGAACGCCGGCCTCTGACCATCCCGTTCGAGCCCAGCGATGAAGAACAACGCCTATATGATCTCGTCTCCGGTTACCTGCAGCGCGAGGACTGTTACGGCTTCCCTCACAGACAACGGCATCTGGTCGGATTGATCCTGCGCAAGCTTCTTGCTTCGTCCACGGAAGCCGTAATTGCAACCCTGGAAACCATATTGAATCGTTTGCAACAATTGGAGCAGAGTCAGACGCTGGATGATGACTGGCTTACCAATATCATTACTGAAGATGACATGGATGATGAGATACTGGATCAGATGGAAGGTGTTGCGGAGGCTTCAGTACCCCAGCTTGAGAAGGATGTCGATCGCGTCAAGCTGCGTGGTGAAATAGCGGAACTGGAGCAGTATATCGAACTGGCCCGCAATATCCGCGAGGATAACAAGTCCCATGCACTGCTCACGGCCATCCAGACCGGGTTTGAACACATGCGCGAGATGGGCGCTCCCACCAAGGCCGTGGTATTTACCGAATCCCGGAGGACCCAGGATTACCTGTCCCGCTTCCTTGAAGCGCATGGGTATCAAGGCAAGGTTGTCACCTTCAGCGGTTCCAACACTTCCCCGGCGGTAACCGGCATCTACCAGCGCTGGCGGCAGGAACATGCCGGCAGTGACCGTGTTACCGGCAGTCCCGCCATCGATCGCCGTACCGCCCTGGTGGATTATTTTCATGACGAGGGTGAGATCATGATCGCCACGGAAGCCGGGGCCGAGGGTATCAATCTGCAGTTCTGCGCCCTGGTCATCAATTACGATCTGCCCTGGAACCCGCAGCGGGTCGAACAGCGCATTGGCCGCTGCCACCGTTACGGTCAGAAGTTCGACGTGGTTGTGATCAATTTCCTGAATCAGCGCAATGCGGCGGATCGGCGCGTCCTGGAACTCCTGTCGGAGAAATTCCAGCTTTTCGATGGCGTGTTCGGCGCATCCGATGAAATACTCGGCCGGATCGAATCCGGACTGGATTTCGAGAAGAGGATTGCCGAGATTTATGATACCTGCCGCACACCGGAGGAAATCGAAGCGGCCTTTGCCGAGTTGAGACGGGAGTTGGAGGAATCCATCGAGTCCCGCATGCACGAGACGGAGCAGAACCTGCTGGAACATTTCGATGCCGATATTCATGAATTGCTCCGAATCAACCGGCAACGAGCCGAGGAAAACCTGGATCGCATCAGCCGCCTGTTCTGGCAGCTCACACATTTTATATTGAATGATAAGGCGCAATTCGAGCCCGACACGCTCTCCTTTCATCTGCTGGAATCACCCATCACCGAAGCCGAAACCGGGGAATACCGCCTGATCCGCAAGGGCGAGCCGGTCCCCGAGCACGCGCATCTCTACAGGCTCAGTCATCCCCTGGGGGAATACGTTCTCGATATGGGCCGCAGATTGGACACCCCGGAGGCACAAGTGTCCTTTGATCTCTCTGGTCACGCGCTGAAAATCTCCGTCCTGGAAAACCTGACCGCCAAAGCGGGCTGGCTGGATCTGAATCTGCTGGAACTGGATAGCTTCGAGCGTGAGGAACATCTGGTGTTTACCGCTCTTGCCGATGACGGCACGGTACTGGATCAGGAGGCCTGTGAACGCCTGTTCAGTCTGGCAGCGGAAGTCTCACAAGATCATGGACGGGAAGCCCCGGAAAATCTGGCCAGAACATCAAAACGGCAGGTGGACGCGGCTCTGAGCCGCGCTCTGGATGAAAACGATCAGTATTTCCAGCGTGAGCGGGAGAAACTGGAGCAGTGGGCGGAGGACCAAATCCTGTCCGCCGAACAGGCCCTGAAAGATACCAAGATCAAGATCCGGGACACCAAGCGCCGCGCCCGCATGGCGCCAAGCATGGAAGAGCAGAAGCAACTGCAGGAGGATCTGAAAAAGCTGGAAAAACTTCAGCGCCGCCAGCGCCAGGGTATCTTCGACGTGGAGGACGACATCGAACGGCGCCGGGACGAATTCATCGCCGCCCTGGAGAAGCGGCTGCACCAGCGCAGTATCACCCATCACCTGTTCCGGATACGCTGGGAACTGGCTTGAGTAATCGGTATTGCAATCCCGGGGTTTCTCGTAAAAATCGCCGGAAAATCATAAAATTATATGTAAAATGATGAAGAATCATAAAAATAAACGGAAAATGGGTTGCTCAGCAATTATCTCTTACGTGCAATAAAATTTATGAAAAATTCTCAAATCCGGCTAATTTTTGTATAGTGCAAAGAAATTTTGGATAAATCATGGCGCTCCAGCCCATAGGATATAGCTATCTGGTCGGGGAATACGGCCTCCCGGTCCGGCCATTGCCCATCTGCGCGGTCATTGATTCCGGTGTCCGTGGCCGGGAGTCGCGTCGCCAAGGCAATCAGCAGATCTTCGTTTTTCAGCCCAATTACCGGCCGAAGGACAGCCTGGCCGGCCATCTGCAGTTCGCCCTACGCTACGAGGGCGTCAACCTGAAAGTGCTGGCCCTGCTGTTTCAGCAGTCTGGCAAGGCCGATCTGGAACAGTGGCTTACCGACAAATCCACTTCCGCCTACGCGCGCCGCGCCGGCTATTTGTATGAATGGTTGACCGGAGGGCGCTTGGCCGAAGAGGCGGTTAGCGGTATACCCGAAAGGGCGAATTATGTCCGCCTGCTGGATCCGGAACTGCAGTTCGAGGCACCGGACGGCGAGCGCGACAGCCGCTTTCGCATCATCAATAATCTCACCGGGAACAGAGACTTCTGCCCTCTGGTTCGCCGCACTCCTTACCTGCAGGAAAGCATAGAACGCGATCTGCGCACCCGCATACACGAGACCCTGGCGCGGTATGATGAAGACCTGCTGCGCCGCGCCGCCGGATACCTGTATCTGAAAGAGACACAATCCTCGTTCGAAGTGGAACGGGAAAAACCCTCGCCCAACCGCGCCCAGCGTTTCGCGGACCTGCTGCGCCAGGCCGATACCGGCGAGCCGCTCACCGAGAAGCGATTGGCGGAACTGCAGCAGGCGGTGATCGATCCGCGTTTTCATGAATTCACCTGGCGCAGTCAACAGAACTGGATCGGCCGGGACCACGGCTATCGCAAGCAGGTGGATTTCGTCCCGCCGCGCCCGGAGGACGTACCGGATCTGATGGCGGGCCTTTTGTCACTTGCGGAGCGGGCCAGGGCATGGCCTACCAGCGGCGAGAAACGGCAAAGGAACAAAGGCAAGGAAAACACGGAGGCAGCAGATCCGGTCATCGCCGCCGCCATCATTGCCTTCGGCTTTGTCTTCATCCATCCCTTCATGGACGGTAACGGCCGCATCCACCGCTATCTGATCCACGACGTGCTGGCGAACGCGGGATTTACCCCGCGCGGCATCATCCTGCCCGTCTCGGCGGTGATCCTGGCGCATCTGCGGGATTACGTTCAGGTCCTGGAGGCCTTTTCCAGGCCGTTGCTGGCGCGGACCGATTACGATCCGGATACGCCCAAAGTCCCCGCCAGGGGCAATGATGCGTTATATTTCCGGTATTTCGACGCCACCGAACAGGCCGAATATCTCTACCGGGCCCTGGAGCGTACCGTCGAGGAGGACCTGCAGCGGGAGATCGATTTCCTGCTCGGCTTTGATCGGGCTTACCGGGCCCTGAACGGCCTGCTGGATTGGCCGGGACATTCGCTGGATCTGTTCATTCGGCTCGTGTATCAGAATGAGGGGAAACTATCCAGGACCAAGCGTGAAAAACATTTTGACTGGATGACCGATGACGAGATAAGCGAAGCGGAGGAAATGGTCGTTCAGGCATTCGATATACGATCCAACAAGACGGAACAGCCAAACCGGGAAACATCATGAGCAACGGCAATACGGAAAACAAAGAATTCAACAAGCTGGTCACCCTGCTCAAGGAACTTTTCCAGCTCGACCAGCCGGACCTGGATTTCGGCCTCTACCGCGTCATGCATGCCAAGGCTGACGAGATCAGCCGGTTCCTGGACAAGGAACTGCTGCCGCAGGTGAAACAGGCGTTCGACGAGTACCAGTCCGCAGACAAGGCGGATATGGAGAAGGAATTGCAACAAGCCATCGAGCAGGCCAAGGGACTGGGGGTGGATCCCGAAACGACGACTAAGGTCCGGGAACTGCGCCGCAAGATCGATGAGCAAGGCGTGGACGTGGCCGGCCTGGAAAAGGAGGTCTACGACCATCTCTACAGTTTCTTCCGCCGTTACTACAGCGAGGGCGATTTCCTTGCCAAACGCGTCTACAAGCCTGGCGTCTATGCCATCCCCTACGAGGGCGAGGAGGTCAAGCTGCACTGGGCCAACAAGGACCAGTACTACATCAAGACCAGCGAATACCTGCGCGACTACACCTTTACCCTGAAACCCGGCGCCGACGACCCCATGCGCGTGCATTTCCGCTTGGCCGATGTCGCCGAAGGCGAACACGGCAACGTCAAGGCCCAGGAAGGCAAGGATCGGGTCTTCATTCTTGCAAAAGATGACTTCATCGCCGAGGAGGATGGGGAATTAATCATTCGCTTCGAGTACCGGCCCGCCACGCTGGAGGACTGGACCGAGGTAGCCAGACAGAACGCCACCGCGGCGGCCGCCAAAAAGCCGCCGACACAGAAGGACCTGCGCGCCATCGCGGCGGAACGCATCCTGGCCGTAACGGATTTTGCGCTGAAGTCCTGGCTGGACGAATTGAGAAAAGACCATATCAAGGCCAACGGCGAGACGGCGGACTACAGCCGCCTTGTCGGCCACCTGGAACGTTATACCAAACGCAACACCTTCGACTACTTCATCCACAAGGACCTGGGCGGCTTCCTGCGCCGGGAGCTGGACTTCTTCATCAAGAACGAGGTCATGTTCCTGGACGACATTGAAAACGAATCGGCGCCGCACGTGGAGCAGTACCTGTCCAAGATCAAGGTCATCCGAAAGATCGCCGGCAAGATCATCGACTTCCTCGCCCAGTTGGAAGACTTCCAGAAGAAACTGTGGCTGAAGAAGAAATTCGTCACCGAGACCTCCTGGTGCATCCGCCTGGGCTGCATCCCGGAGGAATTCTATCCAGAGATCGCCGCCAATGACGCCCAGCGGTGGGAGTGGGTGGATTTACATGCCATCAACGAGATCGAAGCGGATCTGGCTACGGTGCCTTACAGCGAACCGCTAACGCCGGAGTTTCTCAAGGCGCATTCGACATTGATGGTTGATACACGGAATTTTGGACAGGAATTTACTTATCGACTGTTAGAAATAGTCGGAAACGTAGACGAGCAGACGGATGGAGTGTTGTTTTGTGGTGAAAACTTCCAATCATTATCAGAAATGCAAACGAAGTATAGAGAAAATATTGAGTGTATATATATCGACCCTCCATATAATACAGGTGATTCCGAGATCCCATATAAGAATACCTATCTTCACTCATCTTGGCTTGCATTGATGGATAATAGGTTGTTGATGTCAGCTCCCCTAATGTCAGAGGACCCTGTTTTGTTTATAGCTATTGATGATTTTGAGATGGTAAATATCGCAAGCTTTGTTGATTCTGAGTTATCAAATTTCCACAGGGAAATGATAATTATCAATCATCATCCTCAGGGTGGAAAAGCCAAGACTCTCGCTCATACTCACGAGTATATGTTGGCATGTGTAGAAAAATATTCTGATAGGGGATTTTCTGGCCGTTCAAGCGATGACGGTGTTGAATGGAGGCCATTCAAGAGGAGTGGTACAGCAGAAAGTAATTTTCGATATGGTCGTCCAAATAGTTTTTACGCGATTCTTGTTGATCCGGAAACTAGTAGCGTTATTAGAATTGAGCCGTCTCCAAGGGATGGTAATTATCCTAAAGATAATACTGACGATGGTTTGATAAGAGTATATCCGATTAGTGCAAGTGGAGAAGAAAGGGTTTGGAGACGGTCTTATGAATCTTGCTTATCTCTTGTGGAACAAGGAAAACTTGTAAGCTCCGAAAATTTAACAATTTATCAGCTTATTGATTCTGGAGAGAGACGGGCGGCTCTTTTCTCTAATTGGGTAGATAGTCGATATAATGCAGGGACATTTGGGGCTAATTTACTCCAAGATATTATTGGGACAAAGAATTTATTTTCTTATCCAAAATCAATCCATACAGTTGGCGATGCGCTATTTGCAGCTGGATTAGATAGAAAGGCAAATATATTAGACTACTTTGCTGGTTCAGGAACCACAGGGCATGCTGTTATCAACCTTAATCGTGAAGATGGGGGGAGGCGTAAATTTATTCTCGTCGAAATGGGCGACTACTTTGATACAGTCCTGTTACCCCGCCTCAAAAAAGTCACCTTCACGCCCGAATGGAAAGACGGCAAGCCCAAGCGCCTGGCAACAGCCGAGGAAGCCGAGCGTTCGCCACGCATTATGAAGGTGATGCGGCTGGAATCCTACGAGGACGCGCTCAACAATCTGGACACCCGCCGCACCGAAGCCCAGGCCACGCTGCTGGATTCCCATGAAGCGCAGGGCGCGGACGGCCTGCGCGAGCAGTATCTGCTGCGCTACATGCTGGATGTGGAGACCCGGGGCAGCCAGTCCCTGCTGAATATCGATGCCTTTACCGATCCCACCGCCTACCAACTCAAGGCGAAACGGCCCGGCAGCGACGAGACCCGGGAAGTCAACGTGGATCTGCTGGAGACCTTCAATTGGCTCATCGGCCTGACGGTTGAGACCATCACCGCGCCGCGCACCTTCAATGCCGCCTTCAAACGCGACGATGATCCCGACTTGCCGCAGGACGCGCCACGCCGCTTGCACTTGGAGGGCCGGCCGCGACAGGACGAGAACGGCCCCTGGTGGTTCCGCACCGTCACCGGCACTACGCCGGACGGCCGCAGCACCCTGATTATATGGCGCAAGCTCACCGGCGACGCCGAGCAGGACAACCTGGTGCTGGACGAATGGTTCCGCATCCAGGACTACTCCAGCCGGGACACCGAGTTCGATCTCATCTACGTCAACGGCGACAACAATCTCGAAAACCTGCGCCAGCCGGACGAAACCTGGAAAGTGCGTCTCATTGAAGAAGACTTTCACCGGCTCATGTTCGAGGAAACGGAGACCTGAGCATGCCGGAACGACGCCGCAGAAATACTCGTCCCCAGGTTCCATTTACCTACAAGCTGGTCATGAACCAGTGGCTGTTCAGCCTGTTCGGTCTGCCGTCCAGCGATGGTTTATTTGCCTGGAACGGCCGCAAGCTGCCTCTGTTGGAGGCCTTCAAGCAAAAATTCCAGCTCAACGAGGAAAGCGCCGGCGGCTTGGACGAGAACAATATTCACCGCTTTCACACGACGCTCACCAATCAGACCGAGGGCCTCGATGCCTTGCCCGATGAACTGCTGCTGGAATACGACCAGAATATCGTCCGGCATACGCAGCGGTTGAACGAATGCCGCCTGGCGCGGGGCGATGAACCCGTCACCTGGAAGTATTTTCAGTACCTGACGCTGCTGTTCACCGAGATCTATCTGGATCGCTATTTCCGCGATCCTCACGCTCTGCTGGCGTCCATCAATGAACAGATCCGGAACTATAATAATGACAAGCCCGAGGCGGATCAGGTGCCGGAACTGGATCCGGAAGGCGATATTACCGGTCAGCTCAACAAGCTTGCCTTCTGGAACGCCACCGGATCGGGCAAGACCCTGATCATGCACGCCAATATTATGCAGTATCAGCATTATCTGGATCTGCACGGCCGGCGCCGGGACCTGAACCGCATCATCCTGCTGACACCCAACGAGGGACTGAGTCTGCAGCATCTGGAGGAATTCCGTGCCGCCGGGATTGAGGCCGAGTTGTTCGACAAGGACGGGCGCGGCCTGTTCGCGGGCCATTCCGTGGAGATCATCGACATTCACAAGTTGCGGGACGAGATGGGCGACAAGACCATTGCTGTGGACGCATTTGAGAATAATAACCTTGTTCTTGTCGATGAAGGCCATAGAGGAGCTTCAGGAGGAGAAGAAGGGAAATGGATGGACCGTCGCAGCCAGTTGTGCGAGAAAGGATTTTCCTTCGAATACTCGGCCACCTTCGGTCAGGCCGTGAAGGGTAGTCCGCAACTCACGGCTCAGTATGCCCGCTGCATCCTGTTCGATTATTCCTACAAGTATTTCTACGGCGACGGCTACGGCAAGGATTATCAGATCCTGAATCTGGATTCACAGACTCAGGATAACTATCTGGAGAACTATCTGGTGGCCTGCCTGCTGGCCTTCTACCAGCAACTGCGTCTCTACGCCGATGAAGAAACTGCGTTGCGGCCGTTTCATATCGAGAAACCCCTGTGGATTTTTGTCGGCGGGCGGGTAACCGCTTCTCTGTCCACAAAAGATGCCTCGGACATTGTGGAGATCTTGTTGTTCCTGTCCCGGTTTGTCTCGGACAAAGCCGCTTATATGGATCACATACGGCGTATCCTCAATGATGGACTGACAGATGCTCACGGTCGTAACCTGTTCGCCGGTCGCTTCGCCTGGCTCAACAAGCAGGGCGTGACGCCGGAACGGGTTTATGAGGATGTCCTGAATACCGTATTCAATGCGGCCGCTGCCGCCGCGCTGCACGTGGAAAACATCAAGGGCGTTACCGGCGAGATCGCCCTGCGCCTGGGTGATTACGATGCCTTCGGCGTGATCAACGTGGGCGATGACAAGAAGCTCTGCGATCTGTGCGAGGATCAGGGCTTGCTGACGGGGGAAAGTGACTTCAAGGATTCGCTCTTCAATAGCATCAACCGGGAAGACTCGGCCATCAAACTGCTGATCGGTTCCCGGAAGTTCACCGAGGGCTGGAACAGCTGGCGTGTCAGCACCATGGGGCTGATGAACATCGGCAGTACCGAGGGTTCCCAGATCATCCAGTTGTTCGGCCGCGGCGTTCGCCTGAAAGGTTACAACGAAAGCCTCAAGCGCAGCGGCCGTACCCACCTGCCCGAGGAAGTGGAACGGCCGCGGGATATGTCCTTGTTGGAGACGCTCAACATCTTCGGCATCCGGGCCAACTACATGGCTCAGTTCCGGGAGTTCCTGGAGGAGGAAGGTCTGCCGCCCAACGACGAACGCGAGGAATTCCTGCTGCCCGTCATCAAGAACCTGGGTGGCCAGAAACTCAAGACTATCCGCCTGAAGAAGAAAATCAACGGCATCAGCACCGAATCGGGCGATGCCTTCAAAAGGCTGGGCCCGGTGCCCACTCTGCAGGTCCCGGACCCGGATCTGGAGGAAGCGACTCAATACCTGCAGAAGAACCGGACCGTCCTCAACTGGTACCCGAAGATCCAGGCCCTGAAGTCCAGCGGCGCCGCAGGCGGCGATCAGGATAGCGAGGCCAACTATGAAATCTTCACGGCCCGGCATGTTGCTTTTCTCGACCTGGATCGGCTCTACTTCGAACTGCAGCGTTTCAAGGCCGAGCGGGGCTGGTATAACCTGAATCTCTCCCGGCGGGCCATTGCCGATTTACTGCAGGATTCGAGTTGGTATTACCTCCTAATCCCGCATGACCAGCTTGCCTTCGATTCCTTCGGCAAAGTGGCCCTGTGGCAGGAGATTGCCACCTCCCTGCTGAAGAAATACTGCGAGCGCTATTACACTTTCCGCAAACGGCAATGGGAACTGCCGCACCTGGAATACCGCGAAATCGATGACCTTGATCCAAATTTCCCGAATGTCAGTGAGGACCATCCGGATGGGTATTACCGGGTACTGGTGGAGAAGTCGCAGGAGGAGATTATCGCCAAGCTCAGGGACTTGAAGGAAAAGATCGAGGCCGGGGAACTGGATTTCTGGGAATTTCGCGGTCTTGAAGCCATGCGCTTCCAGCAGCATCTGTATCAGCCCCTCCTGCATTTGACCGGTTCGGTGCTGGAGATCAGCCCGGTACCGCTCAATCGCGGCGAGTGGACCTTCGTCAAGGATCTGAAGGAATTCTACCGGGATAATGGTGACTTCTTTAATGACAAGGAACTCTACCTTCTGCGCAACCTGAGCAAGGGCAAGGGCGTGGGTTTCTTCGAAGCCGGCAATTTTCATCCGGACTTCATTCTCTGGCTGAAGCTCAAAGATCAGCAGTATGTTAATTTTGTCGATCCCAAAGGCGTTCGTAATCTGCCGTGGGATGATCCCAAGCTGAATTTCTGTACGACCATCAAGGACATTGAAGGGCGCCTGGGCGATCCGAATATTAATCTTAATTCATTCATCATATCGAATACCCCATTGAATACCATGAAAATGCAGTGGAGGAAGGAGAAAGAGGAAATGGAGAAACGGCATATCCTGTTTCAGACAGAAGACAAGGAAACGTATATCCGATCCATGATGGACAGGATTGTTTCCAGATCGATGTAGTAGGTGACAATTTTCGCTTGGAATGACGCTTGTCCTTATCTATGGCTTCTTACTTTGGTTGGCTGGACACGAGTGAGTCGGATCGACGCAAGGCACTGGATGTCATCGATCTCTTCAAGCAAAGAGGGACGGTCGATGAACTGGGCATCGGCAGTGTGCGTGATACCATCGCCGATATATTGTCTCCCGGGACCAGTACCATCCAGACCCGAGCCCGCTATTTCTTTTTCATTCCCTGGATATATTTTGATATCGAGAACAGTCGCACGGACCGCAGCAAGGTCGCTGCCCGCGCCCGAAAGGCCGAGATCGATCTCATTCAGCCTTTGTTGAATTCTTCGGATTCCGAGGGAACCATCGGCGTGCAGGCCGGTGCCTCTCTGCGCCGTATCCCCAGCATGATCTATTGGAATGGTCTCGGCCGGCTGGGTTTCCGGCTCTTCTCCGGTTCCCTGGATCAGTACCACCGCGCCCTGCGTGACGGGCGCATAAGCGATCGGATTTTCGATGCCGGTGAGGCGGAGGAGGGCGCCGGCCTGACGGGCAACTGGAATCCTCATATACCGGGGAAACCAACCGACTTCCCCGGGGAAGCGAGCTTCTCACTGACCTATTCAGAGGCCTGGTTCTTCCGGGAGCAGCTTAGGATCCATGCCGCGGACACTCTGTTTCAGCAACTGGTGGAACTGGGCGAGGACATCCCTGACATTGATTATCCTTGGGAACATCCGCAGCTGTTTGAATTTCCGGCGGAGCTGCAAAGCTGGATCCGTCAGGCACAGTACTACGCCGAAATCATGCACGGCGCGCAGCTCTTGTATAACCTGATGCTGGCCAGGGAGTTGCCCAACAAGGATCGGGTTGACGAGTACGAGGTGCGAATCAATGAGTGGAAGGAACTGGCAAGCAATCATATGCCGGCATACCGATCCTGGGATCGACCGGCGTTCTGGCGGGACCTGCGCCGGCACAATCCCCATCTGTTCGCTTCCGTGGAGCAATTCTCCGAGGAATGGATCGGCCATATCATCAGTGCCGAGTCTCTGAACGATATCTCCAAGGATCAGAAATGTCAGGACATGATACGACTTCGGGAGAACCGGCTGAAGGGCAACCGCGCCCGATTGCGTAGCCGGGCGCATCTGGAACAGTGGGGCGGGGATTCGGGTTCCGAACGGCTCAACTATCGCTGGGCAATCACACGCACTCATGCCATGGATATCATTCGAGGATTGAGACGCCATGCTTGATCCCCGGGATCGCCACCTGCTTCTGGAAAGCCTGCGCCCGCCGGAAGGCTATACCCTGTCCTACGCCATCGGTACCAGCTATTCCCTGGATCTGATGGCATTGCTGGCGGCACCCTTGGCCTTTACCTTCTACGACTGGCAGGACCAGGAGGGCCGGATCACCAGCGATCCATTAGCCCTGCTGGAATCGTTGCGGCGGCACGCTGAGCGGATCGCGCTGTTCTGTCATGCCGGTGCCATTCGGCTGCCGCCGCCCGCACAGCGATTGACGGCCTATCTGGAGCGGTCGGTCATCGAGGTTCTGCCCCGGCAGGAAGGCGCCATCTTTCATCCCAAGATCTGGGTAGTGCGCTACGAGGACGATGAGGGCAATGTCCGTTACCGGTTTCTTTGCCTGAGCCGAAACCTGACTTTTGACCGATCCTGGGACACGGTACTGGTCCTGGACGGCGACCTGGAGGATCGCAAACGGGCGTTTTCGCGAAATCATCCCCTCGGGGATTTTCTGGCCGCCTTGCCCGGCCTGGCGGTGAGAGGCCTCTCAAGGAAGATGAAAGCTTTCGTCAAACAAATGGCGGATGAGGTCCGGCGGGTCCGGTTTGAATTGCCGGATTCCATGGAGGAAGTCACCTTCTGGCCATTGGGTTTGAGCAAGCATAATCCGTGGCCCTATCCGGATTCCCGTCGGCGGATGTTGATTATGTCGCCGTTCCTTAAGCCGGAATGCCTGTCCCGGCTGACGGCTGAACGTAACGACGTGACTCTGATCTCACGGGCGGATGAACTGGCGAAACAACCCCGGGATGTGATCGCCCGCTTTTCGAATCTGTTTACCTTTGACGAGACGGCCGAGATCGCCGGCGAATCGGAATCGGAGGCGGCGGATCCCAATCTCTCGGGTCTGCATGCCAAGTTGGTGGTGATTGATGACGGCTGGAAGGCACGGGTCTACACGGGTTCGGCCAATGCGACTAACGCCGCTTTCAACGGCAATATCGAGTTCGTCACCGAACTCACCGGCAACAAGAAGCAGTACGGTATTGATAGTCTGTTGGGGGACGCGGGTGGCAACGACGGCGCATTGGGTAATCTGTTGATACCCTGGCTACCACCCGAGCAGACGGACGATACGGATGAGGATATCCAGGAGATACTGGAGCAACGCCTGCGGGCCGTCCGTTCACTCCTCGCCGCCCATCCCATGAAGGTCAGGGTTGATGCCGACGGAGACGGGTTTTCCTTGACCATTCTCGCGGAGGAACCGTTACCGGATCTCGAAGATGCGGAGGTCACCCTGTGGCCTGCGACCCTGCCAAGGGAAAACGCCCGACAAACGGTTGCCGCCGGTGAACAACTGGCGGTATTTAACTCGGTGTCGATGGTGGCCATTACCGGTTTCATCGCCTTCGATGCTACCGTTTCTTATAAGGACAGAAAAATGACCGACCAGTTTGTTCTGAATCTACCGGTTCGGAATGCGCCCCGGGACCGGTTTGAAAATCTGTTGGCCTCCCTTCTGGAGGATCAGGACAAGTTGCTTCGGTTGATCTGGCTGTTGCTGCAGGCCGACGGCGAGTTTGATGCGGGCGCATTCGAGGAGCTGCGGAGTGTCACCGGCTTCACCGGCCGTTTTGCGGTTGACGGCCATCTGCCCATATTCGAGGAACTGGTGAAAAGCATTACCGATGGGCCGGGCCGTGTTCGCGATGTCCATAAGCTGGTGAAGGATTTAACGCGTACGGACGAGGGGCAGCGGTTGATACCGGAAGGTCTTTTGCAACTCTGCGATACGTTGATTGGTCACTTGGAGAACGCTCGTGAATGATGATCTCTTGGCGAATTTCAGCGCTAAGCCGGTGCTGAAGCAGTTGCACGGATTCCAGAGGGATGCCGTGGAACATGCCTTTGAACGTCTCTACCGGGCTCCGGATTCCAGCCAGCGATTTCTGATCGCTGACGAGGTAGGCCTGGGTAAGACCATGATTGCACGGGGAATTCTGGCCAAGGCGCTGGAGGAAATGCGGGATGATATCGACCGGATCGATGTTGTGTATATCTGCTCGAATCTGAGTATCGCCGCGCAGAATATCAACCGCCTGAATCCGTTGACGGGGCTGGAGTTTTCCGGAGCGGAGCGGATTACGCTATTGCCTGTCACGCTGAAGGACCTGGCGGACAGGAAGGTGAATTTCGTTTCCTTCACGCCCGGAACGTCGCTGGATCTGAAGGGCAACATGGGCAAGGCCAGGGAAAGGATGCTGTTATATGTTCTTCTCAAAGAATTTTGGGCGTTATCCGACTGGTGGGCTCCGGTCAATGTCTTTCAGGGCAACGTTCGTAATACTGATCGATTCCGCCGCCGGCTGGCCAGGTTCCAGGCCGAGCATGATATCTCGACACATCTGGCGGAGGCCTTCCATAAACGTATTTTGGACAGGGATGAGGAACTGGAAGCCAGGGGCGAAGAGACTTTACAAGACAGGTTTCTATGGTTGTGTCGCCGTTTTCGGCGTTCGGATGTACGCATCGACCAGGAAACCAGGCAGGAAAGAAATACCCTGATTGGTGAGTTGCGCGTACTTCTTGCGGAGGTCTGTATTGATGCACTGGAGCCGGACCTCATCATTCTGGATGAATTCCAGCGGTTCAAGCATCTTTTGAGCGCTGATAGCGAGGCGGGAGAGCTCGCCAGCCGGCTGTTCGAATGGTCTGATGCTCATGCCGTGGCCCGGGTTCTGCTTCTATCCGCGACCCCCTATAAGGCTTACACCTTACGTCACGAGCTGGATGAGGATGACCACTATGCGGATTTCATCCGTACGGTGGACTTCCTGCAGAATGACCGTAGCAAAAACCACGTATTGCGTGACTTGTTCATTCGGTTCCGGAAGGAAATGTATGCGTTGCCGAAGACCGGCGGTGAGCCTCTGGTTGCAACGAGGAAACAGATCGAATCGGAATTGCGAAAAGTCATGTCACGAACCGAACGGTTGGCTTCATCCGATGTGGAGAACGGCATGTTAAGGCCCATCACTGATACATCTCTGCCTTTGGAAGAGGCGGATTTGAACGGTTACAAGCTGTTGCAGCATATCGGCAGCCGCGTGGGCGCATACAACAATATCGAATATTGGAAATTTTCAGCGTACCCCCTGAATTTCATGGAAACTTACAAACTGAAGACGTTATTGAAAGAAGCGGTTTCCATTGAATTTTCCGAGGATGCTCTTAATAAAGAGGCGATGCATGCTTCCGGCGGCCTGATTGATTTCAAATCGATTTCCCGTTATGACGCCATTCCTCTCTCCAATGCCAAGACACGCAATCTTGTCAATGATCTCAAAAAGTACAATGCCTTTGGTATCCTGTGGCTGCCCCCATCGGCGCCTTCGTATGCGCTTTCAGGGGACTATGCCAAGGCAGCCCAAGCCGGCATCACAAAGCGGCTGGTCTTTTCATCCTGGCACCTCGTTCCCCGATCTCTTGCCGCGCTGCTCAGTTATGAATCCGAGCGGCAGGTATTTCATCGCGATGAGGAAAACCCTCTCAATACCGCGGAAGCCCGCAGACTGCGTCGCGGCCTGCTGCGTTTTTCCGTCTCGGACGACCGACTGACAGGCCTTACTGTGTTCACTTTGCTGTATCCGAGCCGGGTGCTCGCGGAGCTGTGTGATCCCAGGATTTTTGCCCGGGGTCAGGGGGACATCAATCATTTACCGGATGCCATACTGGCATGGGCGGAGGATCGTATCCGAGAGAAGTTATCCCGGATTGTCCACTACGCGGACGCGGATGAAGCCCCGGATGAATCCTGGTACTGGGCCGCGCCGCTGATACTTGAGCGGGAATCTTTTGCCCATGCTGTGAATGTCTGGTGGCGGAGAGTGGATGTGGCCGATATCTGGTCCGGCGAAGTGCTACCGGAAGAGGAGAGAAGCTCGGATACGGGCTGGCAGGCGCATGTGGCGCATGCCCGACCATTCGCCCTTGGCAAACGACGCCCTCAGGGACCGGCGCCACGGGATCTGCCGAGGATTCTGGCGTTGATTGCACTGGCGGGCCCGGCAACCTGCGCCTTGCGCGGCTTGCTGTCACTGTATCCAGCCGGCCCGAACAAGGGCCTGGAGCAGCGCAAGGCGGCGTCGCGAATCGCCTGGGGATTCCGATCCCTGTTTAACCGTCCTGAATCCATGGCGCTGGTAAGACAGGGGAACCGGGATACGCCGTATTGGCGGTTGTGCCTGCAGCATGCTTTGGGCGGCGGACTGTCGTCAGTGATGAATGAATACATTCACGTATTGCGTGATGCCTGTGGATTGACAGTACATGGACCCGAAAAGGCCTGTCCGGAGATCGCCGAAACCGCGTTGTCCGCTTTGAATATTCGAACGGCATCTTTGGATGTGGATGATCTGTATCAGGATGACGAGTCAAAACAACTCGTGATTGAAAAACGACCCATGCGTTCGCTGTTTGCAATGCGCTTCGGCAGCAACAAAGCGGAGGAACAGGGGCAGGTGCAGCGCGATGTGGCTGTGCGGTCCGCTTTCAATTCGCCCTTCTGGCCGTTTGTTCTGGCATCAACTTCCATTGGTCAGGAAGGTCTGGATTTCCATTGGTATTGCCATGCCATCGTCCACTGGAATTTGCCGGCCAATCCCGTGGAACTGGAACAGCGGGAAGGGCGGGTGCACCGGTTCAAGGGACATGCCATTCGTAAAAACATCGCCATGAAATACCTTCTTCAGGCATTGGAAAGCGGGGAGAAAGATCTATGGTACGCAATGTTCAGATTGGCTGCGGAGTCTGTTCGTGACGACAGCGGAGGATTGATACCGTACTGGTTATACCAGATGCGGGACGGTGCCTGGGTTGAGCGCCATGTGCCTATGTATCCCTTGTCAAAGGATGTTGCCCGTTACGCAGATCTGAGGCGTTCACTTGGCGCCTACCGCATGGTATTTGGGCAGCCGAGGCAGGATGAATTGCTGGAATATCTTTTCGATAGGATTGAACCGGGGAAAATGGAAATGTGTGTAGAGAATGCACGAATAGATTTATCCCCGCCCCATACAAAAAAGCTGTAAATACTCATTAAAGGAAATTCGAAATTTATCACTTCTCAAACGAATTCCGAATTCACGCAAAGATTGGAATCCGTTATCGGCAGCCCCGCGTGGCCTGAATTTAGCCCTTGCCAGGGTGCCCGGATCGGGAGAGGGCACGGATTCTGGGGTTGCTGGTGTTTAATGAAATAGTATGGTTGTCAATTGACAACCTTTGTGATCAAGGCTAATCTGGGAAGGACAAGGATGGCAAGACGACGGCATCCCAACAAGGAAATTGAAGAGGCTCTTGCCTGGGCGGAGGGCCGCGGCTGGCGGATCGAGATGGCCGGCGGTCATGCATGGGGGCGATTGTATTGTCCCTGGAATGATCCGGAATGCCGTTGCGGCGAATTCTGTATCGTGAGTGTCTGGAGCACGCCGCGCAATCCAGTCGCTCACGCCCGGCAGATTCGCCGTGTAGTTGATCACTGCACGGGAGCCCCTTCTTCCAAAGAGGAGTCACCATGAGCGCGTACGATTTCACACTGAAATTCGCGATCCCCCACGGGCTGGATCGGCAGGAGCTGGAGGACCGGCTGTTCGGGGGCGGCTGCGATGACGCCCTGCTCGGTACCGGGCAGAAGGGGCGTATGGCGTTGTCTTTCACCCGAGAAGCCGGCTCCGCGAAAGAGGCCATAGACAGTGCCATTCATGATGTCCGCAATGCCGTCCCGGAAGCGACCCTGGTGGAAGTCGCGCCCGATCGGGTCGGTATTTCCGATATGGCCGATCTGTTTCAGTTTTCGCGGCAGAACATGCGCAAGCTGGTGCAGACGCATCTGGACAGTTTTCCATTGCCCCTGCACGAGGGGCGCTCGTCACTCTGGCACCTGGCCGATGTGCTGGACTGGTTCGCGGGCCGACAAGGGAGGGAGGTTGATCCTGTGCTGCTCGAGGTGGCGCGGGAAAGCATGCGGATCAATATCGACCGCGAGTTCCGGCGCCTGCCGGATAACATGGTGGTGAACGTTGAGTAACCGCTCCAACTATTTTATCCCGTCAAAAGGCCCGGGATCCTGGAAGGACTTTCTCGCCGAACCGGAAAAGCAATGGAAGACCGGCTATTCAGCCCGTGCCCTGGCTTACTGCTGGGAGGAGGCGAAGGGGTTTCCCAAGAGCGTTTCGAATGCCTTCAGCGGGTCTGATATTCCACTCTTTCATAATATCGAATTCCTTCTCGGCATCCCTGAACACAAGGTGAAGCTGCCCGGTAACGGGCCGGAATCGCAGAATGATATTTTCGTGCTGGCCGGCTCCGGAGAAGAGTTGATCGCCATTGCCGTGGAAGGGAAGGTCTCGGAACCCTTCAGCAATCAGTCGCTCAGTGAATGGCTGACGGATGCCTCGGCGAACAGGAAGGTCCGGATAGAAGGGCTGGCCGGTATTCTGGGTCTCGCGGTCGAGGATCTGCTGCCCATCAAGTACCAGTTGATACACCGTACCGCCTCGGCCCTGCTGGAAGCGGATCGGTTCCGTGCCGGGCATGCCCTGATGCTGGTGCATTCGTTCAGTCAGGAACACAAGTGGCTTAAGGATTACGCGGCGTTTGTCGGTTTATACGGTTTCGATGCCGGGCCCGACCCTGTTGTTCATGTCGGGGCTGTGAACGGCAAAGAACTTTATCTGGGATGGGTGACGGGAGAGGAGGAATATCTCTATAGATAGGCTGGGAAAGACAGTGGACCATCTTACCGGAGCATGGAAATGAGCCTGGTTCGCAGCAAGGAGAGGGTCAGTCTCGGCAACGAAAAAAACCTCGATTTCGCCGGGATGCGGCGGCAGCTTTCGATATGTGGGGTTTGGTTTTCAGAAATACTTCCATAAAGTATCTAAAAATGATACTTTACGTGAGTGAAAAGTGAATCCGAAATCTCCAGTGCCCGGGAGCTGATTACCGGTCTGGCCGCCGAGGGCCGCTATCACTTCACCTCTGAAGAAGCCCGGTCGGCGCTGGGTGTCTCTCCCGCTGCGGCCAAACTCGCCGTAAACCGGCTGGCCAGGCAGGGACTGGTGGCCAGTCCTGCCCGCGGGTTCTATGTCATCCTGCCGCCCGAGTATCGGCGGCTGGGTTGCCTGCCGGCCGAGCAATTCATCCCTGCGCTCATGGAACGTTTGAATCTGCACTACTATGCCGGTCTGCTGTCCGCCGCGCAGTACTACGGCGCGGCGCACCAACGTCCTCAGGAATTCCAGGTGATTCTTGCCCGGAATCGGCGGCCGATTCAATGCGGTGCTGTACGGGTTTCCTTCATTGCCCGGAAACGGCTTACCGAAGTGCCGGTCCGGGGTTTCAACACTCCGCGCGGGATCATCTCCGTTTCCACTGTCGAGGCAACCGCTGTCGATCTGGTTGGCTACGAGCACCACACCGGCGGGCTGAATCAGGTCGCGACCGTGCTTTCCGAGTTGGCCGAGCAGGTCGACCCGCAGCGTCTGGTCGCTGCGGCGGAGACGGCCCCGGTGCCCTGGGCGCAGAGGCTCGGCTATCTCATGGAACGGGTCGGTGCAGCCAACAGCGTGGTGCCGCTGAAAGCCTATGTGCGTAGCAAGGCGCGGAACACGACCTACCTGCTTCCCGCCGGGCCGCGCCGCAATGTCAATCGCTCGCCCGACTGGAAGCTCTACGTCAACGCCGATGTGGAGTCCGAAACGTGATCCCCCGCGACTACATCACCGCGTGGCGGAGCCGGGCACCGTGGGTGCAGGATTTTCAGGTAGAGCAGGATCTGGTCATCAGCCGTGCGCTCGTGGCAATTTTTTCGCATCCGTTCCTGGCGGAACGTCTCGCATTCCGCGGCGGTACTGCCCTCTACAAGCTGCATCTGGCGGAAGCGGCCCGTTATTCCGAGGACATTGACCTGGTGCAGATCAACGCCGAGCCGGCGGGACCTCTGATGGGCGCCCTGCGCGAAGTGCTGGATCCGTGGCTTGGTCAGTAGCGATGGAAACAGAGCGAAGGACGCGTGACTTTCCGTTACCGGTTTGAATCCGAGGACACACCACCGATTGCCATGCGCCTGAAAGTGGAGATCAACTCCCGGGAGCACTTCTCACTGTTCGATTTCAAGCATATCCCCTTCGAAGTTTCGTCCCGCTGGTTCAATGGAAATGCAGACATCACGACATACGAGCTTGAAGAACTCCTGGGCACAAAAATGCGGGCGCTCTATCAACGCAAGCAGGGCCGGGATCTTTTCGATCTGGCAACGGCCCTGCAACAAAAGGACGTCGACCCGGAACGCATCGTTGAGGCATTCTCCGAGTACATGGAGCGGGAGGGCCAGCACGTCACCCGTGCCCGGTTCGAGCAGAATCTTCACGACAAACTCCATGACCGTCAATTCATTGCGGATATGACTCCTCTGCTCGCTTCCGGTTACACCTGGGACGTCAAAGAGGGAGCGCAGGCGGTGATGTCGCGCCTCATTGAGCGTTTGCCCGGCGATCCGTGGAAGGGGGAGGGATAGCGCCCCTCCATCCTCGCCGGCAACTCCGCGGTACATAGGTGTCGGTAACAAATGATTCTCATTTTCCGTCAGGCGTCCGCTTCGATGATGGTACAGGTTCCCGGGTTACGTCCATTTCATCGTCAAACGTTTCTGAATAGCTGTTGGAGTTAATATCGGTTCCGGTTATACGGTAATCCCGATGACTGATGAGTGATTCGACGGGGATCTTCAGGGTTTCATTCAGCGCACGGATCATTGATAAGGTCAGAGGGCGTTTTCCGTTCAGGACCTCCGAGACACGATTCTTTCCGCCCAGGATCGGCGCCAGATCCTTTTGTTTCAACCCCTGTTCCTGCATACGGAAACGAATTGCCTCGACAGGATCCGGCTTTTCAAATTTAAACCGTTCCATTTCATAGTCTTCCACCAGCTTGGCAAGGAGTTCAAGACGGTCTCCAGCGGGGCTGCCGAGAGGCGGATCCTCGGCGGCAAGCCGGTCTACCTCGGCGAGGTAAGTACGATATTCCCCATCCGTCTTGATAATTTTCGGTTCGATAGTCACTGCTTTTGTCTCATTCGCTTCGTATATTCGGAATGTGTACCGATCCATTGAATCACTACGGTTCCCGTGTTGTACGCCACCAGTACTTCCATGCGGTATCGGTTTCCCTTTACGTTGAAAATGACTTGGTTGTCCTTCAGAAAACTGGCGCCTCGATATCGGTCCTTGATATCTTGCGGCGTCCTCCACCTCGTTGCAGCCGTCTCGGCGATCCAGTTGCCGATCCATTTTCTGCCGTCAGCGTGGGCGCGGCAAAATTCATCCAGTATGTCGCGCCCGACAATTCGCATCCTGTAGTCCAATCTCCGGCATCTGGGTATTCTAGTACAATGTTCCCAAAATGGGAACTATTTTTAAGTTACCGGCACTCAGTCCATAACCTGGATGAAGGCTATGGCCGAAATCCGGGTAAGGGATTGGTGGCTTGACTTACCTGGACTCCACTGCGCTCCATCCAGGCTACGGGCTTATTCGAAGGTTGTGCCGTGTCAGTGCTTCTGAGAAGAATCGGAGAGACTCGCCATCACCTGTCGTATCCTCCGCCGGATCTTTTTATAGGTATTGTTGGACCAGGCTTCGAGGGCGGGCTGATAGACGGGACCGCCCGTCTTCTCGATGCGATCCAACAGCAGCATGACCACTTCCCGGTTGCGGTCGTTGAGCCAGGACAGATCGGGCGGGGCTTCGCTGCCGGCGATAAGCGTGTCAACCCGCGCCTGCATTTCCGCGGTATAGGTCTCGCGCTCGATTTCCCAGCCGCGCTGTGTGTACACCAGCAGCGGCAGGCGCCCGTCGTATTCGACGGTGAGATAGTCGTTGAGGATGAGCCAGTCGATACGGGCGAGGATTTCGTCCGTGGTGAGGTGGCCCAGTTTTCCGTAGGCGGGGGATTGGTCCAGTTCAAGCTCGATGATTCTTTTCTCCCGCGATCCCTTGAGGATCTTGGCCAGCAGCGTGCGGCCGCCGCGCATGATGAGGTCGTCCGCCCCGCGCAGGATGAGGGCAATCTCTTCCGCGGAAAGCTGTTTGATCTCCCCCGCGTCGGGCGAGACCGGAACGCGTCGTATTTTTCTGCTCATGGATTGAATCCGGCTCGATAGAGAGCTCCATAATCAGTAAACCCGCTCTCGCCATCCCGGAAGCCTGTGCCGGCCTACGGGCCGGTACCGCCCCGCATCAGAGCCTGTCCCGGCCAAAGGGCCGGGATCCGGGACAGGCTCCGCGATTATCCGGAATCCGGATTTTGCCTGACTTTCGATTGGATTCCGGATCGCGCCCCAAAAGCGGGCTTGTCCGGAATGACGGCAATTAAAGTTTGCCGATTATGTTTGCCTCAATTTATGTTGGTGCTTCCCTGTGAAAAGTTCAAGCCTCCTGCCAAAGTCCGTGGAGTCCGTAGCCTGGATGAAGGCCGTGGCCGGAATCCAGTTCAGGTATTGATGGCATGATTTACCCGGATTGCGCTGCGCTCCATCCGGGCTACGGCTTCTGGACATGTTTTCCAGGACGACCCATTATTGATGCTGTAACCCATCTACAGGAGTTATGTTATGAATTCCTCACTACTGAACGAGTTCAAGACGTTTATCGTGCGCGGTAACATGGTGGATATGGCCGTTGGCATTATTATGGGGACGGCCTTCGGCAAGATTGTTTCCTCCCTGGTCAACGATATTATTATGCCGCCCATCGGTTCTTTGATTGGGGGCGTGCATTTCAGTGAATTGTCATTAACGCTGCAACAGGCTACGGCCGCTACCGCGGCTGTGACGCTCAATTACGGACAGTTCATCCAGACGCTGGTTAACTTTCTGATTATCGCCGCTTCTGTTTTCTTCTTTGTAAAAATCATCAACCAGTTGCAGCGGCAGAAGGAAGAGGTGGCGGTCAGTCCGGCACAGCCGAGCAATGAGGAAATACTACTGGCCGAGATTCGCGACCTGCTGGCCGGTGGCGGCGGTGCAAGGTGACGGGAGGGCATTGCCGGGAACCTTACAGGGACTCGGTGACAAATGATTCTCATTTGTTACCGATGCCAAGAGAGAGGATAAGGGCACAATATAACCTGAGCATTTCGTTATCAGAATAATATTCGATCACTGAGGGAACTGATGTCATTTGGATATTGAATTTTAATCTCTCTGTATTATTTTCTTCGAACTGACAGAAGTACAAGCTGACTGGAACAGGATAGACATTATGCTGACACTCTATAACTTCGGCCCCGGCGCCAATTCATTGAAACCCTTGCTGGCGCTGTATGAGAAGGGCCTGGATTTCAAGCCGCATTATCTGGACCCGAGCAAGTTCGAGCAGCACGAGGACTGGTTCAAGAAGATCAATCCCAACGGCCAGGTGCCGGCGCTGGATCACGACGGCAAAATCATTACCGAGTCCACGGTGATCTGCGAATACCTGGAGGACGTGTTCCCCGACGACAATCCCCTGCGGCCGGCGGACCCGTATGTCCGGGCGCAGAGCCGGGTCTGGACCAAGTTCGTGGACGAGTATTTCTGCTGGTGCGTCTCCACCATCGGCTGGGAGCGCGCCATCGGTCCCATGGCCCGCAAGATCCCGGACGATGAGTTCGAGAAGCTGGTGGAGCGCGTGCCGCTGCACGAGCAGAAGGTGAAATGGCGCCGCGCCCGCGAGGGTTTTCCCAAGGACATGCTGGAAGAGGAGATGCGCAAGGTGAAGGTTTCCATCGGCAAACTGGAGGATCGGCTCAAGGATAACGACTGGCTGGCCGGGGACGCCTATTCCCTCGCCGATATCTGCAACTTCGCCATCGCCCACAACATGGACGCCGGTTTCCCCGACGTGGTTAACGAAAAGGATACGCCGGGGGTGATGGCCTGGCTGGGTCGCATCCGCGCGCGGCCGGCCGTGAAGACCATGTTCGACAATGCGCCGAAAGGCTCCATGCCGGGGCAGAAGAGCGGGGATTAAGTACCCCTGGGCATAAATACACACACGTTCAGACTTGAACTTACCTATACTGGGTATTATTATACCCAATATGGGTAATAATAAGATCTCAGAAATACCAGCCACTTATCATTTCACCCGCCCGGCCGATGCTCTGTTTCCCGGTATCCGGCAACGGGTGCTGGGGTTTCTGTTCGGTCAGCCGGAACGCGGCTTTTATACCGCCGAACTGATCCGGCTGGTCGGGGGAGGCTCGGGGGCTGTGCAGCGGGAACTGGCGCGGCTGGCGGAGAGTGGTCTGGTATTGGTATCCCGGGAAGGTAATCGGAAACTTTACCGGGCCAATCCGGCTTCTCCCATCCATGCGGAACTCTGCGGCATTGCCGAGAAAGCGTTGACCCCGGCACAGGGTTATGAACCCGGAAACGTCGGGGTGACCCGTAATAGTGGAAAGGATGTTCTGATGATTGGTGGCCGCATTCCGGTGTCGCGTCAGTCACTGGCATCACTGGCGGATCGTTTCCATATTAAGCGGCTGGTTCTGTTCGGTTCTGCCGCGCGTGGTGAACTCACACCGGACAGTGATATTGATGTCCTGGCCGAGTTCGAGGTCGGCAAGGCGCCTTCCCTGGGCGGTCTGTCGAAGCTGCGGGACGAACTCGGTCAATTGTTTGAAGGCCGAGAAGTTGACCTGGCCACACCCGCCATACTGAATAATCCTTACCGGCGCCGGGAAATCGAAAAAGATATGGAGGTTTTGTATGAAACTCCATATTCTCAGTGATCTGCATAACGAATTCCTGAGGGATCGTGAACCGCCGCCGTCGCATCCCTGGAAGGGTGAAATACCGGACACCGACGCGGATGTGGTGATCCTGGCCGGCGATATCGATACGGGACTGGAGGGGATTGCCTGGAGTGGGAGGGAATCCCGGCGGCTGCGGAAGGATGTGGTCTATGTCGCGGGTAATCATGAATTCTACCGGCATGAGTATTATTCCCTGAAGGAGCGGATCGCCGCTCAGGTGGAGGGGATCCCTGTCCATTTTCTGGATTGCGGCGTCTGTGTGTTCGACGATGTGCGTGTAATCGGTCTGACGTTATGGACGGATTATGCAGCGGACGCGGCCATGCCGCGGGATCTGGCCATGTTCCATGCCGGAAGGAGCATGGTTGACCATCAATTGATCCGGATCCGTTCCCAGGACAATGACAGAAAGTTCGAGCCGGCCGATGCCCTGTCATTGCACCGGGCCGAGCGGCAATGGCTGGAAGCGCAATTGAAGCAACCGTATGCCGGAAAAACCGTGGTCGTCTCCCATCACGCGCCGCATCCGATGTGCGAAAATCCCGCTTTCCCGGACAGTCCCATCAACACGGCGTTTTATTCGGACCTGGAGGCGATCATTGCCGCTTATGACATCGATTTGTGGGTATACGGGCATACGCACTCGAGTCTTGATGTTCAGATGTATGGAACCCGGATTGTGTCCAACCAGGCGGGCTATCCGGGGGAAAATGTGAAGGATTTCAGCCCTGATCGGCTGGTGGAGATATAATGTCGTATTCGGAAACAGTGTTTGTTAATAAAGCATGAATGATAAACCGGTATTAATCGACAGTCGTGAGTCATTGATGGAAGTCTGCGATCAATTGCGGGGTTGCGAATGGCTGGCGGTAGACACGGAATTCGAGCGGGTGAACACCTATTACCCGGAACTGTGTCTGGTGCAGGTGGCCGGCGATAACGGCCTGGTCGCGGTGATCGATCCGCTGGCGATTCACGATCCCGAGCTTTTATACGGTCTGCTTTACGACCCCGGTATCACCGGGGTATTTCACGCTGCGCGGCAGGATTTCGAGCTGTTTTATCATCTCAAGGGGGAATTGCCGGCGCCGCTGTTCGATACCCAGATCGCCGCTTCGTTGCTCGGATACGAGAGTCAAATTGGTTACGCCAACCTGGTCCGGGAGATACTGGATGTGGATCTGGCCAAGACGCAGACGCGTACGGACTGGAAGCGGCGGCCCCTGAGTGATAAGCAGTTGCAATACGCGGCGGACGATGTGATTCATCTGGCCCGGCTGTATGAACGGTTGCAAACCCGGCTGATGGAATCGGAACTGATGACGAAGATGGAGGAACAGTGCCGGTTATTGTACCGGCCGGAACTGTACGTACCGGACCCGGAGTCCATGTGGAAAAAGATCAAGATACGGGAGGCGCAGAAATTCAGCGGCGCGTCACTGGCCGTATTCAAACGACTGGCGGCCTGGCGCGAAATCACGGCGCGCCGGAAGAACCTGCCGCGGAAATGGGTGCTCAAGGATCATGAGCTGGTCGCCATTGCCCGTGAGCTGCCGGCGGATCGGAATACACTGGCAAGGCTTGAGGGGATCGATGCCCGGGTTGTGAAGCGGTATGGCGAGGAGTTGGCGGGGATTGTCTTGTTGGAGGATTCGGGTTAGAGCTTTAAAAAGCTCACAGGACTTTCTATTGAGACTTTCGGATTTCGTGAATTGTAACGGCGGGTGATCGCCGTATCGGTACGGAGGATCAGGCGGCGTTTTCCCTGGGGCGGACGGAAACTTCCAGTCCCAGGGCATGCAGGATTTCCAGGAGACTGGAGAAGCGAGGGTTGCCGTTCTCCGAAAGGGTGTTGTAGAGCGCTTCCCGGGACAGGCCGGTACGTTCCGCGAGTTCAGACATTCCCAGAGCCGCTCGGGCGACGTCGTTCAGGGCGGTGAGCATAAGCCGTTCATCACCATCCTCAATAGCGGCGTTGATGTATTCCGCGATATCTTCCGGTGCGGTTAGATAATCCACCGGATCGTAAGCGACGGATTTTTTTGCTTTAGCCATGATAATCTTTCAAATATTCAACTGCTTTCTTGATATCCTGCTTTTGGGATTTTTTATCACCACCACATAATAGAACGATAGTATCATCACCATCCCAGGTGTAATACACGCGATAGCCCTTGCCTTCCGGTATACGTAGTTCGCGCACGCCTTTACCGGCAGATTTCCAGTCACCCTCCAGCCCGAGCGATAGCCGCCTGACCCGGATATGGATGCGTTGTCTGGCGCGCCTGTTCCGCAGTCCGATCATCCACTCATCGAACGGTATCTTTCCATGCACATCACGGTACTTCCTTGTAGTGATCATTCAGGCAGTTTAATCACACTTCTTTTAAGTGTCAACTATAAATTACAATTTTGCGGGACTGTTTTAACATGAAAGAATCGCAGCGTGGATCGCCGGGCCGGAATGATATTATTGTTGAATACTCGAACCGGGCCGGAGGCGCCGTGAAACCTCTCTCCAACCAGGACATCGCCCGCATTCTCTACGAGATGTCGGCGCTGTACGAAATGCAGGAAGTGGCGTTCAAGCCGCAGGCCTATGAACGGGCGGCGCTGAATGTCGAGTCCCTGTCCGAACAGGTGTCCGATCTCTACGAGCGCGGCGGGCTCAAGGCCGTCGACGACATCCCCGGTGTCGGCAAGAGTATCGCGAAACACATCGAGTCGCTGCTGAAGACCGGCCATTTCGGGGAATACGATGCACTGAAGAAAAAAATCCCCGTGGAAGTCGGCGAGTTGACCGCGGTGGAAGGCGTCGGTCCGCAAACAGTGAAAACCCTCTGGAAGTTATTAAAGGTTCGCAATCTGGATGATCTGGAGCAGGCGGCGAAAGACGGGAAGATTCGCGAGCTGGAAGGGTTCGGCGAGAAATCCGAACAGAAGATCCTCAAGGGTATCGAGTTTCTGCGCCAGTCCGGCGGCCGTGCCGTGCTGGGTTTTGTCCTGTCCGATCTGCGCAAGCTGGAACACACCATCGGTGAATTCCCGGAGGTGGATCGCGTTTCCATCGCCGGCTCCGCGCGGCGCTGGAAGGAGACCATCGGCGACGTGGATATCCTGGTAACGTCAGGCAAGCCGGCAAAGGTCATGGAACGCTTCGTCAATCTGCCTGACATTGCACACGTCTACGGCCGGGGCGAGACCAAGGCCAATGTGCGTCTGAAGAGCGGTCTCGATGCCGACCTGCGCATCGTACCGGCAGAATCCTGGGGCGCGGCGTTGTGTTATTTCACCGGTTCCAAGGCGCACAACATCAAGCTGCGCAACATCGCCATCAAGCAGGGCTGGAAGCTGAACGAATACGGTTTGTATGAAGGCGAGACGGCCATCGCCGGGGAAACGGAAGAAGCGTTGTACAAGAAGCTGGGACTGGCCTGGGTGCCGCCGGAACTGCGCGAGGATCGCGGCGAGATCGAAGCGGCGCAGAAGGGGAAGTTACCGGACCTGATCGGCTACGGCGATCTGCGCGGCGATCTGCAGATCCAGACCGACTGGACCGACGGCGAGGATTCCATCGAGACCATGGCGCGGGAGGCGGAGGGGGACGGGCTGGAATACATTGTTATTACCGATCATACAAAATCGCTCACCGTGGCCAACGGCGCCGACGAGAAGAAACTGCGCAGGCAGATGGATGCCATCGACAAGCTCAATAAAAAACTGAAAAAAGACGGCCGCAAGATGCATGTGCTCAAGGGCGCCGAGGTGAACATCCTCAAGGACGGCAGTCTGGATATTGACGACGATACCCTGGCGCATCTGGACGTGGTCGGCGCGGCGGTACACAGTCATTTCGATCTTTCCCGTACCGATCAGACGAAACGGCTGCTCCGTGCCATGGAAAACCCCCACGTGGATATCATCTTTCACCCGACCACCCGCCTCATTAATCGGCGCAAGGCCATCGACCTGGATCTGGAGAAAATCATTGCCACGGCAAAGAAAACCGGCACCGTGCTGGAGGTGGACGCCTATCCGGACCGCCTGGATATCAATGACGAACTGGTGCGCCGCTGCATCGATGCCGGTGTATTGATGTGCATCGATTCCGACGCCCATGCCGTCCGGCATTACGATTACCTGAAGTTCGGCATTGCCCAGGCCCGCCGTGGCTGGGCGGAGAAAAAACACATCATCAACACCCGTGCGAGGACCAAGATGCTGAAGGCGTTGAAAAATCGTGAGGAGTGAGGTGTGAGGCGTGAAGCGTAAGAGGTAAAACCTTGCCGTCATGCTGGTGCACACCAGCATCCAGTAGACGGATTATCCCTTATGTTCTTGCAACAGAATGATGAATTTTTATCTGCTGGATACCGGTCGCCGGCTTACAACATGCCGGCACAGGGTCCGCCTTTAATTCGCGGCGAGAGCCTGCCCCGGCATGTTGTAAGCCGGGGGCGCCGCTCCCACAAGCAAGGTTTGACGCCGGTGTGAAACGGAGCTTGTAGGAGGCCCGACCACGGGCCGAATCAAGAGTTCGTGGCCGAGTGGCCGCTCCCACAACCAGGGCTTGCCATCAGGAGTGGAGCCATGGAAGTCATTTCGACCGGCGGGAGAAATCTCCTCATTCGATTCAATGGGTATTACGTCAAGCGTAATAGAGCGCCCGTGAAAAACGAGCCGGGCGCGTGCCATGCATGGTTCACCGCTTTTCTTGCGAGGTGCGTTTGGTTTGCTCCGCCAGCCAGATACCGCCCAGAACCAGGGCCAGTCCGACGGCGTGAAAGATCTCGAACGATTCGCCGAGTATCAGAATCGCCAGTATCGGTACGAACACGGGGACAAGGTTGCCGAACAGCGCCGCTCGGCCGGGCCCGATCAGCGCCACCCCGTTCATAAAGAATAATTGCGCCAGGAACGACGGGAACAGGGTCACCATGCCGGCGACAAACCAGCCGGTGGGCGTGGGCCAGAGGAGCTTGCCCAGGGCGTACTCCGCGGCGACCAGGGGCAGGGATGTGAAGAAGGCCGAGATGGCCAGGATCGTGAACAGACCCAGCGCGGAGACATTGGGCCGGCGGTGCAGGCCCACGGCGTAGCCCGCGTATAACATAGTGGCGAGGATCAGCAGGGCGTCACCCTTGTTGATGGACAGGGCCAGCAGGCGTTCCAGGCTGCCGGCGCTGGCGACTATGATGACGCCCGTGAGTGTTACAGCCACACCCGCCATCTGGGCTTTGGTGACCGGTGTGCGGTAGGCGGCGAAGGCGCCGATGAGAACCCAGACCGGCATGGCGCCCTGGATAATGCCGATGTTGACACCGGTAGTGTGATGGGCGGCGACGTAGAACAGGGCGTTGAAGGCGGCGAAGCCCAGCGCACCCATGGCGGCGAACAGGCGCAGGTGTTTTTTCAGTACGGGCCAATCGCGAAACACATAATGACGCGCGAAGGCCAGTACCAGCAGGACCGACCCCAGCCAGCGCAGGGACACCAGCAGCATGGGTGAGATCTCGCCCACGGCGATGCGGCTGAGAATGGCGTTGCTGCTCCAGCACAGCATGGTCAGGACCAGTAAGGTGTAGGCGCGGGCGTTGTGGTGGGACGGGTGTCCGGACTGGTTGGTCATTTTATTGATTGTACGGCCGGGATTGTATTCAGGGGCGGGAACGATAGAGGTTTACGGGGATCAAGTCCAGTCAAAGGCTTTAGGTTCAAGGTTCAAGGTTCAAGGTTCGTCTGATGGTGAGTCATTGGTCAGGGACAGGCCTGGTCCGGCAGATTTCACTGGTATGACGTATCTCCACTTGTCATGATCGATAGGGTATCATAATGGTTATGTTGCGTGCTGCCGTGTATGAACCGACTCTTGTGAATCTGACGCAATGATTCCCCGTCCGCCGTTCCCGTTCAAATTCCTGCTGTTGCTGGCGCTGATCCTGGCCGGCTGTACGGTGACGGATATTCAACGTGCCGGAAAGATCATCACCGCCGATGATCCGGGCAAGGCCGCCGCGAGGGTTGTGGAAGACAAGGCGATGTATGTCGCCGCCAATCCCCACCATCTGCCCGCGGAAATCCGTGCGCTGAAGGCGCGCATTGAACAATTCCGGAATATAGTCGAGACCATCTGGGGCGAGGAGGAAGCGCGGCAGCCCACGCCCAAGGAATACGTCAAGTACACCGACGAATACTACAGCCGCGCCTATGTCGATTTCGAGGCGGGCCGGGTGGCCGTGGAAACCGTCGCGCCGGAATCGCAGCGGCAACACCTGAAGCAGGCCATTGTCACGACGCTGCTGACTCCGGACGATCCACGCGAAGTGGACATGTATTCCGCCGCGGCGCCGGGTTCGAGCAGCAGGCCGCCGTTCCTGTACGAACAGGTGCTGGATCAGGATGGCAAGCCGATCCGCTGGGAGTGGCGCGCCGGCCGCTACGCCGATTACCTCATCGCCAATAAACTGGAGCGGATCAGCATCGGCGGGCGCGAGGGTTTGCGGGTGGTGTTTCCGCTGATCCCCAGCCACGAGAATGTACGCGCCTACAAATACGCCGCCCTGGTAAAGAAGTACAGCCGGCAATACAACGTCACGGAAAGCCTGG
>JBBDSH010000023.1:0-6935 GCA_040905045.1 Gammaproteobacteria bacterium | reverse complement strand
TACGCCGCCCTGGTAAAGAAGTACAGCCGGCAATACAACGTCACGGAAAGCCTGGTCTACGGCATCATGAAAACGGAAAGCAGTTTCAATCCCTTCGCCGTCAGTCCGGCGCCGGCCTACGGTCTCATGCAGATTGTACCTTCCACGGCGGGCCGGGATGTGTTCGAGAAGATCAAGCGGCGCAATGACGAACCCACGCCGGACTATTTGTTTGATCCGGAAAACAATATCGATACCGGTGCCGCCTATTTGCATATCCTGCAGGATCGTTATCTGGCATCGATACGGGATCACAACTCGAAGCGGTATTCGGTGATCTCCGCCTACAACGGCGGTGCCGGGAATGTGTTCCGGACTTTTTCCTCCAGTCGCGATCGGGCGCTGTCCATGATCAACCGCCTGAATCCCGACGAGGTGTACGAACGTTTAAGAAACAATCATCCCCTGCCGGAATCGCGCCGATATCTGTTCAAGGTCAATCAGGCGCAGCAGGAGTTCTGGCAGAATGACGGCTTTGCCAGTTCCAATTAAAAAAAGAGTTATTCGAGGCGGGGTCGCCGTTGCATCCTTAGCTCCGTTAACGGTGCATCTTCCGGATCAAGCCTGCCCCGGTCAACAGCCGGGGTCCGGGACAGGCTATACACCACTTCCCCCTACGGGCAGGGTTCGGTATCGGGGTAAAACGAAGCCGGTAGGAGGCGCGACCACGCGCCGAATGAAGCGTTTAAAAATACAACCCGATGTTGAGATTCAAGCGGGTGTGGAATTCATCATCGTTGCCGCCGCCGGCCAGCGCATTGCCGAAGTCGAGCCCGATCCAGGCATCAATTAAAAGGGGACGCCATTCCCTTTTCGGTACAGTCAGCTATACTTGGATATGTGAGATTGTAACATTTTCATGGCTGCGATAGCCATACGGAAGAGGTAATAGATTATGTCAGACGTGCCCAATCAAGTATCCGATTTTCAGAAAAAATGGATGGATCAGCAACAGAAATGGATGAGTGACTGGCTTGAAACCCTGCAAAGTATGGGCGGAGCCGCACCGCATGATACCTGGCAACAGACACTGGATATGATGGAGCAGCAGGTTAAAAGTGCACTTGACGCTCAAAGGAAATCGCTGGTTACACTGGCTGAAAAGGCGCAGCATACAGAAGGCAGCCCCGAATCAATAAAACAGTGGACTCAGAAAATGGAAGAGGGCATGGTTCAATGGAATGATATGCAGCAGCAACTCTGGAGTACATGGTTCAATACGCTGCGTTCATCGGCTCCCAGCAAGGAACAGCCGGAAGATATACTGGCAAACAACTGGCGGGATTTTGCGAACCGTGCCGTGGAAATCCAGGAGCAGTGGTTGTCCGCCTGGGAGGGCATGCAACCGGCTGCCGCAAAACCTGCCGGGAAAAAAGCGACGAAAAAGAAAAAATAGGGAAGCGTCCCTGAGGTATCCCCACTGTAAAACCCTGCATGAACAGGCCACCCCGACACCCAAACGGGTGGGGGCGGCCCGCCTGACACGCAGCAATCCCATTGATTGCCAACTGATTATGTACCACGCCAAACCGAAAGGCCGGGGGCAGAAAAACCGGTTCGGGAAACCTTCTCGGGCGACGCGCAGCCGCCGGGCCGCAGCGGTGGGGAAAGAACCCTGGTTATTAGCCACCTCATTACCCTTGCAATCAAAACTGGCCAGGAAAGTCGTTAGACTGTATGCCCAGCGCATGCAAATTGAGGAATCGTTCCGGGATATGAAAAGCACCCGGTTTGGTTTGGCGCTGGAGTTACACCTGACCTATCAGGTCGAACGTTTACAGGTGATGTTACTCATTGCGAACCTGGCGTTACTGGTGGCCTGGCTGCTGGGCAAGGCCACGGAACGGACCGGGCAACATTGGCAGTATCAGGCCAATACTGTAAGAACGCGCAAAGTATTATCCACGATTTTTATCGGCCTGAAGAGTATCGATGACCGGCGTGTCACCTTGACCGCACACCACCTCCTCCTGGCCTGGCAGCGGTTACATGCCATTATCCAATCGCATTGCCTCTTCGAGGAGAGCGAAACAATGGGGAAGGCGACATCAATTTAACCGATTTTCGTGGGGATCCCACAGGTAGCGTCCCCTTTTTAGAGGATTCGGGTTGTGGGAGGCCGACCTCTGGTCGAATGGTCTGGTTCGCGGCGGGGCGCCGCTCCTACAGGCAAGGTTCATCATCGAGGTAAAACCGTGGTTGTGGGAGGCCCGCCCCCGGGCCGAATGGTCTGGTTCGCGGCGGGGTCGCCGCTCCCACTACCAGGGTTCATCGGCTGGGGTAAAACCGTGGTTGTGGGAGGCCCGACCCCGAGCCGAACGGTGCGTTTAAAAATACAACCCGATGTTCAGGTTCAGCCGGGTGTGGAACTTGTCGTCATTGCCCCCGTCGGTCAGGGCGTTACTGAAGTCGGGCCCGATCCAGGCGTTGTGCTTGCCGACGGCGATATCCGCGTAGATATGAAAGGGTGAGACATCGAATGCCATGCCGGCGACGTTCTGGTGGCTGTCGGAAAAGTCGTCCTTGGCTTTGACGAAATAACTGTAATCGTTATAGATGGTGATGCCCTGCAGCCAGCCGTAGTCGATGTTCCAGTCGTAACTGATGCCGAGGGTATGCATGTGGCCTTCGGCGGCGACGTTATAGGGAAAGTCGTAGGCACCCATAACCACGATGCGGTTGTCCCGGCCCGGCGGATTGGCCAGGTTGTAGCGGTACCAGAGACTCTGGACTTTGACGTTCCAGGCACCGAAGTCGCCGTTCCAGTGAACCGCGGCGGCAAGATGTGAACCGGTGCCGCCGGCGTCGTTGGGAATGCGGCCCGCTTGCAGCGATACGCCCAGTTCCGAATCCGCGTCGCGGCCGTGATCGAAACTGTAACTCAGGCGGGTATTGATCTGGTGCTCTTCGTGATTGGCGGAGTTCGGGCTCTTTACCACGTCGTAGGAATAGCGTGCGCTGTCATCACTGTCTCCGAAGTAACTGCCTTCATCGGCAATGTAATAGGCCGCGTCCCAGCGCCACGGTCCCATGCTGCGGGTGTATTTCAAACCCAGGTCGTAGTCGTCTTCCAGGCCGACGTAGTAGGCCAGTGAGAAAAAGTAGCTGTTGGAATTAAAAGGCAGGTTGCCGAACGGCACCTTGTGTATGCCCGCTTTTATGCGACTGTGATCGTCGGGTTCATAACCCAGCCAGGCGTGATGCAGGAAGTGGGTGACGCGATCGGTTTCATCGTAATAATACAGGCGGTATTGCGCCGAGCCGCTCCAGCGGTCCGCGTTCAGCCGCAGTTCGCCGCGCAGGGTATCGAATTCCAGGTCCGCGCGCGAGAAACGCTGCTGCCGGGTTTCCCAGCTTTTGTCTATGAGGTTCATGCGCACCGCGCCGCCCAGTTCCAGCGGTCCGGCCTTGAGGCCTTCGGCCGCAGCCGGTGAAGATAAGACAAGGCTGTAACCTGTTGTGACCGCCACGGCGCATACGAGGCCGTATTTTGCAAAGAACATAAACGACAGTTTGTTTTACTTTCCAGTACCGTGCCAGCAATAGCCAATAAAAACAAATTCAGTTACAACTGAGATGATCATTCGCGGCGAGGGCGCCGCTCCTACAACCAGGGTTTATTTCCGGCGTGAAACGAAGCTTGTGGGAGGCCCGCCCCCGGGCCGAATTCAGCGGGCAGTGGCAGCCAGCAATGCCGACAGTATCGCCATCACGGCCAACGTGTTCGCCAGGGCGCTGACACTGACGCCGTAATCCAGCATTGCGCCGAGTAACACCGGCGCGACGGCGGTGGACAGAATCATAACGGCCTGGGCCATGGAGCGAATCGCGCCCAGGTGCCGCGTGCCGTAACGTTCCGGCCAGAGTGCGCCGCCGGTGATGGAAATCAGTCCCAGCGACATGCCGGTCAATCCCATGTAGGCGAAGATCACCCAGTCGGCGTCGCCCGCGGCCAGGAGGAAAAGCCCGGCCACCATGGGCAGCAGGGCCGGCGGCAGGCAGCGCCGGGCGCCGTGTCGGTCGACCAGCGGGCCGGCGGTCAACAGGGGCAGCAGATGACCGACGGCGAATGCCGTGAAGGCACTGGCAACCAGGCTTAATGACCAGCCGCGCGCTTCGGCGATGGCGGACTGGTGAAAAAGTACGCCGGTGACGGTGAACGGTGTGATAAGCAGGGCCGGCATGAGCCGATAAAAGGCCGGATCGCGCAGGGTCTCGTTACGGGTATAGTGAACCATGTTGTTTTTCTCTTCCTTTTCCGGCATCCCGTGCTGCGGCCGCGCGGCATGGCGCGCCAGCCGGCGCAATAACGGCAACAATACCAGGACCAGTAATAATGCCGCCGCGATCCAGGCGCCCGCCGGTCCGTGCCGGGTCATCAGGAAAACCGCGGCCGCGGGCAGGATGGATTCACTCAGGGGGAAGCCCAGCGCCGCCAGCGCCACCGCCTTGCCCCGGTGCGCGCCGAAGTAGCGGCCGGCCACGGTCAGTCCCAGTTGCCCCATCATGCCCTGGCCGCCCAGGCGGATAAGCACGAATCCCAGCCCCAGTATGAGACTGTGCCAGGCCAGGCCGGTGAGCAGGCAACCCAGCGCCAGCAACAGGACGGAGGCGGTGGTGATCCGGTGCAGCGGCCAGCGATCGATGTAGACACCGCCGCGCAGGAGAAGCAGTCCGCCGATCAGCGTGGCGCCGGCGTAGAGCGAGCCGTAAACGGTATGGCTGATATCGTGCGTCGCGCGCAGTTGTTCGCCGAAGACGGAGATGAAAAAGGTCTGGCCGAAGCCGGAACAGAACGTGGCCAGCAGCGCGAAGGCCGCCAATCGCGGCCGGGCGAGCAGGAATTCGGGCAGTTTGAATCGTCGCGGCATGATGGAATCGGGATTGAATGATGCGGGCGAATGAAGCCGGGGCGCTGATTCTAATGGCAGTCCGCCGGCGGCGCCAGTCTGTAAGGGGAAAAGTCATGCCTGGATCGGTATACTCGCGGCCATGCTGAATCTGACCAATATCGCCCTGCGGCGCGGGCCGCACCTGCTGTTTGAAAATGTGGATCTGACGTTCTATCCCGGCGACCGGGCCGGAATCGTCGGCGCCAACGGCTGCGGAAAATCGAGCCTGTTTGCCCTGATACTGGGTGAACTGGAAGCCGACGCCGGGGAAATGCATCTGGCCGGCGATCCGGTCATCGCGCATGTGGCGCAGGAAACGCCGGCCGGCCGGCGCCCGGCCATCGAGTACGTCATCGACGGTGATGCTGAATTGCGGCGTATTCAGCAGGCGCTGGTGCAGGCGGAGGCGGACGGTGACGGCCACCGGCTGGCGAATCTTTACGGCCGCCTCGAATCCATCGGCGGTTACAGCGCCGAAGCCCGCGCCGGACGGCTGATGAGCGGCCTGGGGTTTGAGCCGGAACAGGAATCCCTGCCGGTGGGTGAGTTGTCGGGCGGCTGGCGCATGCGCCTGAATCTGGCACAGGCGCTCATGTGCCGTTCCGATCTGTTGTTGCTGGACGAGCCGACCAATCACCTGGATCTGGACGCGGTGATCTGGCTGCAGAACTGGCTGCTTGGCTACCAGGGGACATTGTTGCTGATTTCCCACGATCGCGATTTTCTTGATCGGGTGACGACCCGCATTGTGCATATGGAACGGGGCCGGGTGTACGCGTACAGCGGCAACTACGCCGCCTTTGAACGCCAGCGCGCCGAGCGGCTGCAACAGCAGCAGGCGGCCTATGAAAAACAGCAGACCGAGATTGAGCATATCCGCAAATTCATCAATCGCTTCCGCGCCCAGGCCAACAAGGCCAAACAGGCGCAAAGCCGCATCAAGGCGCTGGAGCGCATGGAGTTGATCACGCCGGTGGATCCCGAACATGCCTTTCGCTTCGAATTTCTGCCGCCGGTAAAACTGCCGTCACCGCTGCTGAAGATGGACGGGGCCGAGTGCGGTTATCCCGGGGTGCCGGTATTAAACGATGTCGACCTGAATATTCTGCCCGGTGATCGCATTGGCCTGCTCGGCCGCAACGGCGCGGGTAAATCCACCCTGGTGAAATCGCTGGCCGGGAAACTGCCGCTGCGCGCCGGCGAACGCGTGGGCGCCCAGGAACTGCGTATCGGATTCTTTGAACAGCATCAACTGCAGCAGCTCGATCCCGGTGCCAGTCCGTTGCTGCATATGCAGCGGCTGGATAAAAGCGCGCGCGAGCAATCCTTGCGTAACTTTCTCGGCCAGTTCGGTTTCCGCGGCGAGATGGCATTGGCGCCGGTGGCGCCGTTCTCCGGCGGTGAACGCGCGCGGCTGGTGCTGGCGATGCTGGTGTATCAGCGGCCGAACCTGTTGTTGCTGGACGAACCCACCAACCATCTCGATCTGGATATGCGCGACGCGCTGGCCTTTGCCCTGCAGGATTACACCGGCGCGCTGGTGGTGATCGCGCATGACCGGCATCTGCTGCGCAGTACCACCGATCAATTAATCCTGGTCAGCAACGGCCGGGTACAGCCGTTTGACGGTGATCTCGACGACTACGCCCGCTGGCTCATGGCGAACAGCGGCGATACGGCGGCGGCCGCTGAACCCGCCGCGAGTGGATCGATATCCTCCGCGGGCCGCAAGGAGCAGCGTCGGCGCGAGGCCGAACAGCGCCAGGCGCTGCATTCGCTGCGCAAGCAGGTGTCGAAACTGGAACAGCGGCTTGAATCACTGCAGCGGCAACAGGCCGACATCGAGCAGGAACTTGCCGGACTGTATGCAACCGGGGATCGTTCCGAACTGGAGGCAATGTTGCGCAAGCAGGCGGAGACCAGGCAGGAACGCAGCCGCGTGGAAGAGGAATGGTTCGAGGCACTTGCGCAACTGGAATCGGCCCGCATAGGGCCGGCCGTCGC
>JBBDSH010000022.1:0-10576 GCA_040905045.1 Gammaproteobacteria bacterium | reverse complement strand
GCGCTCATCCATGGCGCTAGTCGCTCCAACACCATGATCCCGGCCTGTCTTCGAGGCGGACTGTAACTGTACTGGAATTCGGAACAGCTATACAGGTTTTTACCTTGTCATATAAAGGGCGGGGAAGTACCATATTGCCCCTGTTTTCATCGACCGTGGGAATCGGGTCCGTATACGGCCACGATCTTTGCCTGTATCCCGCTTTACTTGACACTTTCTTAGGGCCTGTTAACAGACCCTAATCTCGAACGACTGGAAATCCATGTTTAAAGGCAGTCTTGTTGCGCTCGTTACGCCCATGAAAACGGGGGTCGCGCCTGATACGGAACTGGATCGGGAGGCGCTCGAACGTCTCATCGATTTTCATGTCAAAAACCAGACGGATGGCATCGTCGCCGTCGGCACTACGGGGGAATCGGCCACTCTGACCGAAGAGGAGCATTGCGAGGTCATTCGCCAGGTGGTGGAGATCACGGCCGGCCGCGTCCCCGTTATCGCCGGCACCGGCGCCAATTCAACCATCGAGGCCATCGACTTGACCCGTTGCGCGAAGGAGGCCGGGGCGGATGCCTGTCTACTGGTCACGCCGTATTACAACAAGCCGACCCAGGAAGGCCTTTATCTGCATCACAAGGCGGTGGCCGAGACGGTGGATATTCCACAGATACTTTACAACGTCCCGGGGCGTACGGCCTGTGACATGCTGCCGGAAACCGTGGCCCGTCTGAGCGAGGTGCCCAATATTATCGGTATCAAGGAAGCGAGCGCGGATCTGACCCGTATTGAATCCATACGTGATCTGTGCAGCGATGATTTTCTGCTGGTCAGCGGCGAGGATGCGAACTGTTGTGACTTCATGTTACGCGGCGGTGACGGTGTCATCTCCGTCAGCGCCAACATCGCCCCCAGAGCGATGCATGAAATGTGTCTTTTTGCCCTGCAGGGTCAGGCAACCAATGCCTATGACATCAACAAGACGCTGGCCGGATTGCATGAGAAACTGTTTCTTGAATCCAATCCGATACCCGTAAAATGGGCCGTCCACCGGCTCGGCCTGATTGAGGCCGGGATACGATTGCCCATGACGTGGATGTCCGAACAGTACATTCCGGAAGTCGAAGCGGCCATGCAACAGGCCGGAGTTTTATAAAGGTACAATGATTATGATACGACCGATCACGATGGCGATACTGGCTGCTTTTCTCGGCGCCTGTTCCTATATTCCAAGCCTGGATGAGGTTCTGCCCGATACCCGCGGTGATTACAGGAAGAGTGAACCTCTCCGCGACCTGGAGGTTCCGCCTGATCTGACCGCCGGTGCCACCACGGATGCCATGACCATACCCGGCGAGGGAGCCTCCCTGTCCCGCTATGAGCAGCAGCGGCGTGCCGGCCGGGGCGCGTCAGGCACGGCACCGGTTCCTGACACCACGAATAACGGCGGTACGGGAGAACAGTGGGTGGCCGTCGGCGGTTCAAGGGCGGATATCTGGTCCGGGCTGGAGACGTTTTTCCGGGACAAGGGCTATGATTTCGAAGTAAGCGATGCGGAACTGGGTGTTATGGAAACCGCCTGGTCCGAACCGAAGAATGATGACGGTGAAACATACCGCGATAAATTCAAACTCTTTACCGAACCCGGCGAAGAGCCGGGAGTTACCGTTCTGTTTCTCGACAATGAACGGCAACGGCGGTCCGCTGACGGCGATGGCTGGGCCGATGCGGACAGTAATAGCGAGGCGGAACGTTTTCTGGCCGCTGAACTGGGCAAGCATTTTAATGGTTCGCAATCGTCGCGCACAGCCTCATCGTCAGCCGGAGGTGCAACGGAGAGTATGGCGGAGAGGGCGCTGGCGCAACTGGAAGACACCGGCGATAATAAAATCGTTCTCGCCCTGCCGGAAGAATTTACCCGGGCATGGCGCAGTACTGAAACGGTCCTTGAACGTGCCGGTTTTTCCATAATCAACCGGGATCAGGGACAGGGAATGTATTACATCAATTATTATGATCGTTCCGCCGATAACAAGAAGGGCTGGTTGTCGAAACTGGCCTTCTGGAAAGATGACGAACCCGAGGCCGTACCCTACGTCCTGAGCCTGACCGGGTCGGGCAACAGGACCGAGGTTATCGTACTTGACGAAAAAGGGGACTGGCAGAGCGGCGAGGACGCCGGTCGTATCCTGCGTATCATCCGGAATGAATATAACAGACTGTGAGGCGTGAGGGGTAAGGAGTGAGGAGTGGTTTGAGGAAACCGTATTAGCGTAATCAGTAGATACCTTACTCCTCACCCCTTACCCCTCACTATTAATTCTTGCCCTTGGCATGCGGTCTTCTCCGCGTTTTTTTCTTTTCTGAAGGCTTCGTTTTTCCCCGGTACGGATTCTCTCCGTACTTGAACTGAATCAGTATCGGAATACCGGTCAGTTTTAATTGGCGGCGGAAATAGCCGGCCAGATAACGGCGGTAACTGTCCGGCACATGTTGTGTCTGATTGCCGTGAATGATGATCCGGATCGGATCATGCCCACCCAGATGAGCGTAGCGCAGCTTGATACGGCGGCCGCGGATCATGGGCGGCTGATGCTGTTGCACGGCGTTGGCGAGAATATCCGTAAGCTGCGACGGACTGATCCGGACTTCCAGGGAACGGCCGATCAGATTGATGGTGTCGAAGATATCGCCGACGCCGCTGCCGTGCAGGGCGGAGATATAATGTATACAGGCGTAATCCGCAAAGGCCAGCTTGCGGTCGATCTGGTCCCGTATTCGTAAACGCTGTTCCTGTTCCAGACCGTCCCATTTGTTGACGGCGATGATTAACGGCTTGCCCAGTTCCACGGTGAGGCCGACAAGATTCAGATCCTGCTCCGTTAATGCCTCCCGTGCATCGATAACCGCTATGACAATTTGCGCCTCTTCCATGGCTCTGAGGCTTTTGATGGTGCTGAATTTCTCCACCGGGTCCTCTATGCGGGAACGCCTGCGCACGCCCGCGGTATCGATCAGAACATATTGTTTGCCCTGGCGTTCAAAGGGAACGGCTACCGCGTCCCGGGTTGTTCCCGGCTGATCGAAGGTGAGCATGCGTTCGTCGCCGATCATACGGTTGATGAGGGTCGATTTGCCGACGTTGGGGCGGCCGATCACGGAAACACGCAGGCCGGGATGCGTTTCCGGGATATCTTCGGTTGTCGCGCCGGGCAGTGTCGACATGACTGCATCCATGAGTTCGGCGATACCGTCGCCGCGTTGCGCCGAAACGGGGTGAGGACCGTTTGCCGCTCCCAGTGCATGAAATTCCGCGCTGAGCATGTCGGTGTTGCCGCTGTCGCATTTGTTCACTACCAGAAAGAGATCGCGTGCCAGCGGCCGCAGTTCCCCGGCCAGGGATTCATCGGTGGCGGTCAGTCCCGCGCGACCGTCAACCAGCCACAATACCGCGTCGGCTTCCTGAATGGCATGCAGTGACTGACGGGAAACCAGATCGGCCACTTCCCTGTCATCGGTCTCGAAATCACCCAGGCCGCCGGTATCCACAATCATGACGGGTCGATCATGGATATGGGCAAGACCATAGATACGATCACGAGTAATGCCCGCCCGATCGGCCACCAATGCGTCACGGCTGCGGGTCAGGCGATTGAACAGGGTCGACTTGCCGACGTTGGGTCTGCCTACAATGGCGATCAGGGGAATCATGGAACTCTATGCTATTCCGGTCGACCTTCAAATTCATCCGGTTGTTGGACAGTGTTAAACAGTGAGGAGTGAAGAGAGAGGAGTGAGGTGTAAAAATAAGTACACTCCTCACACCTTACCCCTCACGCCTCACTCACCGGTAAGTATAGGCCGCAAGTGTTCCGTCGGTGCCGTAAACGTAGACAAATTTGCCCGCAACGACGGGTTGGGCAATGATGCGCTTTTTCGAGACGCGGTTGCGGGCGGCAAAGCTGCCGTCGTCCTTGTTCATCCAGTGAAGATAGCCTTCCAGATCACCGACCACGAGATAATCACCGACGTCGCCCGGCCCGGTTATTTCCCTGAACCGGAGTTTATCCTGTGTCCAGAGTTGCGATCCGCTGTAGCGATCATAGGCGTGTACCTGGCTGTTGTCGTCGCTGACATAAACATTATTGTCATCGACGCTGAAACCGGCATAGGAGGAGACTTCCCGACTCCAGAGCAGTCTGCCCGACTCCAGCTCCACAGCCGATAATTGCCCCTGAAAGGTAACCACATAAATCACCCCGTCAACGATGACCGGTTCCGAATCGATATCCACCATCTGTTCCAGTTCCGAACGCCCCTGGGACACGGCAACCCGGGTTTCCCACAGGACGCGCCCGGAATCCAGCTCCAGACTGACCAGCCGGCCGCCATCGAAGCCGCTAACCACGATGTCGTCTTCTATAACCGGCCGGCTGGTGCCGCGCAGGGTCAGGCTGGGGACGGATCGGTCATAGACCCAGGTACGGTTGCCGTTGGCGGCATTGATTCCGAACAGCTTGCCGTCGAGGGTACGGACGACGACAGTGTTGCCGGATCGCTGCGGTGGTGACAGGATTTCACTGGAAACCCTGGCGCGCCATAACTCCTTGCCGTCCGCGGCCGCATAGGCAATCACCACACCCTGGTCCGTGCCGAGCAATACCGTGTCCGAACCGAGACCGGGTCCGCCGGTGATGCGTGCCCTGGCCCTGGCATCCCACAATTCGCGGCCGTTACTGGCGTCCATGGCGGTCAGCCTGCCGTCGGCATCGACGATATAAATACGCTGGCCGGCTACCGCGGGGGTGAGTTCCAGATATTGATTATCCGTTCCTTTGCCGGTATTCCGGGACCAGAGTTCGGTCACATTGATGGTGGTTGTCACGTCCACCAGGGGTGTCGGCGGGTTGACGTTCTTGTCCTTGGATGAAAACCAGCCGCCGACGGTCTCCATGGTGCCGCAGCCGGCCATCAGGATAAGCAGGGGTAATAACAGGAATGCGCGGATCATCATCCCGGCGACCCGGCGCCCATATCGTTCATTTTCATTTCCAGTACCGAGGTGTCGGCCGAACGTGACTGCGCCGCCGTCAGCGCCTGCCGGTAGGCTTCCAGGGCGGCCTGTCTGTCGCCCTTTTGCGCCAGGATGTCGCCTTTCAGTTCATCAAAGGCGGAAGCGTATTCCCGCCGCTCTCTGACTTGCAGCAGTGCCAGTGCATCATCGTATTGCTGCCGTGCCAGGTGGACTCTTGCCAGACGCAGCCGGATTGCCAGATCCAGGGCCCGCGTGTCGTTCATTTGCAGGGCCTGTTCCAGGTGTTCGGCGGCCTGTTCATAGTTGTCATCTTCCACGGCAAGCTTTGCCAGGGTCAGCCGGGCGAAAACCGCATAACCGGTACCCGAGTAATTGTTGATGATTTCCATTGCCGGGGCCTCCGCGTCAGCGGGCTTTTCCGCGCGCAGTGAGGTGAGGATGGTCTGGTAGAGTTCCGATGCCGCTTCGGCCTGGGCGATTTTATGATCCTGCCAGCTGCGCCAGCCGAAAACGGCGCCGAGGCCGACGATAATGCCGAAGATGATGGACTTGCCGTTGTCGTCCCACCATTTCTTCAGGGCTTCGACTTGTTCTTCTTCAGTTCTGTAGACGTCCAATGGATCTCTCCCGAAGACTTGTTTGACAGGTATGTCAGGACAAAAATCCCGATTATAACGTATTTACCGGGGTTGCCGGGGAACGATTTACAGCCGCAGCATCTGCTCGAGGGTGCCCGGCAAAGCCGCCCAGTCGACTTCAATCTGCTCACCGTCCATGCGCAGGGGCTTGATGGCGGCAACACGGCGCCGGACTTCTTCGTCGCCAAGGATGACGGCGATATCGGCCCCGGATTTGTCCGCCTTTTTGAACTGGCTCTTGAGGCTGCCGCCGCCGCAGTGCATGAGCAGGCGCAGTGCCGGCAGGCGGTCCCGGCATTCCTCGGCAAGACGCATGGCGGCATCCACCGCCGTTTCGCCGGCGACGACAAAATAGACATGGGGCTGCGGTGTGTCATACGAGGCTTCGCTTGCTTCTAGCAGGCCGATAAGGCGTTCCAGGCCCATGGCAAAGCCGATGGCCGGTGTCGGTTTGCCGCCGAAGTATTCGACCAGACCATCATAACGCCCGCCGGCACAGACCGCTCCCTGGGCGCCGAGTTTGTCGGTCAGCCACTCGAATACCGTGCGGTTGTAGTAATCAAGCCCCCGCACCAGTCTCGGGTTGAAGCGGTATGCCACGCCGGCGGCATCAATAAGCTCTTTAAGGCGTGTGAAATGGTCCAGGGACTCCGTGTCCAGATAATCGGTCATGACGGGTGCGGCCTCGATCAGCCCGCGCAACTCCTTGTTCTTGCTGTCCAGTATACGCAGCGGGTTGCTGTCCAGCCGACGGCGGCTGTCCTCATCCAGCTTGTCTTTGTGATCGCGAAAATAATCCGTCAGGACGCGGCGGTATTGCTGCCGGGATTCCGGTGTTCCGAGGGTGTTGATTTCCAGTTGCAGCCCGTCCAGGCCCAGTTCCCGCCAGAAGCGGGCGCACATGATGATCAGTTCCGCATCGACGTCCGCTCCCGCCAGGCCGAAGGCCTCCACGCCAATCTGGTGGAACTGCCGGGTGCGTCCCTTCTGCGGCCGTTCATGGCGGAACATCGGTCCCATGTACCAGAGGCGCCGGCTGGTGTTGTGAAACAGGCCGTGTTCCAGGCCGGCGCGCACGCCGCCGGCGGTGCCTTCCGGCCGCAGCGTCAGGCTTTCGCCGCTGCGGTCGGTAAAGGTATACATTTCCTTGGAGACAATATCGGTTTCCTCGCCGATGGAGCGCTCGAACAGTTCCGTCTTTTCCAGAACGGGCAGGCGAATCTCCTGATAACCGTAGCGTTGCAGGATTGCGGTAATAGTTTGCTCGACAAACTGCCAGGCGGGCGTGGCGTCCGGCAGGATATCGTGCATGCCCCTTACGGCTTTCAATGGTTCGGCCAAGTATCTCCTCCAGGAATCGGGTGTTTCATGCAGCGGACGCGGCGGTTCAGCGGATTATTGTAACAGACCATGGGCCGGTGGTTCGTAACCGGCTACTCCCCCAGTGTGAAGCGCGCCACCCCGGAACGCGAGTGGGAGGCGGAATCAAACTCTTTGCCGTTGAATGTAATTTCCACACCCTGGGCAAAGCCGAGCAATACGGAAAAGGGAGCCCTGCCGCGCAGGACAAGTGTTTCACCGGCCCGGGCGAGATTGACATAGATTTCCCGGCCGTCGGCATCGCGAACCTCGATCCAGGAATCGGCGGAAAGCCTCATTATGACTTCATCGGGGCCATTGGCCGAACGGGTTATAGTTTCGCTTGCGGAATCCGTCACGGCTTCTTGCGTGGATAATCCCGCTGACTGATTTGCCGTTTCGGTTTCTGCCCGCGGTTCAATTTCGATCGGAGGCGGTTTTTCGTAGTACTGTATATCGGGGTGTTTGACGACTTCGAAGGGGTAATCAAAAGCAGGCGGCTGGCCGCGATCGCTCTTGTCCGGGAAGGCCTTGTCGGTGATGTCTGTAATCAGAAAGTTGCTCTGCCACCAGGCAATCAACAGGATTACCAGGATCAGGGTCAGCAAATAGGTAAAGGCCTTGACCGGCTTGTCACTACTGCTGGTCTGACGGGGGTGTTTGACCTCGGGAATGATCTCCGGTTCTTCCTCACCGCCTGTTTCATCATAAATCTCGATAAGCCGTTCGGGATCTACTTCAAGCTGCTTGGCGTAATTACGGATGTAGCCGCGGACGAATATACCGGCCGGCAAATCCTCGAAGGCGTCACGTTCCAGAAGTTCGATAATCCTGGGGTCCAGATGCAATCTTCCGGCGATTTCCGTTACCGAAAGATTCCTTTCTTCACGGAGATTCTTCAGCGTTTCGCCGATGGACACGGCAGGTTCATCCTGCGTTACCTGCCCCGACTCGTTCATTGGTTTCTGTTTCTTGATGAGTTATAAAGCGTGGCTTCCTCCGAATCCGGAAAATTGTTCCTGAGCAATAATCCGTAGCTGGATTCGGCATCTTTGTCTCCCAGCTTCCGTTCTATCCGGATCCCCAGCCACAGAGTCTCCGCAGTATGGCGGGCATTTTCCAGATATCGCTGGAGATAGGCGCGGGCCGACAGGTAGTTTTCTTTTTCGAAAGAAATTTGCGACATCTGTTTCAATGCGCTGGGTATGTTGGGGTTGGATTTTAACGCACGGCGGAAGTATTCTTCCGCTTTTTCCATGTCACCGTCCTCCCTGGCGCAGGTTCCTGCATTGGACATGGCAATGTCGGGACTGTCATAAAGCGGATTTGAGGCAGCCTGCAGAAATTGTTCTTCCGCTTCACTGTATCTCCCTCTGTTGCACAGGAAAAGACCGTAATTGTTGCGGATCATGGAGTCCTTGCTGTTCAGGCTCAGGCCGGTCCTGTAATGCTTTTCTGCCTGTTCGTATTCACCCAGTCGCTCATAGAGAAGGCCATAGGCATTGTAAACGGCATGGTAACGGGGGTCGGCTTTATTGGCCCTGTTGAGTTTTTCCAGCGCCGTTTCATATTCGCCCCGCCGCATATATTCAATACCCAGGTCCAGATTCGCTTCGGCGGCCTCATTGCTTGAAGTGCCGGGCCTGATATTACCGCTATCGCCGGCACACCCGGCGACCAGGAGAGCGAAGCCCAGTATCAATAGCCGCTGTATTCTCATGTCTGTGCCACCATCTGTTCCTTGTCCTGCAATCTCCGGGCGCGAGGTGCCACTTTGCCGACCAGCTGACCACAGGCGGCATCGATGTCGTCGCCCCGGGTTTTGCGGGTAATCGTTATCAGCCCCGAATCCACCAGTATCTCGCGGAACCGGTCTATATTGCGTAACGGGGATCGAGTATAGCCTGATCCGGGGAAAGGATTGAACGGGATCAGGTTGATTTTTGCCGCACGGCCCTTGAGCAGGTGGGCCAGCTGCCGGGCCTCTGCTTCACCGTCATTGACGTCTTTCAGCATGACATACTCATAGGTGATCGATTCCCCGATGGTGCTGCTGTACCGTTCGCAGGCAGCCAGCAGTTCCCTGACGGGATAATGGCGGTTAATGGGTACCAGTTCGTTACGCAATTCGTCATTGGGGGCGTGCAGCGAAACGGCCAGGCTGACCCGGCAGCGGTCGGCCAGTTTATCGATAGCCGGGATAATTCCGGCGGTGCTCAGAGTGACGCGTTTGCCGGCCAGGCCGAAGCCCAGGTCATCGGTCATCAGTGACATGGCGCCGACGACATTATCGAAATTCAGCAGGGGTTCGCCCATGCCCATCATGACAATGTTGCTGATACGGCGGTTGCCGTCGTCGAAATAGCCCAGCTGCCGGTTGGCCAGCCAGACCTGGCCGATGATTTCGGCCACGCTCAGGTTGCGGCTGAATCCCTGCTTGCCGGTGGAACAAAAGCTGCAGTTCAGTGCACAACCGGCCTGGGAAGAAACACAAAGGGTACCGCGATCGGTTTCCGGTATGAATACGGCTTCGACGGAATTATTGCCGTCGACGCGCATCAGCCATTTGCGCGTGCCGTCGGCGGAGATCTGCTCGGAGACAATCTCGGGAAGTGTGAACCGGATGCCGTTCTCCAGGTCACGGCGCAGTTTCAGGCTGATATCGGTCATGAGTCCGAAATCAATGACACCCCGGTGATACATCCATTTCATCACCTGGGTGGCGCGATAGGGTTTCTCAGCCATTGCGGTAAAGAAATCACGCATGGCGGTCTGGTCCAGATCGAAAAAGTTGATCTTACTCACTTTTCCCCTTATCTGCTGCGTTCACAGATATCCTCCGGCTTGAAAAAGAAGGCAATTTCCTTTTTCGCGTTCTCGGCACTGTCGGAGCCGTGTACCGCGTTTTCACCCTGGTCGCCTTCAGCGTCGCAGAAATCGGCGCGGATGGTACCGGGATCGGCGTTTTTCGGGAAGGTGGCGCCCATGAGTTCGCGGTTTCTGGCGACGGCATTCTCCCCCTCCAGAACCTGTACCATGACCGGTCCCGAAATCATGAAGTCGATCAATTCCTGATAAAACGGCTTGTCACTGTGTACGGCATAAAATTCACCGGCCTGATCCGCGTTCAGACGCAGCATCCGGGCGGCGACGATCTTCAGCCCCGCCTTCTCGAAGCGGGTATAAATCTCGCCGATGATGTTCTTTGCTACCGCATCCGGCTTGATAATCGAAAGGGTTTGTTCAATGCTCATTAATATTTGGCTCCCTGTGTATTGTTAAGAAATCGGTCGGGATACGGGTGCTCGACAAGGCAAGCGGCGAGATATTTTCGGCTATTTGAAGAACCGGCGGCTCGGCGAACAGAATCAATAATATGGGCCGTTTCCCGCTTATCACCCGGAATCGCCCATAATCCGACGAATTCCCTGCGCGATTATACGTACTAAACTGATGCCTTGAAACAACGGGCGGTCGAATTTGCCGTAAAATCAATAAAATCCGTGGCTCGTGGCTCGTGGCTCGTGGCTCGTGGCTCGTGGCTCGGGGG
>JBBDSH010000021.1:0-53783 GCA_040905045.1 Gammaproteobacteria bacterium | reverse complement strand
CCTCGGACTTTTACCCGGACGGGCCGGCCCTGCCGGGCGGCCACGGCCACATCCCCATCGCCCAGGAAGCGGTCGGGAACTAGGTTCCTGCGTGTGGTCCTCCCCCATTATGTTGTTGGAACACCGGCGAGAAGCCAAGATCATAATCTTCACCAGCGATCCACTCGTTTTCGAATCTTAAGTAATGCCAGCGCATAAGGTTCTCCTGCATGCAAAATAAATCCATTACAACAACTGAATTTTGTGCATCTCCGGGTGGATGCACCGAATTCATTAAAGTAAGGTATTATTAACGTACACTTAAATGTATCAATAATAGCCGAAACCGGATCGGGAAGAACTTGACAAGTATCGAATCGACATTTCAATCGGAGGCGACGCCGCCCGCCGCCTCGCTGGAGCAAGCCAAAGCTCTGATACAGAGCGCCCGCTTTAGCGAGGCTGTCGCTGCCCTGCATACGCTGCTCGAAGACAGCCTCTCCCGTGAGGATGAGGTGGAAGTCCTGTACATGCTGGCGGTGGTCCAGCGCTATACCCGGCAGTACGACAGCGCGCTGCATAACCTGAAGGTCCTGCTGACAAAAGATCAGGGTTATGCCCGCGCCTACCAGGAGCAGGGACATATTTATCTTGCCATGAACGAACCCGGCACGGCCAGGCAGGCTTACGTGCGCGCGGTGGAACTGAACCCGGCCCTGCCTGCAAGTTGGAAAATGCTGACCGGTCTGTATGATCGCGACGGACGTCAACAGGAAGCAGCAAGCGCCCGCCGGCAGCTCGCTTTTCTCGAATCGTTGCCGGCGGAGCTGGTCAGCGCATACAGCTTCCTGCATCAAAGTAAATTGTACAAGGCCGAACAGCTGTGCCGTGATTTCTTGCAGCGTAACAAACACCATGTCGAGGGCATGCGGCTGCTGGCGAAGATTGGCATGCGCCTGCAAATTTACAATGACGCTGAATTCCTGCTGGAAAGTTGTGTGGAACTGTATCCGGAACACATACCGGCCCGAGTCGATTATCTTAATCTGCTATTGCATACGCAGAAATTCGACAAGGCTCACGAGCAGGCACGGATTCTGCTGGAAACCAACCCGGATGATTTGCGGCACCAGATCAATATGGCCGCCGCCCTCGTTGGTCTCGGCGAGTTCGAGGAGGGAATTGCCCTCTACCGGCAGATCCTGGAGAAGGATCCGGATAACGCCAATATATACCTGCAACTCGGTCATGCACTGAAGACGACAGGCTCATTCGCCCAAGCCATCGAGGCCTATCGCGCGGCCTACCGTATCCTCCCGCAGTTTGGTGACGCCTTCTGGAGCCTGGCCAATACCAAAACCTACGAATTCACCGAAACCGAGCTTGCGCATATGACCGAGCAGGAACAATCGGCCGATATCCAAACGGAGGCCCGGGTTCGCCTGTGCTTTGCCGCCGGCAAGGCGTATGAGGATCGGAAGGAGTACGATACCTCGTTTGCGTATTATGAGCGCGGCAATGCCCTGAAAAAACAGCAGTCGCGTTATGAGGATGCAACATTTCAGCGCCGGGTTGAGGCGCAGATGGAGGTCTGTACAGCGGAGCTGTTTGAACAGCGCCAGGGGGTGGGGCATGAAGCGCCCGACCCGATATTTATCGTCGGCCTGCCGCGCTCGGGTTCAACCCTGCTGGAGCAGATCCTGGCCTCGCACAGTATGGTGGACGGCACCATGGAACTGCATGATATCCTTTCTCTCGCCCAACGCCTGCTTGGCAGGGCGTCAAAACGATCGCCGAAATACCCGACGATACTGCGGGGGTTGGACGAAGACCATTTCCGACGTTTCGGCGAGGAGTATATTGAAAATACCCGGGTGTACCGTGCCGGAGCTCCGTTTTTCACCGACAAAATGCCGAACAATTTCCTCCATATCGGCCTTATCCGCCTCATCCTGCCAAACGCAAAGATCATCGATGCAAGACGCCATCCCCTGGCCTGCTGTTTCAGCGGCTTCAAGCAATTATTCGGGGAAGGCCAGGAATTTACTTATGGTCTGTACGAAATCGGCCGCTATTATAACGGCTATGTACGCGTGATGGACCACTGGGATCGGGTACTGCCGGGGCACATACTGCGGGTCATGCACGAGGACGTGGTGGAGGATCTCGAAGGGCAGGTTCGGCGTATACTGGATTTCTGCAATCTGCCATTCGAGGAGAGCTGCCTCCAGTTCCATAAGACCCAACGCAACATTCGCACGCCCAGTTCGGAACAGGTGAAGCAACCTATCAACCGCAGCGCCGTCGAACAGTGGCGTAATTATGATAAACATCTCCAGCCGCTCAGGGATGCCTTGGGGCCCGAAATCCTGACCCGCTACCCGGAGTAGCATCTGCAGGAGAACCTGAGCTCCACGGGGAAATACTATCCGGAATACCTTGAAGCATTGTCCGGGCCATGTACTTCCGGTGGAATTTGATGTATTACCCTGAGCGGCAGCCGCAGGACTTGAAAGCAATTATAAGTTACAGCTATATGGCGAAATCCCTGTATACATCAACGGGGGGCGCAGGTGCCAAGGCAATGCTGAAATCATTAACATATCCCGACAGAGAAATATCAAGACCCGCGTAACGAAAATGCGCGCCTGGCCCGATGCAGTAAATTGTAACCAGTACATAACCTTTCCGTTCGTTTGGGAACAGAATACACCATTCGGATTTGCATCCAATAAAAAAAGTACTAGACTCACAAGTTCATAATTTGTGTAGACAAGTACATACCTGTAACATACTTTACATGTATGAAGCTTGAATTAGCACGATTTCAACCGATTGCAATCCACCTTTATATAAACAGAAAGCACTATAGGGTGCTTCTAAAAATAAGGATTTTTTCCGTGAGAGCAAGGGCAGGCAATTGCTCCTGCATTGCCTGCATACATGCCCTCCATGGCAATAAAGCACCGCGCGGAGAACCGCAGTTTACACGCAGTAAATGAGGATTCGAGCACGGCACTGACGCCGCTATCGCGGAAAAAAACCGTTTTTAGAAGTGGCCTATAATGTCTTTCATAAATGAATCACGATGAAGATGACCTAATTTTGGGAGGAAGAAGAGATGGCGAGTAAGAGACAATCTGCATTGGCGTCACGACACAAAGCCCTGGGGTCCGCCCTTGGAGACTGGAACGACATGGACGTACCCTGGGAGTACGATCAGGACGTCAACGCAGAGCACCAGGCGGTACGCACCGCGGCCGGTCTGTTCGACGTGTCCGGCCTGAAGAAGATACATGTCAGCGGCCCCGACGCGTTTGCGGTTCTCAATCATCTCTGTACCCGGGATCTATCCAGGGTCTATCCCGGCAAGTCCGTCTATGCCCTGATTCTCGACGAAGAGGGTGGCATCACCGACGACTGCATCCTGTTTCACATCATGCCCAACGACTGGTTAATGGTCCACGGTACCGGTACCGGTCAAGAGCAACTCAACAAATCCGCAAAAGGCAAGGACGTCTCCATTCTGTTCGATGACAACCTGCACGACATTTCCCTGCAGGGCCCCAAGGCAGTGGGCTTCCTCGACCGCCACACGCCCTTCGACCTGCGCAGCCTGAAATATTTCCATCACATGCCCACAACATTGTTTGACCACCACTGTATGATCTCGCGTACCGGCTATTCAGGCGAGCGGGGCTACGAGATATTCGCCAGCGCCGACCACATCGTGCCCATCTGGGACGCGATCCTGGAGCACGGAAAGTCCGAGGGCATTATCCCCTGTTCTTTCAACTGTATCGACATGGTCCGGGTAGAGGCGGCTCTGCTGTTTTATCCCTACGACATGCGCGAGGAGTTCAGCCCCTGGGAACTGGAACTGGGCTTCGCAGTGGCCAAGAACAAGGAAGCCGATTTCCGCGGCAAGGAGGCCTGCTTTGCCAGGAAGGGTAAAGAAAAGATCAAAAACTTCGGTGTCATCGCCGACAGCGACCAGGCGCTTGAGCTCGAAGCCGGGGTTTACGTCGACGGCAAGCAGATCGGTCAGGTGACCGCGCCCATATACTCCACGGTGCTGAAACAATCACTGGCTATGGTTCAGATCGACCCCGAGTACGCCAAGCCGGGCGTGAAAGTGGAGATCAAGGGCGAAGAGCAGAGCTGCATCGCCACCACCCATACTCTGCCCTTTTACGATCCGGAAAAGAAGAAGCGCACGGAGGAATGACAGCCGGTAACTTGCATTCCTGACCGACGGCGTTTTGGCCTTACATAGCGTACTGGGCTTAAAAGTACCAATCCAAAACTGAACCCGTTCCCGGAACATGGGGCAACGGGGATTCAGGTTAACGGTATAATTCACTGCAAAATGAAACGCTAAATTGAGTCTTTAAACTTTATACTTTTAACTTTACACTTGCAGCGTTTCACGCTGCTTGGGGGCTCGTCTAACGGTAGGACAGCGGACTCTGACTCCGCCAGTAGAGGTTCGAATCCTCTGCCCCCAGCCATACAAACAGAAAAGGGCTCGTTATGAGCCCTTTTCTGTTTGTATTGTTGCGGGTAGCGATCTGATTCGGCCCTCTCAGGTTCGACCGATTCGCCGGGAGCGAATCGGAACAGCCGGAGGCTGGCCCGAAGGGTAAAATACAGGGACGTATTTCGTAATCCTCTGCCCCCAACCAATAACTCAAAAACCCGCCTTGTGCGGTTTTTTTTTGCATGCGAGCATGCCTGATGCCGCACTCACGAGCACTCCCTGTATCTTATGCCACCGTGTCCTGCTGGCAGGAATCGATCCATGTGGCATTGGGCAGGATCGGATCCAGTTGCCGGCTGATCCCCGCGGCGGGGTCCAGGATCATCAGTCTTATACGCCGATCCCGGCACAGCCTGTCCAGGCTGATCAAAGCGGCGATACCGGAGACACAGAGCTTATCCACATGGGAACAATCCAGAAGGATTTGCTGAACGGTCTGATCATCGCTTGCGGGAATGCTGCGACAGAGACTGGTATAGAGGCCTAGATCAACAATAGAGGGAACAATGACCGCCAGTACATTGCCGTCCTGGAACATCCAGCTTTCAGCCGGCTTACTGGTGTTGGCAACCGCATTTACGTAACTCATTTCCCCACCCCCCAAAATATTCCTTGTAAATAAAGCCTTACACAACAAAGCTGCCGAATCGGTTCTATTCCCGATAATTTAATTATAGTCAGGTCTCATAAAGCTGGATTGATCAAGGTCAAAGTTTGGTTGTTCTGATGCATTCAGCCGAACAGGCTGATTGATGAAGGTAGGTTATGAAACTGAATAAAGGGGCCGGAGTGGATAAATTTTAATCACTCCGGCCCCTTTCGGTACACTACCCTTTTTCACACTTTTTTCACGAAGAAGAAAAGGGTAGCGTCCCTGAGGTATCCTCACGACGCATACATCAACTTTAGAATGGTGCTTTTGATTGCAAAAAAGGCCTTTTAAGCTTCTTATACTGTCCGATATATAGCCTGTTTTCTTTCCGATTCAAGCAGTTGCGTCGGTCCGACCCAATTGTTCAATTGTTCCATCGCAAGTCCGCGCCGGGCAAGGTTTGCCGTGACCTTCCCTGGCACTGGATCCCGGCCAATCCCCCGGATCGGGGTCCGGGGCAGGCTCTGGCCGGGATGACGGCTTCGGTCAGGGCAAGGTCGATAGGAGGACGACTTCTTCGCCTTAATTCAGGACCAGAACCGCGGCGCCCTGCAACTCGCCGTTGCGCAGTTTTTCCAGGGCAAGGTTGGCGTCCTCCAGTGCAAAGATCTGTGTTTCCGTCCTCACCGGCACTTGCGGCGCCAGTTTCAGAAATTCATCGCCGTCCCGGCGCGTGAGATTGGCGACGGAACGAACCACGCGCTCTTCCCAGAGTATGCGGTAGGGAAATGATGGAATATCGGACATATGGATGCCGGCGCAAACCACCACGCCGCCCTTTTTCACCGCCCGCAACGCCGCGGGAACCAGATCCCCGACCGGGGCGTAGATGATCGCCGCATCCAGGGGCGCCGGCGGTGACTGGTCGGAGTCGCCGGCCCAGACGGCACCCAGCCGTTGGGCGAATTTCTTTGCCCCTTCATCCCCCGGTCGCGTAAAGGCGTACAGCTCACGGTTTTCGTAACGGGCTACCTGGCTGACGATGTGTGCCGCCGCGCCGAAGCCGTACAAGCCGATTGTTTCGGCCTCGCCGCACAGTCGCAGGGATCGGTAGCCGATCAATCCGGCACACAGCAGCGGCGCGCTTTCGGCATCGGAAAGGCCGCTTTCAATGGGAAACACATAGCGGTGATCGGCCACGGTGTATTCCGCGTAACCGCCGTCGATCTGGTAGCCGGTGAAGCGGGCCTTGTCGCAGAGGTTCTCGCGGCCGCTGCGGCAATACTCGCATTCACCGCAGGTGTAACCCAGCCACGGCACCCCCACCCTGTCGCCGGTTTTGAGATCGGAAACATCATGGCCGGTTTCGATAATCTCGCCGATGATCTCGTGGCCGGGGATAAGGGGGAGTTTCGGGTCCGGCAGTTCGCCGTCGACCACGTGCAGATCGGTGCGGCAGACGGCACAGGCATGAACGCGGATCAGCACCTGATCCGGGCTGCATTCGGGTACGGGGACGTCCTGTAACTGCAGCGCCTCGCCGGGCGCGTTCAGGACCACGGCCTTCATGGACTGTCCCGCCATGGATAATGATGAATTGCCGAAGCCGGGTTATTTCTGGCGGACCACCATCACCGGGACATTGGTATGGCGCAATACGTTTTCCGTGACGCTGCCCATAAGCAGGTGGGAGAGACCGGAACGCCCGTGCGTGCCCATCACGACCAAATCCACCTGGAATTCATCGGCCATTTCATTAATCTCGGTTTCCGGATCGCCCAGGCGCACTTCCTGGTTGATGGTGAGGCTGCTGCCGTTAGCGTGCTTTTTTACAAACTCCTCCAGTTCCTTCCTGCGCTCTTCCAGCGCTTCGTCCTCGTCCATCTCGGGAACATAGAAACCGCCGTCACCGACGTAGGGGACCTGCAGTTGATGGATATGGATCACCCTTATTTCGGCATCCAGGGCGCCGGCCAGATCCAGGGCATTGACAAAGGCGGCGATGGATGCATCGGAAAAATCGATAGGTACAAGTATGCGTTTGAAGGCTATCATGGCTTCCCCCTGTTCATTCAGGAATACAGATGATTCTGAATATCAAATGGATGAATATGTTGATCCATGTCAAACAGCTGTATCTTGAGGAAACGGGGTCCTGTCTTCTTCCACGTTCCCGGTCTGAAACAATTCTAACAGATTGTTGAGGAATTGCGCCCCGCGCGCAGTAGGCCGGATCCTGTCATTTCCGGCATCCAACAGGTCTTTTGCAACCGCTTCATCGAGCCGGTCCCGTATGGCCTCCAGTGCCAGACCTGTCCTGTCTTCAAACAGCCCCGCGGGAAAACCTTGCGGCAGCCGCAGGGCATTCATCATGAATTCCAGTATCCGATCACCCTCATCAAGCATCCTTTCCGATGTTACCACTTCCCGGCCGCCGGCCAGTTCCAGGTATCGGCCGGGCAGTTTGTGTCTCGCGCTGCGGACGATGTCACCGCTTGCCGCATCGGTGAGCTTGCTGTGTGCACCGGCACCTATCCCCAGGTAATCGCCGAATTCCCAGTAGTTGAGGTTGTGCCGTGCCTCCCTGCCGGCACGCGCCCAGGCGGAGATCTCATATTGGCTGTAACCGTGTGCCTCCAGCATTGCCCGGCCCTGTTGCTGCATATTCCAGGTTTCCTCATCATCCGGCAGTACGGGCGTATGTTTATAGAAGACGGTATTGGGCTCGATGGTCAACTGATACCAGGACAGGTGTTCGGGTCGCAGGGCAACGGCACCGGCGATATCTTTCAGCGCGGCGGCCGCATCCTGGCCGGGAAGCCCGTACATGATATCAATATTGAGATTGTCAAAGCCCGCCTGCCGCGCCAGCGAGACGGCGTATTCCGCTTCCCGCGCGCCATGAATTCGCCCCAGTGCTTTCAGCTTTTCGTCGTCCAGGCTTTGCACACCGATGGAAAGGCGGTTGATCCCGGCCCTGCGGTAACCGTGGAATCGATCCGCCTCGGCCGTGCCCGGATTGGCTTCCAGGGTAATCTCCGCATCTTTCGACAGCACAACTCCCGCGTTAATCACCGACAGCAAACGTGACAGTTCCTCTGCGGAAAAAAGACTGGGTGTGCCGCCACCCATAAAAATACTGATGACCTCGCGTCCTTTTATACGATCCAGGTTCGCATCAAGATCGCGGATAAGGGCGTTGATATAGTCCGCTTCCGGAAAGGTCTCTCCGAACTCGTGGGAATTGAAATCGCAGTAGGGGCACTTGCGCACACACCAGGGAAAGTGCACGTACAGGGACAGCGGCGGAGCCGTTTGCAGTGAGCGCTTCAATGCAGCTTCAGTTCTTCGCTTCACGAGGATTATGCGCGAGCCGACGTTCCCGTAATTCCAGGATCAGGGACAGCAGCGACGGCATGAAGGTCAGCGTGATCAGACTGGAGAATAACAGACCGAACATGACAATTGCACCCAGGCCCCGGTACAGTTCCGTGCCGGCGCCAGCATTGAAGACCAGCGGCGAGAGGCCGAATACGGTGGTAATAGTGGTCATCATGATGGGCCGCAGCCGCGCGTGAGTGCTTTCCATAACGGCCTCCCTGGCACTCATCGCGTGTTCCTTGAGGTTGCGTATCGAACGCTCCACGATAAGGATAGGATTGTTCACTACGGTGCCGATGAGGACCAGGAAACCCATCATGGTAATCATGTCGAAAGGCTGTTGTACGTTGTAGAGACCGAACATGGCCAGATTACCGCCCACCGCATTCAACAGCCACAGGCCGATAATGCCGCCGCTGATGCCGATGGGTACGGTGGTCATAATCAGTAATGGATAACCCCAGTGGGAGAATATTGCCACCATCAGCAAATAGGCCGTCAACAGGGCGACTAGGAAGTTGCCGCTGAGAGCCTGTCGCGTCGCCTTGAGAAGGTCGCTGGCCCCGGACAGTTCCATGTAGATCCTGTCGCTGACTCCCGGTGAATCCTTCATCCACTGGATCAGATCCCGCTCGACAATCTCGACGCCCGTTTCCAGGGCCACATCGTCCGGAGGAATGACACTCAGCGTCAGCGTCCGGGCCCCGTCCACGCGGCGAATGGTTTCCGTATTGACCGATTCCCTTACAGCGGCAACGGCGCTTAACGGCACCATGCCGCCTGTTTCCGAGTACAGGAGTATGTGTTCCAGATCACCCGGATGCTCGATACCGGCATCCGTGGAATAGAGATAAATATCGATCTTTTCATCATCCAGGAAGAACTCGTCCACGAAGGCGCCGTCGGTATAGGCCCAGACGGTGTAACCCAGATCGAAAGGGTCGATACCCAGTTCCGAGGCGCGTTCCCAATCCGGCCGGATTTCCAGCATGGGCTGTCCCATGGTCAGGTTGGAGGGATCCAGCCGCACGCGCGGGTTGTCGAAGATTTCCTGCGCGCGGTTGAAGGCACGGAAACCGGCGTCAAAGAGTTCGGCCAGTTCCGGTCCGGAAATATCCACGTTGATACTGCGGGTACCGCCCCAGTTGCTGACAAAGATGGAGCCGCGTGAGGCGAAGGCGTTCATGCCGGGGATTTCCGACACCATTTTTGAGACCAGCCGCACAACATCGTCGGCATGTTGTCGTTTGACGGCATGCAGCAACATGAAAATGCGATCATTGGTTGCGCCGCCCCGAATATACAATAGCGGCGGGAAGTCCAGTTCACCGCTGTCGTATTTTTCCGGATCCTCCCCCACATACGGCAGCAGGGAATCGTTCAATTCCTTGTAAACCTGGTGCATTTCGTTAATGTTGTAACCAGGCGGGGCGTTTAATATGGTAAAGACCTTGCTCTCTTCACCTTCCGGAAGATACTCAGCCTGGGGCGTAAGAAAATACTGGATGCCCACAGCAATCAGTATTACAAACGCTACCAGGGTTACCCTGCGCCCGATACCGCCCATCAAGCGCTCGACGACATGCATGATCATTGTCCCGAACGACTGCCCGGCGCGGTACAATCGGTTGCCTCCGGCGCCGGGCGTCGCCGGCGTCAGGAAACGGCTGCAGGCCGTGGGAATTAATGTAATGGCAACCAGCATGGACATGAGAATGGAAGCGGATACGGCGATGGCGATATCCGAATACAGCTGCCCCGCCTCTTCCTTGATAAATACGATGGGAATGAATACGAATACGGTGGTCAGCGTCGAGGCCAGTACCGCCGTCCAGACCTCGCGCACGCCGTCCAGCGCCGCCTGAAATCGCGCCTTCCCCTGCGCCATGTGACGATAGATGTTTTCCAGTACAACGATACTGTTGTCCAGTGTCATGCCGATGGCAAAGGCCACCCCGGCCAGGGAGATGACATTGATGGTGCGCCCGGTAAGAAGCAATCCCAGAAAGGCCGAAATGGCACAGATAGGAATGCCAACCGCACCCACCAGCGTTGCCGAAGTGGAGCGCAGAAACAGGAACAGTACACTGATGGCCAGCACCGCACCGATAAGGAGGTTTTTCCAGACCACGGCCACCGCATCCTTGACGTACGAGGCATCCTCGGAGGTCAAAACCAGTTTTACACCTCGCTCCTTCAAGATACCGGCATTCAATTCCGCCACCCGTGACTCGACGTTCTCCATTACCTGAATGACATTGCTCCCCAGTACGCGCCTGACCGAAAGACCAACGGCGGGTTGATCATTCAGGTATGCATAGGATCGGATCTCCGACCCGCCCATGTCCACGTAGCCCACATCACGCAGCCGAATGAAGGCTCCGCCGCGGCGCGCGACAACCATGTCGTTAAGCTCTTCCACCGATTCAAAACGGCCCCTCGTGCGCAGCAGATAGCGCCGCTTGCCGCTGTCCAGATCACCGCCCGAGACATCGCGGTTGCGGGCGCGCACGGCATTGCGTACATCAATAAGGCTGATACCCCGCTCGGCTAGCTTGTCCGGATCCAGATAAATGCGAACCTGCCGCTCAACACCGCCGCTGACATTCACCTCGGCGACACCGGGCACCCGTTCCAGCATGGCTGCAATATTGTCTTCGAAAAAGTCACGCATCATGGGCATATCCACGTTTTCCGGATTGCCTTCCAGCGGACGGAAAGCGTAGAACATGAACGAATTGTCCGAAAACGAACGCGCGATGATGCGAGGCTCGTCAACGTTCTCCGGATATCCCGGCACCTGGCTCAGGGCATTGTTGACTTCAATGAGAACGTCGCTGATGTTGGTACCGAAGGGAAATTCCAGTTCGATACGGGCGCTGCCGGTATTCGCGGTGGACGTGAGTCTCTGCAGTCCCTGTATATTGCGAAGGTATTCCTCCTGCTCGATGATGATTTCCTTTTCGATATCCTGCGGCGTCGCTCCCGGCCATACCGTACTCACTCGGACAACGCGTACCTCCAGGTCCGGGATCATCTGCACCGGCGAGCGGAACACGGCAAGAATGCCGAACAGGCAGATGAGGAGCATGCCCACCGTGACGATGACGGCATTGTTGATGGCAAACCGAAACATGCCCGCGCCCGATCAGAGCTCCATGTCAAGCCGCCGGTGGACGCGGACCGGCTGCCCCGGTTCCAGTATCTCGTTGCCGCGGACCACGACCCGGTCGCCGGGCCGCACTTCTCCCTCCAGGATTTCCACATTGCCGCGGAACGAGCGGCCCGTGCGTACCGTTACGGGCCGGGCTGTTAGTACATCGCCGCCGTCCACGATCCAGGCGGTGCTGGTCCCGTCGGGTTTCAGGACCAAACTGTCCCTGGGCAGGAGCAGCGCTTCCTCACCACCGGAATCCTGCAGCCGCAGGCGCACTCGCGCCGACATGCCCGGTGCAACCCGCCCGTCTTCATTCTTCATTTCGATACGCACCGGGAAGGTCCGGCCCGATTCGCTACCGACGGGGATTTTCATGGTGACTTCGGCATCCAGCGTATAGTCCGGCAGGGCGTCGAACCGGACCCGTGCCGGCGTGCCCGCGCGGATGCGGCTGAAGTAATACTGGGGCACCGGGATCGTAATGCGCAAAATGTCCGTCTCCACCAGTTGAAACAGAGCGCTGCCGGTTTCCACCCACTGCCCCGCCTCCACCAGCTTTTCGCCGATGACACCGTTATACGGGGCACGAATGGTATGCCTGCGCAGCGTTTCACGTTGACGTTCCAGATCGGTCTGCAGGCGCTGCAGAACGGCTTCCGCAATCGCCACTTCCGATACCAGGGCTTCGTAATTGGTCGCGGGGATATGTTTTTTCTCCACCAGTTCCGATGCCTCATTATGCTGGCGCTTCGCCTCGGCCAGACGAACTTCCGCCTCCCTGATCTCGGCACGGATGCGGTTCAATTCGATCTCCGCCATCACCGGGTCCAAGTGAAGTAACGGATCCCCCGCCGATACCACATCGCCGTCATCGACCAGCACCTCGGCCACATAACCGGACAGCTTGGGCGAAAGGCGGGAGACGCGCCGGGATTCCACCGTGCCGGTCAGGGGAATGTCGTCATAGACCGGCGCCTTGACGGCCTTGACGACAGTCACGGGAACGGGTTTTTCCGCCGCGACCACGGGCGGGGCATTAAAAAGCAACAGACAGCCGGCGATAAGAGAGAACGGATGCAATTTCATGCGTCCATGTTTGTCAGTTAGTCTTGAGAATGTATCAAGAGACCGGGACCCATTTCATAATTTGTCCTTTAAGCGGGCCGATAATTCCCTTAACGCAATGGCCCGGTGACTGATCGTATTCTTGACTTCGGGAGGAAGCTCCGCCGACGTACAGCCGTGTCCCGGAACATAAAAGACAGGATCGTAGCCAAAACCGTTTTCGCCCCGGGGCGTCTCCACCAGCAAACCCTCCCATGTTCCCTGGGTAATCAGCGGTGTCGCGTCATCGGCCTGTTTCATATACACCATCACGCACTGGAAACGCGCGGACGGTTTCGCTTCTCCGGTGGCGAAGGCGTTTTTTACCAGTAATGCCAGATTCGCTTCATCGCCGGCGCCGGCGTAGCGGGCCGAACGAATGCCCGGCGCTCCGTTGAGGCAGTCCACCTCAATGCCGGAATCGTCGGCGATGGCGGGCAGACCCGTTTTCTCCGCCGCATGCCGTGCCTTGATAATAGCATTCTCGACGAATGTCGTACCCGTCTCATCCACATCGCCGACGCTGAACCGGGACTGGGGCAGAAGCTCGATATCCAGCGGCGCCAGGATGTCGCCAATCTCACGCAGCTTGCCGGGATTGCCGCTGGCCAGGACGATTCTCCGGCTAGCGGACATCGAGAGCTTTGTTCTGGATTTCGAACAGATGTTTGATGCCGCCGCGGGCCAGTTCCAGCATTCTCTCCAGTTCTCCCTGGTCGAATGGATGCCCTTCCGCAGTGCCCTGCAGCTCAATAAACTGATCGGAATCGTTCATGACCACGTTCATGTCCGTTTCCGCCGTGGAGTCTTCCTGGTAATCCAGATCCAGCACGGCCTCGCCCTTGCAGATACCGACGGACACGGAGGCCACTTTTGCCAGCAGCGGATCCTCATTAATAATATCCCTGTCCAGTGCATAACGGATGGCGTCTACCAGGGCGACGTAGCCGCCGGTAATGGAGGCGGTGCGTGTACCGCCGTCCGCCTGTATCACATCGCAATCCACGATCAGGGTATTCTCCTTCAGGCGCTTGAGATCGATCACCGCCCTGAGCGAGCGGCCGATAAGGCGCTGGATTTCCATGGTGCGGCCGCCCTGGCGGTTCTGGCCGGCCTCGCGACGCATGCGCTGGCCGGTGGAACGGGGCAGCATGCCGTATTCGGCGGTCACCCAGCCGCTGCCCTTGCCCTTGAGAAAATGCGGGACCGTCTGTTCCAGGGAAACATTGCATATCACCCGGGTATTGCCGAATTCCACCAGTACCGAGCCTTCGGCATGGCAGGTATAGCTTCGTGTCAGGCGGATGTCTCGCAATTCATCCTGTTTTCGACCGCTTGGACGCATTTTGCCGCTCCAGTTGAAATAAATGATTGTACCGCGATGCAGGCAGCGTTTGCCGGATGCGTGAATGATTCCGGAACCGGGAATCCGGCCGAATGACCGCCGGCAGCCCTGCATTCTATCACTTTCCGGCCCGCCGGACCGGATCCATCGCATTTGATATTTCCTGTTAATGCCGTAACGGTTAACATTGACCGATAATCAAGATTAAAGACAGAGGGAACACATGATAGCCAGCATGACCGCCTTTGGCAGATTGGAACATTCCATGGATTGGGGCAACGCCATCTGGGAAATCCGTACCGTTAATCACCGCTATCTGGAGATGATCGTCCGCCTTCCCGAAGAGGTGCGCATGCTGGAACCCGTGGTACGGCAGCGGATTGCAAAACACCTGAAACGCGGCAAGGTGGATTGCACGCTCCGGTTCGAGCAGGGTGACAACACCGGCGAGAATCTGCCGGTGAATCTGGAACTGGCCCGCAAGATCATCGACGCGGCGGACTCACTGCCACTGGAAAACAGTGCTCCGATCAATCCCATGGATATACTGCGCTGGCCCGGTGTCATCGGCAGGGGCAGCGTGGACATGGACACCATCAGCGATAATCTGCTGGCGCAACTGGACAGCACCCTGGCGATTATCGTGGAAACACGCGAACGCGAAGGAGAAAAAATCAGGGCCATGCTGCTGGAGCGCTGCGACAATGCACTGGATCGTGTAACGGGCATCAGGAAACTGCTGCCCGATATTGTCAACGGCATACGCGAACGCTACCTGTCCCGGGCCCGGGAACACCAGCTGGAACTGGATAACGAACGGCTGGAACAGGAAATGCTGCTGCTGGCCCAGAAAATGGACGTGGCCGAAGAGCTGGACCGTCTGGAAACCCATATCAATGAAGTCCAACGAGTACTCGACCAGGATGAACCGGTGGGCCGGCGCCTGGACTTCCTCATGCAGGAAATGAACCGCGAGGCCAATACCCTGGGCTCCAAGTCGGCCAGCATCGATACCACCAATACCTCCGTGGAACTCAAGGTGCTTATCGAACAGATGCGCGAACAGATCCAGAACGTCGAATAACGAATCGGGCATGCCGAAGAAACCGGGTAATCTTTTCATTGTCTCCGCGCCCTCCGGAACGGGGAAGACCACGCTTGTGCAGGCGTTAACCGATACCATTCCCGACCTGTTTGTCTCCGTATCCCACACCACGCGGCCGCAACGCCCGTCGGAAGAAGGCGGCGTCAATTACCATTTCGTGGACAGGAAAACCTTCGATGCAATGGCCGGCCGGGAGCAGTTCCTGGAATACGCCCGTGTCTTCGATCATTATTACGGCACCTCGCGGGTGTGGGTGGAGGAACAGCTTGCACGGGGCAGCGATATCATCCTGGAAATCGACTGGCAGGGTGGGCGACAGATCCGGAGTCTCATGCCCGGGGCCATCGGTATTTTCATCCTGCCGCCCTCCTATGAATCCCTGCAGAAACGGCTGCAAGCGCGCGGCGATGCCCCGGAAACGGTTGCCCGCCGCATGCGGGACGCAACCCGGGAGTTATCCCACTACGCGGAATACGATTACCTGGTCATCAACGACGATCTGGAGACGGCACTGGGACAACTTGCCGATATTATCCGCGGTTCGGCCCACGCCTATCGGGCGCAACAGGCCTGGTTCGACGAATTCGTGGGGAAGATGTTGCGGGACGCACGGGATCTTCAGTAAACTACCCCACCTTTTAGCCCGATTCCCCCGGAGGACTGCATTTCATGGCCCGATTGACTGTCGAAGACTGTCTGGAAAACGTTGATAACCGCTACGATCTGGTGCTGCTGGCCAGCAAACGCGCCCGCCAGATTGCCCGCGGCGCCGACCCGCTGGTCGAGGAAGAAGCGGACAAGCCCACCGTGATAGCCCTGCGGGAAATCTCCGAAGGACTGGTCACTGCCGAGAACATCGATAAACTGGACCGCCGGCCCGGCTTCGACGAGGAAGAAGAACTGGACTTTCCCGCCGTCGAATAATCCATCCCTGATCCCGGGCCCGGCAGACCCAGGCAAAGCAAACTATCTTGCATCCAGCCGGAGTGAACCGATGATTTTGATCTCGCGGAGTACGCAGAGCACGCGGAGATCCTCATTTCCAAGCTCTGCGATCTCCGCGTTCCCCGCGAGATCATCAATCCAGGCGAGCCCTGGCTATAAAACCTTAATCCCGCAGGGAACGTCCTGAATCTGAGACCGTCATTCCAATGAGCTTGTCCAGATAACGGTCAACCGGGCCGGATTATCCGGCATCCATTCCTGATCGCATGACCCTGCCTACCCGCGGCGGCGGGCCCAATGGCTTGCCAATATCCCCGTCAGTCATACTCTGCGTTACAATAAATGTATGATGACGACCACCATCAACGAACTGGAAAAGATCACCCGCAGCTATCTGCCCCGTGAGGAGATGGACAGGATCCGTACGGCTTATGAATTCGGCGCCCTGGCCCACGAAGGCCAGCACCGCAGGAGCGGTGAACCCTATATTCACCATCCCCTGGAAGTCGCCCGTATCCTCGCCGACATGCATATGGACTACCAGACACTGGTGGCGGCCATCCTGCATGACGTAATCGAGGACACGGAGACCGCCAAGACCGAGATCCACCGCAAATTCGGCAAGGGCGTGGCCGAACTGGTGGATGGTGTCAGCAAACTGACCCAGATCCAGTTCGACAGTCACGCGGAGGAACAGGCCCACAATTTCCGCAAGATGCTCATGGCCATGAGCAACGACCTGCGCGTGATACTGGTGAAGCTGGCGGACCGGCTCCACAACATGCGCACACTGGGCGCCCTGCCCCCGGAAAAGCGTCGGCGTATTGCCCGGGAAACACTGGAGATTTACGCCCCCATCGCCCAGCGCCTGGGGATCAACAGCATCCGCCTGGAACTGGAGGAACTGGGCTTCGCCACCCTCTATCCCATGCGTTACCGCATCCTTACCGAGCAGGTGATCAAGACACGGGGGCACCGCAAGGAGGTCGTCAACAAGATCCGCAACGCCCTGCGCCGGCGGCTGCGCCAGGAAAAGATTCCTGTCCGGATCATCGGCCGGGAGAAACACCTGTACGGTATCTACCAGAAAATGCAGCGCAAGGGCCTCTCCTTTAATGAGGTCTATGATGTCTATGCCTTTCGCATCATCGTCGACGATGTGGATACCTGCTACCGGGTGCTGGGCACCGTGCATAACCTGTACAAACCGGTCCCCGGAAAATTCACGGATTACATCGCTATCCCCAAATCCAACGGTTATCAATCCCTGCATACGGTCCTGTTCGGACCCTTCGGCGTGCCCATCGAGGTGCAGATTCGAACCCGGGAAATGGACGATGTGGCCGAGGCCGGGATCGCCGCCCACTGGCTCTACAAGACGGGCAGCGCCAACGATCACAAGAGCGCCCACAGACGCGCCCGTGAATGGCTGCGCAGCATCATGGAAATGCAGACCACGGCGGGCAACCCGCAGGAATTCCTGGAAAACGTCAAGATCGATCTGTTTCCGGAATCCGTATACCTGTTTACCCCCAAGGGCCGGATTATAGAACTGCCGCGGGGCGCCACGGCAGTGGATTTCGCCTACGCCATCCATACCGGCATCGGCAACAGTTGCGTCGGCGCCCGGGTCAATCGGCGTCTGGTGCCGCTGGGAACGCGACTGGCCACCGGCCAGACCGTGGAGATCATCACCGCGCCGGGGGCCCGGCCGGACCCCGCCTGGCTGAATTTCGCCGTCACCGCCAAGGCCCGCTCCAACATCCGGCATTATCTGAAAAACCTGCAAAAGAACGAAGCGGAATCGCTGGGCAAACGTCTGCTGGTCAGGGAATTGAAAATGCAATCCACCAGCTATGACGCCATCAAAAAGGAAAATATGGAACGAGTCCTGAAGGAATACAACCTGGAGAGCGAACAGGAATTATTGCAGGAAGTCGGCCTCGGCAACCGTATGGCAACATTGATGGCGCGGCAATTAATGGATCAGGAACCTCCACCCCGGAAAAAGGGAAAGCAGAAAAAAGCCAGGAAGAGTAACGGTCGGGATACTATCCCGCTCCAGATCCGCGGTACCGAAGGCATGGTCATCAATTTCCCGAAGTGCTGCCTGCCCATACCCGGCGATCCCATACTCGGTTTCGTCACCGCCGGGCGCGGCATCGTGGTTCACCATCAATCCTGTACCAACGTAGCCGAATACCGCAATCACCCGGACAAATGGATCAATGTCGAGTGGGAGCGCAATATCAAGGGCACTTTCCCCACCAATATCCGTGTCGACGTCACCAACCAGCGCGGTGTGCTGGCCAAGCTGGCCACCACCATCTCCGACATGGAGGCCAATATCGTGCATGTGGAAAACATGGATCGGGACGATCGCTACACCACGCTGAAATTCGTGGTCGAGGTAAATGACCGTTTGCATCTGGCGCGGCTTATGCGCCGGATACGCAAGCTCAGGCATGTCTCCCGCATCAGCCGGCGGTAAAAATTCGGGCTCTTCGGCAAAATTTGTGGGTATCTGGAAAGGTAATGGTGGATCTCGCCAAGCGCGCCAAGCACGCCAAGCACGCAAAGGAATCATGGACCTTTACCACTTTGCGAACTTTGCGCGCTTGGCGAGATCCTGAAGTTGTTGAAAATAACTCAGGAGCAGTCCGTTTCTATCAAGAAATGTTTTTTGAACCGGCGATTTGTTAATGTTCTGACTTTCAATCAAACAAGGAAATTGTCATGTCTCGTGAAATCATCTCGACTGATGCGGCGCCGGAAGCCATCGGGCCGTATTCCCAAGCCGTCAGGAGCGGCGACACGGTCTATCTGTCAGGCCAGATCCCGCTGGATCCGGTAACAATGGAGTTGGTCGCGGGTGATATGCGGCAACAAATCGACCGTGTCTTCCGGAATCTCGAGGCGGTCGCTACGGCGGCCGGCGGTTCCCTGCAGGACGTGGTAAAACTCACCATATATCTTACCGATATGTCCCACTTTCCTCTGGTCAACGAAGTCATGGCCGAGCATTTCCGGGAACCCTATCCGGCCCGCGCCGCCATCGGGGTGGCACAACTGCCCAAGGGCGCACAAGTGGAAATGGACGCCATACTCGTCCCCGGCAACTGACTTACCGCGCCGTATCGTGGGCAAGATGACCCCCCCGCGATTGACCGCGCCGGTATCCGCATTGCCGGGCGTCGGGCCGAATATATCTGAAAAGCTCCGGCGCCTCGGTATCGACAAACTCCGGGATCTGCTCTTTCATCTGCCAGGACGCTATATCGATCGAACACAAATCTCCCTCATCGGGGAACTGGAAGCGGGCCGGGAAGCGCTTATTCAGGGACAGATTGAACTGACCCAGATCCAGTACGGCCGCAGGCGATCGCTGCTTTGCCGCATCAGCGACGGTACCGGTGCCCTCACCCTGCGCTTCTTCCACTTCAGCCGCGCCCAGCAGGAGAACCTCGCGCGGGGACATTACCTGCGTTGCTGGGGCCAGGCCCGCCGTGGTGCGGCCACCCTGGAAATGATCCATCCCGAATACCAGCTTGTCGGTGAACAGGACCTGGACAACCTGGAACAAACACTGACGCCCGTCTATCCGTCCACCGAAGGCATCACCCAGGCAAGACTGCGGAAACTCACCGGCCAGGCACTGGCCGCCCTGGACAGGGGCGGTGAACTGGAGGAATTGCTGCCGCCGTCATTACTGAACGCCGGTTCCCTGCCCTCTTTGACCGAGGCATTGAAAACCATCCACCGACCGCCCCCGGACACGGAACCGGAACAGCTCCTGCAGGGCCGGCATCCGGCCCAGCAACGCCTGATTATCGAGGAACTGCTGGCGCATCACCTGAGCCTGCGGTCCATCCGGCATCAGATCCGGCATTATCACGCCCTGCCCGTCGCGCCCGACAATCATCAATTAACTGATCGTTTCATCAAGGCGCTGCCGTTTCAGCTCACCGCGGCCCAGCAAAGGGTACTGGAGGATATCAACACGGACCTGGCCGCGAGTGTCCCCATGCTCAGGCTGATCCAGGGTGATGTGGGATCAGGCAAGACCGTCGTTGCGGCCATTGCCGCCATCCGGACCATCAATGCCGGCAGTCAGGTGGCCCTGATGGCACCGACGGAACTGCTGGCGGATCAGCATTATTACAATCTGCAACAATGGTTCGGCGCATTTGATATCCCGGTGCGCCGCCTCACCGGCAAACTGAAAGCATCCGAACGCAACCTGAGCCATCAGCAACTGGCGGAGGGCAAACCCCTGATTGCCGTCGGCACCCATGCCCTGTTCCAGGAATCGGTCCGTTTCGGCAATCTGGGCCTGATCATTATCGATGAACAACACCGCTTCGGCGTGCACCAGCGTCTGGCCCTGATTGAAAAGGGCGGCAGCGGTGATTTCCATCCGCATCAATTAATCATGACCGCCACCCCCATTCCTCGGACTCTGGCCATGACACTGTTCGCCGAGCTGGATATCTCCGTGATCGATGAACTGCCGCCCGGGCGCCAGCCGGTCACCACGGCCGTACTTTCCAATCAAAAAAGGGATGAACTGATCGAACGCATCGCCTCCGCCTGCCGGGAAGGTCATCAGGTCTACTGGGTCTGCACCCTGATCGACGAATCGGAGACCCTGCAATGCCAGACCGCTATCAATACCCGTGACTATTTGCATGAAATCCTGCCGGAACTACGTATCGATCTGATTCACGGACAGATGAAGGGCGCGGACAAGGAACGTATTATGCAGGAGTTCAAGGCCGGGGATATCCAGGTACTGGTTGCCACCACCGTCATCGAGGTGGGCGTGGATGTACCCAACGCCAGCCTCATGGTGATCGAGAATGCGGAGCGTCTGGGCCTGTCGCAGCTGCATCAGCTGCGCGGCCGGGTCGGCCGCGGCACCGAAAAGAGCAATTGCATTCTGCTCTATCAACCGCCCCTGACGGAAACGGCCCGCGCCCGGCTTGAGGTTATGCGCTCCACCAGTGACGGCTTTATAATCGCGGAAAAGGATCTGGCGATCCGGGGACCGGGGGACATGCTGGGTACACGCCAGACGGGTCTGCCGGAAATGCGCGTCGCCGATCTGGTCCGGGACGCGAAACTGCTGCCGCGAATTCAGAAAATGGCCGATACCATTCTCGAACAATACCCGGAGCAGGTCGATGCCCTGACCACCCGCTGGCTGTCAACCCGACTCGACTTCGGCAAGGTATGAAGCAGATAAACAAGCACCTGGACAGAATCGTCCGGTTTTGCCGCGACTACGGCGGACTCGCCGTGGCGCATTGCCGCCGCTGGTGGCATCGCGCGCAGGTCTGGTATGTCAATCACTGGCCGGACATCCGCCGGCGGCTTGTACTGTATGCTCGTCTTGCGCGCATGGACAAGCCCATCGGTGCACTGCTGCTGTTATGGCCGACGCTCTGGGCCCTGTGGATCGCCGCCGAAGGCCTGCCGTCGCTGCACCTGTTCCTGGTCTTTACCATCGGTACATTCCTGGCCCGCTCGGCCGGCTGCGCGGTGAACGATTTCGCCGACCGCGAGATCGATCCCCATGTGGCGCGCACCGTCGGACGCCCGCTGGCAACGGGGGAAGTCCGGCCCCGCGAGGCCATTACCGTGGCCGGGGCCCTGCTTCTTCTCGCCTTTTTACTGGTACTGACAACGGATCGATTCACCGTGCTGCTGTCCCTGGGCGCCATCCCCCTGCTGGCCGTCTATCCTTACATGAAACGGCATACCTACATTCCGCAGTTTTTCCTGGGCCTGGCCTTCAGTTGGGGGATACCCATGGCATTCGCCGCACAGGCCGGTGAGTTAACCAGCATCACCTGGCTGCTGTACGTCGCCAATGTCCTCTGGGTGGTCATTTTCGATACCATTTATGCCATGGTCGACCGCGAGTACGATATCCGTATCGGCGTGAAATCGACGGCCATTCTCTTCGCCGACGCCGACCGCGCCATCATCGGCATAATGCAGGCGATGCTGCTTGCCGCCCTTGTCATACTGGGCCGACAACTGCAGCTGGACTGGATTTATTATCTCTTCCTGCTGCTGGTCGCCGGGATTATGCTGTATCATCAGTACCTGATCAGGAACCGGGTCCCGGAAGAGTGTTTCCGCGCCTTCCTGAACAATAACTGGCTGGGTGCGGCGGTGTTTGCCGGCCTGTTTTTCAGTTATTAATGAAACAGGAAGTATCCCGACATTCCTCTGTGGGACCGTCGGCCGCAGAGCCTGTCCCGGACCCCGGCTCTTCGGCCGGGGCAGGCTTGATCCGGGGGACGTATTCACAGCGTGTCTCACAGAGGAATGTCGGGATACTTATAACCTGCTTAATATCTTTGATCTGGTATTTATGAAGCAACATCTTGCTATTCTCATACTGTCCCTTTGCCTGACCAGCGCCGGAGTATTCGTGCAGGCGGACGAGGCAAATGAGCAAGTGGCGAAGGAATGCCGCCGTATCGGCGGTAAGCTCGGCAGCGTCAGCTACAGCGAGTGCCTGGCCCGCAAACTGCATCTCTCCGGCGGCGTATCCATCAACAATGCCCCCATCCTGATCAAGGAATACCCGCCGCTGCAACGCAGAACACCCCTTGGCAAGGTACTGCTGGTAGGGGGCATCCACGGGGATGAATATTCCTCGGTCAGTGTGGTTTTCAAATGGCTGCAAACCCTGGATCAGCATCATTCCGGTCTGTTCCACTGGCATATTGTGCCTCTGTTGAACCCGGACGGTCTGCTGCAGGATGATTCCGTGCGCATGAACGCCAACGGCGTGGATTTGAACCGGAATTTCCCCATGCCCGGCTGGCAGGATGCCACGGAAGAATACTGGGTTCAGCGTACCGGCAGGAACCCGCGTCGTTACCCCGGCCCCTCACCGCTGAGCGAGCCGGAAAGCGGCTGGCTGGTCAACGAAATCGAGTCTTTCGCCCCTGATGTGATTGTCGCCGTTCATGCGCCCCACGGTGTAGTGGATTACGACGGCCCCAAGGACGCGCCCTATAAACTGGGCCGACTGTACCTGAATCTGCTTGGCACCTATCCGGGATCATTGGGCAATTATGCCGGCATCCAGAAACAGATTCCGGTAGTCACCATCGAACTGCCTTATGCGGGAATTATGCCGACCCCGGAGGAGATTTCGGCCATCTGGCGGGATCTGGTGCGGTGGTTAAGCAGAAATATACCGGCGCCGCCCTTAGCCAGCGAAAACCCTCAGGAGACCGAGCCCTCGTAAACGATACGCCAGGTTCCATCTTCCTCCATGCGCCAGTACTGGCGCTTGATGAAACGGCGATGGATGTTGTTGCTCTTGTATTCCTGTTCAAATGTGACCACCAGCAGACCTTCTTCCCCCGGATACAGGAACATGCTTTTATCGGTGATTTCGATATCGATAAATTCCTTGGCACTGTTGACCCGCCGCTTGTACTCGACCCAGCCTTCATAATCCTTGCCGAGACCGGAATATTGCGGCGAATAATGACTCAGGTACAGATCCGTATTGCGACTCTCCCAGTCCCGGCGCCATTGATCGACGTAATCGGCAAACCGATTCTGCCGCGCGCTCCAGTCTTCCATGCTTAACCACTGGATATCATGGGTGATAACCACCGGGATGGTTTTCATGTCTTTTGACTTCAGATAGGTCGCCAGGGTATTCAGATCCCGGTTGCTGACGATAACACAGCCGTCGCTGTCCCGGGGCGGCCGGCTGTAGGTGTCACTGGGCGTACCGTGTAGCCAGATGCCGTAGCCGGTACGGCCGTGACGCTGATCCCAGGCATTGGGATAATCAATGGGAAAAGCACCGTCGCCGTACAAATCCGGCAGTTCCTCGGGACTGATGAAACCGGTGACGAAATAGACGCCAATGGGAGTTTTCTGATCCCCCTCCCGGAATTTCATCACGCCCTGCTTGCCGAGCGATGCATAGAAATCATGCACCAGCCTCGGTATCCCGTCCCGATTCTCAAACAGGTAGAGCCGGGACTGGTTGGCATCCACCACGACGGCGTGTGACTGATGGGGGCCCAGTTCCACCAGTGAGCCGGGGATCCGATCTTCCGGCGGCTGTGCCAGGTAATGACTCCAGCGCGCCCTGGCCTCTTCGCGAAGCGACAGGAGCTGTTCGTAACGGGCGGATGGGAAGTTGCCGAAGCTGTTGATCGGACGGCTGCGGGCCAGCAGCATATCGGCATAAATCAACTGGGCCAGACGGAATCGGGGGTTGGCGGTGGTAACACGCCGCAGCATGGGCAATGCCTCATTAAGGCGATGCCGCCGGATTTGCTCCAGCGCATCAACCAGCAGGCGTTCCTGACCGTGGTCCAGATGGTGTATGGCGGCATGATTGACGATCATGTCACCGGCCGCAACCGGCGCCGTATTGCCGGCTCCCGCCAGGCAGATCAGCCACATTACTGTCTTTATGGTCTTGTTCATGAAAGCCCTTTTATTTGGTCGCTTCCTGTACGATCACCCAGCGCCCGTCCTGCCTGCTGAATAATAATAATTTCGTGACCAGATCGCTATATGTATCCGACTGATATTTTTGCATAAATGTGGCTTGGGCGTAATCCTCTCCCAGCAACTCCACCCGCAGTTCGGAGACATCCAGCCGTATAAAGCGGGGACCGCTCAGGCGTTCCCTCCGCTCCTCCCGCCAGTCGGCAAGAGCCTGTCCGGCGGGCGGCGTGTATTCGGCTCCGTAATGGGATAAATAGGCCTCCACGTCCTGGGATGACCAGGCCTCGGCCCATTTGTTGACCGTTGCCTTCACGGCCTCGACCATCTCCTGTTCCTGTGCCTGTCTGTCCACCGTCTCTTTCGGGGCTACCGGCTCTGCCGGCACGGCGGCCGGTTCGGCAGGTGTCGGCTGTTCCGTTTCCTCCTGCAGGGGAGGCGTCTCTTCCACCGCCTCGGCCAGTACCGTCTCCTGCTTCGTTTTGGGGACGGAAAAGAGATCGTTGATTAAAGACAATTTCGCCTTGGCGGTAATATTCTCCTGATCCAGTTGCAATGCCTGGTTATAGGCCTGGCTGGCCAGCTTGGCGTAGATATCGCCGATATTCTCATGAGCCGTGGCGTAACTGGGATGGGTATTGATGGCTTCCTGGAGTGCCTGGCGCGCCTTGTCCAGATCGCCCAGGGCGGCATAGATGACAGCAAGATTGTTATAGGGTTCGGGCAGTTCGGGGTGGCTTTCGGTGATCCCGGTAAAGACGTCCGCCGCCTGTTCCAGGCGGTTCAGCCTGGTTAATATCAGACCTTTCATGAATTGATAATTGACGTCGGCCGCGTCCCGGCTCAGTTCTTCATTGGTCAACCTGAGGGCTTCATCCAGCTTCCCTTCAGCAAGCAATGCCTGGATACGATCGATACCGGTTGCCGGCATGGCCGCCGGCACATGCAGTATGACGATTACCGCCAGTACCGCAATTGCAATGGGACTGTTGTTGAATCTCAATCGATTTCCCCCGGGGTTGCCGTGGTATTGTTCAGGGCCGTTATAGAGACCCGTATTTTATGGATCACTATTACCAATAGCAATTTGATTGCAATCCACCGGAACGGAATTAAAACGGGCCGGATAACCGTTAATGACTTCATCCATTTCCTCCGCTGCTTTTCCCATCTTCACATCGACCCAGTAAATCCGGTTTACATCCGTATAGGGGACAATGACGGGCTTGTATCCTTTATCCTTCAATTCACCCAGTCGCTGGTTGACGGCAGACTGGCTGGAAAACAAACCCAGGGAAATGGCGTTTTCCAGGTTACCGCGCCGGATCAGCCGGTAATCGCGAATGCCCTGATGCCTGAGCTCATCAAGCAGCGCCATTGCATCGGCACGCGATTCCAACGGCGCCAGATAAATCCAGAACAGACCCCGCTCGTCCTGATCCGTATGCCGGACCCGGGTGTCCGCATTGCGGGAACGGAACCAGTCGTTCAGTCCCGTGGCCAGGGCCTGCTCCGGCAGGGGGCCATAGGTAATACAATAAGAGCCGGTCAGTCCAGAGGACAGGCCGCCGGTACTGATATCCGGCAATTGCCCCACCAGGGCTTCGGACAAAGGTGGCGGACCGTCATCCCCGGAGCCGGACTCATCACCCGTCGAAGTCTCGATAGTGTCCTGTGTGGAACGAACGGCCGGCGGGCTGGCCATTTCCCGTATCAGGGTCAGCCTGGAAGCCGCAGCCGGGACCGATTGGACCGCCAGGGAATTCTGCATCCGCATCCGGGTGTTTCGATCCAGTTCCCAACCAAAATAAACAACATTCGTTAACAGCAAAAAAAGGAATAACCATCTCATTGGTCGTCTCCGGAGACAATCGCCATGCCTCTCAGAACCAGGTCCTGATCGTGCTCAAACGGCAGTGTCAGCAACCCCCGGAATGCATCGGCTCCGCCACCGGTAATGATGCATTTGAAGTCGCAGTCGTATTCTTTCCCCGATTCCTTTACAACCCTCTCTATCAATGCAATGACAGCCAGCCGTGCTCCGTTACCAAGACACTCGCTGGTGGACCTGCCGGGGTTGATGCCGGAAGATTCGCCGGCATCAATCTTGATGCCGTAAGTGTGACGGTTTAACAGATCCTGCATCAGCTGCATTCCGGGAAGGATATATCCCCCCAGATGGCGGCCGTCGGCAAGGACGAGATCCACCGTAATGGCCGTGCCGAAATCAACAACGCACAAATTATCCTTATACGCGCTCCAGCCGGCCACCAGTGCCATCCAGCGATCCACACCCATTTGACGGCTATCTTCATAGGCATTGACCAGGCCATGAAAGTTTTTTGATACGGCCATGAAAACCGGTTCCCTGTTCCAGTTTGCCCGGCTGTACTGACTGACAATGTCGGCCACTTCGGTGCCGGCCACATTCGCGATATACACCGCTTCCGGCGATTGCAAACCCTTCCAGGCGGACGCCAGTTGCTCCCGCAGGGTCGCCACGGTATACAAAGCGGAATGACTCCGTCTCTGTCCGTAAGCCGACCATTTTAAGCGGCTGTTACCTATATCAACGAAAAGAGTCATGTCTGCAATTTGAGACTCACTTCTCCACTGCTGAATTTTTTCCTCTCGCCGTTGATCGACATGATCAGCATACCCTTGTCATCTATGTCGATGACCTGCCCCGTACATTCGGTATTGGCCTGGAGCAGCCTGACCGTTTTACCGCGTGTATAATCCAGCGCCCGCCAGCGTTCCATGAATGGCGCAAAACCCTGTTCACCGAATGTCCCCAGCATGGACAGGGCATGATTAATGGTGTCCGCAGCGAGCTCGTTACGCCGGGGCGGAGACGGCGCCAGCATCCGGGCCACATCCGTTACGTGCCTGCCGATACTATCCGCCAAATCAGCGGGCAGATGGATATTAATACCGATGCCGATGACCACGTCCCAGGCACCGGCATTCTGGGCCCGGGATTCGATCAGGATTCCGCCCAGTTTGGCCCCGTCGACAACTATATCATTGGGCCATTTCAGCCCGATTCCCCGACAACCGGCCCGATCCAGGGCCTCGGCCACCGCGACGCCCACCGCCAGGGATAATGCCGTGAGTGAATCCGGGCCGCTGTCGAAATGCCAGCCCAAAGACAGGCATATTGACGACGCCGGCGCCGCCAGCCACTGATTCCCGCCGCGCCCTCGTCCGGCGGTCTGGTATTCCGCCAGAACCACCCGGCCGGACAGGGAAGCACCGGAGAATCGTTGCAGCAGATATTCATTCGTGGATTCGGTTTCGAAAAGTACGTCAATCTGTACCGGCAAAGACCTGATGCCGGATGCAAGATTATCACGAATGCGATCCGCATCCAGCAGTTCCAGCGTCTGCCGCAATCTGTAGCCCTTGCCGCGAACGGGATCGATTTCCAGTCCCGACTCGCAAAGTGAACGCAGGTGTTTCCAGACAGCCGTGCGACTGATTCCCGTGAATACAGCCAGATCCTGGCCGGAATGAAATTCTCCATCGGACAACACGGCAAGCAATTGCTTTTTCCTGTTCTTCATGACTGAAATTCACATGCCGGCGGGAATAATCACGGCGGTATCCTATAGAGACTGCGGAATAAGGGGAAAGGAATGAATCAGATATCTCTATGATCGAACCGGCAAACGCTGTTAACTCTTATCCTTGTCATTGTTTCCTTTCTTGTCCACATCCGTTAAATCAAACAGATCTTCCATGGACTCATCGGAAGCATCATGACGCAGGGTCTCATCCTCATCCGGGAAATCGAATTCGCCGGGCATCAGGGTTTCGTCTTCGCTTTCATCGTCCGGGTTCCGGCTTCCCTCTCCGACAGTATCTTCACTGCCCGGAATAAGGGTCTCGTCTTCCGAATCATAGGACGAACCCTCATGTCCGGCCTGGTCTTCCCGCAGTAAAGTATCCTCCTCATCATCGGCGGGATTGTCCTCATCTCCCTCATCGGCAAGGTCAAAACCCAGCTCCGCGTCTTCATCGGTCTTGCCGGAACCATGGTCCCTTAACTCGGTCGCCTCATCCTGTTCCTCTGATCCCTGTTGTGCAAAAACCGTACTGGATAGTTCCGTCATGCCGGCCTCGTCCATCTCCGGCATGAGGAATTCGAATTCGAGCTTGTGCAGGCGGATTTTATCGCCGTGCTTGAGGCGCACCTCGCTGCTTATCGGGACATCATTCACGTAGGTGCCGTTGATACTGCCCTGATCCACAATCCAGTAGGCAAAATCCTTGTATTCAATCAGGGCATGCCGGCGGCCGATTGTGGACTGGGGGATAACAATATAATCGAGATGATCGGTGTCCTTGCCCGCGACACGACCTAGCATGGTCGGTTTATTGCCCAGCTTGAAGGACGGTTGTGTTGTATGTCCGTGAATATCGTTGAGATAGGCCTCCACGGCATGGGCGTCCTCATCACCACGACCGCCGCGGTTATGCCGTATCAGCAACACGATAATGACTATCAGGGCCAGAACCAGCACTGCCGCCGAGGCAATGATGATGATGGAACGAATCCGTTCTTCCTCACCCATGGACTGCACGGGCTGTTCCGGCACATTGATAACCACCGGCTGGGGCGGCGCCTGCTCAACGGGTTGTTCAGGCACGCTTTCTTCTTCCGGCAGTTCCTCCTCCGGCGGCTCCTGCATCAGGGTTTGAATACGCCCGAAAACCGATTGCAGATCCTCAGGCTGCAGGGCTCGGTAATACTCGCCTCCGGTCTTCTGGGCGAGTGACTGAATCAACTGAAAATCGGCCGCTTCCGTAAAGGCAATGCCAAAGATGCGGATATTCGCATCCGCGGCATCCGGCGCCAGATCCTCGCGCAGCCAGCGCGTCTTTTCCATATCCTTGCCTTCATTACCGGTATCTACGATGCCGTCGGTTATGAAGACGATGAATTTCTGCGCGTCCTCCCTGCCGTTGTTCTTGAGTTCATAGATGGCGCGTTCGATCGCGGCGGGACTGTCCGTAAACAACCCTCCGTAATCAAGCCGATCAATACTGTCGGCAATCCGCTCCCGGGTCTGGTCGCTGACCCGGGCCAGCGGCATGGAAAGATGCACATCCTGATCGAAGATAATTATCGCCAGCCGGGTCTGCGCCTCAAGGCGACTGACAAATTCCCTGACCGCCCTGACGGCAAGAGAACCGGGATCGTTTTTCTTCATGCTGCCGGAATTGTCCAGAACCAGGACAACATCACGGGGGAAGGTCATCAATAGCCCATCCCCGTCCGCGGTTACGGCATCGCCGGCGGGTTCCTCGTCGCCCGGCATCACCGCGGGCGGACTGTCCTGCGGTGCATCCGGCTCCTGGGCCATCGCGGAGATTTTGCCGAAGAGGCAGAGGCCCAGAGACAAAACCAGAAATATGGATTTCAGTGACATGTTTTCCCGCGACTTTCCCGCGTCAGATTTTTTATTTAAGGCCGCTTCTGGCAGTATAGGAGTATATTCTGCTTTTTCAAACAGATACGACACCCGGACCGGTAATAATAACATGATTGTGCGGGTACGCCGTTTACTCACCGGTTGCCACGGGCCGTTTCGGGTCGGCACACCATTGGCTCCAGGAACCGGCATACAGACGCGGCATCGCAAGCCCGGCATGCACCGCGGCCAGAAGATTATGGCAGGCCGTCACGCCGGAGCCGCAGTAAACACCGGCTTCCTCCGGCGCTGTTTTACCCAATACGGACAGCAGGTCACGGCGCAGATCGGCCGCATCCCGGAAACGGCCATCCTCATCGATATTCCTTTGCCAGAAATAATTGACCGCTCCGGGGATATGCCCGGCCACCGGATCCAGGGGCTCGCTTTCGCCGCGATATCGCACGGGGTCGCGGGCATCCACCAGGCAGGAAAGGGATGTCACCTCGGCAATCTCGAGGAGGCGGTCCGGTCTTGGGGAGCCCCGGAAATCGGCGGCACGCGGCTCAACATTACCCTCTTCCACCGCGAAACCCTGCGCCAGCCAATCCTGCCAGCCGCCGTCGAGGACGGCACAGGCATGATGTCCCATATATCGCAGCATCCACCAAAGCCGCGCGGCAAAGGCGCCGGACATATCATCATAGGCAACCACCTGTGTATCCTTGCCGAATCCCAGTTCCGAAAACACTTGCCGTATTCTCTCCGCGTCCGGCAGGGGGTGCCGGCCGGTACCGGGCCCGGCCGGGCCGCTCAAGTGATCTTCCAGGCCGGCGTAAACCGCACCCGGAATATGGCTTTCCAGATAGCGGCGGCGCCCGGCCGCAGGGTCCGTCAGGTCAAACCGGCAGTCGACGATGACGATATCGGGTCCCGAAAGCAGGCCGTTCAGGGTCCGGCAGTTAATCAAGGTTTGATACATGATTCCTACAGTATGCCTTAAGGACAGCGATTGAGAAAATTGACGAAGCCTGCGTCGGCGGGAGACTATAGCGGTATTGACCATATGACGAACAAACCCGCCGGCCATCTACCACGATTTCTTTTACTCCTCTGCTGCCTGAGCCAGGGAGCGTGCTCCACTCTCGGCTATTACGGCCATGCTGTTACGGGACATCTGGATGTACTGCGCTCACGCCAGCCCATTCAGGCTATCCTCGAGAATGATCGTGCCGATCCCAATCTCAGGGACAAATTAATCCATGTCCGGGAATTGCTGGATTTTGCCCATGACGAACTGGCCTTGCCGGATAACGGCAGTTACCGGCATTACGCCGATCTGAATCGCCCCTTTGTCGCCTGGAATATTTTCGCCGCACCCGAGTTGTCCCTGCAACCCCGGTCATGGTGTTATCCACTGGCCGGTTGTTTCGATTATCGCGGTTATTTTAATCGCGATTCAGCCATGAAACATGCCATGCAATTGCAGGAACAGAATTGGGATGTTTACGTCGGCGGGGTGCGGGCCTACTCCACCCTGGGCTGGTTCCGGGATCCGGTATTGAACACAATGCTGGATCAGGACGACTGGAAAATCGCCCGGCTGATATTTCACGAACTGGCTCACCAGAAATTGTATATAAAGAACAGGATAGATATCAACGAGGCCTTTGCCGAAAGCGTCGCCCGTATTGGTCTGGAGCGCTGGCTTGAAGCACGGGGCGAGGATGCCATACCCATCCGCCACGCCCTGGTCTATGAGGATGCCTTCATGAGCCTGGTACTGGATTACAAGGAAAGACTGGGCGCATTGTACGAATCCGACCAGCCGCGGACGGACAAGGTTAGGCGCAAGGACCAAATCCTGGCAGAGCTGCGCCGGGACTACCATCAACTGAAGCAACGACATGACGGCAGTGACCGGTATGACCGCTGGATATCCATCGACCTGAACAATGCCAAACTGGCGGCGATAGCCACTTACCGGCAATGGATGCCGGAATTCATGGCACTCTACACGGCCACGGGAAACGATCTGGCGAGCTTTTATTCCTACATGGAAAGCATTCGACACTGTCCCGATCATCTCCTGCAGCATCGAATCCGGCAATACAATCCGGGGAAATCCTGCTAAGTCAAAACCTTGTAACCGACAGGTCATGCACCATATCAGGACAGGCCGGATTCGGAACAAAGAGACTGGATGCCGTCACTTATCCGGGTATACAATTGCCGCCATCCGGAGTAAGGGTGAAGAACGCACCTTCGGATACGAATACCATCATTGATCCGAATCAATCCAGTCAGGCAAAGGCTATTCAGCCGGGCCGGGGGTTGTAGTAGCATTCAATGTACACCTTACGCTGCAGATTCCTGGAAACATGCTGAATAAATTCTTTTCTAAACCGCTGGAACTGGAAATCGGGGATCAGACCTACAAGTTTTGCTCCACGGCCGATTTCGAATTCGCGCTGGGCGGGCGCACCTCCATTCCCTCGAGAAAAATCTCGGAGATGGTGCGATTCACCACCGAGCAACTGAAAAAAGAGGCGCGTACCATCAAGGAGGTGGAGAAACGCTTTGTCGCCATACTGTCCCGTTCCATCGAGGAACCGGACAGTATCAACCGGGCCTTGCGGGAGATGGATCCACTCATATTTTCCCAGGATCACGGCTGGCGGGATATCATTTCATCTCTGAATAACGGCAATGAGGATTTCAATCCCTTCAGACGTATCGCCCTGGTTAAATATATGCAATACCTGGCTTCCCGCCAGGAGATCATTAAGTACCTGTATTCCGACAAGAAAAAGCAATCCAAGGAAGACAACGGAGAAGCCCCGGTTGAAGGCGCCCAGTTCAAGGACACCCTGATACTTGAAAACACCATTTTCGAGCCAACACAGGAACAGTACAAGGACAAGGCCTTTGAACGTATGCCCAAGGGCGAACCGGTCACCATCACCATGCGTCCGGGGGAAGACATCGATCTCATCCTGTCAAAGCACCCGTGTAAACTCAATTCCGGTGATACAATGATTTTCATGGACCAGAAAGGCCGCAAGTATGAACTGGGCAAGGGCAGGAATGTTGTCGGCAGGGATACGGCGAGTACCATCATCATGGAACCCAATCTTCGGGATATTTCACGATTGCATCTGGTGATCGAAAAATACGATGACCAGACCATCCAGATTACCGACCTGTCCTCCCACGGAACCTACATCCCCGGCGAGTACCTGGAACACCATACCGCCCAGTAAGCGTCCGGCAATGCGGTGGGCGCGGGCTGTCTCCATATCGATATTCGTTCTAACACTATAATCAGTTATTATTTATAGCTATAACCTGCCTCTGTTAGGATCCGCTTACAGATGCGGCGACATCCATAAATCAATCAGTTAACCCAACGGGAAACGGACAACGATGAGTGTGGAGAATTTTGACGCCGGATCATTGGCCGGTGAGTACGATCAAAGGCATCCGAGCGACATCCTCAGACTCGCCTTGGATCACTTCGATAATATCGCGATTTCATTCAGCGGCGCCGAAGATGTGGTCCTGATTGACATGGCAAGCCGCATAAAGCCGGATATCGCCGTCTTCTCGCTGGATACCGGGCGCCTGCATCCGGAAACCTACCGCCTGTTCGAACAGGTCCGGGAAAAATACAACATCACTCTGGAAGCGATGTCTCCGGACGCGCAGGCGCTGGAGAAACTGGTCCGCGAAAAAGGTCTGTTCAGCTTTTATCGGGACGGCCATAAGGAATGCTGCGGTATCAGGAAGGTAGCCCCGTTGCGGCGCAAACTGGCGACGCTGGACGCCTGGGTGACCGGTCAGCGCAAGGATCAGAGTCCCGGCACACGCTCGAATATTCCAGTAGTGGAAAAGGACGTCGGCTTTTCCACGGCGGATAAGACCCTGTATAAATTCAATCCCCTGTCCAATTGGACGTCCGCCCAGGTCTGGCAATACATCCGGGAAAACGATGTCCCCTATAACGAATTGCACCAGAAGGGCTTCATCAGTATCGGCTGCGAACCGTGCACCAGACCGGTTCTACCCAACCAGCACGAGCGCGAAGGCCGCTGGTGGTGGGAAGATGAAACCATCAAGGAATGCGGTTTGCACGCCGGGAACGTGAAGCAGACGGGATAGGTTTCGGGTATGCATATCACCCTGGTTAAGAAAATCCTTGTCGACGGTTCGCTCTGCCGGAAATGCGCCGAGGTGGAATCCCGATTAATGGACAACAACCCGGACCTGGATTACTTGTAGTCAAGTCACAAGTAATAAGTAACAAGGGATTAATAGCTAGATAGTAAGTTCAAAAGCACACATGGATTCCCTTGTGACTTATAACTTGTAACTTATGACTTAATAAGTAGGCAATTGCAGATCACCAAAGAGTTCGCCGAGTTCAGCCTGGCTGCTGCATCGTAACGCCCGGTTAACCACGTCACGAGTCAGGTGAGGGGCAAATAATTCAATAAAATCATACATATAGCCTCTCAAGAAGGTGCCGCGGCGGAATCCGATCTTGGTTGTGCTGGGCTGGAAAAGATGGCCGGCATCAAGGCAGACAAGTTCCTCATCCAGAACCGGGTCATAGGCCATACTGGCAATGATGCCGATTCCCAGTCCCAGTTTGACATAAGTCTTGATGACATCGGCATCCGATGCTGTAAAGATAACCTGCGGTTTCAGTCCGGCGGAGTTAAAAGCCTCATCCAGTTGTGAACGCCCTGTAAAACCGAATACATAAGTGACAATGGGATAATCGGCGATCTGTTTCAGCGTGAGTTTTTTCTCTCCGGCCAGCGGATGCTCTGTGGGTACCAGGATGCTCCTGTTCCAGAGATAGCAGGGCATCATGATCAGATTATTGAACAGTTCCAGGGCTTCGGTAGCTATGGCGAAATCCGCTGTCCCTTTTGAGGCCAGCTCCGAAATCTGAACCGGCGTACCCTGGTGCATATGCAATGATACACCCGGATAACGACCGATAAATTCCCGAATGAGGGGGGGGAGTACATAACGGGCCTGGGTATGTGTGGTGGCAATGGATAACGCGCCCTTGCTCTCGTCACCGAATTCCTGGGCGACCTGCCGGACGCTCTCCACCTTGTCGAGGATTTCTCCGGCCAGGGCGACTATCGCCTTGCCCGCCGGCATGATTTCAGTCAGATGCTTGCCGCTACGCTGAAATATCTGTACCCCCAGTTCTTCCTCAAGCAAACGGATTTGCTTGCTGATCCCCGGCTGGGAGGTGAACAGGCTCTCCGCGGTGGCCGAAACATTCAGGTCATGGCGAGTGACTTCCCATATATAGCGAAGCTGCTGCAGTTTCATGGTCGAGTATAGATATAATATTTATAAAAATATGATTAATAATTACTTTTAAGTATAGATTATAATCACTAAAGTACAAAATCGTCAGACCGATACTGGCAGAGCTGCTTTGATGGGTCGGCATCCGCATGGCTGCCTGACAATAAAAAACCCGCGGCAACTTCAGCGCGGGTTTTTAGCAAGCCGGGTTTAGTAGCTCGAAACCACGCCCCGGCCTTGCTTACAGCCAGTGTGCAGTAGATTCAGACGTGAGCCTGCCGATAGTTCTCAATCATTGAGGCCATGCGATCCTTGAGCAGCAGTTTTTCTTTTTTCAGGTTTTCCAGTGAGAAATCATCAACCGCATCCATGCCGATATTTACATTTTGGACTTTTTTCTTCAATTCATTATGCTTGTCAAAGAGACGTCTGAAATCTTTATTTTCGGCTAGCAGGTTAGAAACAATTTCACTATCGTATTCAAACATTACACATTCTCCCCTGTGGTTGGGTATAGGAAAGAGTAAAACGACTCTGGTAGATAAAAAAGACGGGCAGTCACACAAGCGGAGCGACATGCCGTACGGGGGATGGAAACAGCAATGCTTTGAGTGCCCTGGTACAGACAGAGTAATCACCTCCTGGTACCTCGACACAGGGATTATGATGAATTCAGAATTCTTGTGTCGATGTACTAATTAATTTAGTTCACATTGTCAGTCAACTCAAGCGGCGGATTCATCTTGTTTCATCAGGTGATATCAATAAGTTAAATTGGTTATTTGCATCCGTGTTTAATTATTGCTTCCATGTTACGTATTTCCTGTGCTTTATTATGCATATCCTTATATCAGAACCGGATTGATTCTCCATGAGCCATCGCTTTCTTTACCGAAGACACAGACATACTCGCTACTTCCGACACGGGGTACTGCCCCTGTATTGCGGGTTCCTCCTCCTTGTTTTCCAGCAATCGACCCTCTCTTCATCAGTAAGTACTCACTTTAATTTGAGCGAGATTGCCGAGGGAATCTATGTACATCAGGGTAAAATCGTATCCACGGACCACGCGCAGCGGGATGACAGTGCCAATATTGGTTTTATCATCGGCGATGAATGCATCGCCGTCATCGATACCGGAGGCTCACCGGCTGTCGGTGCGCGCCTGCGGCAGGCCATTCACAAAATTTCTGATCGCAAAATATGCTATGTCATCAACACGCATATTCATTACGACCATTTACTGGGTAATGCCGCGTTCAGTGACGAGGACGCGCGGTTTGTTGGTCATGAAAACCTGGCTCCCTCCGTGGAGCAAAATCGTGCGTTTTTCCGGGAGGAATACGCCGATGAGCTGGCAACCGCCGGTGACAACGGGATTATCGGGCCGGATATATCCGTGGAAAACACCATGAAACTGGATCTGGGGAACAGGGTGTTGACACTCACCGCCCACGGACCCGCCCACACTTTCACCGATCTGACAGTCTACGACCGGAAAACGCAGACATTATGGTTGTCCGACCTTCTTTTTACAGGACATATACCCGTTCTGGACGGCAAACTCAAAGGCTGGCTGAAGCAGCTCGACGCCCTTGAAAAAATCCCGGCACAAAAAGTCATACCCGGTCATGGGCCGATTGATCAACCCTGGCCGCGGGCCGGGCAGGAACAACGCCGGTATCTGGAAACGTTGCGGGATGAGGTCAGAAGCATGATAGCGGCAGGACGTTTCATGGAAGAGGTCCTTGACAAGGCGGCCCATGAAGAGGCGCGCAGCTGGCAACTGTATGAACATTATCACAGGCGCAATGTCAGCAAGGCCTTTACCGAACTGGAATGGGAGTAATCCGAAGAACGGGTGATAGTCTAAAAGCGATCAATGCGATAGGGATCGATAGCGATATCCATTTTCTCGCCGCTCAGGTAATCGGCCAGTAATTTTCCCGACCCCGCGGACAGGGACCAGCCCAGATGTCCCTGCCCGGTATTCAGGTAGAGGTTGGTTATGGCGGTCGGGCCGATAACAGGTACGCCGTCCCAACAATAGGGCCTGAGGCCCGCCCATTGCCCGGCGCGGCTGATATCCCGGAAACTGCTGAAATCAGGATATATTTCATCAAGAAAACCGGCCAGCCGCCGGATCCTGTCCGCCCTGATGGAAGTATCCAGGCCGGCAAACTCGGCCATTCCCGCCACCCTGATTCGATCGCCCAGCGGGGTCACTGCAATATGCCTGGCATCATCGATAACGGGCATGGCGGGTCCATCCTCCCAGCCGTTGAGATTCATTGTTATTGAATAGCCCTTGATCGGACGTATTGGCACGCTGATACCAAGCTTTTTCGCCAGCGGCACGCTGAAACAGCCCGCAGCGAGTATATAGGCATCGCCGGTGAATTCGCCCCGGCTGGTCGACACTGCATTAATACAATGATCAGTATATCGCATACCGGTTACTTCCGTGTTGTAGCGGAATTCGCACCCCAGCTTTTCAGCCTCACCGGCGAGTTCACGGCAAAACTTGTGCGCATCGCCGGCTTCATCATCCGGGTAATATACGCCGCCGCTGATCCTGCCGCCGATGCCGTGCAGTGCGGGCTCCCTTTCCAGAACCCCGCCGGAATCGAGGATCTCAAGATTGACTCCCATCGACGACAGAGACTGATTCATCTTTACTGCTTTATCAAAAGATCTTTCATTGCGATACAACTTTAATGTACCGTTCTCCGAATAATCATAGGAAATACCTGTCTCCCGGCGGATGCTTCTGAAAATCCCGAGGCTGTAATTCGCCAGTGCCGCATTCTTTTCAAGGCTGGCATGAAATCGTCCAGGTGTGGAATTGCGAAGAAATACCAGTGACCACTTGATTAATGAAACTACAGTTGAAGGACTGAATACGAGAGGAGAATCCTTTCGGAATAAGAGTGAAAATAATCTCGCCAGCGAAGCAGGGGAATTCCATGGATCGGCCTGACTGGGTGTCACCATGCCGCTGTTGGCAAAACTGGTTTCCATTCCGGCGGATTCACGCCTTTCCAGCACTGTTACTTGATGACCGTTTCTTGCCAGAAAGTAGGCGGTGGTCACACCCATAAGACCTGAACCGATAATGACAATACGCATGATGCCGGGTTGCTTATAAACTATCTGGAAATCTCCGCCGGTTCACATATTCTTACCGGGGGTATCGTTTGTAATTACCAGGTTATCGTAACACGCCCGGTATCCCGTTGAGTGGAACGGCCCGAGGCGGGCATGATGCCGTGTTACGGGAAGCGAAGAAGAAGCGGCAATCAGGGGGAGTAATGCTGCCGGGAAAGCCATAACCGGGAAACAACCGTATACAGCATCGAACAGCTTCCAGAGGGTTACAATTGCGCCTGCCTACTGCTGCTACTGACGACGCTGCTCCAGGCTCTTGCGCAACTGGTCTTTGCGCGTCTGCTCGTTACTGACATAGCTGAGCCACTGCTCGGCCGCCTTGCGGCTGCGATCATCCCTCGATGCAAGCCTGAATGCCTCCTTGGAGGCATCGAATCTTTCCAGCTCGAAAAGAGCCATGCCAAGCATCACCCGGGCCTGATCCGGACGTTTCAGATTGCCTTTGTCGAAGGCCGTGCGCAATTCACTGACCGCCTCTTCATAGCGATCAAGGTTAATATAGGACTGTGCCAGCCGCATATGAAGATCGCCGTCATCAGACTTCTGCGCGGCTTTTTTCAGAGGCGGTATGGACTCCTCCGGATACTGAGCCTGACTCCAGGCCTGGGAAAGTAACCTGAGGTTACGGACATCTTCTTCAATTTTTCCTTCATTGATGCCCTTCTCGAGTACCTGCGCCGCTTTGTAGGGAACATCGTTCAACAAAAACAGATTGGCCAGGTTCAATTGTTGGGCGCCCCTTTCAAGCGCACCTCTTTCATAAAGGATCTCAAGAATCGACATTTGCTTTTCATATTGCTTGAGTTCCGAATAAACACCGGCCAGGGTCAGCCAGTATTCATTCTTCGGATACATATCCACCAGTTCCTTCAGGATGGCGATCATATTCTGGTAATCTTCCAGATTAAAGTAGATTACCCGCAGCAATAAAAGAAGATTTTCCTTCGGTTTTTCGCCCTTTTCCCGGACCATTCGATAGGCCTTCTTCAGCGGGTCAAGCGCCTTCTTGTATTCCTCCAACTGGTAATAGCCCTGTCCCAGAAGCATATAGGCGTTCTCGGTCGGCTTTTCTGCGACTTCAAACCATTTATTAATGGTATCGACCGCATTTCTGTATTCCTCGGTAATGAAGTAAAGCTGTGCCACGGTATAGAGGGAGTTTCGAACCAGGCCGGTGGGCAGTTCCGGCTGGGCCAGAACCTTCCGATAGGCATCGATAGCATCCTTGTAACGTTCCATCGTGAAATACGTATAGGCGAAATAGTTGTACATCTGCGCCTTTTCGTAGGGCTCGAGGCCTTCCTGCCGTTCCAGTTCCCGCAGCGCCGCCAGACCTTCGTTGTACTTTTTCTCCTCTATCAGCTCCTGGGCTTTCGTCAGAGCGTCGTACACCTTTTGGGACATGGCGGGTGTTTTCTCCGTCTTTCTCTCGGAACCGCCATTATCCTGTGCCACAAGACCTGCAGGCACAAACGCCAGTGACGCCAGAAGCAATAACGCACTCCTGAATACTGCAATGCTGTTTGAAGAAAAGAATCGCATTTCAGGCTCCCGCTATCACTCTTCGATCTCGAAAGTAATCTTGTTCTGGACGCCGGGGACCTCGATGGCCTGACCATCGATTACCCGCGGCTTGTATTTGAATTTCTCCGCAGCCTGCATCGCCGCGCGATCAAATACACCCGACGGCCTGGATTCCACCACACGTATATCCTTGGTCGTTCCCTGTTTGGTAACGGTAAATTCAACGATGACGTACCCCTCTATACCCCTGGACAAAGCACGCCTCGGATAGACGGGCTGCACCTTGACAATGGGCAGGTATTCACCGTCGCTGGGCGAGAGTCCGAAACCGCTGCTGTCCATATCAACGTTGGTGTCAACGGGAACATCCCTGACCCCCATGCTCTCGGCGGCGGGATCGACATTGTCCATTGACGGCGGCGGCGGTTCCGGTGGCGGCTGCTCCGGTTCCGGCGGTTTGTCCGGCTTGGGTTTCTTGCGCTCCACCGACTCGTCACGCTCGACACGGACAAAATCGACCAGATGAGCGGTATCAGACTTGTCCAGACTTCTGTCAGCCGTTGCAATCAAATACTGCATGATCCAGAACAGGCCAAAGACAATGATTAAGGCGGCAAGAAAGCTGATAGCGTATCGTGCTATGGCGTTGGGCAACGTCTTATCCCTCTTAGTTCTCGGCCGCGATGGACACGTTATACACGCCGGCCTGCCGGGACGCATCCATGACACCGATTAAAGTATCCGTCTTCGACTCCTTGTCCGCCTGTATTACCACCGAGCCCTGGGGGTTCTCGGCGTGCAGACGCTCGATGTTGGGTCGTACGGACTGAATATCCACTCTTCTGCCGTCAATCCAGATGCTGTTATCGGCGTCAATGGCGACCAGAATATTGGCGTTTTCCTTGACCACGGCCGTGGGGGCATCCGGCTTGTTAACGTCAATGCCCGTCTCTTTAATGAACGTGGCGGTCACAATAAAGAAGATCAGCATGATGAAGACAATATCAATCAGGGGCGTGATATTGACATCTGATTCTTCTTCCGCTTCAGCTTGTGCAATCTTGCGCATAACTCATACCTGCCTGTGCATGGTTTAGTAGGAAAGACCTAATGGTCCAGCGTCATATGTTCGCCGAGCAACTGGACCTCATTGTGGGACTTTTGTTGCAACCAGTAACTGATGAAAATACCGGACAGGGCCGCCACCATGCCGGTCATGGTCGGGATGGTCGCCTTGGATACGCCGTCGGCCATGGCCCGGGCATTACCCGTGCCCATGACCGCCATTACCTCGAACACCTGGACCATGCCGGTCACGGTCCCCAGCAAGCCCATGAGCGGGGCCAGAGCAACACAGGCCCGGATCATATCCAGATACTGCTGGGTGATCAGGCGCACCTCCGAGATCATTTCCTCGCGGATCCTGTGTGCATGCCAGGACTTTCGCTCCGGGCGTGCATTCCAGGCATCAATGGTCCGGTTGACGACATCGTTATGGCGGGTATAGAAATAGATGATTCGCTCAATGATCAGTATCCACATGAAAACCATCAGCACACCTATCAACAGAACAACATCGCCGCCCAGTTCCAGGAAGTCGCGGATGGCCTCCCACATATCGACCAGGGTTTGTTCCTGGCCGATCAGGGAAGCGAACCACCGCAGCGCCGAATAGATAAACTCTATCATCGGAGACTATCCTCGTCCTAGGAGGCCGAACCCTTGCCGCGCTTCTCGGAGTACGACGCCACCATGCCTGTCGCCTGCTCCTCGAGCACCTCGATGATCCGCCGGCTGCGTCCCGATACCAGGGTATGCAACAGGACCGTCGGGATAGCGACAACAAGACCCAGTACCGTCGTAATCAACGCCTGGGAAATACCGCCTGCCATCAGTTTGGGATCGCCGGTACCGAACAGGGTAATAGCCTGGAAGGTAATAATCATACCGGTAACGGTACCCAGCAGACCCAGCAGGGGAGCGACCACGGCGATCACCTTCAGGATCATGTTGAACCGGTTCAGCCTGGGTGTTTCTTTCAGAACCGCCTCGCCCAGCTTCAGTTCCAGGGATTCCAGATCGATATTGGGGTTGTCGTGATAGACCTTCAACACCCGGCCGAGCGGATTCCTGGTACTGGCCTCGGACGGATTGCGTTTCTGGGCGCTCACCTGGATGCTGATGAATGTCAACTGGATGAAGCGCAGTACAGCGACTACAAGGGCAAAGATACCCAGGGCGATAATAATTCGGCCAACCAGGCCGCCCTGATCGACGCGTTCACGCACGGTCGGCTCCTGCACCAGCAGCGACAACAATTGCCCCCTGGAAGGATCGATACCGAATGCGATCTTGCCGGCGCCGGCATTGCGCAGATTTTCGGCCGATTTGACGAACCGGCTCTGGGGCTGGCGGGGTAATTCAAGCACCTTGCCTGTTTCGGCGATATACTGCAGGTACTTGCCGTCGGCGATAATGTTATAGAGTCCCACACGGATGACCTGTTTTTCTTGCTGGTCCCCGTCGGCGTTGATGACGGTATGGTTAAACTTGACGACTTTGGAGGATTCCGTCATCTCGCGCTGCAGTTCGTACCAGAGACGTTCAATCTCTTCCAGGGACGCCAGTCTGGAAGTCTGGCCCATTTTCTGCGCCAGTTCCGTCAGGAATTCGGTGCGCTCGGGATATTGAATATTGGTGAGTGAATCCTCGAATGTACCCCTGGCGTCATTGGCCGTCTGCTGCAGAACACCGAACAGTTCCTTCAGGGATCCCAGACGCTCCGTCAGCCGTTGATCCAGCTCCGCAATCTCGGCCTCGTTGTCATCGAATTCCTGTTCCATGCGGGCGCTCTTGTCTTCCAGGGCAGCCCGCTCCCGCCTCGCTTCCGCCAGCATCTGTTCACGCTTTGCCTTATCACGCGTGAATTCCTGTATACGCTGCCGATCCTGCTCGGACTGTTTGCGCAAACCTTCCTTGACCTGCTGCAACAACTCATCCAGTGTCGGGCCCTGTTGTGCCTGAACGGCGCCGGCCAGGAAGAGCGTGATGATAGTGGCGATAAAATAAGTGACCCTGCGATTCATTACATATCCTCCGCTGCACTGACCGGAAGCATGAGCAGATCAGGCGCTACCTGTTCGCGCGCGATCTGCAGGCCTCTGCTGATCCGGTTCTTGTATTCCGCCGTGTCGAGTTTGACCCATTCACGGTTCTTTTGATCCCAGACGCCGTTTTCCTGGCCGTTGAACGATTGGTATGCCAGAACGATACGTCCGACCTTGAGGAAGTCCACCTGTCTCTCTTTGCCGTCTATCTCCACATCACCCTTATAGGCTTCCATGGTGCGGCCGTACTCGTTCTCGATTTCATAGGCCTCCAGGACGGAACGGAATTTCTCGGCCGAGGTGACATCGGAACGATCCATAACGTTCCTCAGTTTCTCGACCCGTTCCAGACGCTCTTCCAGCAGGAAGGGAACATCCGCCCGGATGAATTTTTCCAGGCCATCCAGCATACGTAACATCAGAGGTGTGATCTGCCGCTCTATGATGGCGACTTCCTCAATGGAGGTCTCAAGGTCGTTGATCTCCGCCCGCTGGTCATCCAGCTGTCTTTGCAGGAGCTCATTGTAGACCTTCAGGCCGTCAATAACCTTGAGCTGTCTTTTGTATTCGGAGACCACTTTGTCGGTATCATCCGAAATCTTGTCGATCTGCTCCTGGGTTTGCTTGGCATTCTCATTGCGCTCCACGCCCTTGTCGACGATTTCATCGACCTTGTCCTGAGCGAAGATAGAGCCGGTTATACATATCAGCGTGACAGCCAGAAAACGCCGGCAATAATTGGCTAATGTTAGATTTTCCATAAGCAGTAAAGACCTCCACCCACGCGGTGAGTAATGACTTTTATTTAAAAGATTGTACGGAGCACCTGGAAAAATTCAGCGTAAATACTTAAGCGCATACGTAGTACAGCAACATTATTATTTTTATAATTTAAATATGGTTCGCGAGCCAGCCTTGCTACAGGACATATTATGAAATAAAGAGTCGTAAAATGTACAGAAGTTCATAGTTCGCTGTTTTATTACGGGCACTCTTCTTCATCACTCGTATACAATTTGCCACCTTCAGGCTGACAAAACCGATAACGGAGAGATGGGCATTCTACGTTGACACGATGGCAAGTGCAAATGGCAGTTTGCCTGTTTTTTTATCCCGGATGACGGCCTTTATAATACTGTAAAAAGCCTGTATACAGGCCCTTTCAAGCGGGCCGTCGGTTTCCTGCCGCATACGTCTGCATTATGATGCAATGCAGCAAAACGCCGGCTGGTTTTCATGACCAGATGCCGGCGGTTACGGGCGATGTTTGCGGCTTCTTGCCTGTGCATGCTTGTATCCGCACCCCGGTCACGCAACCGCAGGCGAATTGCCTGTACCGGTATTCGGCATATAATCTGTGCGCCCCCGGCACCGGTTCGATAAAGAGGTAGCTACATTATGATTAACCGCTATGAAGAAACCCTGTACGACGCCTATACCCAGGTCTTCAGCGTTGAGGATGTCTATTACGAGAGCAAATCGGAGCATCAGCACATCATTATATTTCACAACTCCAAGTTCGGCCGGGTGATGGCCCTGGACGGCATCATACAAACCACGGAACGGGATGAATTCATCTACCATGAAATGCTGACTCATGTACCCATTATCGGTCACGGCGCCGTCGACCGTGTGCTCATTATCGGTGGCGGGGACGGCGGCATGTTGCGGGAGGCCTGCCGGCACAGTTCCATTTCACGTATCACCATGGTGGAAATCGATCGGGCGGTTGTCGATTTGTGCCGGGAATATCTCCCCACGCACTCCCGTGGTGCATTCGATGATCCGCGCCTGAATCTGGTCATATCCGACGGGGCCGAATTCGTGGCCACAACCGATGAACGCTTCGACGTCATTATCGTCGATTCCACCGATCCCATCGGCCCCGGCGAGGCGCTGTTTACGGAGAAGTTCTATAGTGATTGCAAACGCTGCCTGTACGAAGGGGGTGTCATTGTGACACAGAACGGTGTCGCCTTTTTCCAGATCGAGGAGGCAAAAAACACCGCCGACGCATTCCGTAACCTGTTCCGGGACTGGCATTTTTACACCGCGGCCGTACCAACATACGTGGGCGGCGTCATGGCATTCGGCTGGGGAACGGATAATACGGAATTGCGGCATCAGCCTCTGGCGACACTGGAACAACGTTATCAATCAGCAGGTTTGACAACTCGTTATTATAATCCCTCTATACACCAGGGCAGCTTCGCCCTGCCCCAATACCTAGCCAACGCCATCGGCAAGCCCGGATAATGACGGATCAGGCTGAACTGAAACTGCTGACACCGCAATGCGACTGGCAAAGTCTTGTCCACCGGCACGGCTCGCCCCTGCTGGTGCTGGACTGCGATGTTCTGCGCCGCCAGTACCGGCAGTTGTCCAGCGCCCTGCCCGGTGTCGACCTTTATTTCGCCATCAAGGCCCTGCCCCACGACATTGTTCTGGCGACACTCCACCGAGAAGGCTGTAATTTCGATCTGGCCACCCAGGGCGAAATCCGCCTTTTGGAAAAGCATTCCATCCCTCCCAAAAGGACCATACACACGCACCCCATCAAAAGGGATGTGGATATCCGGGCGGCGTTAAGATACGGCTGTACCACCTTCGTGGTGGATAATGAAACCGAACTGCGGAAATTCATACGTTACCGGGAACGAGTCGGGCTGCTGCTGCGGCTCAGTTTCCCGAACCCGGACGCCCTCATCAACCTGTCGAAAAAATTCGGCCTGCCCGCGCCGGAAGCGCAGGACTTCCTGGCCAAAGCAGCGGAACTGGGGATTCATATCAAGGGGATCAGTTTTCATGTGGGTTCCCAGTGCCGTACCCCGGACGCCCACATACGGGCCATCGATGAATGCGCCGAATTGATCCAGGCCAGCCGCAAGACCCGCGATATTCCCATGCGCATGCTCGATATCGGCGGCGGTTTCCCCACCAGCTACGACGGTGCCGGTCTGCCCATTGATGAATTCTGTACCCCCATTCGGAAACGGCTTGAGCAATTACCCGAAAACATCCATGTCATCGCCGAGCCGGGCCGGTTTATCGCCGCCCCGTCCATGGTCTGCATCACATCCGTTATCGGCAAGGCAAAACGCGGCGACCGGATCTGGTATTACCTGGATGACGGCGTCTACGGCTCTTTCAGCGGCCAGATATTCGATCACGTGCATTACCCCCTGTTTGCACTCAGGGATGGACCCCGACAGCCGTGTGTCCTGGCCGGGCCCACCTGCGACAGCATTGATGTCATTGCCGAGGATATTCTCATGCCGGAGCTGGAGCTGGGAGATCTGATCATCGCCCCGATGATGGGCGCCTACACCAGCGCCACCGCCACGGAATTCAATTCCCTGCCCCGTACCCATATTATCGCCATCAATACGGACGCCCATGCGGAAGACAGCGTTACAAAAATCGCCTGAGCGACACTTCGACGGAATACACCCGGCCGCATGGATTTTCCGTTGTTGATAAGCCCGTCCGGTCCCGCAGGTCGCCCCCATGAAAAATGATACAGCCGTTCCCGCGGACATCCTGGCCGAATACCACCTGCGGCCCGACCGGATCGAGATGCTCCACGGCGGCAACATTAATGCCAGTTACACGGTCACGGGCACGGATTCCGGAGAATATATCCTGCAACGCGTACATCCCATGTTCGCCGCCGCGATTCATGCCGATATCGATGCGGTAACAAAACACCTGGCGGCGGGGGGCATGCTGACCCCGCGCCTGATACCGAACCGGCACGGATCGCTGTACATGAAACATGACGGCGTCATCTGGCGGTTGCTGACCCGCATACCCGGTATAACCCTGGAGCAGGTTACCGATACCAGGACAGCCGCGGAAGCGGGTGCCTTGCTGGCACGGTTTCACCGGGCTCTGCTCGACCTGGAACATGAATTCAGTAATCAGCGCGTCGGCGTTCACGATACCGGCAAGCATCTGAGAAACCTGGAAACCGCGCTGGAAGCCCAGCGCGAACATGCCCGTTACGAAGACATCGCCCCCCTGGCCGAAGAGATACTGGCGTGCGCGTCCGGCCTTCCGGAACTGCCGCCGGTTACGCCCAGAAAAGTCCACGGTGATCCCAAGATCACCAATATCCTGTTTGAGCCGTCCACGGGGAAGGCACTGTGTCTGATCGATTTTGACACCCTGGGCAACATGCCGCTGCCGCTGGAACTGGGTGACGCCCTGCGGTCCTGGTGCAATCCCCGCGGCGAGGATACGGCCGAGACGGAATTTTCCCTGGATCTTTTCAGGGCGGCCCTGGAAGGCTACGCCGGGGAGGCCCGTGATTTCATACTTGAACAGGAATGGCGGGCGTTTCTGCCCGCGGTTTACAGAATCTGTATTGAACTGGCGGCCCGTTTCTGCGCCGATGCACTGAACGAGAACTATTTTACCTGGGACCCGCGGCGCTTCGGCAGTTGCAGTGAGCACAATGAAATCCGCGCGCGCGGTCAGCTCCGGGCAGCCCAATCATTGCAATCTCAATATCAACAGGCGGAAAAGATTCCAGGCCGTATATTCAGATAGAAATCAAAGGGGTCAGAGTCGATTGATTTATCAATTTAATTCAAATATCAGTTAAATCAATCGACTCTGACCCCTTTGATTCTAAACCGGATCTTCAGCCTGTCCTGCACCCGTAATCCCCCGCCCATGGCACTGAAGGGCGTAATACCGAAATCCGTCTGCTTAAGCTCCATCGTGCCGGTAATACGCAGCCGATCTTCGTTCCGTTCCACGGCAACCGGGACTGTGATATCGCGGGAAATGCCGCGGAGGGTAATACGAACGGTGATATCCGGCCCCCAGTCCGGGCCGCTGATTGCCACGGAACGGATTTGGATAACAGGATGATTTTCAGCGTCCAGAACATCCGGACCCAGCATGTTTTCAGCGGTAGCGTCCCGGGCCTGGCCGGATAATTCCTTCGCGAACACGCCGCCTTCCTCTTTTCTCGCGGAAGGGGGATCAACGCTGAATCCCGATACAGGGATGCGCAGGCGGAAGCCGGAATGGTGGAATTCCGGCGGTAGATACACGTCACCGCTGATGTTTTCCGCCACAATGACGTGATTGTGGCCGAACTCCGCCAGCGGCCCGCCGCGGAAGACCAGAATACGTAATTCCGAATTGTCGCGGTCGATACGATACTGTAGCGAGTCCTCCACCGGCAGGGCCGGAACATCGGACAATTCCGGTTCGGCACCCGGCGCCTCCACAGGCGGCACCCGCTGACAGCCCGGGCCGAGCAACAGCACGGCGATCAATCCGACCCCGGCCAGGAAACGTGCGAATACGCCATCTGAATAATCAATAAACATGGTGCATTATACCCCCATGTCCGGTCATGACAGAGTTCGGCTACGCGGCCGGCCTGTTATCGTCTAGACTGCGGCTCTCATGAACTTCCTGAAGCGCATCGGCCGGACCCTGCATCCCCGTATCTGGATGGTGCGCCTGGGTATCGGAGTCCTGTGGCTGCTGGTGCGGCCGCCCCACGATGTCCAGCTGCGGCTGGGAACGGCACTCGGCCGATTGCTGCATTGCCTGGCCAGGGAACGGCGCCGGATCGCGGCGATTAATATTCGTCTTTGTTTCCCGCGCCTGTCCGGCCCCGAACAGGCCCGGCTGGTGCGCGCGACTTTCGAGTCCTACGGCATGTGTATTTTCGAAACCGCCGCCGTCTGGCTGCGCGGCGCCGATTACCTGCGGGATCGGGCCGAGATTCACGGCGTCGAACACATCAGGGCCGCCCAGGCGGAAGGCCGCGGTGTTCTCATCATCGGCGCGCATTTTTCCACCATCGATATATCCGGTGCGCTGGTACAGCCTTATCTTGAGATGGACGTCATCCACCGGCCCAGTCGCAACCCGGTTTTCAACCGTCTGATCCGGAACGGCCGCGGCCGCTATTTCGGCGCCGTTATAAATAAAGACGATACCCGCGAGGTCATACGGCGTCTGCGTAGCGCGCGGGCCATCTGGTACGCCGCCGATCAGAATTATGCCCGGCATCACTCTGTTTTCGCGCCATTTTTTGGTATTCAGGCGGCCACCATACGGGGCACTTCACGCATCGTTTCCATGACCGGCGCCGCGGCGGTATTCTGCAGTCATTTTCGTCTGGATGGCGGCAAGCGATATCGGGTCGAGTTCTCACCGGTACTGGATCACTTTCCGGGGGAGAATGAGGAGGAGGACGCCCGCCGCATAAATCAATTTATCGAGACGGCACTGACCGAATACCCGGAACAATATTTATGGCTGCACCGCCGTTTCAAAACCCGACCCGAGGGCGAGCCTCCGGTTTATTAATGCGATACTCGACATCAATCCAGGCGGTTATCCTGCTGCTGGTTTCCCTTCCCGGGCAAACTGAAACCTGCTGGGTACCCGCCGATACCGGCAATACGCTGGCCTTTGAGGTCGGCCAGCCGCAGGGGCCGCCGATTACCGGTGAATTCACACGGTTTGACGGCTACCTTTGTCTCGATCCCGCGAAGACCTTATTCACACAACTGCGCTTGACCGTCAATCTTGACTCGGTGGACACGGGACTGCCGGAACTGGACGAGGCCCTGCGCGGCCCCATGTTCTTTGATACTACTCGCTGGCCCGAAGCCGTCTTTGAAAGCCACTCCCTGGAAAAGACGGATAACGATCACAATTACAAGGTTAAGGGAGAATTCACCCTTCGTGATGTAACCCGGACCATCCAGGTCCCGTTCAAATTCATGCCTGATCAGGGAAACAAAAGTGCACACCTGAAAGGTTCCTGGCGCATCGATCGCCTGGACTACGGTGTCGGACAGGGGCAATGGGGAGATACACGCTGGGCCGATGATGAAGTAAAACTGGAATTCGATATCAGCCTGTTCAGAGCGAATATCGAACCGGGGAATCAATAATCAGAAACGGATGGAAAACCCAAACCAGTGGGTTCCCACACGGGTACTGGAGTCGTTGAATTCGCCACCCAGCAGGATACTGTTCCCCGCCCGCTCCGTGTTGGGCAGACTCCACCGGTACGCCAGATCAATTGTGTAATCAACGCTCTGATAACCCAGGCCCAGGCTAACGGCATGTTTCGTTATAGCCGCAGTCATCGGTGTCAGTGTCGCAGCGGGGACGGGTGACCTGCCGTATTGATAGCCCGCCCGCAGGGACACGTTGTCCGACCAGCGGTATTCCGAACCGATATGGAAGATATATTGATCACGCCAGTCAAGCGGCGCCGTATCATCAATGGCATCACTACCGAGAAGGGCATTCAAGGCAATGTTGTCACCGTTGGTAAAATGCAGCGGCAGTTGATCGAAAGCATCGCTCCAATCAATCCAGTCCAGCTGCACACCCAGCATCAGTTGCGGCGTTGCCTGCCAGGCAGCGGAGAGTGAAACGCTGCGCGGCACCGCTGTGTCCACTTCCGCGTCGTACTTGAATTCCGGCGATATCGGCAGGCCGAGCTCTCCAAGATTTCCCGTGATACGGCCAGTTGCATTAAAAGCGGTTTTGAATGAATATCCGGCACTGAGAAGAAATTTGTCCGAAGGCCTGTAATCCACGCCCAGTGTTGCATTCACGCCGAGACCATCAGTATCAAGATTGGTAAGCACCTTCAGTCCCTTCAATACCGGATGACTCTGGAAAATATAGGGCGCCTTGAGCCTGTTGCGGTTATAGGAGATGCCGAGACTGCCCCCCACGGAAACCGTATCGTTCAGATTATATGCCGCTCCAACAGCCGATTTCAGAACGATATATTCCGACTTGTGTTTCTGCACACCGTAAGTGACACCCAGAGTACCCGGCGGATCAGGAAACCGGTAGTCCGCCTTAAGCGCGGATTGTGTTGTGATTGCACCTCCCAGGGTCAATTCCGAGCCATCAAGGGGATGGACAACAGCGAGATCCGGAACAAAACCGGGGCCGCTGTCGGCTTTATTGCCTGCCTCAACGATATTGCTGTACCTGGCATCGATCAGAACCGTGGTCAAGCCTACCTGAACGGACGTTTCCGTCTGGCTGGTTAGGTAGGCGGGATTGCCCGTCATCGCTGCCAGGGGGTCATCAGCCATGGCAACGATGCCACCCGTGCCCATGGTCCTCGCACCCGCGCTATTCCGAAGCAAATCATTCGCCCATGCCGTATTCGAAACCGGCATGCAGAGAAAGAGCAAAAAATACCTCATCGGACTATCTGGCGGCATTCAGAAAATAGGTTCGCATTTTACCCACGCCCTTGACGTCAATCTCGCCTCTCTCCTCGAGATGGAACTTGTCTTTCAACTCCTCATAACAGGTTCCGGATACCTGTATCGTTCCCGGGACACCCGTACTTTCCAGGCGACTGGCGATATTGACCGTATCTCCCCAGACGTCATAGGAGAATTTGCGATTCCCTATTACGCCCGCCACGACCGGGCCGCTGTGAAACCCGATCCTTAAATCCAGTTTCCTGTCGGCAATATTCTGTTTCTTTACCAGATCCCGCATATCGAGTGCAAGATGCGCAATAAGCTCCATATGATCATCCCTCGCCACGGGCAGTCCCCCGGCTATCATGTAGGCATCTCCCAGGGTCTTGATTTTTTCCACGTCGTATTTTTCAAGGAGAGCATCATATTCCTGATATATGCGATTCAGCTGATCAACAAGCATTTCGGGATGCAGTTTCGCCGCCATATCGGTGAAACCGACAAGATCGGCAAAGAGGATGGTTACGGAGGAATAGGAGTCCGCGATGGTATGCTCCTTCTGTTTCAGCCTGTCGGCTATTTGCTTTGGCAGGATATTCAGGAGCAGGCTTTCGGAACGCTGGTACTCCTTTTGCAGCAGATCTTCGGTACGAAGAATTTCCTTGTAAAAGAGTGAAAAAAACACCATAACAAGGATGAAAGTCGTGGCCGATAAGGTGAAATAGAGAAAATGGATCATCGCTGGATTCAGTTCTATCGGGGTATTGCCCGGCGTGAATAAAAAATATTCTATAAAAAACAACAGCACGGGCATGGCCAGAAGACTGAAAAGCCTTAGCCTCGTTTCACGGGCAAAAAAGAAGCCGGCAAAACTTATCATCATGATATGCAGAAGATGCATCCCCGTGACTGTGCCCAAATAATAGGTCAATAAATAAATCTGGATATTGGTGGATATGTATATTAATAATCGTGCCGCACCATATTGTTCATGATGATTGAGATACAAAACGGTAATGCATACCAGGGCGCCGATGACATTAACCGTGATCGGCCCGACAAGAAGCAATGGATCATAGGCGAGGTAAATCACGTCATAGGCGAGCATGGTCAAAACGCCCAGAGCGGCGATCTGGTTGGAGAGTATGATCCTCCTTGATTCGTCGTAATCCCGACTCCGGTTCCCTATACCGGAAATACTCGACCATAGGGTTGCGATTTTGTGGAGAAGCTGGCTCATTCGATTCATAAGCGGAAGTATCTAGAGGTCATGATACTGAATGAGGCCGGGTTGTATATGAGGGAGACCTCGGTCAGGATATCGGTTACGTTTCCGTCGGCGACGCCCGGCTGCAACAAAGATAAATATAATTTCAAATAAATCAGTTGGTTATATACCCTATGCCGCATGCCGGTGCCGACGTATTATTGCCCAAAGACTATATCACGACGGAAGAAGGGCTGTATTTCGCGGTGGTACTGCACGGTATTGCAGGCTGGTCGGTGCATTGTTCGCTCAGGTATGTACTCATGCAGGATGGATCACCCTTAAAAGTGGGCACTGATCAGGCTATTGAATTCCTGCAAAAAAATCACTCGCATTTCATCGCCTATAGTGAATTGCTGGATGCCGAAGCCGTTCTGGTTCCCACGGAAAAAATCACCACCGTTTATAAACCCGGCGCGGCACTTAAGCAGATTGAGCATTCCTCCAGCGGCGATAAACTCAAACAAACGGCCGCCGCGTGCATAGAAATATTTGTACGCAACGGCATACGTCGTAATGTTTTTGGCATAACCGGGTCACTGTTACTCGATTTCCATAATGCGGGATCCGATATTGATATGGTTTTTTACGATTCGGAGGCTTTTCGGATGGCAAGGGATATTATCAGAAAGTCTGCAAACGGAACCAGGCTTCTTGATGATGCGGAATGGCTTGACGCGTATCGGCGCCGTGGTTGCATGATGGATTTTAACGAATACAAAAAACACGAAATCAGAAAATACAACAAATTCATGTTGTACGGAACCAAGATTGATATAAGTTATGTCCCGTTACAGAAAGATCAGGAATACAAGCCGCCGGTAAATAAACTCGGGCCTTCCACCATAAGGGGCAAAGTAACAGATGACTCGCGGGTATTCGACTATCCCGCCCGCTATATAACCGACAACCCGGAAATACGGCAAATATATTGCTATACAGCGACCTATACCGGACAGGCCTTTGCCGGTGAATACATCGAGGCATCCGGCATGCTGGAGCGGGACGCCGAAGGCAGACAATATCTGGTTATCGGCACCAGCCGGGAAGCGCCGGGGGAATACATCAGAGTCATCGGGCTGTAACCGTTACCACCC
>JBBDSH010000020.1:8690-10802 GCA_040905045.1 Gammaproteobacteria bacterium | reverse complement strand
CATCCCCGCCTGCGGAGGATTACCCCATAACATTATCCTGGACATGGCGACGAGCCAGGTTTCCGGTTCCACGATCCGGCAATACCATAATCAGGGGCGCACCATTGATCCGGAATGGACCATCACGACAAAGGGCGAAACCACACTGGATCCCGCTCATTTCATGGAAGGTGCTGCAGTGTTGTTACCGCTGGGCGGCCGGAGTACCGGGCACAAGGGATTCGGACTTGCGCTCGTAGCTGAACTGCTCGGTGGTATTGCAGGGGGAAGCATGGCCGGTGAGTCTGAAGACGACTGGTTCAGCAATGCCGGTCTGTTTTTCTTCCTGGATCCACTCCGGTTTCAGCCTCGTGAACAGTGGGAAAGGCGGGTTGCAAACTTTGCCGTTTATCTTCGTGAAAAAGGCGGGCGGCTGCCCGGGTCAGGTGCCCATGAACGGGCACTCGAATCTCTCGAACGTGGTATTACAATTTCCCCGCAGACGGCCACTTCCCTGTGTCGCCTGGCCGAGGATCTGGACGTGGAGATCCCGGAATCTCTGAAGACAGCGGGTGACTCAAATCCGGAGGAACAAGTCAGAACTTGGTAGTTCAGGTGCGGCCCTGAAGTTGATCGGCACATCAATAAAAACATCACCACCCGGCTGCATCAGAGCCGGGCGGTGATAGCTGCAAGAGTGGGCCGAATTATTTTTCGTTGTTGATATAAGCGTCCAGCTCGGCATGGAAATGCCGGATGCGCTGCTCCTGCTCGCTCCAGATGGGTCCCTGGAAGCCGCGCGATTTGGAACCGGCCTGAACGGCCGTAATCAGGCCGACATCCTGGTTCAGCACTTCACCCAGGTCCGCGTCCTTGGCCAGAACGTGTTCCGTTTCCGGCCGCGTCTTGCCGGACAGGTCCGTCTCCTTGGGCAGTCCCATCCAGAACGGCGCCTGGTGATGCGGATCCGGCGCCGGCCGGAACAGGGTCATGGTGTCATAGTAGAACTTCTCCGGATCCGTGGGATGCGGCAGGAAACGCATCAGGAAACAACCCTCCGGATGCATGCCGATCTGAATGTTCGGGAAAATACCGGTGGCCCAGCTGTCAGTCAACTGGCCGTCGGTGAAATGATCCCAGTTCAAACCGACCTGCTTGGCCCGCTTACGCTTGTGATCCGCCAGGGCCTTGCGCACTTCCTGGGCGCTGCCCTTGAAGCTTTTCGGATCGAGACCTTCCATCTCCATGTATCCCGCCAGTGTTTCATTAACTGTTTCCGTATCACCCGTACGCGGACTCGGGGCGCCGATGGGAACAATCATCCGGCTGGCGCCGTGTGGATAAAGATCGTACTGGGTACCGATATCAACCATCACGCCCTGGGTCTGGGGATGGATGGCGTGCAAGTGATAGGTTTCATAGAAGGCATCGATGCCCGTCTTCCAGTTGCCGTTCCATTCGCTGACCATGTGCCGCACAACATGCATTTTGTCTATTTCGTACTGCTCAAGATAACCCTCCGGAATCCCGATACGCTCATCAAGCGGCGGCGCCTCCGGGTCCATGTTGATAAAGATGATACCGGCCCTGGTTTCGCATTTGATTTCCGTCATGCGCGGTCCGTGGCAGATGGTTTCCGGACGAAACGTCTCCTTGTCGGTAACCTCCAGCAGCGAACCGTCGAGATCGAATTTCCAGCTGTGAAAGGCGCAGGTGAATTGTCCCATGGAACCGCGTTCGTTGGATACGATCCGGTTGCCCCTGTGCGGGCAGACATTATAGAGCGCCTTGACCGAACCGTCCTCCTGACGCACCACGATGATTTCTTCCTTGCCGATCGTAAACAGGGAATAATCCCCCGGTTCGGGAATATCACACTCGACGCCGGCGATGAGCCAGCTCTTCGTCCACATGCGGTCCCATTCCAGCGCCATGAATAAATGGCTTGAATATCTTTCCGGATCGACCATTTCCGTACCGTGATCGATATACGGCTGCTTGGATTCCAGTGAGTCGGAACCCGCATTGGGATTAACAGCCCATTCTTCTACAACAGTTGTATCAGTCATCTCCACCCTCCTCGCTACAGCGGTTAGTTTTGAATTGCAATGTAATGTTTAATGGGACTCCGAT
>JBBDSH010000020.1:0-8590 GCA_040905045.1 Gammaproteobacteria bacterium | reverse complement strand
TCCCTAGTTAACACCGGCGGCAAACGGGCAATAATCCTCCCGTTCCACCAGATCCATGACAAACGAGAGTTTGGCAAAACCGCCGACAAAAGCCATCACCGCGCCCAGTTCGCAGATCTCCGCGACGGAGAAATGCCGGGCCAGTCTGTCATACAGTTCCTTGTCCAGTTTGCCATCGGGATTGGTCAGCGCCATTTGTTCGGCAAACCGGATCACGGCCGTCTCGGCTTCGGTAAACGGGGCGTCATCGGCATTCTCCATCGCCTCAATCTGTTCCTGTGTCACACCCGCCTCCAGTGCGCCGGGTACATTCTGTCTGTTACAGGTACGGCAGCCGTGGATCTGGGAAAGCCTGAGGCGCGCCAGTTGTTTGTACCTCTGGTCGACACGCCCACCGAAGAAGATGTTGCCGTAGAACTGGTTCATAACGAAATCCAGTATCTCGGGCGCATTAGCGAACACTTCCACGAAGGTGGGTTCCTCGGTCAGTTCGTTGAGCATGTCCCAGGCCATGCGTGTCTGCTCGGGCAACTGATCCCGGGGTATGCGTTCTAAAAGTGTATCAGCCATTTCTCCCCTCCTGTTGACTAGTCGTAATCGATCTTGAAATAGTCCGGAATACCACCAGACCAGAATTCACCCCACTGCTGCTGGCCACCGTCCACGACAAGCACTTCACCCGTGATGAACTTGCCCGACGGGGCGGCCAGATACGCTACGGCTTCAGCGATATCATAGGCATCACCGACGCGGCGCATGGGATTACTGTCTTTGAAATGACGTACCACTTCGGGTTTGTAGACATTGAACCCCTCCGTTTCTATAGCTCCCGGTGATACGCAGTTGACGCGGATATCAAGCGGCGCCCATTCCGTGGAAACCGTTTTGCTGAGATAAATCACGCCGGCGCGGGCGGCGCAGGTATGTGCCACTGTGGGCATGCCGCGCTGTACGTTGGCAACAATATTGATAATCGAACCGGGCATACCATGATCACGCCACTGCCGGGCCGCTGCCTGCATCATGTACCAGGTACCGTTGAGATTGGTATCAATAACAGCATTCCAGCCTTTTACGGTGAAATCGATGGCGTCCTGCGGATACTGACCGCCGGCGTTGTTCACGAGCAAATCCACATGCCCGAAACGCTCCCACGTTTCCTTCATGAGGGACTCGACTTCGTCGGGATCGCGAATAGTCATGGATTTGTAACCGACTTCGGTGCCGATATGCTTGAGTATGCCGGCGGCGGTATTTTCCAGTTTCTCCTCGGAACGGCCGCAAATCATGACATCGGCCCCCAGACGGGCGAACAGAAACGCCATCGCCTTGCCGAGGCCGCTGCCGCCGCCGGATACCAGCATGACCTTGTCCTTGAACAGATCATCTCGAAAGATAGTCGGCGCATTGGCGAGTTCTTCGTCACTCATGCCCTTGATCCGGTCTTCTTCGATACCTTTTATGTTTCCCGCTGTGCTTACCATTACTCTGATTCCTTATTGTTTAGGACACGTCTATTAAGCAGGTTATAAGTATCCCGACATTCCTCTGTGGGACCGTCGGCCGCATGGATGCGGCCGTCGAGCGTACAGGGACGTATTCACAGCGTGTCCCACAGAGGAATGTCGGGATACTTCCAGTCTCATTAATAAAAATGGCCTTTACTCATTATCGGCTCTCAGGCCGCCTTCAATCCGAAGACGGATACACTGGCCACATTACGCATGGGCAATCCCCCAAGATTATGGGTCAGGCCCAGTGTCGGGTTATGTAACTGGCGCGGCCCTGCCCGGCCGAGCAATTGCTGATAGATTTCATAGGTCATACGCAAACCACTGGCACCCACCGGATGACCGAAACATTTGAGACCACCGTCGATCTGGCACGGCAGATCACCGTCTGCGTCGTAAACACCATCCAGAACGTCCTCCACGGCGCGGCCCTCCTCCGACAACAACAGATCTTCCATGAGCACCAGTTCGGTCACCGAAAAACAGTCATGAACTTCCAGAAGATCCAGTTCTTCACGTGGATTGCGAATACCGGCTTCCCGGTAGGCCCGTTCCGCGGCAATGCGCGTGGTCGGCGTGTAGCTGCCGTCCCAGTCGCTGCTGCACATTTCATAACCGTTACTGGGTGCAAGTTGCATGGCCTTGACCACCACCATGTCCTTCAGTCCCATGGCCCGCGCCTTTTCCACCGAGGTGACAATGGCGCAGGCGGCGCCGTCGCTGACGCCGCAACAGTCGTACAGGCCCAGCGGGTAGGCCACCATGGGCGCGTTCAATACCTGTTCCTCGGTGATTTCCCTGCGCAGATGCGCCTTGGGGTTCTTGCTGCCGTTGGCGTGGCTTTTTACGGAAATATGCGCCATGGCACGTTTGATTTCCTCCATGGGCCGCTTGTGCCGTGCCGCGTAGGCGCTGGCCAGCTGGGCGAAGGACCCCGGCGGCGTATTGCTCACCTGCCACAGATCCTCGAATGTCCCCTTGGTGCGTTCCGGCAGACCCGCATAACCGGTGTCCTTGAGCTTCTCCACACCGCAGGCCAGGGCAATGTCACAGGCGCCGGCGGCCACGGCATAGACGGCGCCGCGCAACGCTTCGGTGCCGGTGGCACAAAGATTCTCCACTCGCGTAACAGCAGTATTGGGAAGGCGAAGAGCCATGCTTAACGGCAGTCCGGATTTACCGGTACTTTGTTCCTGATAGAACACGCCGAGCCAGGCCGCTTCGATCTCATCACGATCGATGCCGGCATCCTGTTCCGCTTCCAGGAACGCCTCGACGATAAGATCATCCGGGCCGCAATCCCAACGCTCGCCGAAGCGGGAACAGCCCATGCCGATAATGGCCACTTGATCGGCGATGCCCCTAGCCATGCTTCGCCTCCCCCGTTAACACGGATTTCCAGAAATAACGGCGGAAATTGCGGTGGTCATCGAAATCCTTGATACGGAACATCATACGCACTTCCGCACCTACTTCTACCTCGCCGGGCACTGTGTCGGTGAATTCCATGAGCACGTTGGCGCCGTCCGGAAAAGTGACATTGCCGTAGACCAGCGGTGGTGAAGGGGTATAGGCAAGCCAGTCCTCGGTGAAGCTTTTCACCGTTCCACTCAGTTCCGCCAGGGATTCGGATTCCTGGGTCTGCATTTCCCGGCAATGGATACAGGTGTTACTGCGGGGGAATTGCAGTGTGTTGCACTTGCCGCAGCGGCCGCCGACAAACCCGGTGATATCGCGACGCTTGCGGTAATAAGTGGACAGGGCGGTGCGGTTGTCCCGTTCCGCCCGGATGCCGAAATCCGGGTTGAGTTGACGGCGCAGCGCCAGAAAGCGGACATAGTTGTCGAGGCGGCGGCCGGGAGTAACCACGTCATGATTACAGTCCGATACGGCTTCCGTAGTCTGCAATACGCAGGCATCGGCACCCTGACCAAACCCAACCAGCAATATCGTCTGCCCGGGTTCGGCATTGGCCAATGTCATTGCCAACATCAACAGGGGTTGCGCTGCACCGGCATCGCCCACCTGCCCGGCCAGAGAATCGGCAATGACGACATCGGGCATGTTCATCTTCGCTGCCAGTTTCGTTGCCACGGCGGCAGGGGCCGGGATGATCAGATGATGGACGGCCTCGACGCCAATCTCCGCGTTTTCCAGGGCAGTCTCGACAGCGGCGGGTACAACCTTCAGGTAACCTTCCTCCTGTACCCATCGCTGCTCCAGCGCATAGTCGTAATCCACCTCGTGGGCGCGGTACTGATCAACCAGATCCCGGTGGATGGAGGCACTTCCCAGACAACGGGCCAGGACATTGCCGGCACCAATTAATACGGCGGCGGCGCCGTGACCGTACTGCATTTCCTGGACACTGCCGGGTTGCGTTTCGCGGCAGTCGGACGCAGTCAACAACGTGCTGCCTTCATTTTCAGGCTGGCGCAACAGGCGTTGCAGGGCGGACGTTGCCGCACGCCGGCTGCCGCCCGTATCTTCGGTACGAATATGTTCATCCAGGTTCAGGGCATCGGCCAGGATGCCGCTGTTGCTGCGATCGGCAAACGGCAGGGTAGTACCGGCCAGGGAAACACCGGTCACGGTACTGCGCTCCCGACCTTCAAGACAACGGCGGCCGGCCTCCACGGCCATGGTAACCGCGTCTTCATCCCAGTTGGCCACGGAGCGATCGCCTTTCGCCATGCCCTTGAGGGCGGGCACGGCCCAGTCCATGGCGGCGGCGATGGTTTCCCGCCGGATGCGCCAGGCAGGAGTGTAACCGCCGATGGCAAGGATACCGATGTCACCGCTCGTACTCACTCACCCGTCTCGATATAAGGCTCAAGCATGGGTTTGACCCGCAGGTGTTCCGGAATGTTGTCGATGCCGATACGCCGGTCCAGTTCCTCGTGCCAATGATAGATGCGACGTTCCTGATAATTCAGTGAAATCCCCTTGAAACCGTCCGATTCCACCGACTCCTGGATCATCGGCGCAAACTGGGTGTCTTCCTCCAGGATGCGTTCAAAATTGGTGATCCGGGTCTCCCACATGGCATCCGTCTCTTCCGTACGGGGCGCCGGCGCAAACCAGTGGCAATCGATCTGCATGGTACGCGGTCCCGTGGGCCAGAAGGTCAGGAAGGGCATGCCCGTGGGCGCCATGGGCGAGACCAGGTTCGGGTAAAAATTGTAGGAAACGTTGTTCTTGGCGGGAAACTCCGTCACGTTGGGGATCTCGGGCATGCCGACAGTACCCGGATCGACCCAGTCATCGCGCTTGTTCGGAGTTACCATGCAGGAATGCCCCTGGGGCCAGAGCACGATTTTTGTACCACGGTGCTCAAGAAACCGGTCCACGGTACTCTGATGAATCGAAGGAAGGTGATAGCTCTCCAGAAAGGCATCCATCATGATCTTGATGTTGCACTCCACGTCATAGGTACGGGAATCGATATGCCGGATCAAATCCGGGCGGAATTCATCGATCAATGTCGGGATGGGATGCATGTGCTGCTGCAGGGGTTCCGCTTCCGGATCCTGATTGACGAAGATCCAGTTGCCGATGCGATCACAATGCACCGGCACCAGTCCATAGCAACTCATATCGAAATCCGGGAAGTCGCGCTTGTCGCGCAGGGCCACCAGGTTGCCCTCCAGATCGTAGGTCCAGCCATGATAGCCGCAGACCATACGGCCGCCGAATTTACCGCATTCCTCTCTCGCCAGAGGGCCGCCGCGATGCCGGCAGGTATTGTAGAAAGCGCGGACCTGGTCGTCCTTGCCGCGAACAATGAGGATGGGGTTACCGGTCTTTTTCCACAGGAAAAAACTGCCGGGTTCCGGTATCTGATCCATATGGCAGGCATAGAGCCATGACTTGCGCCACAGATTCGTTCTTTCCAGTTCCAGGAATTCGGGATCCGTGTAGCGGGCCCCCGGGATAAGCGGCAACTGCGGGAAGCCTTCGGGAGGCGCATCGCGTTCACGCTCGTAGGCGGTGCCCTGTTTCAATTTTTCTACAAATACATCGTGAATCGAACCGGAGACACTGCTCATGATGATCACCTTCCTGATGTTGGACGTTCAACTTATGCGTCAATTATAGGCCCCCGCAGGCAAAAAAACAATCAGACTTGATTGTTTTTTTGCGCGGCAATCGCTACCATTTCACTGGTAAAGTACCAATTCGCCGACACTTGGGCCCCACTATGAGCGATCTGATTCTGCACCATTTCGACCTTTCACCTTTCGCGGAAAAAATAAGGCTAATCATGGGGTTAAAAGACCTGACCTGGCATTCGGTGGAGATCCCCATGATCATGCCGAAACCCGATCTCACCGCCCTCACCGGCGGTTATCGCAAGACGCCTGTGCTGCAGGTCGGCGCCGAAGTCTACTGCGACACCGGCCGCATCGCTCGGGAGCTGGAACAACGGCATCCGCAGCCGAGCCTGTTCGCGGACGGCAATCCGGGCATGAGCACGGCGCTGGCCTGCTGGAGCGACAAGGCCTTCTTCGAGCCGGGCGCGGGATTGTCCATGGGCGTCAATGAGGAAATCCCCGAGGCCGTCCTCAAGGACCGCAAGCAATTCTTCAATTTCATGGACTTCGAAACCCTGCCGGAGCAGATCCCCCATCTTTATAGCCAGTTGCTGGCCAACGCCGCTCTGATCGAGGATCAACTGGCGGACGGCCGCCGTTATCTGTTCAGTGACGCACCCGGCTGGGGCGATATCTGCGCCTACTTTGTTATCTGGATGTGCCGCAATAACGTCCCCCCTGCGGCGGAATATTTCGCGCCTTTCAAACATCTTAACGCCTGGGCGGATCGCGTGGCGGAGTTCGGTCACGGCAGACGCGATGCCATGACGGCGGAAGAGGCCCTGGCCGTTGCCCGGGACAGCGAGGCCGGGCCCGGCGAAGGTATTGCCGAGGACGATCCGCAACCCCTGGAGGCCGGGATGGAAGTGAACGTTACCCCCATGGATTACGGCAAGGTGCCGGTCACCGGCCGGCTCATTACCCTCAACCGCCGGGACATCAGCATCAACAGGGATGACCCCAGGGCCGGCAATGTCAACGTGCACTTCCCCCGGGCCGGCTACAGTGTGACGCCGGTATGATGGAGCTGTTCTTTTTTCCCTCTCCCAACGGCATCAAGATCGCCATCATGCTGGAGGAGTGCGAACTGCCCTACCGGGTAACCGCCGTCGATATCACGGCGGGCGATCAGTTTCATCCTGATTACAGCGCCCTCAATCCCAACAACAAGATTCCGGCCCTGATCGATCATGATGCCGACGGCAGCCCCGTCAGATTGTTTGAATCCGGGGCCATTCTGCTGTATCTGGCGGCACGCAGCCGGCGCTTTTTCCCGGCACCGGATACCAATGACTATTACGAGTCCCTTCCCTGGCTGTTCTGGCAGACCTCGCATCTGGGTCCCATGGCCGGACAGGCACACTATTTCCGTAAGTTCAGTGAAGCCCGGGACGGCCACGCCGAGGAGCGTTTTACCAATGAAATGGATCGGCTCTACGGCGTGCTGGAAACACGACTGCAGAACCGTGACTGGCTCCTGGATGACTACAGCATCGTCGACATGGCCTGCTGGCCGTGGGTCTATCATCATGAATGGCAGGGCCAGGATCTGGCCGATCTGCCCGCCGTAAAGGCCTGGTTCGATCGCATGGCTGCGCGCCCCGCCGTGCAGCGGGCGCGGGAAATGGGCCTGGCGGTGAAAGTGGATCGGGACAGTTACCGGAACGTGTTACACAATCAGACGCGCGAACGAGCCGAACAACTGACGCGTAGCGCCAACGAGATCAAGGAGTAAACAAACTCATGACCCCTCGACCGATTCTGCATCATTACGACGCCTCGCCCTTTACGCAGAAATGCCTGCGCATGCTGGGACTGAAACAACTGGAATGGGACTCGGTGGAAACACCGATGATCATGCCGAAACCGGATCTCACCGTCCTCACCGGCGGCTATCGCGGCACCCCGGTTCTGCAGTTGGGAGCGGATGTTTACGTGGACAACCAGCGCATTGCCGTGGAGCTGGAACGGCGTTACCCGCAACCCGCCCTCTTCCCGGACGGCAATTCCGGCCTGTTTCAGGCGCTGGTGAAATGGTCCGATGCGTTTTTCCGCTGCGGACTTCATCTGGTCATTGCCACGCAAAGCCGGGACTGGCCGGAGGAGTTCCTCGCCGATCGCAAGGCGCTGTTTTCCGATATCGACTTCGATGCGGTCAGCGCGGATGTGGACTACACCCGTGCACAGCTGCGCGCCCATGCCGCTCTGCTTAATGTACAGCTGGCCGATGGCCGCAACTTCCTGGCCGGGTCGTCGCCTTCCCTGGCCGATATCCACGCCTTCAGCGTGCCCTGGTTCACCCGTGCTGGTATACCCGAGGTCAACGATCTGCTTGCGGCATTCACGCATCTGCCGGCCTGGGAGGAACGTGTCGCAGCCATCGGTGAAGGCACACGCAACCCGATCGATGCGGCTGCGGCCCACGCCGTTGCAAAGGATGTCGAGCCCGTTACCAAAGTAGACGTCGATCCGGACGACGCACAGAAACTGAAGGGTGGACAAATCGTTACCGTGGAACCGGACGATGCCCGGCGCGGCGCGGTCACCGGCGAACTGGTGGTGGCCAATGCCCTGGAGGTGGCGGTACGCCATCACAACGACACAGTCGGCGAAGTGGTGGTGCATTTTCCTCGCCTGGGTTATCGGGTAACACCAAACTAAATACGTGTTCCGAATTCCAGTTCAGTTACAATCCGATTTGGATACAGGGCGGGGTTATGGTGTTGGAGCCAGTACCTCGACACCGGGACCGAGCCAGGGATGGCGAGGGGAGCGGAAACACCATGACCCTGCCCTGTATCCGGGCCAATCTCTTATTCTCCATACTTCAACAGCAACGGTACTGGAATTCGGCAACAGCCGGCTTAGCCCGGTCCGTTCCGATACACCGGGTCGTCCCGCCCGTAGCAACCGCGTCTTAGCAAATCGCGGAACATGCCCTCGTCAAGGATCATCCCGCCGGGCCAGTTCTCATTCCAGTCCATG
>JBBDSH010000019.1:0-11010 GCA_040905045.1 Gammaproteobacteria bacterium | reverse complement strand
GGAAAGGCCCTGGTCCGGCGCTGAATTCATCATAATTCCTGTGTCGAGGTACTAGCATTTCATGACTGATAACTACGAAATCATCGAACATAAATACGACGTGGTGGTGGTGGGCGCCGGCGGCGCCGGCCTGCGCGCCACTCTCGGCATGGCCGCCACCGGACTGAAAACCGCCTGTATCACCAAGGTGTTCCCCACACGCAGCCACACCGTCGCCGCCCAGGGGGGTATGAGCGCGGCCCTGGGCAACATGGGCGAGGACAACTGGCGCTGGCATATGTACGACACCGTCAAGGGTTCCGACTGGCTCGGCGACCAGGACGCCATTGAATACATGTGCCGCGAGGCCATCCCCGCGGTGGTGGAACTGGAACACTACGGCGTGCCCTTCTCACGCACCGAGGATGGCAAAATTTATCAGCGGCCCTTCGGCGGCATGACCACCCATTTCGGTGAGGGCACGGCTCAGCGCACCTGCGCCGCCGCCGACCGCACCGGCCATGCCATTTTGCATACGCTTTACCAGCAATCCCTGAAACACGAGGCGGAGTTCTATATCGAACAGTTCGCCCTGGATTTGATCATGGACGACGACGGCGCCTGCCGCGGCGTCATGACCTGGGACCTGGAGACCGGCACCCTGCATCGCTTCCGCGCCCATTATGTCGTGCTGGCCACAGGCGGCTACGGCCGCGCCTATTTCTCCTGCACCTCCGCCCATACCTGCACCGGCGACGGCAATGCCATGGTCCTGCGCGCCGGTCTACCCCTGATGGACATGGAATTCATCCAGTTCCACCCCACGGGTATCTACGGTTCCGGCTGCCTGATTACCGAAGGCGTGCGCGGCGAAGGCGGCTACCTGACCAATTCTGATGGCGAACGCTTCATGGAACGCTATGCCCCCACGGCCAAGGATCTCGCTTCCCGTGACGTGGTCAGCCGTTCCATGACCATGGAGATCCGCGACGGCCGCGGCGTCGGCGAGGAAAAGGATCATATCTTCCTGCACCTGGAGCATCTGGGCCCGGAGATCATCAACGAACGCCTGCCCGGCATCGCCGAATCGGCGCGCATCTTCGCCGGTGTCGATGTCACCAAACAACCGATACCGGTGATACCGACGGTGCATTACAACATGGGCGGCATCCCCACCAACTACAAGGGTGAAGTGATTACCCTGAAAGACGGTAATCCCGAAAGCGTGGTACCCGGCCTCATGGCCATCGGCGAGGCGGCCTGTGTGTCCGTGCACGGCGCCAACCGACTGGGTTCCAACAGTCTGCTGGACCTGGTGGTATTCGGCCGCGCCGCCGCCAACCGCGCGGCGGAACTGATCAAGCCGGGAACGCCACACAGCCCCCTGCCCGCCGGTGCCGGTGACGCGGTCGTGGCGCGGCTGGACAAGCTGCGCAACGCCAATGGGGAACGACGTACCTCGGCCATCCGCCTGAACATGCAAAAGACCATGCAGAACTACGCCGCGGTATTCCGCACCGGAGAAATATTGCAGGAAGGCAAGGAAAAACTGGCAGATGTATATCAATCTTTTGCCGAAGTAAACGTTTCTGATCGCTCCATGATTTGGAATACGGATCTGGTGGAGACCCTGGAACTGGAAAACCTGTTGCAATGCGCCACCGTCAGCATTCATTCGGCAGGGAACCGCAAGGAAAGCCGCGGCGCTCACGCGCGCGAGGACTATCCGGATCGGGACGACGACAACTGGATGAAACACACCCTGTCCTGGCTGGAAACGGATACCGGGCAGGTGCGGTTTGAATACCGCCCGGTACACATGGTCACACTGTCGGACGATGTGGAAGTGGTTCCGCCGAAGAAACGAGTCTACTAGAAAGCTACTAGCGACTAGCTACAAGTGAAATAGAACCTGTAGGAGCGGCGCCCTCGCCGCGAATCAATTAACCAATTGAGAAACTGAGATGGCCGAATTTACGTTACCGAAGAATTCGAAGGTCAAGAAAGGCAAGACCTTTTCCGCGGTCGATGGCGCGAAGAACAAAAAAACCTTCAACATCTACCGCTGGGAGCCGGACAGCGGCAACAATCCGCGCATGGACAGTTACGAGGTCGATTTGGACAAGTGCGGCCCCATGGTTCTCGACGCACTCATCCACATCAAGAATGACATCGATCCAACGCTGACCTTCCGCCGCTCCTGCCGCGAAGGTATCTGCGGCTCCTGCGCCATGAACATCGACGGCACCAATACCCTGGCCTGCATCAAGGGCATCGATGAATGCAGGGGGAGTGTACCGGTCTATCCGTTACCGCATATGCAGGTGAAAAAAGACCTGGTCCCGGATATGACGCACTTCTACGCCCAGTACGCCGCCATCAAGCCCTGGATGCAGACGTACACGCCGGTACCCCCGGATCGCGAACGCCTGCAGTCGCCTGAAGAACGCAAAAAACTGGATGGCCTGTATGAATGCATCCTCTGTGCCTGCTGCTCCACCGCCTGCCCCAGCTACTGGTGGAACTCGGACCGCTATCTCGGCCCTGCCATCCTGCTGCAGGCCTACCGCTGGATCGTCGACAGCCGCGACGAGAGCACCGGTGAACGCCTGGATGAGCTGGAGGACCCCTTCCGGATCTATCGCTGCCATACCATCATGAACTGTACCAATACCTGTCCCAAGGGCCTGAACCCCGCCAGGGCCATTGCCGAGACCAAGAAACTGATGCTGAAACGCACTATATAGAACCTGCCTCAGAATTCTCAAACAGGAATCGTCATACCCCCGGCTCTTCGGGCTGTCTCTTCTACACAAATGAATGGATGCCGGATGGCGCTGGATGGCGCTGGACGGCGCGCCTCCGGCAGGACGGTTCCGGTTGCCGTCATGCCGGCCGAGTGTCGTTTACGAGAGCCGGTATCCACACAAACACTCATAAGAAATGGATGCCGGATGGTGCTGAACAACGCACCTCCGGCATGACGAAAGAGGCCGTCATGCCGGCGCGCATCCATCGATGCGGATGCATTATAATGCCGAAAGTACCGATCAATCCGTCTGGTAACGACTCTACCTTCATGGGCATCACTTAAGAGGAACATGAATGAGCGCACAATCCCGGCTTCTGTGGCGCTGCCGGCGGGGCGTCAAGGAAATGGACCTCCTGCTGGAGGCCTTCGTATCCCGCGTTTATCCCGGTCTCGGTGAAGAGGAAAAACGACAGTTCGAGCTCTTTCTTGAAGAGACGGATCCCGATATCCTGTCCTGGGTCATGGGCCGGTCGGAACCGGGCAATCCGGCCTACAAGGAATTTGTCGAACAGCTTCGGACCATCAACGCCGCCAATCCATCCATGGATAAATTGAAGGACGATGTTTGATCAGAGCTTCCTGAAACAACAGAACGCCGTTATCGACGATGACGGCAACATCGGTTTCCCCGGTGTCGATATCGGCGCTGATGCCTGCCCGGAAACCTTTATCACCATTGTGCCCGGCTTCTGCCTGTTGCATGTAGCCGGTTCCGATGCTGTTTCCTTCCTGCACGCACAACTGACCTGCGACGTGGAGAACATGGCCGACGGTGCCGGCAGCAGCGCCGCCTGGTGCAATCCCAAGGGGCGGGTCATCGCCACGTTTCTCCTGTTCCGGCTGGATAACGAGTTCTTCCTGCTGCTGCCGTCCGTGTTAAAGGAGTCTGTGGTCAAGCGGCTTAATATGTTCGTCCTGCGCGCCGACGTGCGGATCACCGATTTCACCGAAGGCCGTTCCCTGCTCGGCGTACGCGATCAATCCGAAAACAGCAATGCATTCAGCATTACGAAACTGAACGAGCGCCTGCATCTGTTCCTGCCCGATACCGGTTCCGAACGCTGCCTCATCATCGATGAGAACGAGCGCCTGCAAAAAGTATGGACTGAACTGACGGAAACATTCCGGCCCGTGGACAGCCGCTGCTGGGCATTACTGGACATAAAAGCCGGCATCCCCTGGCTCAACCACGATACCACGGAACAGTTTCTGCCCCAGGAACTGAGCCTGGAAGAAAGCGGCGGCCTCTCCTTCAGCAAGGGCTGCTATCCCGGCCAGGAAGTCGTCGCCCGCGTCCACTACCGCGGCCAGGTCAAACGGCGGCTGTTCCATGCTTCCGCGGATGGCAATACCGGAATAACCCCCGGATTGAAAATCAGAGATGAGGCCGGTAAATCAACGGGAACTGTTGTCTCCGCCACTGCAATGACCAATGCAGGAGCTGTACTTCTGATCGTCATTGAAACCGCATCTGCCCAGGCAGAGACATTGTTCCTGGAAAACGGCACGTCGTTGAAGATCGGTTCCTGTGTTACGTTGACAGATAGCGGAATCCCGCCGGAATAAAACCGTGCAGCAGATACTGGTTTATGCCGACTCGCTCAGCTGGGGCATTATTCCGGACAGCCGGAAACGTTTTGCCTTCCGGCAACGCTGGCCCGGCGTCATGGAACTGGAACTGGAGAAGCTGGGACATGAGGTGCGCGTTATCGAAGACTGTCTCAACGGCCGCCGAACAGTGTGGGAGGATCCCTTCAAGCCCGGTCGCAACGGATTGTCCGGTCTGGAACAGCGAATCGAGATCCACTCGCCACTGTCGCTGGTGATCCTGTTTCTCGGCACCAACGATTTTCAGTCCGTCCATCAGTACAATGCCTGGCATTCGGCACAGGGCATCGCCGCGCTCATCGCAGCCATCCGCCGCGCCCCCGTCGAACCGGGCATGCCCGTACCGGAAATCCTGGTGGTGGCGCCGCCCGACATCCGGCCGAAGGACTCGATGCTGGAAAAATTCTCCAGAGCCGATGAAAAGAGTGCCGGACTGGCCGAAACCTTCGAGAATGCAGCCAGGCAGCAGAACTGCCGTTTCTTCAATGCCGCCTTCGTCACCGAGTCCAGCAAGGTGGACGGCGTGCATCTGGATGAAGACCAGCATGCCGCTCTCGGCAAGGCATTGGCTTCGACCGTAGGCGAGATGATCAACGCATAACGAACAGCGACACCACCATGAGAAACTTTACATTCCTGCCGGCTCTTGCCTTTTGCACTGTTTTGTTACATCAACCCGTTGCGGCGCAAGGCGGCTGGTGGGATCGGAGCAAATCCCTGTTTAACGATTTTCTCGGCACGGATACCGCCGCCGAACTGACCGACACCGACATCGCCGGGGGGCTGCGCGAAGCATTGCGCGTCGGGACCGGCAATGTCGTCAGCCGGCTCGGGCGGGTGGACGGCTACTACGGTGATCCGAACGCCCGTATTCCGTTGCCGGCATCGCTGGCAAAGGCGCGCGATAATCTGGAGAAAGTCGGCCTGAGTGATTCCCTCGATAAACTGCATCTGCGTATGAACCGCGCCGCCGAGGCGGCGACGCCGAAGGCCAGGGAGATGTTTATCGAGGCCATCTCGAACATGACTCTGGATGATGTAAAAGGTATCTATAACGGCCCGGAAGATGCCGCCACACGCTATTTCCAGAGCCGGATGTCGGAGCCGCTGACGCGGGAATTCACCCCCGCCGTCAACGACAGCCTGGCACAGGTCGGTGCCATCCGGACCTACGACGATTTCATGAACCAGTATCGGCAGATCCCGCTGATGCCGGACATCAAGGCGGATCTGTCAGAGCATGTCGTCGATCATGCCATCAGCGCGATCTTCGATTACCTGGCCGTGGAAGAGGCGGCCATCCGGCGGGACCCGGCCAAACGCACCACCGATTTATTGCGCAAGGTATTCGGGAATAACTAGCCCCTATATCAAATAAATTTATTAAGCAGGTTATAAGTATCCCGACATTCCTTTGTGGGACCGTCGGCCGCATGGGTGCGGCCGTCGAGCTTACAGAGCCTGCCCTGGACTTGATCTCCAGGGGACGTATTTACAGCGTGTCCCACAAAGGAATGTCGGGATACTTCCGGTCTCATTAAAAAATATCGAAAGAATCAGCATCAACTGATTCAGGGTCAGGTTGATTCAGGCTGCAGGAGTATTTACAGAGGTCGCTTTCTTGCCCGGATGATTGCGCAGCATCCAGGTGAAAAAGAGAATGGCCATGAAATTCATCACCGCGCCCGTATAGAAACCCGCGGCAATCCCCAGTTCATCGATGACGCTGCCGATGGCAATCGGACCGATGCCGCTGCCCACCTGCATGGCCATCATGAACAGGGACATGGTCGTACCCATGCCGTATGTGCGCCCCTCTTCCACCACATAGGCCGTGGCTGCCGGCTGGGAAATGGTCATCCCCAGCGCCAGGAAGACATTGGCAAACAACAGGCCCCAGAAGGTCGCGCAGGAAGGCATGATGATCATGAATACCAGTGCGCCAAGGTTGCCGCCGATGATTTGTACCTTGCGGTTATAGATGTCGGCGAAGCGCCCGGTCAGGGACTGCAGCATGGATACCGGTGTGCGCGAGGCCAGTATGATGCCGATGAGGCTGGTGCTCAGGGCCAGATTGGTTGCCGCCAGCAAAGGCAGGAAGGTCATGGTGACGGCAAACAGAACACCCACGGACATGTTCAGTACCAGCAGTCCCCGGAGAACGTTACTCTTGCGGATCACGGCGAACGACAGTTTCGGTTTTTTGTGCTGTTCCTTCTTCACCGGTTCGCGGATGAATACCAGCGTCGCCAGCAGGCTCAGGATCATGAGTATGCCGGTGACGATAAAAACCGCGCTCATGCCGAGAAGATCATTGAGCACGCCGCCGAACAGCGGTCCGGTCCCCAGGCCGGCGAAGAGGATGGCGTTGAAATAGCCCATCCATCGGCCTTCCTGGCCCTCCGGCGTCATGTCCCCCAGATAGGCCTGTGCCACCGGGAAATGCATGCTGGTGGCAAAGCCCTGGAACAGGCGCAGCAGGATCAGGTGCGCGGCGGACTCGGCCCAGACGAACCCGAAGGAAACCACGGTCAGTAATGTCAGGCTGATGCAGAGGAAGATCTTGCGGCCGAGGCGATCCGACAACCGGCCCATCACGGGCAGAAAGAGAATATTGGAAAGGCTGAAGGCCGCCGTGATCAACCCGATTTGCAGCCCGCTCGCCCCGAGCCGCTCTGCATAGATGGGCAGCAACGGCACCACCAGGCCGAATCCCAGCATGGCGATGAACATGGTCGCCGCGAGGGTTGCAAAGGCGCGTTTGTCCATTATTGTTCTTGTCTTGATATTTCCATAAATCAGACACTATATAATCTTTCATTGCAGCCAGCATTCCGAATCACGAACAATTCCATGAAAAATGCTTGTCGAAAGTAAATTCAGAGCCGCCTGGTGGTTGCCGGGCCCGCACAGCCAGACCTTATGGCCCTTTCTGTTCAAACCCCGGCGTCTCCCCCGGCTGCGGCGGGAAAGACTGGAACTGCCGGACGGGGATTTTGTCGATCTGTGTCTGACGGAACACGACGGCGGGCCCGTAATCGCACTGTTTCACGGCCTGGAAGGATGCGTCCAATCGCACTATGCCGCACGCATGCTTAGCGCCATCCATGATCGTGGCTGGCACGGGATATTCATGCATTTCCGCGGCTGCAGCGGCGAAGTTAACCGCCTGGATCGCAGCTATCATTCCGGTGAAACGGGCGATATCGCTTTCCTGCTTGATACGCTGGCCGCGCGGAACCCCGATTCCCCATTGTTTGCCATCGGCTATTCCCTGGGCGGTAATGCCCTGCTCAAATACCTGGGCGAGCGCGGCAACGATACGCCTCTGACAGCGGCCGCAGCGGTGTCGGTGCCGTTTCTGCTGGCCGACGGCGCGGATCGCCTGAACCGGGGCCTGTCCCGGCTCTACCAGTACCGTCTTATCCACAGCCTGCAGAAAAAAGTGCTGCGCAAATTCAACGGCCGCCGGCAGGAATACTCAGTCGGGGAAGTGGCCCGGCTGAACTGTTTTCGTGATTTCGATGAACATGTCACCGCGCCCCTGCATGGGTTCACCGGCGCCGATGATTACTACCAACGCAGCAGCAGCCGGCAATACCTCCGGGATATCCGCATTCCGACGTTAATCCTCCATGCCCGCGACGACCCCTTCATGACACCGGATGCCATACCCGGTGACGATGAACTCCCGGCCTCTGTGCGACTCGAATTATCCAGACGGGGCGGTCATGTGGGATTCGTGTCCGGCACGGTCCCCGGTCGACCGGTCTACTGGCTGGAACAGCGCATCCCGGCGTTCCTATCGGAACAGATACAAGGGGCAAGGGACAAGGGGCAAGGCACAAGGGAAAAGTAGCAAGGGGCAGGTAATCAGTGACAAGAGTCGGCACGATCCACCGCTTATGGCAACAATATGAACAAACATGAGATAATCAAATTATGACGAGCCACGAGCCACGAGCCACGAGTAACGAGTAACGAGCCACGAATCATGACTCCCCGCCCCTTCTTCCTGATCATCGTCCTCATCTGCGCCGGTCTGCTCGGCTACGGTTATTATCTGCAGTTTGTTGAGGGACTGGATCCCTGCCCTTTGTGCGTATTCCAGCGTATCGCCTTCATGGCCGTTATGGCCGTTGCCTTTATCGGCCTTCTGCACGGACCGCGCAGGATCGGGGCAATGATTTACAGTGGTCTGGCTAGCCTCTCGGCGCTGATCGGCGCCGGCATCGCCGGACGTCAGGTCTGGCTGCAGCATCTGCCGCCGGATCAGGTGCCGGAATGCGGGCCGGGGCTGGATTTCATGCTGGAAGTATTTCCCCTGACCGAAGCCATCAGCATGGTGTTCAGCGGCTCCGGGGAATGCGCCGAAGTGGACTGGACCTTCCTTTCCTTCAGCATCGCGGAATGGAGCCTGGCCTGGTTTATCGCACTGGCACTCGCGGGTATGATATTCATCATCCGATTGTATCGACGGAGGGAACAATCATGAGACGACTACTCTCGCCTTTTCTTGCTCTGTTGTTGCTGGCCGTGCCGTTCACGACGGCCGCCGCCACGGATGATTTTGAGTATGGAAACCGGAAGGACATGGACACCGTGGCTCTTGACATCAAGGGTATTCACAGGGACCTGGGCACGTGGAACATCACCGTGGAAACGCTCAGGGCCGATCTCTCCAAACGTCTGGCCGCCTCTGGTGTGCGCGTCATCGACATCTCGGAACTGGCAAGCCACCCGGGGGCCGACGTGATTACATTGCGTCTGACCCTCAACCGTGCGCCGTATTATTTCTATCTTTACGGCCTTAATATGTCCATGCGCAACCGCCTGTCCCTGTCGCCGGAAGGAAGCGGTTCAACCACCATAAAAACCTGGTCGGAAACCCAAAACGGCATGTTGATGCCGAGCGATCTGGGAAACATCCACAGAATGTCATTACAGTTGCTGGACAACCTCCTGAGGGAGCATGGCGAAGGATAAAATAATTTTTCGGCGCGAGGGCGCGCCTCCTACAACCTCCGTTCTTCCACCAAAGTAAAACCTTGGATGTGGGAGCGGCGACCTCGCCGCGAATTTACTGGCCGAATCCGCGTGGCAGGTTACCTCCCATCCCCCGCAGCATATTCTCCATTCCGCCCTTCTTCGACGCCTTCTTCATCATCTTCTGCATTTGCTTGAACTGTTTCAGCAGCCGGTTGACGTCCTGGATTTGCGTACCGGAACCACCGGCGATGCGTTTCTTGCGTGAACCGTTGATCAGGGCCGGTGCGCGGCGCTCTTTCGGCGTCATGGAATTGATAATCGCTTCCAGGCGGATGAACTGACGGCCATCCATCTGATCGGCAACGCCGGAAGGCATGCCGGGCATCTTGTCCATCAACGCCGATATGCCGCCCAAGCTGCGCATCTGAACCAGTTGATCGCGAAAATCCTCCAGGTCGAAGCCCTTGCCCTTTTTAAGCTTTCTGGCCAGTTTTTCCGCCTTGTCCCGGTCCGTCTTCTGTTCCACCTCTTCAATGAGACTGAGAACATCACCCATGCCCAGAATGCGGGAGGCGACTCGATCCGGATGGAACGGCGTCAACTCCGAGGATTTCTCGCCCGTGCCCATGAACAGAATGGGCTTGCCTGTCACGTGGCGCACGGACAGAGCCGCGCCGCCGCGGGCATCGCCGTCCGCCTTGGTCAGTATGACACCGGTCAGCGGCAGGGCGGAATTGAAAGCCTGGGCGGCATTGACCGCATCCTGACCCATCATGCTGTCGACGATGAAAAGCGTATCCGTGGGCTCAATGCCGGCATGCACCTGCCGGATTTCATCCATCATGGCCTCGTCCACATGCAGCCGGCCGGCGGTATCAACGATCAGGACATCATAAAACTGCCTGCGCGCGCGGGACAGGGCGTCTTTCGCAATAGCCTCGGCCGATTGACTGTTATCGGTGGGTACAAATTCCAGATCGTTCTCCTGCGCCAGGACCCGCAACTGATCGACGGCGGCGGGACGATGGATATCACAACTGACCACCATCACCTTCTTGTTCTGCTGCTCGCGCAGCCAGCGGCCCAGTTTGGCGGTGGTGGTGGTCTTGCCGGCGCCTTGCAGGCCGGCCATGAGGATCACCGCCGGCGGTTCCACGTTCAGGTTCAGGGAAATATTATGTTCGCCCATGAGGCTGACCAGTTCTTCCTGAACGATCTTGATGACCGCCTGTCCCGGAGTCAGGCTGGTCTGAACATCACGGCCGAGTGCCCGGCTTTTGACGTGATCGACAAATTCGCGCACCACCGGCAGTGCCACATCCGCCTCCAGCAAAGCCATGCGGACTTCGCGCATGGCTTCGCCGATGTTGTCTTCCGTCAACCGCGCGTGCCCGCGCAGTTCCTTCAATACCTGTGATAATCTTTCGCTAAGATTGTCGAACATACCGTCTCTCTTGATTGGCCAATCCGGGGTGAGTAGTTTGCATTCGTATAAAATGCGGGCTGGAAACACCAACTGCCCGCTATTTTACCAGCAGCGCCTTCTCCAGTCAGCCGCTGCCGGCATCAGGGTAAAATCATACTTTGGAGATGGTCATGCCGCTGCTCCCCTCTGACAGGAT
>JBBDSH010000018.1:0-11150 GCA_040905045.1 Gammaproteobacteria bacterium | reverse complement strand
CGATTGATCGGGCGCAAATTGATCAGGATCAACTATGGGCTCGGAAACAGGGCGCATTATTAATGCTTATTAAACGTAAGGAGAATAGCCATGACGGTTGCCAAAGTTATTGAAATCACCGCCCGATCCACGGAAAGTTTCGAGGACGCGATCCGTGAGGGAATCGAACGGGCAGAGCGTAATGTGAAGAACGTGAAGGGCGCCTGGATTAAGGAACAGTCGGTTAACATCGAGAACGGCCGGGTTGTTGATTTTCAGGTTGATATGAAGGTCACGTTCGTACTTAACGACTAGTCACATTCGTTATCCGGTATGCTTCAGGGCAGCGTAGCTGTACAGGTGGCGGGGTGATACGCGCGGCGGTGTAATCTCTTCGTGTGCAGTACCTCGGTAGTGACGCCATGTTGTGTATGTGGATATCCGCCTGATTAAAAGAGTAGAGTGATACTGTTCTTTTGTCGGAAACTAATTGCTGACGTTCACACGGTAACAACAATCTTCCCCATCTGCTGATTCGATCCCAGTAACGGTTTGCCTCGGCGATTTGATCCAGGGGGAAGGTTCTGGCAATAACCGGTTTCAGCTTGCCGCGTTCCAGGTCCTTATAAAGGCCGGCGCCTCTCAGTTGGACCGGGCTGCTTTCTTTCCTTCGGGCATCTTCGCCGCGGCTTCCTCGCTGATGCGCTTGTCCAGCAGGCGCCGGAAGTGTTTCAGGGCGGCGTCGGAGCCGAGGGTACGCAGGTGAAAATCCGGGTCGGCGTCGAGGCGCTGCTGCTGGGCCTCGATGATGGCCTTGTCTTCCATGAAACCCTCGATCAGGCTGTCGCGCAGCGACAGGGCGATATTGGGGTTGTCCAGATCGAAGTTGTGCAGGTAGTTCCAGAAGAAGTGTGTGGTGCTGCGCGTCTCCGGCGTCATGAATTGACAGTTGCGATACTGGCGCGCGCCTTCCAGGTTGCCTTTCTCCGCACCCGAGCCGGCCGGGGCGAACATGGATTCCAGGAAAAACACGCCGGGGATGTGCATGCGCCCGATGTTGCGCCGGTCCACCTTGGCGTCCTTGTCCGGGATCACCTTGCGGTGGAACGGTGGCGGGTCCGAGTTCATGTGCCAGCGCTCGACGCGGAAGCCGTCGTCGAGGCGCTCGATGCCCACGGGCTTGGTGGTGTAGGCGTATTCTTCCGACCCGCCCAGGGTATTGGTGTGGACAAAGGCCAGATGCGCGAAGTCGCTCAGGTTATCGACGATCAGCAGCCAGTTGGCGTCATAATGCAGATAGGCCGGAACGCCGCGCCAGGCCGGATCGCCGAGCGGCGCATAATCGAGAATGAGATCGGGATCGGCCAGTTCCGGGTCGCCCATCCAGATCCAGACCAAGTGGTTGCGCTCGACGACCGGGTAGCTGTGGACCCGGAGTGTGTCGGCGATGACATCCTGGCCGGGGATCTGGATGCACTTGCCGCTGGTGTCGTATTTGAGGCCGTGGTACATGCAGCGGATGCAGTCGCCTTCCACCCGGCCCATGGACAATGGCGCGGCCCGATGACAACAGCGATCGTCGAGGGCCACGTAGTTGCCGCTCTCACCGCAGTAAAGAACCACGGGCTTTTCAAGAATGGTGCGCGACAGGATTTTGCCGTCGATCAGTTCGTGGTCCCAGGCTGCCACGTACCACGAGTTGTACAGAAAGATTTGTTCTTGTTCCGCCATGATGCCCCCTTGTCCGGTATTTGCGGCCGGCGCCCTGCTGCGCGGCCTGTCGCCATTGTAATCTATTAAGTATAGTTGCTCCTGTCCGGGCCGCAAGAATACGGATACCGGAACGGATCCAGGTATCCGGTTGATAGTAATGGAAAAAGACAATTTCTTTTTCTCATTTCTGTTCCGAATTCCCGTTCACGCCGACGCCATAACGATAAACGAGACGGGCGCCTGCGTGGCCACCGGTGACCATCAGGATCATGCCCAGTATCGATAAAATTACCGGCAGCCATAGGGCCACCACCTGTCCTGGCGCAACCGGATCTCTCAGGAGCAGATCGATGGTGAACACCAGCCACGCCCCGCTCATCATGGTCGTGTGCCGTGTTGCCATGGGCCATGCCGGATGCTTGTCCTCAATGGCGGTGATTTCGAACAACCCGGCCGCCATGGCGGGCAGGCCCGTGGCGACGCCTGCGGCAATGGCCCAGTAGGCGAGCTGCCACCACAGCGGTTCCCGGTTGAACAGGTAAACACCATCACCGATCAACGCGAGCGTCCATGCCCCAATGGGAAAATGAACCAGTGCCGGATGCAGAGGACAATTCGTTATTCGACCCGATACCATGGCTGAATCCTTCTGCGGTGATCGCCGCAATCAAGCGATCACAGAACCCAGCAGTGTCAAAACCCCGGCAACCGCCACCAGGGCGTGTACCACAATGACGCCCCTGGGGTGGGTTTGTTTGCGTATGTGAAAGGAAACCAGGTAAAAACCGCCCAGGGCAGCGGCCAGCAATATGACAAAGGCAATCGTGGCGACTTGCCCGCCGGTTCCGCGTATTACCGCGACCAGCAGCAGAAACAGTCCCGCGGCACCCAGGACGCCATGGCCGATGGCCAGTAACCAGGGAATGGTCTTTCCACGAAAGCTCATGATGGTCATGGCAAGACCGCCGGCCGCGCCGAGCAGAAACAGGATGATGGCGGCAGTGATCATGTTTATCGCCTCCTCTTGTTGTTGATTAGTGATGCTTGTCCCGGGGTACGTGCAAGCGCGCTGCCGGTTAAAGTCCGGTCGATGCCGGGATTCGCTCCATGACCCTCTGTACGATGCGATCGCAGCGAACGCCCGCGAAGGGAAACACCTCGCTTACCGCGGCCGAGGCCACACGTTCCAGATCCCGGCGCAGTAGTTTACGTGCCCGGTGAATCCGGGTTTTCACCGTCGCCGGATCCACGTCGAGACAGGCGGCTGTTTCATCGATACTCAGCTGTTCCACCTCCCGAAGCATGTACGTGGTACGAAATGGCTGCGGCAGTTTGTCGATGGCCTGTTCCAGCATGGTTCTCAGTTGCATGGTGTTGGTCCGGTCTTCCGGGGCGGGCTCGTCGTCGACAAGCGTGTCCAGCATTTGCGAAACATCGATGGAAACCACGCCTCTCTGGCGGCGCAGGCGCATGAGCGCCTCGTTGGTAACAATGCGGGTGAACCAGGCTCCCAGTCCGGACGGACCGCGGAATTCGTCCAGCCGTTGCCAGCCGCGTACATAGGCGTCCTGGACTGCGTCTTCGGCATCGCTGTCGGAACGCAGGATACTGCGGGCGGTGAGAAAGAGCCGCCGGTTGTAGCGGCGCATGACCAGTTCGAACAATTCATAGTCCCCCGCCCGGATGCGATCCACCAGTTCGCGGTCGCCGGGCGCGGTACGGTTGTTGGAGAGGGGAGCATTGTCTGTCATGGTCGTGAAATCACTTTATCAAACCGGTTTCCCCAATGATGCATTTCAGGAAAAAAAGGTTCCCGATAAAAGACAATTACTTATTTTGCAGGATTCCGGTGAGTTACACCGTGACCACAATCTTCCCCATCTGCTGATTCGATTCCAGATAGCGATTGGCCTCGGCGATCTGATCCAGGGGGAAGGTTTTGGCAATGACCGGTTTCAGCTTGCCGCGTTCCAGGCCCTGATAGATGACCTGCTTGTAGCGTTCGAAGCGCTGCGGGTGATTCCAGATTTCGGAAGCGATCCAGCCGCGTACGCTGAGGCCCCGGAACGCCGACGGCCAGTGCGGGTAGGGGGTGGGCTGTTCACTGAGTCCGCCGTAGATGAAGAGTATGCCGCGCTCGCACATGGATTCGGCCAGCTTTTCGACGAACGGACCGCCCACGGGATCGAAGACGATGCGCGCACCCTTGCCCTTGGTGATTCTTTTCACTTCCTCGACGTAATCCTGCTCCTCGGTGGCGATCACATACTGCGCGCCCTGTTCCAGCAGGGCATCGCGTTTTACACTGGTACGGGTAGCGGCGATGGAGACGGCACCGGCCCAGTTGGTCAGCTGGATGGCAGCCAGGCCGACGCTGCTGGAGGCGGCGCGGATGACGGCGAAATCGTCGATGGTTGCTTGCGCTCCTTCAATGATTGCCAGGGCGGTGAAATACTGCATCCAGATGGAGGCCGATTCGATCGGGGACAGATCCGGCGGCGGTTCGATGAGGCTGGTGACGGGAACAATGGCCTCCTCGCCCCAGACGCCGTAGGTGCCGAGCATGAAATTGGGCATGACGCAGGCCGCATCGCCCTTTTTCCAGCCGGTGATGCCCGGGCCGGTTTCTTCGATCACGCCCGAGCACTCGTAGCCGATTTTGCAGGGTAGTTCCGGCTGGATGGGATAGCGGCCGGCGCGGAACATGGCCTCAGCCCGGTTCAGGCCGATGGCCCGGACGCGGATGCGGACTTCGCCTTCTCCGGGTTTGCCGATGTCCGTTTCCTCGATTTGCAGAACCTCGGGCCCGCCGAGTTCGTGCAGCATGACGACTCTGGCCATTGTATTCCTCTCCGGTTGAAGGCGGGTTACTGGAGTAAATATTCCAATCTTAAGGGCTGGAATGACGGAATCAAGGGAAGCGCTGTTGTTTGATCCGGTAATAATAGGTTCTAATGCACTTCTGTACGCAGTCCTTACAATAACCGGAAAAATAAACTAGGCTAGGGGTATTATTTCACAACGATAAGTCCGGGAGTCGAATATGAGCGACGAAAAGGCAAAGATAGAGAAGACCATCCAGCATTATATTGACGGAGCCCGATCCGGCAGGGGCGAAGACATGAAGCCCGCGTTTCACGAGGATGCGACCATCTTCGGTTACATCGGCTCGGACCTGTTTGCCGGCCCCATCCAGAAACTGTTCGACTGGAACGACGAAAACGGCCCTGCGAAGGACATCAATGCGAAAATCGCCAGCATCGATATCGAAGGAAACATTGCTACGGTACGGCTGGAAATCGACAACTGGACCGGTCTGAAGTTTACCGATATGTTCAATCTGTTGAAGGTCGACGGTGAATGGAAAATCATGAACAAGGTGTTTCACTTGCACGGCTGAAATACAGGGAGTACAAGGAACAAGGACCCGGTTGCAGTTAAGATGGCGAAAAGTGAACGCTTACATTAATAATTGTCTTTAATCTCCGGCGATAGCGCCGACGATGCGGAAGGCTTCTTCACCCGATGTGACGGATTCCGGCAGGGTGGTTTCCAGGGGAGGCAGGGACCAGTCCTGGCCGCTGGCGAAGAAACGGCTCATCGGCCGGCGCCGCAGAGCATGGGGTAGTGATTTTCCAGGGCATCGAGGACGGCGGCGATGGTGGCGGGCGGGGTAACATCCAAGTCCACCTCGGCATTGCAGTTCGCCAGGATCTGCAGTTGATTAGACAGGGCAACGCGGATCATATGCTTGTTCGCGGCGAGGTCGCCGCTCCCACTTCCACGGTTTCAGTTCATGGTCTCATTACGTCGTTGGATGGTTTCTACATCTATGACGATTTATTTCAATTTTTTTACGGATCCCATTGCTCACCGCCCTTTCGGCTGATCCCATAGGGGTCAAAACCTGAAATACACAAACAGCCGTCCGTGGTTTTTGACGTCCTTGTCCACCCGTGCATAACGGGTCTTGATGTCGGGACGCTCCAGGAATTTGAGCACCCGTTTCTTGAGCTGGCCGGAGCCCTTGCCGTGGATGATTTCCACGGTCCGGATCCGTTTCTCCTCCGCTTCATCCATGACCCGGTTTAGTTCGGCTTCGATGGCCCGGCTATCGCGCGCGATGGGGTGCAGATCGAGTTTCAGTCTGGCGATGGTATTGCTCCATGTTACTATGGCGTTCTGTTCGCTCATCATCCCTTATGAAAACCAAAAACCGCAAACCGACATTCACCGTACGCGAGGCCGCGGAGAAAGACATTCCCGTGCTGGTGGATTTTCTCATTGAGATCGGCCTGCATGTCTCCGGCGCCCCGAGGCAGACCCTGTCGCAGCAGGCCGACGAGCGCCTGCGTAAATTTCTGCGCGGGTATATCCATGATAATGAGAAGCACATAGTGGTGGCCTGCACTTCGCGCGGCAGGGTGGTGGGCATGGGCAATATTCAGATTTGGCACAGCCCGAATCTCTGGGAAGAGGCCGAGGAACTGGATCTCAAGTCCGCTTTCATCGACGACCTGTGGGTGGAACCGGATTTCCGCGAGCAGGGTATAATGACCCTGATACTGGATGAACTGATCCGTTTTGCTGAGTACCATGGCATCCAGGAACTGTTTCTGGAGTATTCCCTCAGCAACAAGGAAGCGGCGGCGGTCTGGGAACGGCTCGGCTTCAATCCCACCGGCGTGCGCGCCGCGGCCTGGACCCGGAACGTGCGCGAGAAATTGTCCGGCGTCGGATCGTGACGCGAGATCGGATTATCCACTACAGTTGCCTGAAAGAGTGAGGAGAAAACGTGATTGGTGATCGCAGTGTAACCGTCTTTTACGATGATGCCATGCTCGGCCACAATCCCGAGGTTGAACTGCCGTTTCTGCCGGGCCGGCTGGACAAGCGTATCCGCTCGCTCATCCAGGAAGTCGACGTCAAGTGGAGTTATCCGGAGCATCCCGGCCGCCTTAAGGCGATCCGTGACCGGCTCAGGAAAAAGCCCATAAAAGGCGTGGAAATCAAGAGCGGCGGCGAGGCCACCCGTGATCAACTGGGGCGGGTGCACACCGCGTCCTATCTGGATGACATCTTCGCCCTGGACGGCAAGCAGGCCTGGCTGGATCAGGACACCACCGCCGTATCGCCGGGAAGCGTCAAGGCGGCCACGGCCGCCGCCGGCCACGCCATCAGCGCCGTCGAGGAAGTGGTCAGCGGGCGCGCGCAGAGCGCCTTCGCCCTGGTGCGACCGCCGGGCCATCACGCCGAGCCCGTGCGGGCGCGAGGTTTCTGCCTGTTCAACAACATCGCGGTGGCGGCGGCTCATGCCCAGGCGCAGCTGGGTTGCGAGCATATTCTGATCATTGACTGGGATGCCCACCACGGCAACGGTACCCAGGATATTTTCTGGGCCGACCAGGACGTGATGTTTTTCGATACCCACGTGGCGCCGCCGTTCTACCCCGGCACAGGATACATGGAGGAAGTGGGTGCCGGTCTCGGTGAGGGTTATATCGTCAATGTGCCGCTGCCCCTGGATGCCGGCGATATCGCCTATGAACGGGCTTTTCGCGATATCCTCGTCCCCGCCGCCGACTGGTTCGAGCCGGACCTGGTGCTGGTTTCGGCCGGGTTCGACCCGCACCGCAACGATATGGCCCTGAACCTGACCTACGACGGCTTTGCCGCCCTGACGGCCATTATTCAGGGCATTGCCGACAAGCATTGCGATGGCCGTCTGGCCTTGGTGCTGGAGGGCGGCTATAACCTGGAATCGCTCGCCAACGGGGTTTTTGCCGTGCTGGAAACCCTGGCCGGCAAGGAACCGCCGCAGCTTCTGGAATGCGGTCTGCGCGAGGTCCGGGCGGCCGCCGAGTACCACCTCAGCGCATTCGGTGAGGTCTCCGCCGAGGAGGCCGCCGCCCGGGCAGCCGACCCGGAGCAGAAGTAAGGACCGGAATGAGTTGCTGCCGCGGTGAGCGGCGGTGAGTTCCCCATACCCCGCCGGGGACACTTCCTTTTCCGGAATATCGCCGCCGTCAAACAGATGCCCGCGTGTACTTTGACGAGTACTTTTCCCTCTGGATTGATCAGAATCAATTTTACATGACCCGGCGTTTCCGGCTCTCACAGGTATCTGTATAATCAATATCATTAAACCGATGGCTGAATTCTGAGGAGCAAAGGTTATGGTTGACGCCAGGAAAATCAAAGAGGAATACGAGGATCTCCCGGGTACGTGGGTGTTCGACGCCGAGCGCTCCCGCAAGGGGTATCATCTGAACAAGTTCTTCATGTCGCTCATGAAGGAGGAGAACCGCAAGGAATTCCTCGCCGACGAGGAGAAATACCTGAAAAAATTCAGGATGACGGACGAGCAGCGTGAGGCGGTCATGAAGCGCGACTGGAACCGGATGCTGGAGCTGGGCGGCGTGGTCTATTGCCTGGCCAAGCTGGCCTTCACGGACCAGCACTCCTACCAGTTCATGGCCTCGGAAATGACGGGCATGACCGAACAGGAATACGTGGACATGATGCTGGCCGGCGGGCGCTCCCCGGACGGCTGGCGTTCCAAATCGGAGAGGCAGGAATAATGGCAAAGATTATCGCAGGAGTGGGTACTTCCCACACCCCCGCCATCGGCGCAGCCGTGGACCTGGGCAAGACGGAAACGGATTACTGGAAGCCCCTGTTCAAGGGCTACGAGCCGTCGAAGAAATGGATGGCCGAAACCAAACCCGACGTGGCCATTATCGTTTACAACGACCATACCAACGCCTTCGATTTCAGCATGATTCCCACTTTCGCGGTGGGCTGCGCGGACGAGTTTCCCATTGCCGATGAGGGTTGGGGACCGCGGCCCGTGCCGGTGGTCAAGGGCTACCCGGAGATGGCCTCGCACATTGTGCAGTCGGTGATTCTGGACGAGTTCGATCTCACCATCGTCAACGAGATGGAAGTGGATCACGGCCTGACGGTACCCATGACGTTGTTGTGGGACAGCCCCAAGGAATGGCCGGTGCGCGTGATTCCCATTGCCGTCAACGTGGTGCAGTTTCCGCCGCCCACCGCCAACCGCTGCTGGAATCTGGGCAAGGCCCTGAAGAAGGCGGTGGAGAGTTGGGACGAGGATCTGAATGTGGTCATTTTCGGTACCGGCGGCATGTCCCACCAGATCCAGGGGCCGCGCGCGGGCCTTATCAACCAGGAATTCGACCAGGCCTTTCTCGACGATTTGACCCGCGATCCACAGCGTCTGGTCAAGCTTTCCCATGTGGAACTGATGCGCGAGGCCGGTGCCGAGGGCGTGGAACTGGTCATGTGGCTGATCATGCGCGCCGCCCTGGGCGACAAGGCCGAGGAGGTCTATTGCTTCTATCACGTCCCGGCATCGAGCACGGGCGTGGGCAATATCATTCTGGAAAGCCGTTAGGGGCCGGTGTAGACCGATGGCCACGGGCTGGGCACGCGACGGGGCGGTACAGGATCAGATCGACGCCAGTGTCGAGGATGCCGTCAACGAGGCCCGCAGCCGGCTGCCCGCCGGCGAGAGTCTCGCGCATTGCGAGGAATGCGAGGCGAAAATCCCCGAGGCGCGGCGCCAGGCCGTACCCGGTGTTCGCCTTTGTGTCGCCTGTCAGGCCGAACACGACGAGGAACAATCCTTCCACAGTGGTTATAACCGCCGCGGCAGCAAGGACAGCCAGCTGCGCTAGTTAATCAGACGACCCCGCATTGCTGTAATCGTCCGTCGACCATGGCTATTGTGGTGGAAATTTTGCCAGGATAGCAGCAACGGCTTCCCGAATAACCGGCTCCGGATCGCTACGATCACCGCTCGTAATACGCTTGTGTGTAAAGCCGTGCCAGACCGGCTTGCGTGTTGCCTGATCGAATATATCGATGGCCAGCATGCCTTCCTCATAAGTCCTTGCGCGGATCTCGTAATCCCAGTAGGACGGTCGCCAGTACCAGGAACGGCGATAGGCGAGTGGGTAGGAATCGAAATCGATCCGTTCACGAGTGCCGACCGTGAAGGCAACGGCGAAGTCGGCCTCCTGATTCCCGGCCGCCTTGTCGTAGCCCATTTTCTGTAATTCGGTCTCGATTGCACTGATGATGCGTTGCCGGTTCAGGGGGCTGACACGGGGACTGCCTCCTTCGGGCATGATCATGGGATCATCGCTGACCCAGGTAAACGTCCGGTATTCGCTGAAGTCGGCTTCCCTGTCGTAATCGGTACGGACCGGCAGTATGGTGGTACAGGCGGCCAGTAATACCGGCAGGATCAGACAGATATATATTGGCGACAGGGTTTTGTGCCATCGCCGCCGGCGTTGGCAGGTCCGGCCCACAGGTCTTGAGTTCATGATACCTCCCGCTTGTTGCGGATTGATAGCAACTAATCTAATCACATCAATGCCCGGGATTCTGATCAAGATCAAGTAACTTCGCATTCGTGTGATTAAGAGGATTATAAGTATCCCGACATTCCTCTGTGAAACACTCTGTGAATACCCCCCGGATCAAGTCCTGTCTCTTCTCCACAAATGAATGGATGCCGGATGGCGCTGGACAGCGCGCCTCCGGCATGACGGCTCCGGGTTGCTGTCATGCCGGTCGAGCGTCGTGTGCGAGTCCTGTCCCGGCCGAAGAGCCGGGGTCCGGGACAGACTATGCGGCCGACGGTCCCACAGAGGAATGTCGGGGTATTACCGCTACCGTTATTAATAGGTGCATTCCCGGTCTGAAACTGTTGGCCGTAAACAATAATGTACGAAACCGGTATTCAAGGGTTGTTACGTCACACGTTTACTTTATACTTTTCATGCATCGGGGAAGAGGATAAGAATATCCAAAGTCAAAATCTGCGGCCGCATATCCGCGGCCTGTTAATCTTCATAGTGTTCATCGGAGGCTGCGCGACGGTCACGGAAAGGTTTGAATGGCCGTCTGATCTGCCGCCACGGGCCTACTATGAATCCGTGTACGCCGATGACAAGCGTAACCAGGAATACCAGTCACTGCGTCAATATTTCAAGTGGATCAAGGCCTTTTACCGGGGCTGGGGCGGTCTGCGCGGCTGGAACTCCATCCGCGAGGAGATACTGGCCGATGTGGAAGCGGCCAACCGGGAATTCATGCGCCGGGGACTGGATGAGTTGGGCCGGAAAATATCGGCTGAATGGGCCAAGGCCTATGAACAGCGTGCGATCAACAGCAAGGTGCTTCAGGTCTGGGTGGACGCCGCCTATGAGGCCGCGGAACGGCGTGAGCACGCCCGGCTTCTTAACAAGCTCAATAAAGATGTGGAAGCGTTGCTGGCGGGGAAGCTGGATCCTCCCAGTATAACTCTGAAGCGGTATTATCCGGATGCTCAACAACCGCCACCGATCAGCGATTTTTTGAATGAGCCTGATTAGAACCTATCTCAAAATTCTACGTGGCCGCGACCGTGGCGCTTTGGGTTC
>JBBDSH010000017.1:0-11199 GCA_040905045.1 Gammaproteobacteria bacterium | reverse complement strand
ATTGGTGGAGCCGAGGAGGATCGAACTCCCGACCTTCGCATTGCGAACGCGACGCTCTCCCAGCTGAGCTACGGCCCCAAAAAAGCCACTGGTTACAAGCTATTAGCAACAAGCGGCCAGCCACAACGCATAGTTTAAAGCAGAAAGGCGGAAGTAGAAAGCGGTAAGCGGGGATCCGGGTGCTGCGGGCCGGGGAAATATCTTTATGTATAATATGTTGATCGGAGTCAATATTCACTACGGCCCCTGCTGCTAGAGTTTATTTATATGAAACACGCCATCATCGCCGCCGGCACCCGCCATCCTCTGTGGGTTTACTGGTTTCTCCTGATTGCCACCCTGTTGCTGGCGTCGCAGTTGCCGCGCATTCATATCGATACGGATCCGGAGAATATGCTGCTGGCGGAACAGGCGGATCGGGTCTTTCACAATCAGGTGGAAACACGGTTTGACCTGCACGATATGATCGTTGTCGGTGCGGTCAATAACGACCATCCCGACGGGATATATAATGTCAAATCCCTGTCAGCTCTGCACCGGCTCAGTGATCGCATTCTTGGTATCGAGGGTGTCATCCAGCCGGATCTCATGTCCCTGGCCAGCGTCGACAACATCACCCAGGAAGGGCCGGGCACCATCCGTTTCGAATGGATGATGAACCGGCCGCCGGAGACGCAGGCCGAGGCCGAACGCATTCGGCAAATGGTCGGACGGCTGCCGCTGTATATGGACACTCTGGTTTCCGGGGACGGCAAGGCGTCGGCCGTCTATGTCCCCATAGAAAGCAAGGACATGAGTTACCGGATTTCGCGGGAGATACGCGACATCATCGCGGATCTGGACAGCGGTGACGAATACCATATTACCGGGCTGCCCGTGGCCGAGGATACCTTCGGCCACGATATGTTTCTGCAGATGGGGATCTCGGCGCCGCTGGCGGCGCTCATGATTTTTCTGTTGATGCTGTATTTCTTCCGCAACTGGCGGCTGATCATTTCACCCATGATCGTCGCCATAACCACCGTGCTCTGCACCATGGGACTGCTCATCGGCATGGGCTTCACCGTGCACATCATGAGTTCCATGATCCCCATTTTCCTCATGCCCATCGCGGTGGTTGACTCGGTGCACATCATGTCGGAATTCGCCGATATGTACCGGCCGGGCCGCAAGGCGAAGGAGGTGATGGCGGAAACCGTCGACGAACTCTACCGCCCCATGCTGTTTACCTCGCTGACCTCGGCCGCAGGATTCGCCTCGCTGCTGCTGACGCCGATACCCCCGGTGCAGGTCTTCGGCGCCTTTGTCGCTTTCGGCATCCTGCTGGCGTTTGTTATTACCATCGTTTTTATTCCCGCTTATGTAGTGCGCATGAACGAGGACAAACTGGCCTCGCTGGCCGCGCAGCATGACGAAAACATCGAGCATGTGGATTCACCCCTGGCGCGGGGACTGCGTAAGTTCGGACGCTTCAGTTTCGGCCATGCGAAACTGGTCGTGTCCCTGGCGCTCGTGGCCCTGATCTTCGCCGTGGCGGGCATCATGAAGATCCAGATCAATGACAATCCGACGCGCTGGTTCAAGGCATCGCATCCCATCCGCGTGGCCGACCGGGTGCTGAACGATCACTTCGCCGGCACCTACGACGCCTATTACGTGCTTACGGCGAAGGGCGAGCCCGCCGTCGATTTCCGCGCCGAGGCCATGGAGACCCTTTCCGGGTTGCCCGGCAGCGACGCGATCAGTGAGATACGCGAAGTGGTTGAATCGCGGCCCGATGATCCCAACAGCTGGTTCTCGCAGGTGATCACCGCCATTGACGACGCCCTGTTCGAGGTTTCCGATCCGGAAACTATCGCCGGGCTCGAGGATCTCATGGGGCGGGCGGAGCAGGCCCAGGAAGCGTCCAGGTATTTCCAGCAGCCGCGGGTTCTGGAGTACATTGAAAACCTGCAGCAGGCGCTGGAAGAGAGTCCTCTGGTGGGCAAGACCAACGCCCTGCCGGACGTGGTCAAGGTGGTGAACCGGGAACTGCGCAGCGGAGAAGACAAAGATTATCGCATTCCGGAATCCAGCCGCGGCGTCTCGCAGACCCTGCTGCAGTTCCAGTCCTCGCACCGGCCCCAGGATCTCTGGCACATGGTGACAACCGACTACCGTTCCACCACTGTCTGGTTGCAACTGGGCAGCGGTGACAACCAGGATATGAGCGCGGTCATGCGGCATCTGGATGATTATCTGCAACGGCATCCCTTGCCGGAAGGTATGGAAGGCCGCTGGGCCGGCAAGACCTATATCAACGTGGTCTGGCAGGACGCCATGGTCCGGGGCATGCTCGGCAGTCTGCTGGGCGCGTTCGTTATCGTGTTCATCATGATGGTCATCCTGTTCCGCTCGGCCCTGCTGGGTATCGTGGCCATGCTGCCGTTGTCCCTGACCATTGCCGTCATCTACGGCGTCATCGGCTGGGTCGGCAAGGACTACGATATGCCCATTGCTGTTCTCTCGGCGCTGACACTGGGCCTGTCCATCGATTTCGCCATTCATTTCGTGCAAAGGCTGCGGGCCTTGTGTGCATCCACCGGTTCCTTCGGCGAATCGGTCCGGTTGATGTTCGAGGAACCGGCACGGGCGATTGCGCGGAACGCCATTGTCATCGCGCTGGGTTTCACGCCCCTGCTGCTGGCGCCGCTGGTTCCCTATATCACCGTCGGTTTCTTCATGGCGGCCATCATGGCCATATCCGCTATCGTTACCCTGGCTCTGCTGCCGGCGGTACTGGGCTGGATGAGCGGGCGCATGGAACGCTATTGCGTTGCCTCGAAGTCGGAATAAAAACCGGGAGAGACTTATGCACAGACACATTAAACATGGCATTTCACTGATCACATTATTGCTTCTGTCTCCTGCAGTCGCGGCCGAAACCCTGACCGATGCCGATGAAATCTCGCGTCGTGCCAATCAGGCGGCCTATTATCACGGCGACGACGGCCGTTCCGAGGCGCGCATGATCATCACCGACAGCCAGGGCCGCGAGCAGCTGCGTCAGTTCACCATTCTGCGCCATGATCGTGAAGACGGCGGCGACCAGGATTTCCTGGTGGTATTCAGCCGTCCGTCGGACGTGCGCGGCATGGTATTCCTGGTCAACAAGCACGCCGGTGCGGATGATGACCGCTGGCTGTATCTGCCGGGCCTGGATCTGGTCAAGCGCATCTCCGCCGGCGATAAGCGCACCAGTTTTGTCGGTTCGCATTATTTCTATGAAGACGTTTCCGGCCGCGGACTGGAGCGCGATACCCATGAACTGGTGGAGACCACGGAAGAACACTACATCCTGAAACACACGCCGAAACAGCCGGGCGAGGTGGAGTTCGCCTATTACATGACCTGGATCGATCGCCAAACCTTCCTGCCCATGAAGATCGAGTACACCGATGACAAGGAGGAAACCTACCGCCGTGTCGAGGTGTTGAAGGTCGAGGACATCCAGGGCTATCCCACCGTCATTCACAACCGCACCAGCGATCTGCGCGGCGGCGGTAACACGGAAATGCAGTTCCGCTTTATCAGTTATGATCTGGGCATTCCGGAAGATGTCTTCAGTCAGCGTTCCCTGCGCAATTCGCCCCGGGAGTGGCTGCAGCGGCGATGACTTTGCGCGGTGTCCTGCTGTGCCTGTTGCTGTCGTGTGGTGCGCTGGCCCAGGAAAACGACGATTGGGGCGATGATGACTGGAACGGCGACGACTGGGGCGAAGACCCCTGGGCCGAGGAAGAGGCCGGACTGGAATGGACCGGGTTTGTCGAGGCCGGCGGCGGCGTCCGGCTGTCTTCTTTCGGCCCCACTGATTTCACTCTCGGCGAGGGCCGTGCGCGGGTGGAGACGCAGTATTTCTGGCAGGCTATCGACTTCAGTTTCAAGGGCGATCTGGGCTACGACGCGGTCATTGATGATGAAATCCTGCAACTGCGCGAACTGGCTGCGGCCTTCGGTATCGGCTCCAATATCGACGTCAAGCTGGGCCGGCAGGTACTGACCTGGGGCACCGGCGATCTGCTGTTCCTCAACGATTTGTTTCCCAAGGATTTCGTCTCCTTCTTCAGCGGCCGCGACAATGAATACCTGAAAGCGCCGGGCGATGCCGTCAAGATCAGTTTCTTCAACAAGCTGTTCAATGTCGACTTCGTCTGGAATCACGATTTTGATCCGGACGAGTACATCAACGGCGAACGCCTGGTCTTCTTTTCACCGGAAGCGGGGAGGGTAGTGTCGCCGGCCAGTAAACTGCGCGCGGATACGCCGGATGATTCCGAATTCGCATTGCGCCTCTACAAGACCGTGAACGCGGTGGAATACGCCTTCTACGTCTACGACGGCTGGTTCAAACAGCCCAACGCCGTCAACAATCGGGGCGTGCCCGCCTTTGCCCGTTTGCGTACGTACGGCGCCAGCGTGCGCCGCAGTCTCGGCCCCGGCCTGGCTAATATGGAGGTGGCCTGGTATGACTCCATGAAAGACGATGACGGCGGTAACCCGCGTATTCCCAACGATCAGTTTCGTCTGCTCGGCGGTTATGAATGGGAAGCGGTCAAGAATTTCAACGTCGGCCTGCAGTATTACCTGGAATGGACGCAGGATCATGATGAGTTGATTAGCAATTCACCGGCACCGCGGTTCGAACCGGACGAGTTCCGGCATGTCCTGACCAACCGCCTGACCCTGAAACGAATGCGCGACAAGCTGACCTTGTCGTTGTTCACGTTTTTCTCACCCAGTGATGGTGACGCCTACCTGCGGCCGACCGTGGAATACCGTTACAGCGACGCCTGGCAGTATTCCGCCGGCGCCAACCTGTTTATCGGTAAAGACGATCACACCTTTTTCGGGCAGCTGGAAGACAATTCCAATCTATACGCTCGTGTGCGCTATTATTACTAGAAGAAGACGCACCTTGTTTAGGCCGGAATGTTCGCGGCGAAGGCGCCGGCCACAACCAGGGTTATTCCGAGGAGTGAAACCACGGCTGTAGGAGGCCCGACCCCGGGCCGAATAAACACTTCGCGGCCGGGTGGCCGCTCCCACTCCCAGGGTTTATCATCCGGGTAAAAGTAAAACCACGGTTGCGGGAGGTGCGGCGTCCAGCACAGACCCTGCGCCGAATACAATGATACGGCATCAAGGCTTTTGTAACGATGACAGGTTATCCTTAATCTACGAGCCACGAGCCACGAGCCACGAGCCACGAGCCACCAGCCACGAGCCACGAATATGAAACTCTCCATCATCATCCCCGTCCTCAACGAAGCCGATGAGATCACGGACTGCCTCACGGCCCTGAAACCGCTGCGACGCAACGGCCATGAAGTGATTGTCGTTGACGGCGGCAGCCGTGATGAGACGGTTTCCCTGGCGGAACCGTTGTGCGATCGTTGTCTGGCCGGCAGCGAACGCGGCCGTGCCGCCCAGATGAATGAAGGGGCGGCCGTGGCGAAGGGCGACATATTATTATTCCTGCACGCGGATACGCGTCTGCCGCTGGAAGCGGAAGACGTGCTGATCCACAGTGCCGATGAAGGCTACTTCTGGGGCCGCTTCGATGTGCGCCTTTCCGGCCAACATCCGCTATTGCGGGTGGTGGAAACCGCCATGAACCTGCGTTCCCGCGTCACCGGCATCGCTACCGGCGATCAGGCCATGTTTGTCAGCCGCGCTCTGTTTGATCGGGTTGGCGGCTTTCCCGCTGTCCCGCTCATGGAAGACATCGCCCTGAGCAAAACATTGAAACAACTGCGCCCGCCCCATTGCCTGCGTCATCGGGTCATCACTTCCAGCCGCCGCTGGCAGGAGAAGGGTCTCCTGCGCACCATCCTGACCATGTGGAAGCTGCGGCTGATGTATTTCCTCGGCGTTTCACCCGCGAAACTGGCACGCCGGTATGAAGACTGACGGCTGTGTTCTGATTATTTTCACCAAGGCGCCCGTACCGGGACGTGTCAACACGCGCCTGATCCCGGCCCTGGGCGAGGACGTAGCAAAGGAACTCTATCTGGAATTGCTGCGCAAAACATTGGCGACGGCCGCAACTTCAGGCATTAATGTCCGGCTGTACTGCACGCCGGATATCAATCACCCGCAGCTGGTGGAACTGGCGAAGGAATTCGGCGTGTCGTTGCATCCGCAACGGGGCCGGAACCTTGGCGAGCGCATGGACAACGCCTTGCACGAGATATTGCGGGATCACAAGGCGGCTGTGCTGGCGGGCTGCGATATACCGGAACTGAGCGGAGAGGATCTGGCAACAGCCTGCACACGGCTATGCTCCGATAATGATGCTGTGCTCGGCCCGGCGGAGGACGGCGGTTTCTACCTCATCGGTCTGTCCCGTGAATGCCGTGGTCTGTTCGATAACATGAAATGGGGACAGGGTGACGTATTGGCGGAAATGCGGCAGCGCCTGCAACGACTCGGGATGAATGTTTATGAATTGCCGGAACACTGGGACGTGGACCGGCCGCGGGATGTGGCCCGTTACCGCCGCCGCTTCGAGACACGCATCAATCTGGCCGGTAAATACTGACGCGGTTGCGGCCCTTGTCCTTGGATTCATACATGGCACGGTCGGCGCGTTCGAAGATCGACTCCACGGTATCCTCTTCCCCGGCATATTCCGTCAATCCGAAACTGGCGGTAACCGGCGCATCGATCACTGGCGCCGGGCTGGATGCCAGCAGTCCGCGCAGTCGTTCGGCCACTTCACTCGCTTGTTGGACGTCGGTATCCGGAAAAATCACGGCAAATTCCTCGCCGCCGGTGCGGGCGAAGAAATCGATATCACTCATGTCAACCGACAACAGATTGGCGAAGAACTTCAGTATTTGATCGCCGGCATTATGGCCGTGGGTGTCGTTGACTGCCTTGAAACGGTCGATGTCCAGGACGGCCAGGCTGAAACCCTTGCCGCCGCGCCGGGTTCGCGCCAGTTCAAACTGCATGCGCTCATCGAAGGCGCGGCGGTTGGGCAGTTCCGTCAGGGGATCCCGGCGCATCAGTTCCTTGATGTGTGCTTCATTGCGTTTCAGTTTGCGATTGGTCCGGACCAGGTCCCGTTGTACGGAGGCCATTTCATTGTGCATCTCGATAACGGTTTCATTCAGTTTTTCCAGTTCCCGCACATCGAACTCCGCCAGCACGATGAATCCATCCTTGTCCCGATAGACAGTGCCGTTTAATGATCGATACTGGTCCGTATCACCCATATTGATCAGTCCCTCGTAGATGATGCCGCCGTCGTCCCCCGCCTTCTGCAAAAGGGTGTCGAAACGCGGCTGCATGAACTGATCCGCGATCCCCGTTCCGGTCAGGTCTTCTCCCGGCTTCCTGTTGCAAACGAAGTTAAGGCCCTTGTTGCCGCCGAGTACCTTGCCCTTCCGGTCGATCACGGCAACGACGACGGCGGTGAAATCCCGGACAGGCTTTGGTATGGGCAGAATATCGGTGATCTTCATGGTGTCATGTATCTCAGGCAGTCGCGGACGCTGCCGCAGACCCCGTCGGCGCCATAGTCGTAGAGCAGGGGGCAAGCTGTTCGGTGAGATGGCCGCCCACCAGGATGAATGGTTGTTTGCCGATTTTTTCTCCGCGTACGGCTTCGACCAGGTCACGGACCTGGAGGATATGCTGGGGCAGGGAAATGGACAGCCCCACCAGGTCGGGTCCCGTCTCGCGGATGTAATGGAGGAGACTGCTTTGCGGTGTGTTCGCCCCCAGATAATGGGTCTTCCAGCCCTCCAGTTCAAAGGCGTCGGATGTGATCATCAGGCCGAGACTGTGTTGATTGCCCTCGACGCAGGCGAAAATAGCACTAGAAGCGATGGGATCCCCGGGCTCGGCCAGCATCAGGCAGCGGGCGAGCGTATTATGGGTGATGGCAGTGGCCAGGTGTTTCTGTGCGACGCTGATGACGTTGCTCTGCCACAGCCGGCCTGTCTGTACCATGGCCGGCTGAATGACATCCACGATCAGATCCACGTAGCCCAGTCCTTGCGCGCTGAGTTCCGAAATGAATTGATCGGCGCCGTGCCGATCACCCGCCAGAATTCGATCCAGATAACGCGCTGCCGGTTCCTTCAGTTCCGGCTCGGTTTCAGTGGCGGGGATTTCGGACCAGGGCATCTCCAGCAGTTCCATGCCCCGTTCCAGATAGTCACGCGTCGTGACCAGCACTTCCTCCTGCAGCCAGGGTTCCAGTTCCTTTCGCATCAACGCCAGTGATTCCGTCAGATGTTGAACGGGTATATCACGTTTTTCCAGCAGTTCGCGCAGCCATAAAAGATAAAAATGGAACAGGTCGAAACTGCCGCTTTCCACCGAGCAGGCCAGGTAACGGATGTTGTGCGCCGTATCCTCCCGGCATATCTGCCGGAACCGCTCATTGTAATCCGGGTGTTCGCGGAAGAATCGTTCGCAGATGGCATCGACCAGGAGTTCCTCGTTGTCGAAAATCTCCCGGAAACCCGCAAGCTTACTTGCAGGTGGGTTGGTATTCGGGTTTTCAGACATGCCGGCCGGCTATCGCGCGATCACATCGAAATAACGGATTTCCGTTTCGCCCCGTACCAGTTTCAGTCCCTTGGGTATACCCTTGTGGGAATCCCGGTATTCATGGCTGCGGTGCCAGCGGCTGAAGTCATCCTTTGTTTCCCAGTGGGTAATGAGCCAGAACTCGTCCCGGTTTTCCTGTGGATTCAGTACTTCCATGCGGATAAATCCCCTGGCGTTGTCCACCTGATGAGGTCGTGTCTGAAATGCCGCCAGCACATCATCCGCCATGCCGTTTTTGACAACAAATTTGCTCATGGCTACAAACATGGATTATCTCCGGCTTCACAAGAATGAATCATAATCGCGGGATGGATTATGACATTGATGCAGGTCAAGGGGGATACTTTTCAGGTGATTGCCGTACAATATGCGGGTTAGTATTTACAGCGGCGTTCTGATTATCAAGAATGGGATTGTTGACATTATTAAGGAGGTTGATATGCCGGGATACACCAGACGGGAAACACTGAAATACCTGTTCGCGGCCGGCCTGGCGCTGAAACTGCCGCTGCCGGGTCTGGCATTGGCGCGGGAAGCCATGCCGACGCGGCCGATCCCGGCCACCGGCGAGGCCTTGCCCGTCATCGGACTGGGCAATTCCCGGGCCTTTCGCAGCGGCGACTACGCCACCTCGCGTACCATCGTCCGCATCCTGGTGGAACACGGCGGCAGAGTTATCGACACCCTCGGCCGCAGCACGGAGGTCCTGGGCCGGATCATGGAAGCGGAAGGCCTGCGTGATAAATTATTTCTGGGCACCAATATCGAAACCGGTGATCGGGATTCCCATCTGGAACAGGTCAACCGTTCCCGGGAACTGCAGGGTAAGGACGCTCTCGATCTGTTATTCGTTACCACCCTTGAGGGAATTAATACCCAATGGCCGCTTCTGCGGGAATGGAAAGAAAAGGGCTATACCCGTTACATCGGCGTTGCGCTCATCGGCAGGGAGAATTTCCCCGCCCTGGAAGTGCTCATGGAAACCGGCACCATGGATTTCATCCAGGTAAACTATTCCATGCTGGAACCGGAGGCCGATGATCGCATTCTGCCATTGGCGCAAGAGCGGGGCATTGCCGTCATCAACAACCGGCCGTTCATCAACGGCAATTACTTCAAGCTCGTCAAGGATAAACGATTACCCGACTGGGCCGCCGACTTCGACTGTGACAGCTGGGCGCAGTTTTCCCTGAAATGGATCCTGGCCAATCCGGCGGTCAACTGCGTCCTCACCGAAACCGCCAACCCGGAGCACGCCCGGGATAATTTAAGCGCCGCCTACGGCCGATTGCCGGATGAACAACAGCGCAAGCGCATGGCCGCCCTGATCCGCAGTTTGTAGTAATGAATTCGGCCCGGGGCCTGCCCCGGACCCCGGCTCTTCGGCCGGGGCAGGCTTGATCCGGGGTCGGGCCTCCCACAAGCTTCGTTTGCCCCGTAGTGGAACCCTGATTGTAGGAGCGGCGACCCCGCCGCGAATCAAATGCACCTTGAACCTTCGGCCCGTGGTCGGGCCTCCCACAAGCTCCGTTCCACACCGGAGTTAAACCTTGCTTGTGGGAGCGCCGACCCCGGCGCGAACAACTATGCCTGAATATTCAGTGGTTGCTATCCAGCCTCGTGTACTGCGGCGCATCGCTGAGTTTTTCCACTATATCCAGTCCGATCAGGGTATCGAAGACTCTCTTGATATTCGGATTGCGCTGCCAGAGTCTGGAAAGTGTACCCATATCCCAGACAAGATATTCTGTCCGTTCACCTGCCACTACGTCGGCACTGTGGGGTTTCCCCGAGATCAGGCTCATCTCGCCGGCGAACTGGCCATCCATGAGATGAGCCAGGCGGCGGGCATCGTCCCGGACCTCCAGCACACCATGGAATACCAGGATCAGGCGCGTGCTGATTTCGCCTTTTTGCAGTAGTACTTCTCCCGGCTCCGCCGTATACCACGTCGCTGACTGACTGACGCGCAGCAGTTCACGATCAGTCAGCGTCCGGAAGGCCAGTGTTCGCAGGCGGCTTTCCTTCTCCGACATGGCCACCGGCATGCGCTCGTACATCAGAAACCCGGCATGGACCAGATTGATGAGCAGAAACGAACTCTGCCAGAAAATCGGCCAGAACAGGGGCTCGGGTTGCAGGTAAAAATAGGGCAGGCTGCTGGCCGCCGCCAGGATCGCCAGCAGCCGCAGCCAGAGGATGTCCCGTACCAGATAGGAAAAGCAGTAGAGGAGATTCCCCATTGCAAACAGATGCGTCATGGTCATCGTCATAATCGATTCCTTTATATCGTTGCGGATACGACTGAAAAACCCGCGGCGTCGGCACAGCGGCAGGAAGTAATATGAAGCGATGATTATATACGGGGCAGAGAGACGGGTCAGCCCGCCGCCGCCGCTAATGAGGAAAATTTTCTGCTTGCCGGGGCGGAAAAATCGGAATCAGATGAAATTTATTATATGGGTGATCAGGAAGTGGAGGAGGAAACTGACAGGAAGTTTCATCTGCCTGTACATTTGCAGTTTCCCTGAAAAATAACAAAAAATATCATGCCGGAAGCCTGTCCCGGACGTGATCCGGGGCGCGTTGTTGGCG
>JBBDSH010000016.1:0-11252 GCA_040905045.1 Gammaproteobacteria bacterium | reverse complement strand
GCCGCGCCTTGCGGGAAAGGCCCTGGTCCGGCGCTGAATTCATCATAATTCCTGTATCGAGGTACTAGGAGACGAAACATGCGACAGGTTATCGTCGATACGGAAACCACCGGTCTTGATGCTTCGCAGGGGCATCGCATTATTGAAATCGGTTGTGTGGAACTGATAAACCGCCGCAAGACCGATCGCTATTATCACCAGTATATCAATCCGCAGCGTGCCGTTGACGACGGGGCCTTCGAGGTACACGGCATCAGCAATGAGGATCTGGCGGACAAGCCTGTGTTTGCCGACATTGCGCAGTCGTTTATTGACTTTATTCGCGACAGTGAAGTCATCATCCACAACGCACCCTTCGACGAGGAATTTCTGAACGAGGAACTGAAGCGTCTGGGCAATGAATGGGGCTGTATCAGGGACCACTGTATAATCACGGATACGCTGGTAATGGCCAGGGAAAAACATCCCGGGCAAAAAAACAATCTTGATGCCCTGTGTCAGCGTTACGAAGTGGATAATTCGCAACGTGATCTGCACGGGGCATTGCTGGATGCGCAAATTTTACTGGATGTGTATCTGGCCATGACCGGCGGACAGGCCACCCTCTTGCTGGAAGAAGAACAGGAAGATCAGGCCGTGATTGCCGCTTTTGACAGTGCAGCCGGGAACCGGCGTCAGCGGTCGCTGAAGCTGATTCAGCCGACGGCGGAGGAACTGGCGACGCACCGCCAGCGTCTAGACGTCATTCAGAAAGAATCCGATGGCAACTGCCTGTGGCTGCGCATGGAGAGTAAGGAGTGAGGCGTCAGGTGTGAGGAGAAGGGGCAGTGGAGGTTACGCCTTACACCTTACGCCTCACTCCTCACTGGTAATGCCATGGCGTGACACTTAATACACCAGGTACGTGTAACTCAGATTTTTATTCTTCGGTTGGCACGGCTTCCTGCAGCATCGTCTGCAGTTCACCCTTCTGGTGAAGATCCAGTACGATATCGCAGCCGCCAACCAGTTCACCGTTGATGAACAGTTGCGGGAAGGTAGGCCAGTTGGAGACCCTGGGCAGGTTTTCGCGAACCTCCGGGGTAGCCAGGACGTCCACGTAGCCGAAATCCACACCGCAGGATTTCACCGCCTCGGCGGTGCGCATGGAGAAACCGCATTGCGGCAAGTCCGGCGTCCCTTTCATGAAAAGGATAACGGGGTTGTCTTGAATGGTGCTTTTGATCTCTTCGATGACGTCCATTTGGATACCTCTGAATCGGTTTGTGGAGTATGTTGTCAATACCCCAGTAAATTTCTCGGGTATAAGTATAATGGTTTCTTTTGCCTGTTAAAAGTGCGATTTCACTTGTAGGGTTAGTTCAGCCCTTTGTATTTGCCACAGACGCCTGCAGGGATGTAGGCGGTAGAAAACGTCGGGAACAGTTTTTCGAGGACACAGAGATCGGATAGCTTTATGATTGCACTGTACTCTATAACTCTGTGATCCTCTGTGTCCCCGGATCAAGTCCGGGGCAGGCTCTCTGTGGCTTAATTAAAATGATTTATAACATCTACGTTGATGTTGGTTTACCCCAGCCGCCGCCACCGGGAGTCTCGATCAGCAGTCGATCCCCGATCCCGACATTACGTTGGGTTTTGCCCGGCAAGGGTGTGCCGTTGATGGAATTGCGCCCGCTTAGTCCGTTGTTGCCGCCCGCCAGGCCCCAGGGCGAATGACGGCGGCGTTCGGTCAGTAATGTCACTGATGCCGCCGAGGTGAATTCGTATTCCCGGCACAGGCCTTCGCCGCCGCTGTGACGTCCCGCCCCGCCGGAGCCTTGCCGCAGGGCATAGCGGGTGATACGCAGTGGATAATGCATTTCCACCACTTCAATGGGTGTGTTCAGGGTGTTGGTCATATGGGTTTGAATGCCATCCAGACCGTTGCAGCGTGGACCGGCGCCGCTGCCGCCGCCGATGGTTTCATAGTAATCCCAGCCGCTGCCGCCCATGGCGATATTATTCATGCTGCCCTGACTGGCGGCGGGTACCCGGTCGGGCACGGCCCGGGACAGGGCGCCAAGGATGACGTCAACGATGCGGCTGCTGGTTTCCACATTGCCGGCGGCCACCGCGGCGGGACTGGCGGCGTTCAGAACGCTGCCCGCCGGCGCTTTCAGGGTCAACGGGCGGAAGCTGCCGGCACAGGCCGGTGTTTCCGGCGGCATCAGGCAATAGAAACAGTAATACACGGCGGCCGCCGTGACGGACAATGGGCAATTGATGTTGCCGGAAACCTGGGGCGCGGTACCATCGAAATCAATCAGGATGCCGTTATCATCAATGATTAAAGTCGCCTTGATGGCGATGTCCTCCTTGCCTGTGCCGTCGTCGTCCATGACATCGGTAAAGCTGTAGCGTCCCGCCGGCAGATGGCCGATTCCGGTACGCGCCAGCCGTTCGGCGTAGTCATTGACCTCCTCCAGCGCGGTGATGAAGTCATGCCGCCCCATGGTCCGGATAAGGGTTGCCATGCGCCGGCGGCCGGAGTGATTGGCGCTCATCTGGGCACTCAGGTCGGCGTAACCCGCCGTACGGTTGTTCAGCTCAGCCAGTATGCTTTCCAGGGTGCCAGTGACAGGTTTGTGCCTTCGCATTATCAGGGTCGGAGGTATTATCAGGCCTTCTTCAGAGAGGTGCGTGGCGACAGGCATGGAGCCGGGTGTGGCGGCACCGATATCGGCATGATGGGCGCGGTTGGCTACGAAGGCCAGGGGTTTGTCCGTATCGGCGAATACCGGCGCTACCAGGGTGATGTCGGGCAGATGTGTTCCGCCGAGATAGGGATCATTGAGAATGATCATATCGCCGTCACGCCAGTCGAAGCGTTCCACAATATCGGCCATGGCGTAGGCCATACTGCCCAGGTGGACGGGGATATGGGCGGCCTGTGCGCAGAGGGCGCCGGCGGCATCGAAGACGGCACAGGAGAAGTCCAGGCGATCCTTGATATTCGGCGAGAAGGCGCTGCCGCGCAGGACCGCACCCATTTCGTCGCACACGGCCTGGATCCGGTTCTGGAACAAACTGAGTTCTATGCTGTTCATTTTTATAATATTTTTTGAGTGTCCGAGTCCAGGATGAAAGGCTCCGGTTGACACAGTATACTTTCAGGGTCAATGGTAGCAGGTACATTCACTTTACAGGGGGTTGAATATCATGAATCCGTTGAGATCCGTTACGGGGACCATCATTCTCGGTTTTATCACCGCGGTCGTCATCGCATTGATTATGGATGCGCCCACGGACATGGCGAAATGGTCACTGGTGGTGTGGCTGCATGTTTTCTTCGGCGTTATCTGGATCGGCTTGCTGTATTACTTCAATTTTGTCCAGGTCCCGGCGGTTGCCGATGCCGGCGCCGACAGTGACGGCCCCGGCCCGGCCGCCATTAATAAATACGTTGCTCCGCGCGCCCTGTGGTGGTTTCGCTGGAGTGCCTTGCTGACCTGGCTGACCGGTGCCGCCGCCCTGGAAGTGGCCGGTTTCGGTTTTGTCGACAGCTTTACACTGCAGCCGGGCGTGGCCGTCATCGGTGTCGGTGCCTGGCTGGGCACCATCATGCTCTTCAATGTCTGGGTATTGATTTGGCCGAATCAGAAGAAAATCCTGGGTCTGGTGGAGGCGACTGATGAGCAGAAAGCCAGTGCCAAGACCGTGGCCCTGATGGCGTCCCGGACCAATACCTTTCTGTCCATTCCGATGCTCATGTGCATGGTGGGACAGATGCACGGATTTCCCTTATAATTCGAACTCGCAAGAGGAGCAATCCCAAGCCCGGCTATACGCCGGGCTTCTTGTTTTGATCAATGAATTTTGCCGCCAGGAAACGATATGAGCAGTGCCATAATGGAAACCTACAAGAGACTGCCCGTGGCCTTTGAGTCCGGCGACGGTGCCTGGCTTACGGATACACAGGGCAACCACTACCTGGATGCTCTGGCCGGCATCGCCGTTTGTTCCCTGGGGCATGCGCATCCGGCGGTGGCCGCTGCCGTCAGCGATCAGGCCACCCGTCTGATCCATACCTCCAATCTTTATGAAATGCCTCTGCAGGAACAGCTGGCGCAGACACTGTGCCGGTTGTCGGGTTTCGATCGGGTATTTTTCAACAATTCCGGTGCGGAGGCCAACGAGACAGCTATCAAGGTATGCCGTAAATACGGGCATGATCGGGGTGTGGAAAAGCCAGTTATCGTCACCATGGACGGTGGTTTTCACGGCCGTACACTGGCAACACTGACTGCCACGGGCAACGGCAAACAACAGGAAGCCTTCGCGCCATTGCCGGAAGGATTCATTCATGTTCCCTACAATGACGTGGCGGCCCTGGAAGCCCTCGCCGCCGACACGTCCATTGTTGCGGTTATGCTCGAAGCGATACAGGGTGAGGGGGGTGTCATTATTCCCGCTAAGGGCTATCTGAAACAGGTGGCGGCGCTCTGTGACAGGCATGGCTGGCTGCTGGTGGTGGACGAGGTGCAGACCGGTCTCTGCCGGACCGGCCGCTGGTTCGCCTTTCAGCATGAAGATATCCAGCCGGATATCATGACGCTGGCCAAGTCCCTGGGCAACGGCGTGCCCATCGGCGCCTGTCTGGTAATGAAAGAGACGGCCGCAACGCTGACGCCCGGAACCCACGGCAGTACCTTCGGCGGCAATCCGCTGGCGGCGCGGGCGGCCCTGACGGTCATCGAGACCATGGAGTCGCAGAAACTGGATCAACAGGCCGCGCAACTGGGTGCTTCCATGCTGGACGGACTCCATAGCCAGTTGGCCGGCCTGGGCGGCGTCAGGGATATTCGCGGCAAAGGACTCATGCTCGGCATCGAACTGGAAGAGGAATGCAGGGAACTGGTTGAGGCGGCCCTGCAACAACGATTGCTGATCAATGTGACCCGGGACAATGTCGTGCGATTGTTGCCGCCGTTGATTATCTCCGATGAAGACGCCGGGCGGATTGTGACGATGCTGACGGATCTGATACGGGATTTCGTCTCCGGAGCGCGGTCATGACGGCCCGGCATTTCCTGACGCTTTCGGATCTGGGGCGGGACGCTATTCGGGAAATCATTGAACGGGCCTGCGCCATGAAGCGTGAATTAAAGGAAACGGGTCAATCGAAACCGACACGACCCGGCAAGGTGCTGGCCATGATCTTCGAGAAATCATCGACGCGCACACGGGTATCCTTTGAAACGGCCATGGTGCATCTGGGCGGGCATGCCATCTTCCTGTCCCCGCACGATACGCAGTTGGGACGTGGCGAGCCCATCGAGGATACCGCCCGGGTTCTGTCACGCATGGTTGATTGCGTCATGATTCGGACCTTCGAGCACGCCAATCTGGTGCTGTATGCGGCGCATTCGGATATACCGGTCATCAACGGCCTGTCCGATACCCACCATCCCTGTCAGTTACTGGCGGATATGCAGACCTACCATGAATACCGCGGCGATATTCGGGGCAGAAAGGTTGCCTGGCTCGGTGACGGCAATAACATGTGTCACTCCTACATCGAGGCGGCGCAGTTATTCGATTTTAATCTCGCCATAGCCTGTCCCGAGTCCCATTGCCCGGATCCGGATATCGTTGCGGGCGCTTCATCGCATGTTACGCTGACGAACGACCCCGAACAGGCCGCGCGGGATGCCGATCTGGTGGTGACCGACGTCTGGACCAGCATGGGACAGGAAGAGGAGCGATCGACACGACTGCAGGCTTTCAGGCCGTTTCAGGTGCATAACGAATTGTTGTCGTTTGCCCGCGAAGATGCGCTGTTCATGCATTGTCTGCCCGCGCACAGGGGAGAAGAGGTGACCGACGAGGTTATCGAGGGGCCCCAGAGCGTGGTCTGGGAAGAGGCGGGTAACCGCCTGCACTCACAAAAAGCCTTACTGGAGTTGCTATTATCCTGACTTTGCGGTTCTGCAGGAAGAGATACCTGCGCCGTCGCTCCTGATTTTCGATACTGAAATAGATGTTCCAAATTCCATTATAGTTATGGTTGCAATATGCGGGCTAAATAAGTGTTCCGAATTCCAGTACAGTTACAGTACGGCTCGAAGACAGGCCGGGATCATGGTGTTGGAGCGACTAGCGCCATGGATGAGCGCGGGACCGGGCCAGGGACGGCCCGGGGAGCGGAAACACCATGATCCCGGCCTGTCTTCCGGCCAATGTCTTAGACTCCATGTTTCAACGACAACTGCACTGGAATTCTGAAATCTATTTAGTCTCTACAACACCATATCCCTGCCCTGTATTCAAACTGACTACAGCGGCTGGAGTGGAAATCGAAACACTTATTGAGTCTACAAAACCATGCATTTCCTTCTGAGTAATGACGACGGATACCAATCAGCCGGGATCGAACTTCTGGCCGAGGCATTGTCCGACATCGGCCGTGTCACCGTGGTGGCACCGGATCGCAATCGCAGCGGGGCGAGCAATTCCCTGACCCTGGACACGCCGTTGTATGTCAGGACGGCCAGAAACGGTTTCATGTATGTTAACGGCACGCCCACGGATTGTGTTCACCTGGCCATAACCGGCCTGCTTGATGAAGAGCCGGATATGGTGATCAGCGGCATCAACGCCGGTTCCAATCTGGGTGACGATGTGCATTATTCCGGGACGGTGGCGGCCGCCATGGAAGGGCGTTTTCTGGGTCGACCCGCCGTCGCGGTTTCCCTGGCCGGTGATAATCCGGTTAATTACGAAGCCGCGGCTTCCGTCGTGGTAAAGTTTATCGACAGAATGTTGGCCGATACCCTGGAACCGGATTTACTATTGAACATCAATCTGCCGGATCTGGAATATGAAAAATTGAATAAATGGGAAGTCACCCGGCTGGGGAAACGGCATAAATCCGAGCCGGTGGTGCGCATGAAGGATCCCAAGGGCCGCGATGTCTACTGGATCGGATCCGTGGGGCCCGGGAACGATGCCGGTCCGGGCACGGATTTTCACGCCATCGAGAACGGCAACGTCTCGATAACCCCCCTGCTGGTGGATCTGACGCGGTACAGCGCCATCGATGATGTTTCCGACTGGGTTGCGCGGCTAAACGGGACAACATGAGCAAAGTACATCAGGGTATAGGAATGACCTCACAGCGGTCGCGCAACCGCCTGGTTGAACAGTTGCGGGAAATGGGTATTCGCTCGGAAGCCGTCCTGGAAGCCATTCGTAATACACCACGCCATATCTTTGTCGATGAGGCGCTGTCGAGCCGGGCCTATGACAACACCGCCCTTCCCATCGGTTATAACCAGACCATCTCGCAGCCGTATATCGTCGCGCGTATGACCGAGGCGTTGTTTGACGGTTATCAGCCGGAGAAAGTCCTGGAAATCGGCACCGGCTGCGGCTATCAGAGCATCATCCTGTCGTATTTCGCGAACAGGGTGTATACCGTCGAACGTATCTCCGCTCTGCTCAACAAGGCACGGGAACGGTTCTACACTCTGAAATGCAGGAATATCCATGCACGCTACGCCGACGGGACTCTGGGCTGGCCCGAATTCGCGCCGTTTGACGGTATTATTGTAACCGCCGCGCCGGCGGAGATCCCGCAGGGCCTGATCGATCAGTTGTCCCTGGGCGGTCGCCTGATCATTCCCGTGGGCAGGCAGGGCGAACAGTCGTTATTGCAGATTACGCGGACACCGGAGGGAATCGAGCAAAAGCAGATTGACTCGGTCAGTTTTGTTCCCATGCTCGGCGGTATGGGTTAGCCCGCATATTGCTCGCGCCCTCGTGTAATATGCGGGCTTGCCATACCCAGCTTCCGGATTACAGTGTTAAACTGAATCCTGGGGATTTTCGGTATGCCTATCCTATCCATGAAATGGCTTTAAACAAGCGCACGCCTTCCAGCTCCGTTGACGAGTCGCACTCATCATTGCGGTTGCTCCCGCTGCAAACACTCCCGCCGCTGCTTCTGCTTGCTTTTGTTATTGCCACTGCTGCAATGTTGACAGGCTGCTCCGGCAAGGCCCACGCGCCTGTTGTCAGCCGGAGTTCGGGAGAGCAGGCTCGTCCTGATGTGTCCTCGTCAGGCCGCGTACAGCAGCAATCCCGGAGCGGCTATCACCGTGTGAAGAAAGGCGACACACTGTATTCCATTGCCTGGAGGTATGGACTGGATTACCGCCGCGTGGCCGAATGGAACGGCATCAACAAACCCTATGTAATCTATCCTGGCCAGCGGCTCCATCTGCGAGCCGATGTAAAAAAACGCACGCAATCCGCCCGCTCTCCGGCAACCGACACGGGTAAAACGCGGCAGACACAAAAACCGGCCGCATCGCCGTCTGTTTCACAGAGTCGCAGCTCTTCCACCACGGGAGATGTTAAATGGCGATGGCCGACCGCGGGACAGTTGGTGAAACTGGACACACCTATTGCCAGGAAAGGTATCAGTATCAGCGGCCGGGAAGGTCAGTCCGTTGCCGCGGCTGCGGACGGGCGCGTTGTTTACAGCGGGAGTGGACTTTTGGGCTACGGAAAGCTTATTATCATCAAGCACAGCGACGTTTATCTGAGCGCTTATGCCCATAATGATACAATCCACGTCAAAGAGGGCGACCACGTAACAGTGGGTCAGAAGATTGCCACAATGGGGCTGGGGAATAACGGCAAACCGGTACTTCATTTTGAAATCAGGAAGGACGGAAAGCCGGTAAGCCCGCTTTCGTATCTGCCTGCCAATCGATCATAGCGCTATCAGGATGAAGACAGCGACTTCCAAAACGAAACAAAAAAATTCCCGGGAGGAAGTTACTGAAGAGCAGGACGGCGAATTCGAGCCGGATGCCGATGTCTCTGAGGATGATGCCGGCTACGAACAAGCCGTTCAGGAAGAGGCACCCCCCGCACGGTCGTATTATCCCCATTCAGGGTTCACGGAAGGAGACCTTGATGCCACGCGTATCTATCTGAACGAAATCGGTTTTTCTCCCCTGCTGACCGCCGAAGAGGAAGTCTATTATTCCCGGCTCTCGTTGCGTGGTGACGAAAGTGCCCGCAAACGCATGATCGAGAGCAATCTTCGGCTGGTGGTGAAGATAGCCCGACGCTACATGAACCGCGGCCTGGCGTTACTGGATCTGATTGAGGAAGGTAACCTGGGTCTGATCCGTGCCGTGGAAAAATTCGATCCGGAGAAAGGCTTCCGTTTTTCCACGTACGCAACCTGGTGGATACGCCAGACTATAGAACGCGCCCTGATGAACCAGACCCGAACCGTGCGTTTGCCGATACACGTGGTCAAGGAGATTAATATCTACCTCCGCGCCGCGCGCAGGCTGTCCCAGACCCTGGACCGGGAGCCCGGTCCGGAAGACGTCGCCGAAATGCTGGATCGGCCCATCGAGGAGGTCAAAAAAATGATCGGTCTGAATGAGCGGGCGACCTCGGTCGATAATCGCGGCATCTACGACTACGATAAATCGTTGCTTGATATGATTCCTGATGAACACAACAAGGACCCGTCGTTGTTGTTGCAAAATAGCGACGTGCAGCGGCATGTGGATCTGTGGCTGGAACAGCTGAGTGATAAACAGCGGGCTGTGGTGGAGAGACGATTCGGGTTGCACGGTCGTGAAGTGGCAACGCTGGAGGAAATAGGTAACGAGTTGGGCGTGACCAGGGAACGGGTCAGGCAGATCCAGATCGAAGCGATCAAGCGGCTGCGTCAGATACTTGAGCGGGAAGGCTTTTCCATTGAGGCATTGTTCAGTGAGAATTGACGGGTTAGTCCTGCGCCAGCATGATCAATGCAGCTACTACCCGCCTGCCTTCGCCCATCATAAAATTATAGGCCCGGCAGGCCGCTCCGGTATCCATGACTTCAAAACCGATGCGGGCCTGGATCAGGGGTTCGAGGACACTGTTTGCCGGAAATCGTAGCTGCGTGCCGGTGCCGAGGAGCAGTACTTCTGGTTCCGTATCAATGAGGCACTGCATATGTTGCACTGCGAGATCATCGGGTGATCGGGGTGGCCAGTCCGTGATGATCCTGTCCGGAGTAATAATGAGACTGCCTTCATAGTGGGTTGCATTAATCAGCAGCCCCTCGCTGGAGTACGCATCGATCCGGTTTTTGGCAGAAAGGACTTCATCCAGTTCGATTTTCATAATGCCATCAACGTGTTAACTAATTGAAATTCATATAATAACTTACACAGGAGTTATAAAAAATGAAAATTATTCTGTTGGGGCCGCCGGGGGCGGGCAAGGGAACGCAGGCGCACTATATTAAGGAGGAATTCCATATTCCCCAGATATCGACCGGAGATATGTTGCGTGCGGCGGTCAAGGCCGGTACGCCGCTGGGACAGGAATTAAAAAAGATAATGGATGCCGGGGAACTGGTCTCGGATGAACTGATCCTGAAACTGGTCAAGGAGAGAGTCGCCGAGGACGATTGCCGAAACGGTTATCTGTTTGACGGCTTCCCGCGCACCATTGCCCAGGCGGATGGCATGAAACAACATGGCATCAATGTGGAGTTCGTTGTTGAACTGACGGTCGATGATGAAGAAGTCGTGCGGCGTATGAGCGGACGTCGAATACATCCGGAATCGGGGCGCAGTTATCACATTCTTTTCAATCCACCGAAGGAAGAGAACAAGGACGATGTGACCGGAGAACCGCTAGTACAAAGGGATGACGACAAGGAGGAAACGGTGCGCAAGCGCCTGGAAGTTTATCATGAGCAAACTTCACCCCTGATCAAATACTACTCGGAATGGGCGGAAAAAGGGGGTGAAACGGCGCCTGTATACATACGAATCAATGGCAGCGGCGATGTTGATGAGATACGCGACACGATTTTTCAAAGATTGAAAAATAATATGTAATCGTTCAGATGAATAAATCTGTTCTATTTCGAAGACGACATATTTGGTTCTGAAAATGATTGCCGTTTCCTGAATTTTGAAATGCGTACGTTGTAACTGCTAGGCTTGTACTTCGAAAAAAGCAAAAAAAAAGTAAAAAAATGTTGGAAAATACAAAATCCTTACTATAATAATTTGCGAGTTGTACTTTTTTGTGTTGTTGAGTTAAGCATTCATCCAAACTGTCTAGGGGAGTTAAACGTTATGGCAAAGAAGACTGCAAAGAAACGGGCAGCCAAGAAGAAGACGGCCAAGAAGAAGACGGCCAAAAAGAAGACGGCCAAGAAGAAGACGGCCAAGAAG
>JBBDSH010000015.1:0-11586 GCA_040905045.1 Gammaproteobacteria bacterium | reverse complement strand
ATGAAAAATGGTATTTCAACATTGACGTTAAATATATAGATGTCGATACTACGGCGAGTCTGCACACGGATCTGGGCAGCCTGTTCGTTGATGTCAAGGTCGACCCCGTTGTTGTCGGTGCCGGTATCGGATTTCGTTTCTAGCCCGCGGCAACTTACCGAGTTACGGCATTCCGGAGGGTATAATGGCCGAGGCCACTACTTATAATTACAAGGTCGTGAGGCAGTTCGCCATCATGACCATGGTCTGGGGCATCGTCGGCATGGGCGTTGGGTTATTCATCGCCGCGCAAATGGCCTGGCCCGCTCTCAATTTCGATATTCCCTGGCTGACATTCGGGCGCCTGCGTCCTCTGCATACCAACGCCGTCATTTTCGCCTTCGGCGGCAGCGGCCTGTTCGCCACATCCTATTACGTCGTACAGCGCACCTGCCATGTACGGCTAATCAGTGATCGTCTGGCTGCCTTCACCTTCTGGGGCTGGCAGGCGGTGATTGTCGCCGCCGCCATCACCCTGCCCCTGGGAATAACACAGTCCAAGGAATACGCGGAACTGGAATGGCCCATTGATATCCTGATCACCATCGTCTGGGTTGCCTATGCCTGGGTTTTCTTCGGCACCATCGTCAAGCGCCGCGTCAAACACATCTATGTGGCCAACTGGTTCTACGGTTCCTTCATCATCACCATCGCCGTACTGCATATCTTCAACAGCATGGTGGTGCCGGTCAATTTCCTCAAATCCTATTCCATGTACGCCGGCGTCCAGGACGCCATGGTGCAGTGGTGGTACGGGCATAATGCCGTTGGTTTCTTTCTCACTACCGGTTTTCTGGGCATGATGTATTATTTTGTGCCTAAACAGGCCAACCGGCCGGTCTATTCGTACCGTCTTTCCATCGTTCACTTCTGGGCGCTGATCTTCACCTATATCTGGGCCGGGCCGCATCACCTGCATTACACCGCACTGCCGGAATGGGCCCAGTCCCTGGGCATGATCATGTCGTTAATCCTTCTGGCACCGTCCTGGGGCGGCATGATCAACGGCATCATGACCCTGTCCGGCGCCTGGCACAAGCTGCGCACCGATCCGGTTCTGCGTCTTTTGATTGTCGCCATTTCCTTCTACGGCATGGCCACCTTCGAGGGGCCGATGATGTCCATCAAGACCGTCAATGCCCTGTCCCATTATACCGACTGGACCATCGGACACGTGCATTCCGGCGCCCTGGGCTGGCTGGCACTGATCACCCTGGGCAGCATGTATTATCTGTTCCCGCGGCTGTACGGCCGGGAGATGTACAGTACCAAACTCATCGAGGTGCACTTCTGGACCTCGACCATCGGCATCGTGCTCTATATTGCCGCCATGTGGGTGGCGGGCATCATGCAAGGCCTGATGTGGCGCGCGGTCAATGACGACGGCACGCTGACCTACAGCTTCGTCGAGTCGGTACAGGCCATGCATCCGTTTTACGTTGTGCGGTTTCTGGGCGGCGCCCTGTTCCTGCTGGGCGTGTTCATCATGACCTACAATCTCATCCGCACGATCCGGGGCGCCAAACCCGTCACCGCGCGGATACCGGAACCGGCCATGGCGCATTAACGGGAGCACATCAATGGCTGGCTTACACGAAAAAATAGAAAAAAACATCGGCCTGATGATGATCCTGATCCTGGTCGTCATCAGTATCGGCGGTCTGGTGCAGATCGTCCCGTTGTACTTCATGCATTCCACCACCGAGCCGGTGGACGGCCTGGAACCCTATACGCCGTTGCAGCTCATGGGCCGCGACATTTATGTGCGCGAGGGCTGTTACACCTGCCACTCCCAGATGATCCGTCCGTTCCGGGCCGAGACTGAACGCTACGGCCATTATTCCCTGGCCGGGGAATTCGTCTACGACCGGCCGTTCCAGTGGGGTTCCAAACGCACCGGCCCGGATTTACACCGGGTCGGCGGCCGCTACAGCGATGAATGGCACCGGGTTCACATGATCAATCCGCGCGATGTCGTCCCCGAATCCATCATGCCGGGATACCCATGGCTGGAAGAAAACAAACTGGAGGATACGGATATCAAAAAACGCATGAGGATATTGCGGGATCTGGGCGCGCCCTATACCGATGAACAGATCGAGAATGCCGAAAAGGCGCTCGAGGGCAAGACCGAAATGGATGCCATGATCGCCTATCTGCAGAATCTGGGCACCGCGGTGAAGACCCGGAGATAAAGACCATGAGCATGATATTTTCCATCTGGACCGTGATTGTTCTCATCCTCTTTATCGGTATCGTTGCCTGGGCCTGGAGCGGACAAAACAAGGAACGCTTCGAGGAAGACGCGCAAATCCCGTTCCGGGAAGACGATGAACCCGAACAGGATGATAACCGGGAGAATCGCAACAATGACTGATTTCACCAGCGGTTTCTGGACCTGGTTCATCAGTGTTACCACTGTGCTCAGCATCATTGCGCTGTTTGTATTGCTGTATAAATTGTCCGGCAGGAAACTCAAAAAGGGGGAACAGGCGGAGCCCGTCGGCCATGTCTGGGATGAGGATCTGTACGAACTGAACAACCCCCTGCCCCGCTGGTGGCTGAACCTGTTCATCATCACGCTGGTCTTCAGCATCGCTTATCTGTTCCTGTATCCGGGACTGGGCAGTTACAAAGGCTATCTCGGCTGGACCCAGATCGGGCAGTATGAGCAGGAGCTTGAACGCGCTGAAGAGAAATACGGCCCCATATTCGAGCAATATCATAATCAAGATATAGTCACCCTGGCGAGTATAGAAGAAGCGACAACCATCGGCAGACGCCTGTTCTCCACCTACTGCACCACCTGTCACGGGTCCGATGCCCGCGGCGCCCGCGGTTTCCCCAACCTGCGCGATAGTCAATGGCTCTACGGTGGCGATCCGGAATCCATCAAGACCAGTATCCTGAACGGCCGTTCCGGGGTCATGCCGCCCTGGAAGGATATCCTCAGCGAAAAGGAGGTATTCAATACCGCCGAGTATATCCGTACCCTCGGCGGCCTGAGCGCCGATCCCGTCATTGCCTCGAAAGGCAAACAGGTCTATCAACAATACTGCGTTGCCTGTCACGGTGCCGAAGGCAAGGGCAACCAGCAGCTCGGCGCACCGGATCTGACCAACGACATCTGGTTGTACGGCGGCTCACAGAAAAAAATTATTGAAAGCATTGCCGAAGGCCGCAACGGCATCATGCCGCCACACAAAGAATTCCTCGGCGAGGCCAAGGCGCACCTCCTCGCCGCTTACGTCTACAGTCTGTCCCGGGACGAATAATGCCGATCCGAGACAAAGCCGGTGCTATTCCCCGCCCGCAGCTCATTGTCACCGTGCTGTGGCTGTCGTTCCTCATGGCCGTGGTCGCCACCGGCGTGTTCTTCTCCGCCATTGACCCGCTGGAATTGAAATACTGTGTCTCGTTTCCCGAGGTCAGCCGCATCGGCGCCTATACCATCGGCTTTCTGTTGTTCTGGCTGCTGACCGCCTCCTCCAGCCTGCTGGCGGTGTTCTTTACACATCCACCCGCACCGGAGAAAGACAAGACCGGCGCCCCTTCCGGCAAGGAGTAGCATCCGTGCCGGAGGCCAACGAACAACCGCTTCCCCCGGAACCGGGTACCGGTACCGGCGACCAGGCGATTGAACAGGCCCTGTATGCCAAACGGGAGAAAATCTATCCACGCGAGGTCCATGGACTCTTCGCCGGCCTCCGCGTCACCGCCGTCATCGCCCTGCTGGGTATTTTTTACGGCCTGCCCTGGGTCACCTGGGACGGCAGGCAAGCGGTGTTGCTGGATCTGCCGGCGCGCAAGTTCTATATCTTCGGTCTGACCTTCTGGCCGCAGGACTTCCTGCTGCTGGCTTTCCTCCTGATTATCGCCGGGCTGAGCCTGTTTTTCTTCACCGCCCTGGCCGGCCGGCTGTGGTGCGGCTACGCCTGTCCGCAAACCGTCTGGACCGAGGTGTTTTTGTGGATGGAACGCATGATCGAAGGCGACCGGCAGAAACAGATCAAACTGGACAAGGCGCCGTGGTCCCTGCGTAAATTCCGTATCAAGACGACCAAGCATACGGTCTGGATCCTGTTTTCCGCCTTTACCGGATTCACCTTTGTCGCCTTTTTCACCCCGGCCGTGGAATTGGCCGGGAAAACGGCTTCCTTCAGCCTGGGGCCGTGGGAAACCTTCTGGATGATCTTCTACGGCTTTGCCACCTACGGTAACGCCGGCTGGATGCGCGAACAGGTGTGCCTGTACATGTGTCCCTACGCCCGTTTCCAGAGCGCCATGTTCGATGACGATACCCTCATCGTTTCCTATGATGAAAAACGCGGCGAACCCCGGGGGCCGCGGCGTGCGGGCATCGATCACCGGGCAAAGGGTCTGGGCGACTGCATCAACTGCACCCTGTGCGTTCAGGTCTGTCCCACGGGCATCGATATCCGTGACGGCCTGCAATACGAATGCATCAGTTGTTCCGCCTGCATCGACGCCTGCAATGATGTCATGGACAAGATGAACTACCCGCGCGGCCTGATCCGCTATACCACCCAGAATGCGCTGGAGGGCAGGAAAACGCGCCTGTTGCGGCCGCGCATCCTGGTTTACGGCATCGTATTACTGGCCTTTATGATCCTGTTTGCCTGGCTTATTGCTACCCGCATACCCCTGGATCTGGACGTCATACGGGATCGCAACCAGTTGTACCGGGAGACACAGGGACTCATTGAAAATGTTTACACCCTGAAGATCCTGAATATGGAAGAAACGCCTCATGAATACCGCGTCACCGCCGACGGCATCGAAGGCATGGAACTGACCGCCGACAGCAACCCGGTCACGGTCAGGGCCGGTGAAGTGCTGGATGTGCCGGTGCGTATACGTGTCAATGAGGGCAATCTGGAGAAACGCAGCAGCGGGATTACCTTTACCATTACCAACGTGATCGATCCTGAAAGAACCGTCAGTGAAGACGCCGTGTTCCTTGGACCATTGCCATGAATATACAGCATTCAACCGGGAAAACCATCTGGTACCGGGAACCGTATGTCTGGCTTTTGATCTTCTTTCCCTTCTCCGCCATCGTCGGCGGCATCATCACCACATGGCTGGCCGTCCAGTCCAGCGACGGCCTGGTAGTGGACGACTATTACAAACGCGGCCTGGAAATCAATCGCACGATGGAACGGGATCGCGCCGCGGAACGCCATGGACTCGGTGCCGAACTCCTGTTTGAGGCGGATGCCGACAAGGCACGCATTCATCTTAAAAGCGATGCGTCCTATTCACCTCCCGATCGCATCCACATCCGGTTTCTCCACGCCACGCGCGGCGGCTTTGACAAGGAGGGGTACCTGAACCGCATCGCACCGGAACTCTATGAGACGGATCTGCCGGAACTGATCCGCGGCCAGTGGTATATCCTGCTTGAAGCCGAGAACTGGCGCTTGCTGGAGTCGTTTCATATCCCGTAACAACAGCGGCGTTCGATGTCGGCCCGAAAGGCCGATGCGGGTCAGGCTACATGGCCCGGATACCCCGCTTGCGGGTATAGTCGGGACCGGCCTCATTCTGCTCTTCCCGGCTCAATACGGCTGTTGCCGTCATCAGCCCCCAGAACCAGTTAATCCTGTAACGATCCACACGGATGCCGGTAAAACCCGCCTCATGGAGAAGACGGTGGATCGCGCCGCGCCCGAGTGTCTTGTGATGGGCACTGTCGACCAGGCGCAGCCACCGGTCATACAGTCGGCAGGTCAGGTAATCGCCGCACCAGTCGGTGATCACGACCCGGCCGCCGGGTCGCAATACCCGCTTCATTTCCACCAGCGCGGCCAGGGGATACTGGAACAGATGCAGCGCGCTGGTGGATACCACAATGTCGAAACTCTGATCGGGAAACGGCAGTTTCTCCGCCTGACCCTGTTTCAGAATCGCCTTGTCGCCCAGCTTCCGGCGCGCCGCGGCCAGCATTGCCAGGGACGGCTCCACGCCGTACAAATCGGCGCCGGGTGAGGTTTGGCTCAGCGATTCCAGCAGCAGGCCGCTGCCGCAGCCCACATCCAGAAGGCTTTCCCCGGTCTGCACATCCAGCCGCTTTTGCGTTTCTCCAAGGCTGGCCTGAAGATAAAAGGACCAGCGCGAATCGTAACGTTCGGCAAGTTTATTATATTGTTTAACGACCGGATCAGGAGACATCATGGATTACCGTATAATAAATTCGGTTGTTGAAAATGCATCGCATTGCGACACCGGTTTCGGGAACAATCGGATGCAGCCTTGATTCTGCCGTGACGCCGGAATCCGGGCAAGCCTGAAAAACAATTGCCGCTGCTGCCAGCCAGAACCTCCTGGGCGGCGGCTTTGTCTGCCGATTCCGCCGGTATATCATGCCAATTGTCGAGCCTTACCCGGATATCCTGAAAGCGAGACTTTATGGAATGCCCCAAGTGCGCCCATCCACGCCGCGTTGAGCAGTTGACCTGCGATTCCTGCGGCCTGGTCTTCCACAAATACGAGTCGTATCTCCGTCGCCGTGAGCAACCCGTAGCAGCCGATGAGCCGGATACCGATTCATTGCAGTCAAGGCTGGCGGCGGGCCGGCGGGCATTAATGACGCCGCCGCAAGGTATGGCCGGGCTTTTGCCGCTCTATGCGCTGACATGGTTACTGTTCGTCGTCTGGGGCTGGTCGTACATGGTCCAGGACATTACCTCCCTGGGACTGGATCCCGGTTTCCTTCACAACATTAACCTGCCCTTTCACGAAGCCGGTCATGTGGTATTCGGCTTGTTCGGGCAGTTCATCGGCTCCCTGGGCGGCACCCTCGGCCAGTTGTTGATACCGGTTGTCGCCGGCATTGCGCTCCTTTGGCATCGGGGCGATACCTTCGGCGCCGGCCTCTGCCTGTGGTGGTTCGGCCAGAATTTCCTCGACATTGCACCCTACATGGCCGACGCCCGTGCCGGTCAATTGCCCCTGCTGGGCGGCAACTACGGCCGGTCTTCACCGTACGGTTTCCATGACTGGGAATTCATACTTGGCGAAACCGGACTGCTGACCCACGACCAGACCCTTGCCGCCGTCACCCTGAACCTGGGACGCGGCATCATGTTACTGGCCATGATCTGGGGCGCACGGCTGCTGTGGCTGGCATGGTCCAACCCCCGCCGCTAATGACAATGCCTCACCCCAGCATAATCTGAGCGACGATCAGTCCCAGACAACTTGCAAACCCGAGAAGCGGGATCGGCCACGGCACCCGGAAGACATCATCCTTTCCGGGCGTTGTCATTTTCAGCTTCAGCAACGCCAGATTCACCAGAGCAAAGATCACCAGCAGTAAATAACTGGTGCTTCTCGCCAAGGCCTCAATGGGAAATCCGATGGCCAGTATGATGATCAACGCCGTGACCAGCAGCGTCGCCTTGACGGGGGTTCTGGTTTTTTCGTTCACATCACCGAGCCACTCGGGCAGCCAGCCTTCCCGGCCCATGCCGTAACACACCCGAGATGACATGATGATTTGTATCAGGGCTCCGTTAAGCACGGCAAACATACTGATCATTGAAATCAGATAGGGCGAATGGCCGCTGAGCTTCGTATACACCTCCGCCAGCGGCGCATCGGACAAGGCCAGTTCACCGGGCCGGAATACCTGCAGGCAGATATACGCGACGGCAATATATAAAACGGCGGCAATAACCAGCGACAGAATGATAGCAACAGGCATGTTCTTGCGCACGTCCCTGACCTCCTCCGCCACATTCACCATGTCCTCAAAGCCGAGAAACGCGTAAAAAGCCAGGAACGCGCCCAGCATCACGCCCTTCCAGGAAGCCGCATCCGCGGGCAGCCTGTGAAGGCCGGACTCAAGGGAAACGCTGTCCAGGTAATAAATTCCGGAAACGATGATTAAAAGAAGCCCGCCCACTTCCAGCAGGGTAAACAGCGCGGCGGTGCGTATGGATTGCAGGATCCCCCAGACGGCCAGCCCGCCCAGCATGCTGTTCAGAAGCACGGTCAGCAGCCAGCCCGGTACATCCAGGAAGACATGAAAGTAACCGATAAACCCGCGCGTCATGGTGGCGGCGGAGGTGATGCCGACAAAGACAAGCAGGATGCCGATAACGGTGGCCAGCCGGCGTTTGCCAAAACCCCGTTCCACGTACAGGGCCGCGCCGCTGCTGAGTGGAAATCGGGAAGAAAATTCGGCGTAACTCAGTGCCGTCAATGCGGCCACACCCCCGGCCAGCATGAATGCCCAGAGCGCGTAATAGCCCGAATAGCCGATCACTTTACCGATCAGTACATAGATCCCGGCGCCGAGGATATTACCCAGCCCGTAAAACAGGATCAGCGGCAGGGACAGGACCCGCAGCAGAGCGGGTTTACTATTGCTTTCGGTGTTCATTGAGACCGGATAGTAGCACCGAATAACCGGATCGCGATCCGTACTTGCTGCCGGCACAAAGTACGATACAATGTAACGCAGACTTCAATACATGAGCCGGTATCGCATTGAAAAAAACCTCTACCCTGAACCTGCGCATCGACCCCGCTCTCAAGGAAGCCGCCCGCAAGGCCGCCGGCCGGGAACACCGCAGCGTCGCCAACTTCATCGAAATGCTGATCCGCGATCACTGCAAGGCGACGGGTATCACCATCCCGGAACAACAACCCCTTTTCGACGAGGAGACCGATGAACAGTCAAATCCTTAAAACTTTGATTGACGCGGGGGCCGTGAAGAAAGTCCGCATCATCGCCGACGGCGGCAGCTTTCGGGTGGAAGTGGAAACACCCAACAACTCGGCCGTCGTTCATACCCTGAAAGGGAAACTGAAAACCTGGGGCTCCCTGGACGCTGCGGCCAAATGGCTGCGTTCACTGGGTATTGGTACCTGCCAGCTGGATCTTGCCAACTGGCAACCGGGACAGAAAGGGATGAAATTTTAACTCCTTTTTCAATTAATCAGTCTGGGTTGAATCAGAGTCCTTTCTGGCGTCGGACTTGTCTTTAAAATCTGGAATAAAAAGTTTTCCATTTCTCAACATCACCCCTATGGGTGATACCGCTCCATCCCTGTTTCATATATCCTTTTTTGAAAACGGGGAAGAAATATGCCTTATAACGGCCTGAAATCCGACGATCTGAAACACGCTGTCGAAGCACTGGATATTGCCCTGGAAGAACGGGACCGGTATACAAGGCAACATTGTCACCGCCTGGTCAGTCTCTCCGGGAAAACCGGTGCCCTCTGCGGCCTGAATGAAGACGAACTTCATGCTATCAAAGTAGCCGCCCTCTTCCATGATATCGGCAAAATCGGTATTCCCGACAGTATCCTGCTAAAGACCATGACACTCGATGCGGACGAATGGGAAACAATTAAAACCCACTCCGAAAAGGGAGAAAGAATCATTGGTGTTCTGAAAATCAAAAATGGTTGGGATATTGCCAAGCTGATCCGGAACCACCATGAACACTTCAACGGAAAGGGTTATCCCGATGGATTGTCGGGCGAAAACATTCCTTTTGGAGCCAGGGTTATATCCGTCGTAGACAGCTACGATGCCATGACCTCCACCCGAAGTTATTCTCATGCAAGGACTCATGATCAAACCTTGGCCATAATGCATGAGGAAGAAGGGGAAAAAAGCGATCCCTACGTGTTCCGCCAGTTCCTCAGGGCCATCGGCAAGGGAACGGCGGGCGGCTGACTCGCATTTTTACACGAGGACGAACGTCGTTTTTTTCGGGTTAACGGCAAAAATTCGGACGAAGCCGTCTGCTTTCATGCATCAAATCGAGAGCTTTCGCCAAATACCTCGGCGCTATCCTTGCCCTGATTTTTACACTGATAGAGGGCCTTGTCGGCATACTTCATGACCTCATGGATATCTTCGGAACTTTCCGGATAACCGGCAATTCCTATGCTGACAGTGGACGAAACAGCGTTGCCATCAAGGTTTATACTTGTGTTATTCACCGCCGTCCTGATGCGCTCGGCGGCCTCAAGAGCCTGTTTTGAATCCGTTTCAGGCAGAAGCACGATAAATTCATCACCACCATATCTTGCCAGAATGTCCGTATCACGCAGTGCATCCTGCATGACGCCCGATATCATTTTCAGAAGTTTGTCTCCGGCATCATGCCCCAGGCGATCATTGATACTCTTGAGATCATCAATATCCACCATCATGATGGAATAAGGACGATCATAACGGATCGCCTTCCTGGTTTCATGATGCAGGGTCTCGTTAAATGCACGGCGATTTCTGAGCCCTGTCAAATCGTCCGTCTGCGACAGTGATTCAAGCGCCTCGACTCCGTAGTGTATATCGGAGGCCAGCATAGTGGTGACATAACCGACCAGGAGATAGGGCGTAAACAGGATCATGACCCGGCTGAAGTCATTAATGGAAAAGCTCTGCGAAACAAATTCCGGATAGCCCATATAAAAATAAACGGTGGTGATCAGAACAAATTCCAGAAATGTAACCATCTTCCCCAGAGTCAGGGCGCTGGTAATAATGACAAGCAGGTAAAGATTCAACAAAGGGCTGTGTATGCCGCCGGTGTTCCAGGCGACGTAGGAAACAAACAGGATCATGCCCCAGGTTTCAACAGCCAGCTTGCTGCGTGTTTCCCGGGTGAAAAATCTGGCATAACGGAAGGACAGCACAAAAACAGCAAACGCCACCATGGCCATGACGAATCCGAAGCGGTTATCAACATCGGTCCCTGGAACCACGAAATAGAAAAGCACCAGTATGAGCAGCAGCCATTCCAATTCAGCCAGCGAACGGGAAAATCCCCGCAACTGCAGTTGCTCAATGGATATGGATTCCGGAATGTTCAATATTTTCCCCGGCTTTTTATTTTTATGCGGGAGGGTTTTATCAGTGATTACAGATGCCGCTTAACACATTTTATACCATGAAGCGAACCTGATACTTGGTGCCCGGGGCCGGACTCGAACCGGCACAGGGTTGCCCCCGAGGGATTTTCATACCAGCTACAGCTTTCGCTGCTGCGTTCAGTTAAAACGCATTTGTGGCCTGGACTTTATCTTTACCCTATTACAGTAATTCAATATCTGTAACTTAGGCAGGAGCCGTCAAGTCTCTACACTTTCCCCAATGGCATGATCCGGGGCTTAGCTCGGGGTTGCCACCATCAGGAATGCTGAGGTTTCCCCGAATTTGACTCCATTCACCCGGCTGTTTCCAAACCAGGTGCTCAATTTGCTTAAGTCCCTTGTGTCTACCAATTCCACCACCCGGGCAGGGTCAATGAAACGGGGTTATGGTACTACTTTTGGAAGGAAATTGGAGGCTGGGGTCGGAATCGAACCGGCGTACACGGCTTTGCAGGCCGCTGCATAACCACTCTGCCACCCAGCCATGTTCGGGTGTCATTGTAAAACTTTCGCCGCCGGAAGCGAAAAACCCCGAGGTTGTCTCGGGGTTGAATCTGGAGCGGGAAACCGGTCTCGAACCGGCGACCTCAACCTTGGCAAGGTTGCGCTCTACCAACTGAGCTATTC
>JBBDSH010000014.1:0-12004 GCA_040905045.1 Gammaproteobacteria bacterium | reverse complement strand
GCTGTTTTTCCGTTCCGGTCGCCGTCCCTGGCTCGGTCCCGCGCCTGCCCTGGCGCTAGTCACTCCAAAACAGCCGCCGAATCCTGTCCGAGAAGGGGTAAAAATAAAGTATGCGGTCGCCCTGCTGCCGGCATGGGAACCAGCCAACCCGGCCGGGTATATAACGGTCAATTCATGTAAGATCCGGACCAGCCATGTCTACCACGATTCTCAGCGGCATCGCCATCGGCATCTACTTGCTGGTCAGTATCTGGCTGGTCCGGCATCTGTTTGTCCTGAAAACCGCCCCCCCGGACATCAAGGCCCGGGTTATCCTGTTCGCCGGCCTGGGCCTGATCGTCCACGCCGCGGTCCTGTACCAGACTATCCTGCCCGGCCACGGATTGCATATGGGCTTCTATAATGCCCTGTCCCTGATGAGCTGGGTGATTCTCCTGCTGGTGATCGTCCTGGCCGTTATCCGGCCGGCGGAAAATCTTGCTGTGATCTTTCTGCCCGCCGCGGCCGTCGCCATGCTGCTGGAACTGGCCTTCAACGTGGAACACCGGGTTATCCTTTCCGGTTCCTCCGCCATCGGCCTGAGACTGCATATCCTTTTATCCCTGGCCGCCTACGCCCTGTTGAGCATTGCCGCCGTCCAGTCCCTGATTCTGGCCCTGCAGGAATATCAGCTGCGGCATAAACACCCGGTCCAGGCCATGCGTATCCTGCCGCCGATGCAGACCATGGAGGAACTGCTGGTGCAGCTTCTGGCCATCGGCTTTTTCCTGCTCAGCCTGAGCCTCGCCACCGGTCTGGTCTTCGTCCACGACATTATGCAGCAGCATCTGGCCCACAAAACCGTCCTCTCCATCCTCGCCTGGCTGCTGTTCGGGACAGTCCTGCTGGGCCGCTGGCTGCGCGGCTGGCGCGGGCGCACCCTGAGCCGCTGGATACTGGGCGGTTTCGTCCTGCTGATGCTGGCCTATTTCGGCTCCAAACTGGTGTTGGAACTCATCCTGGAGCGAACATAACCGGGCAAGTAATTCTTGAAACCGGCCCGCCTGTTTACAGACAATAAACACCCACTTGAACCACGGACACCCACTTGGACGACATATCACTCGCTAGCCTGTTCAGTATACTTTTTCTGCTTCTGCTGCTGTCGGCCTTCTTTTCCAGTTCCGAAACCAGCATGATGGCACTGAACCGTTACCGGCTCCGCCATCTCGCCAACGACGGTCACCGTCCGGCCATACTGGCGAACCGCCTGCTGAAACATCCGGACAAGCTGCTGGGCCTGATCCTTTTCGGGAATAACCTGGTCAATATCGCCGCCGCTTCCATAGCAACCATCATCGGCCTGCGTCTCATGGGCGAACCCGGTATCGCGGTGGCCACAGCCGTATTGACGGTGGTGATCCTGATCTTTGCCGAGGTCGCGCCCAAGACCATCGCGGCCATGTACCCCGAACGCATCGCCTTCCCCGCAGCTTACATCCTGACGCCCCTGGGACGGCTGCTGCAGCCGGTTTTATGGATCATTAATCATCTGGCCAATCTGTTGCTGAAACCGTTCGGCCTGGCCCGAAAATCCGGTGATGATTCCCTGTCCCGGGAAGAACTGCGCAGTGTCGTCCTGGAAGCGGGCGGCATGATCCCCCTGCGCCACCAGCGCATGCTGATTAATATCCTGGATCTGGAGAAAGTGACCGTGGACGAAATCATGGTGCCGCGTAATGAAGTCATCGGCATCGATATCAATGATTCGCCGCAGGAAATCTTTGAGCTGCTGACCCACTGCCAGCACACGCGCCTGCCTGTCTTCCGTGACAACATCGACGATATCGTCGGCATGCTCCATGTCCGCCGCATACCGCGCATACTGCATGACAAGGACGAATTCTCCATCGAAGAACTCACCGCCATCACCCGCGATCCCTACTTTGTGCCGCTGGGCACGCCCCTGCATACCCAGTTAATGAATTTCCAGCGGCAAAAATACCGCTTGGGTCTGGTTGTGGACGAATACGGCGTCATCCAGGGACTGGTGACCCTGGAAGACATTCTTGAGGAAATCGTCGGCGAATTCACCACCGACATGCAGACCTACAATCAGGATATCCACCCACAGGACGACGGCACGGTGGTCATCGACGGCGCCGTCACGCTGCGCGATATCAACCGCCATCTGCATTGGAACCTGCCCACCGACGGACCCAACACCCTCAACGGCCTGATCCTGGAGCATCTGGAGGCCATACCGGAACCCGGCACCACCCTGCGGCTGGACGACTTCACCTTCGAGATCATGCAGGTAGCGGATAACGCCGTGAAGACGGTGCGTGTCAACTGGCTGGGGGAACACGATGATTCCGAGGATTACGATTGATAGTGAGGAGTGAGGAGTGAGGGGTGAGGGGTGAAAGAAATTTGCGTTTGAAGCCAAGTCGAGTTCTTTATTAACTCCTCACTCCTTACACCTTACTCCTCACTCAGTAAATACGAATCAAGGGCTTCCGATAAACGCGAAACGGCATGGATGGTCAGGCCCTTGACGCCCTGCTTCGGCTTGTTGGCGGCGGGGATGATGGCGCGTTTGAAGCCGTGCTTGACCGCTTCCTGCAGGCGTTCCTGGCCGCTCTGCACCGGCCGGATTTCGCCCGCCAGTCCCACTTCGCCGAAGGCAATGAGATCCCTGGGCAGCGACCGATCGCGCAGGCTGGAAAGTATCGCCAGCAGAATCGGCAAATCGGCGCCGGTTTCGTTGATGCGCACGCCGCCCACCACATTGACAAATATGTCCTGGCCGGCCGTTTGTGTACCGGCATGGCGGTGCAACACTGCCAGCAGCATGGCCAGACGATTCTGTTCCAGGCCGATATTCACGCGACGCGGCTGATTCAGATGCGAATCGTCCACCAGCGCCTGCACCTCCACCAGCAACGGCCGCGTCCCCTCGCGCGTGACCATAACGATACTGCCGGGGACTTCCTGTTCATGCCGCGACAGAAAAATGGCTGAAGGATTGCTGACTTCGCGCAGACCCTTGTCGGTCATGGCAAACACACCCAGTTCATTGACGGCGCCATAACGGTTCTTGACCGCGCGTAGTACACGGTAGCGGCTGCTGCTGTCGCCTTCGAAATACAACACCGTATCCACCATGTGTTCCAGCACGCGCGGTCCGGCCAGCGTGCCCTCCTTGGTTACGTGCCCCACCAGCAACACCGTAGTGTTGGTCTGTTTGGCAAAACGAACCAGTTGCGCGGCGCACTCGCGCACCTGTGCCACGGCGCCGGGTGCCGAGGTCAGTAATTCCGTGTACACGGTCTGGATGGAATCAATCACCAGCACCTGCGGCTGTTCCTGGCCGGTCACCTCGAATATGCGTTCCAGATTGTTTTCGGTCAGAGTGCGCAGTCTTTCCAGCTTCAAATCCAGGCGGCGGGCACGCAGACTGATCTGTTCAATGGATTCCTCGCCGCTGACATAGAGCGTGCGGCCGCTGACGCGATCGGTCAGTGATGACAGCGCCTGGATTATGATGGTGGACTTGCCGATGCCCGGATCACCGCCGATGAGAATAACCGACCCGGTGACCATGCCGCCGCCCAGGACCCGGTCCAGTTCATCCATGCCGGTGGAACTGCGCGGTTGCTCATCGGCCCTGACCTGATCCAGCGACCTGACGACGGCCGGTGCGGAACCGTGGGACTTGAATCGTGCCGGTTTTGTTCCCGACTCCTCCACCGTCACCTCCACCATGGTATTCCAGGCCTGGCATTCCGGACATTGCCCGGCCCACTTGCCGGCGAGTGCACCGCAATCATTGCATTGGTAACGGGTTTTGATTTTGCTACTCAACTTCCGTCACCCTCAGGCGGGTCTGGACGTCGCAGAGCAATTCGTAGGGAATGGTACCGGCATGGCGGGCGACCTCTTCCACCGGCAGTTGTTCGCCCCAGAGCTGCACCGGATCACCGACCCGGGCATGCGGAAGCGGCCGCAGATCCACGCACAGCATGTCCATGGAAGCATGGCCCACGATCTGGCTGCGCACGCCGTTGACGTTCACCGGTGTACCGCTGCCGGCGTGTCGGGGAAAGCCATCACCGTAACCGGCCGCGACGATACCCACGGGCATGGCCTCGGGACAGGACCAGGTGGCGCCGTATCCCACCGGGTCGCCCTTTTCAAGATGCTTCACTGATATAAGTTGTGATTCCAGTGTCATGACGGGTCTCAATCCGTGAACCGCTCCGATATCGTCATCCATGGGTGAGACGCCGTACAGCATCAACCCGGGCCGCACATAATCGTAATGACTGTCGGGCCAGTGCAGGATACCGGCCGAGTTGGCCATGGAACGCCTGCCGTCCAGTTCACGACAGGCCTCATTGAAACAGGCCAGTTGTTCCCCGACCATGGTGCTGGCGGAATCGCCGGCATTGGCCAGGTGGGACATGAGCCTGATGTCGTTATCAACGGCATCGCATTCGCGCAGGCGATTCCAGGCTTTCGACACGTCTTCCGGATCGAACCCCAGACGATGCATCCCGCTATCCACTTTCAACCAGACCCGTATCGGTGATGATCGTATGCTCTTCTCCAGCATACGGATTTGTTCGTCATGATGGACGACGATGTCCAGCCCGCGCCGGACGATGGCTTCCAGTTCATCCTCTGAAAACGGCCCCTCCAGCAATACTATCGGTCTGTCGATGTCCGCATCACGCAGACGTTCCGCCTCTTCAATACAGGCAACCCCGAAGCTGTCGGTATCCCGAAGCGCACGCGCCACACGTTCGAGGCCGTGGCCGTAGCCGTCCGCCTTGACGACGGACATAATGCTGCAATCGGGAACCAGTTCCCTGACTCGGGTGAGGTTATGACGGAGAGCGGCGAGATTGATGACGACCCTGGCCGGTCGACTCATTCATTCATTCCCAGCATATAGGGTGATTCCTGAATATAATTTTCGAAACGGGTGTACTGGCCCAGGAACGCCAGCCGCACCGTGCCGATGGGACCGTTTCGCTGCTTGCCGACGATGATTTCGGCGGTCCCCTTGTCCGGGCTTTCCTCGTCATAGACCTCGTCGCGGTAAACAAAGGCGATGACGTCTGCATCCTGCTCGATGGCGCCGGATTCACGAAGATCCGACATAACCGGACGCTTGTTGGGCCGTTGTTCGAGGCTGCGGTTAAGCTGCGATAAAGCCATGACCGGGATGTTCAGTTCCTTGGCCATCGCTTTCAGCCCGCGCGAGATCTCGGAGATTTCCGTGGCCCGGTTTTCCGGCGTGCCCGGCAACTGCATCAGCTGCAGGTAGTCGACAACAACCAGATCCAGTCCGTGCTCCCTGGCAATACGGCGCGCACGGGCGCGCAGTTCCCCCGGCGTCAGCGCGGGCGTATCATCGATAAAGAGCCTGGCATCCTTCATGATCTCCACCGCGGAGGTCAGCCGCGGCCAGTCATTATCCTCCAGCTTGCCGGTACGGACCTTGTGCTGATCGATGCGGCCCAGGGAAGACATCATGCGCATGGCCAGTTGCTCGCCGGGCATTTCCATACTGAACACGGCGACGGACATCTTGTCGTGCAGGGCGGCATGTTCGGCGATATTGATAGCAAAGGCGGTCTTTCCCATTGACGGTCTGCCGGCGACGATAATGAGATCGGATTTCTGCAGCCCGGCGGTCAGATTGTCGAAATCATCGAAACCGGTGGCGACGCCGGTTATGTGGCTTTTCTTGTGGTAGAGTTCGTCGACCCGTTCCAGAGCGGTGACGAGAAGATCCTTGATGGCGGAATATTTCTTGCGACCGCGCGATTCCTGTTCCGCGATCCCGAAGACAGTCTGTTCGGCCAGTTCCAGTATCTCATGACTGTCACGGCCCATGGGGTTGAAAATCGAATCACTGATTTCGGTGGTGGCGTGGATCAGCTGCCGCAGTACGGAACGCTTGCGGACGATATCGGCATAGGCGGTGATATTGCTGGCACTGGGGGTATTCTCGGCCACCCCGGCCAGGTAGGCGAGGCCGCCGGCGTCATCCAGCTGCTGGTGGCTTTCCAGGTATTCGGCGACGGTAACAATGTCGAAAGGCTTGCCGTCCTCGTCCAGTGCGGCAATGGCCTGGAAAATAATCTGGTGGTCGCGCCGGTAGAAATCCTCGGCCTGCAGGCGCTCATGCACCTTCATCCAGTTATCCGGGTCGAGGAATACGCCACCCAGCACCGCCTGTTCTGCCTCAATGGAATGAGGCGGGATCCGGAGTGACCGGGTTTCGGGATCGTCGTTCTGGGAGGCGGCTTCCGGCATGTCAATCAGTTAATATTACTGCGATAAGTGTTATCCCGTTGTGTCTTCGGTATCCCACGGAACCCGGGTTAGGGACCTTCTTCAGCGACCACTTCCACCTTGACGGTAGTCATCACGTCCGCATGCAGATGCACCTCTATCTCGTACTCGCCGGTAACGCGCAGCGGGCCCTCGGGCAGCAGGACCTCTTTCCGGGTCACTTCCACGCCGCCGGCCTCGGTCAGTGCCTCGGCGATATCAGCGGTGCCCACCGAGCCGTAAAGTTTGCCTTCCGCTCCGGCCTTGCGGACCAGTTTCACTGCCAGATCCTGGATCTTCGTGGCACGTGCCTGCGCCGCGCCCAGGGCATCGGCCTGGGCCTGCTCCAGTTCCGCCCGGCGGGCCTCGAATTTGGCAATATTGTCACTGGTCGCCGGCACCGCCTTGCCTTGCGGGATCAGAAAATTACGGCCGAAACCCGGCTTGACCCGGACCTGATCGCCCAGACCGCCCAGTTTTCTTATCTTTTCCAGAAGAATGACTTCCATTGCTTGTACCTCGTAATTTTAGAAAATCCGCCTTTGAAACTCCCCTCACGCTGGGAGGGATACCCAAATCCACTATTGCAATAATAACACACCGCTGCCGCCCTTCAGGGCAGAGATTTTTGCCCGCCCAGCCAGGCGTCCACCATGCCGACACAGGCCACCAGCAGGGCCATCTGCGGCATCAGCAGCATTAATACATACATGCCGATAAGCCAGCCCTGGGAAAGCTCGCGCCGGTACACCGTCCGGTGAACGCTGGCCAGTCCCTGAAACAAATACATGAATACCAGCACTATCAACATGTCCCGGAAAAACCAGTGCCAGGCACCCGTCTCCATAAGGCTCAGGATCATCGCCAGTACGGCGGCGACGGCCAGACCCCGCGGCAGGGTCAGGTTCTGGAACTCCGCCCGGAAACCACCGGGATTAAACAACAGGGACTGCCACCAGCGCGCCAGGATAACCGTCACCACCAGACTCAGCAGCAGGCCGGCCGCCATCATGGCATTCATCAGGGGCATGGCCTCCTCGAACAGCTTGCGGTACTGATCCGCCGCCGCGGGATCCAGATTCCCGCTCAGCCAGGCATCAAACTGCGATCGCCACCAGTCCTCCACGTCCGCCACCAGCGCATGCATGAAGATAGCAAAGGCGGCGGCGAGACCGCCGGCGGCCACGACCATGCGTCCCTGGGACTCGGTGAGCCGCAGTACCATGGCACAGAGCCAGACCGGCGCCCAGATGGCCAGGGCAAAGGCCGGCGCCAGCATCACCGTGAGACCGGCAAGCCAGGCCAGCAAAGACGTCAAGAACAGCGCACCGAAAACCACCTGGATGCCGGTTACGGGGCCGCGCCGGAGGGTAACCAGCGCCACCGGTACCCCGCTCAGGATATACGCCAGCGGCGGCAGCAACAGGGACAGCAGGGCCAGGACACTGACTACGCCAACGGCCTGCCACCAGCCCCGTACGATGTAATTGCCGAGCGTTCGCATCCTTCGGATGTATCAGGGGTAAGGAGTTAAGTGTGAGGTAGGACGGAGGAGGTTTTACCCCTTGCTCCTCACTCCTTACTCCTCACTTCCGACTCACTAATGTGAGTCGGAGTACGGGATCAGGGCCAGGTAACGGGCGCGCTTGATGGCCGTGGACAGCTGACGCTGATAGCGTGCGTTTGTGCCGGAAATGCGGCTGGGAACGATTTTCCCTGTTTCCGTTACATAGGCCTTGAGAGTGGCCAGATCTTTGTAATCGATCTCCTCAACGCCTTCCGCGGTGAATTTGCAATAACGCTTGCGACGAAAATATCTTGCCATAATCTTTTCCTCATCCAGTCTCTGTACTAGCGGTTGCCTTCCTCAGGCCCGGCCGTCTCGGCAGTGGTTTCCTCTTCCTCGCCCTGGTACTCGTCATTATCGGAATCATCGTCCTCTCCGGACTGTTCCGATTCGGATTCGGCACGAGGGGTCTCAGTCGCGTCGTCCGAGGCGGCGGATCGCTTTTCCTGTTCTTCCTGCTCTTCCTTGCTGCGGGCCAGTGGTGATGCCTCGGTGACCGCCTTGTCGCGGCGGACGGTCAGATCCCGGATGACGGCATCGTTGAAGCGGAAGGCACTGTTGATTTGATCCAGAATGTCCTTGCCGCACTCAATGTTCATGAGCACGTAATGGGCCTTGTGGACCTTGTTGATGGGATAGGCCAGCAGCCGCCGGCCCCAGTCTTCCAGCCGGTGCACCGCACCGCCGCTGGATTCAATCATTGAGCGGTAACGCTCAATCATGGCGGGTACCTGTTCACTCTGGTCCGGATGAACCAGGAACACGATTTCATAGTGTCGCATTGTCTATCCTCTCGGTTTGACAGCCTCCCGTCGCGATGCGGTGAGGCAAGGATTTGAAAGGGCAGGGATTTTAGTGCAAAGACCCCGGAGTTGCAAGCATGACTCGTGGCTCGTGGCTAGTGGCTAGTGGCTAGTGTTTGCCGGATCGTTGACGGATGACTTCGTACAGGCAGACGCCCGCCGCCACGGATACATTCAGGCTTTCCACCGTGCCCAGCATGGGCAGGCTCATGAAGAAATCGCACTGTGCTTTGGTATTCTTCCGCAAGCCGCTGCCCTCCGCGCCCATGACGATCACAAGCGGCACGGTCAGGTCGGTATCATAAAAGCGCTGTTCCGCCTTGTCGTCGGTGCCGACGACCCAGAGTCCCGTTTGCTTGAGATCGCGCAGGCAACGGGCGACATTGGTTACTGTAATCACCGGCGTTTTCTCCGCCGCACCGCTGGCCACCTTCCGGACCGTTGCGTTGACCGCCACCGCCCGGTCCCGGGGAATGATGACCGCATCCACGCCGGCGGCATTGGCCGTGCGCAGACAGGCGCCCAGATTGTGGGGGTCCTGAATGCCCTCCAGCAACAGCAGCAATGCCGGCCGTTCACCGACACCGGCGAGTACGGAGTCCATGTCCGCTGCCGGAGCCGAGGACTCCGTCCGGCGCGTCAAAACCACGCCCTGATGCACGGCGCCATCCGTGAAGTTATCCAGCGCTTCGCGCGGCTGCCGGGTGACCGTCAGGGAATGCCGTTCCGCCAGGCGCAGGATATCGGCTATACCGCCGGCGATCTTCCTGCCTTCCTGCAGCCGGATCTCCAGCACCGTCTCCGGATGCCGTTCCAGGGCATGTTTGACGGCGTGGATACCAAAAATGATTTCAGATTTTCCGTGGCTGGTGGCTGGTGGCTCGTGGCTTGATGTTCGTGATTGTTTCATGAATATTCGTTTTCGCCTGTAACCGACTGAAAGGATGTATCTGAAAATTCCAGTGGTTTTAAGAAAGCTTCAGGCTGTACTCGAATTACCAGCCACGAGCCACGAGCTACGAACAAAGTTCAAAATCAATTTTCTTATCATCCACATCCACCCGCATGACCCTGACGCGGACTTTCTCGGCCAGACGGAAAACACGGCCGCTGCGTTCGCCGGTCAGGCGATGATGGATCGGGTCATGATGATAGTAATCGCCGGGCAGGCTGGTGACATGCACCAGACCTTCGACATAAAAATCATCCAGCTCCACGAACAGGCCGAAACCGGTCACACCGGTGATGGTACCGGCAAATTCCTCGCCGACGCGGTTCTTGATGTAGTCGCATTTCAGGCGCTGTACTACCTCGCGCGTGGCCTCATCGGCGCGCCGTTCGGTCACGGAGCAATGCACGCCCAGGTCATGCATGGTTTCCTTGTCGTACTGTGATTTTTTCCTACCCTTGATCAGGTCGCGTATGGTCCGGTGAACCAGCAGATCGGGATAGCGTCGTATGGGCGATGTAAAATGCGTATAGGCATCGAAGGCCAGACCGAAATGCCCCAGGTTTTCCTCGCTGTAAACAGCCAGGGGCAGACTGCGCAGGAGTACGGTTTCGATCAGATGCTTGTCCGGCCGTTCCCGGATACTTTCAATCAGCTTGTAATAATCCACCGCCGTGGGCTCGTCGCCACCGCCCAGGGACAACCCCAGTTCACCCAGGAATTCCCGCACATCACTGAGCTTTTCCTCTTTCGGCTGTTCATGATTGCGAAACAGTATGGGAACTTCATTTTCCAGCAGATATTCCGCCGTCGACACATTGGCCGCGAGCATGAACTCCTCGATCAAACGATGGGCATCATTACGGATTACCGGCCTGATGTCCGCAATGCCGCCCTTATCATCGAAGAACAACTGTACTTCAGTAGTATCGAAATCCAGTAATCCATGACGCGCACGGTACTTGTGCCGCACATCAAAAAGGCTGTAAAGATCATCCACATGGGGAACAATCGCCTCGCGCCTGTCACGGGCTTCTTTATCCCTGTCCACGACCAGCGCCGCCATGTCCGTATAGGTAAGGCGCGCGGCGGATCGGATCACGGCATCAAAAAAGCGGTATTGTTTTATTTTACCCTGCCCGTCCAGCCGCATCTCGCAGACCATGGCCAGCCGGTCCACCTCGGGCTTGAGGGAGCACAATTCATTGGACAGAACCTCCGGCAGCATGGGTATCACACGGTCGGGGAAATACACCGACGTGCCCCGCGTCTTCGCCTCTTCGTCCAGGGCGGTGCCGGGCCGGACATAATGAGACACATCGGCGATGGCCACCATGAGATACCAGTCCTTGCCCCGTTTCTCGCAATAAACGGCGTCGTCGAAATCACGGGCGTCCTCGCCGTCAATGGTAACGAAAGGCAGTGAACGCAGATCCTTGCGTCCCTCCGAATCCACCGGGCTGTCCGGCCTGAAACCCTTGATCTCCTTCAATACCGGCTTCGGCCATTCATGCGGCAGTTCATACGCCCGCATGGCGATTTCGGTGGCCAGCCCCGCCTCGGCGCGTTCACCGATGATTTCCGTGATGCGCCCCACCGGCTGGGTGTGCTTGTCGGGATATTTAATGATCTCGGCAAGCACATACTGACCTTTTTGCGCCTCACCGCGGTTTTTCGCCTCGACGTACACGTCCAGATGCAACCGTCGATTATCGGGCGTCACAAAACCGATGCCGTTTTCTTCAGAATAACGCCCCACTACCTGCTTGTTGGCCCGTTCCAGGACTTCCACCAGCGCGCCTTCGGGCTTGCCGCGGCGGCTCTTGCCGTCGATGCGGACCACGGCACGATCGCCGTTCATAAGCGAACGCATGACTTTGGGCGGCAGAAAGATGTCGTCTCCGCCCCGGTCGGGAACCAGGAAGCCGAAACCGTCGGCATGGCCGATAACACGGCCGGGAATCAGATCCATCTGCCGGACCAGGCCGTAGCCGGAACGGCGGTTCTTGATAATCTGGCCATCCCGGACCATGGCCTGCAGGCGCTTACGCAGGGCGGCACGATGCTCACTGGTACCGGCGTCAAGTTCGGCGGCGATTTCCTTGAGCGTACAGGGCTGGCCCTGCTGTTTCAGTAACTCAAGAATATCCTCCCGGGAAGGGATGGAAACTTTATACTGCTTCGTTTTGTCTGTATTGGATTTCAAGGTCTTCCTTTGTGTTAAGATTGACAATGTGTGAACCGGCCGGTAAAGTTCGCCGGCTTCAGGATCAGGTGCCCGCCCGGGCACATCATAAATGATCATGCCGAGGTGGCGGAATTGGTAGACGCGCTAGCTTCAGGTGCTAGTGGGGGTAA
>JBBDSH010000013.1:43147-59045 GCA_040905045.1 Gammaproteobacteria bacterium | reverse complement strand
GCTGGGTTCAAAGCTGGAAGAAGAGGTTGAATCACTTGAACATGCCAGTTGATAACCGAAGCCGTCATGCTGGTGGACACCAGCATCCAGTAGATAAATTATTCTTTTTCAGAATCCGCCCCCTTTCGAAAAGCTCGTCGGCGATCTTGCCGGAGTCTATTCGAGGCGAATCAATATACAGCATCGGTTGGTATACCAGGTGCTGGAAGAGGATCGGGTCGTCAAGGTCTTACGCCTGTGGAGCCATTACGAATAAGGCTGCATGATCACCGGCCCTTTTGGTCAGCAAGAATTTGCGTTTCTTTGCGAGTATCACTATAGTATCACTCCATGCGCACCGAACTTGTCACCACCCTGAAGCGAAAGGCCACGGAGCTCCTGGCGGAGCTCGAACGGGATAAAGAGGCCATTCTGATCACTCAACACGGACTGCCGTCCGCCTATCTGGTGGACGTCGAAAGCTATGAGACGCTGTTGCAACGAATGAGCCTGCTTGAGGGGATCGCCCGGGGAGAACGGGCCGTATCGGAAGGAAGGACGTTGTCTGACAAGGAAGCACGGGACCGCATGTCGAGATGGCTGAAGTAATCTGGACCGAGCCGGCCCTGTCTGATCTTGACGCAATCGCCGATTACATCGCCCTGGACAAGCCGGACGCCGCACGTACATTGGTGCGACGCGTATTCGAACATGTGGGACAACTTGAAGACCATCCGGACAGTGGTTCGAAGCTGCCGGAATTCAAAGCATGGCGCTATCGCCAGATAATAGAGCCACCCTGCCGGGTATTCTATCGGCATGAAGAAAACCGTGTTTATATTCTCCATGTGATGCGAAGTGAACAGCGCCTCCGCCGCGGCAGACTGGTGAAGCGCGAAGACAAACTCTGAGCTGACCATGAGCCCTCTATCTTTGGGGCTGATTCTTCCGCACAATTTCGATGTGGCCTCAAATCCCGTCATGCCGGAAACGCGTTGTTTGCGTTATCCGGCATCCACTCCGGCGCTGGTATTCGCCCCCTCACATTGCAACCCCATAATCCCCGTCTATACTTAATGTTATATCCCGTTCCTCGAAGACAGGGAGGTTTTCAACATGAAATGGCCGCACTCCATCCTGCTTTCCTGACATTACTGTGAGAAGAACCATAATGCATTTTTCGATCGAGGTTTCAGGCCATGAAAGTACAGTATTTTGAAGACACAGACACCCTGTACATTGAATTCCAGGGCCGAGAGATTGCGGAAACCCGGGATTTGGACGAGAACACCCTTCTCGAGCTGGACGCGGAGGGTAATGTTTGCGCGATCACGTTCGAGCACGCCAGCAAGCGAACTGACGTCAGGCGCTTGCATGTGGAGGGTATCGCCGCATAACAACGCCTTCAACTCAGACGCCTGTAAAGCCGGATCCATCCCGCCACCGAAAATCCCGCCCCCACATTGCAACCCCATAATCCCCGTCTATACTTAATGTTATATCCCGTTCCTCGAAGACAGGGAGGTTTTCAACATGAAATACCTGCAATCCATCCTGATTATCCCGGTGCTGTCCTTCCCCGCCGTTTCTTTCCCGGAAGAAAAACCCTGCGGCCCGGATGACACATCGGCAAAACACACGTAGATGTCCCGCGAAGAGCAGATGGCCATGCAACGGGAACAAATGGAATCCATGAGCCCGATGTTCGGCAAGATGGCCGAAAGCATGATGCAGGGCACGTTAAAACTCCTAGCGAGCCTATAAGACGAAGGAGACTGCAATGAGACTGGTATCCGTAGACATTAAGAATTTTAGAAACATAATAGACTCGGGACATGTCAACATAGATTCAAACGTTACCTGTCTAGTCGGTAAAAACGAGTCTGGCAAAACCGCATTCTTGCATGCACTTTATCGCTTGTATCCGGCACGTCCAAATGTAAATTTTTCTGTTCCAGATCAATATCCTGCGTGGCTTGAGAAAAAAGATCGACTTAAGGGCCTAGAATTGGATCGTGTCAGACCAGTGACTGCTACGTATGAATTGGATGTTGATGATATTGCAGCGTTATCTGAAAAGTTTGGAGAGGGGATAGTAGCGTCGAATGCCAAGCTTACTCTAGATCGTGACTATGGTGGAACACTTTGGTATACGCTTGAAGTTTCCGAGGAAGCCTTCGTTAAACATATTGTCGCTTCAGTGACGTGGCCCCATGGGACAAAGACAGATGCCAACAAGATCAAGACTATAAAAGCTCTTCGTGAATATGTTTCTAATACTGAGAGCAATACCGATGATGAAGAAGAAGAGTCCGCCGCCATCAATGTAAGAATCGAGGAAGTGCTAAAGGAAACACTGGGAGAGAATAACTTATCTGAAGCAGTGTGGGCTTCATTGAAGGACCGTGTGCCACAGTTTTTATATTTTTCAGAGTACAGCTCTCTACCATATTCAGTAAGAATTGATAGGTTATTGCAGCAAGATCCGGCCCAGCTAAATGACGGAGAGCTAACAGCACGCTCACTTCTCAAATTGGCAGCTGCGGATAATGACTTTCTTGCAAATCCTGATTACGAACGGCGTAAAAGGGAGTTAGAAAATGTATCTAATGCGATAACACAAGATGTACTTCAATATTGGAGCCAAAATCCGGAATTGCGAGTGCAGCCGGATATAACTCAAGAAACTGTATCGGATAACAACGGTAAGCATTCAGTCCTAAATGAACTCAAGATGAGAATTTGGGACCAACGTCACCAACTTTCTCTACCTTTCGATGAACATTCCACTGGATTTCAGTGGTTTTTTTCATTTCTGGCCGCATTCTCGGAATACGAATACAAAGATGAGTCACTTGTTATTTTACTTGACGAGCCTGCTTTGGGTTTACATGCACGGGCTCAAGGAGATTTCTTGAAATTTATTGAAGTAAGGTTGGCATCTAAGAACCAAGTGTTATATACGACACATTCGCCTTTTATGGTTCAACCCGGACGACTGGAGAGGGTTAGACTTGTAGAAGACAAGGGACAAACGGAGGGAACAAAGGTTACTTCCGATGTTACGACGACAGATCCGGATACGCTATTCCCTTTGCAGGGAGCTTTAGGATATGACCTGGCTCAGCATCTATTTATAGCTCCCCACAACCTGGTAGTAGAGGGGACTTCAGATTACACATATCTACAAGTTCTCTCAGATCATTTTAAGACTATAAAAACCCGAACAGCCCTTGATGAGAAATGGTCACTTGTTCCTGTTGGCGGAATTGATCTCGTGCCAACGTTTGTTGCTCTTTTGGGGAATCATCTAGATGTTACAGTTCTTATTGATTCGAGACGAGGCGGTCACCAAAAACTTTCTAAACTAGCTGACCAAGGAATATTGGAAGCCAATCGCATTCTGACGATTGGGCATAGTCTGGGACGGAAGGAAGCAGATATAGAGGATTTATTTGACGCATCTGAGTACTTGGAACTATTCAATGCAGCATTCGGTACGCAAATTAAGCAGGCAGACATCAAGGGTTCTGATCCGATAGTTCGGAAGCTTGCTCGGGCTATGGGGAAAGATCGCTTTGATCACGGAAGACCTGCAGACTACTTTCTCAGAACTAGAGATAAAGTAATACCAAGACTTAGCGATATGACACTTGACAGGTTCGAAACTCTTTTTGAGGCAATAAATGCGACGTTACCTAGCGCATAAGCTAATTATGCAATTTTTTATTTGAATTCATTAAAAAAGTGACTGTTTTCCGCTATGCTACTTTGCTTAATTACTATACTACATCCCATGAATTAAACCAGACTAAGAAGTAAAAAAAAGGACCTGAGATAAATGATTCTTATTTTTCCTCGATCCCTTTAATTTCCTTATTAAGAAAATCTTACTGCCTACTTTTAGGATAATAGTCATGACAGAACTTACAATTCGGGAAATCTTAGATCTTGTGCCAAGAGGACAAATACGTATACCAGCATTCCAGCGCGGCTTTGTTTGGGATATGTATATGGTGGCTTTTCTTATGGATAGTCTTTATAAATCATATCCAATTGGGTCATTGCTTCTATGGCGCACTCGAGAACAAATGAAACATGAGCGCAGGCTTGGTCCATTTGAACTTCTAGAAAGAGATCCTGATTATCCAATTGATTATGTACTAGATGGTCAACAAAGACTCACATCAATATTTGGCGTATTTCAATCAGAATTAGAGCCGGATGATACTGTCGAATGGACTGATATATATTTTGATTTAGCAGCAGACCCTGATGCCCAAGAATCTCAATTCCTTGCCCTTGAGCCAGGCATGGTAGATCCTCGCCGTCATTTCCCACTAAAAACGCTTTTCCTGTCAGTAGATTATCGTCGAGCAACTCAAAATTTTGGTGATCAAGATCTTAAACGGCTTGATGAAATGCAAGCACATTTTAAAGAAGCTCGTATCCCTATTCAATTATTAACAACTGAAGATCGCGCAAAAGTCGCAATTGTATTTGAGCGTGTAAATAGAACCGGGGTGCCACTTGATACACTTCAATTACTAACTGCATGGACTTGGAGTGAAGATTTTGATTTGCAGCATCAGTTTGAAGAACTGCGTGAAGAACTTGAACCGTTTGGTTTTGCTGGTATCGGAGAAGATTCAAATCTTCTCCTACGTTGTTGTGCAGCAGTTCTTGCGAAGGATGCTTCACCTAGAACTTTGGTTGAATTAAATGGTGCTGAGGTACGAACAAGGTTTTCAGAAATAGTTAATGGTGTTAAGGGAGCGATTGACTTTTTGAAATCCTGTATCCGTGCTGAGACATTAGATAATTTACCTTTCACAACTATTCTTGTCCCTTTATCTGTGTTTTTTTCATCACCTGGCGATGAAATTGTTAAAATGTCTGATCATCAGCGTACCAGATTAGTTAGATGGTTCTGGCGAGCTTGTTTCTCAAGACGTTATAGTAGTGGTGTATTAAGAAATATGAAAGAAGATATTGATGGAATGATAGCATTAAAAGAAGGTCGTGCATCTACTTTAGGTGAGTTTCAAATTCTAATTACAAATGAATTTTTTCTGAATAGTACTTTTCGAATTAATACGGTTAATACGAAAACTTTTGTATTGTTTTTAGCTCAATTTAGTCCATTAACTTTTATATCCGGGACTCCCGTGTCTCTTTCTGAGGTACTCAGACGATATAATCGTAGTGAGTTTCACCATCTGTTCCCACGATCATTTCTTTCAAATCAAGGCTATGAAACACGAGAGCAGAACCCTCTAGCAAATTTCTGTTTTTTATCGAAGTCAGATAATATACAATTAGGAGGAGTGGCTCCTAGTGAATATAAAGAGAAAATAAAAGGAGATACTAACCAAATATTAGAACATGCACTTTGTCCATTGTCATTGTTCGACGATGATTACGAAAAATTCTTACAAGAAAGATCGCTATTATTAGAGAAAAAAGCGAATGAATTACTTTAATTTGGGCAACGAACAAGTTTATCGTTCCAGTAAAATATAAAGTCCAAACTACGATTTGCCACGATCACCATAGTTGTCATTAAAGTAAGCTGTAGTTTCAATAAGTACTACTTCACCTAGTAAAGGTTTTTGTAGTGAGCAATGTTTATTATTGACAAACTTGCTTTCAACAAAATTCCATCACCATCTGTCGTCACCTGTTTGTGACACCGTGATGATGTACAATCCCCCGACATAGAACAACAGCACGGACTCGGGATCTACCATGCCCAACCAGAACCCGGAACAAAAAGCTCGGGACCGGATCGACCGGCAGCTCGCTGCGGCCGGTTGGCAGGTGCAGGACAAGAATGCCATCGACTTCAGCGCGGGCCGGGGGCAGGCGGTGCGCGAGTATCAGACCGATGCGGGACCGGCGGATTACGTACTGTTTGTGGATCGGAATCCCGTCGGCGTCATTGAGGCCAAGCCGGAGGAGTGGGGGCAGAAGATCACCACGGTCGAGGATCAGTCCCAAGGCTACGCCGGCGCAACACTGAAATGGGTCAACAATGACACGCCGCTGCCTTTTGTCTACGAGAGCACCGGCGTCATTACCCGCTTCACCGATTACCGCGATCCCCGGCCGCGTTCGCGGGAAGTGTTCCATTTCCACCGTCCCGAGACCCTGGCGGACTGGTACGCCAAGCCAGAGTCCTTGCGCGCCCGGCTGCGGAAACTGCCGCCGCTGAATCATCAGGGCCTGCGCGATTGCCAGATCAGCGCCATCGAGAAGCTGGAAGAATCCTTCAAAGAGGACCGGCCCCGCGCCCTGGTGCAGATGGCCACCGGCTCGGGCAAGACCTACACCGCCATTACTTCCGTCTACCGGTTGCTCAAGTACGCCGACGCCGGCCGCGTACTGTTCCTGGTGGATACCAAAAACCTGGGCGAGCAGGCGGAGCAGGAATTCATGGCCTACCTGCCCAATGACGACAATCGCAAGTTCACCGAACTTTACAACGTCCAGCGCTTAAAATCCGCCCACATCGCCGGCGACAGCCAGGTCTGCATCAGCACCATTCAGCGCATGTATTCGTTGCTGAAGGGCGAGGAAATGGATGAAGCGGCGGAAGAGGAAAACCCGGCGGAGCATACCTTTTCTAAGAAGGAACCGCTGCCGGTGGTCTACAACCCGAAGATCCCGCCGGAGTATTTCGATTTCATCATCATTGATGAATGCCATCGTTCCATCTACAACCTGTGGCGGCAGGTGATCGAGTATTTCGATGCCTATCTCATCGGCCTCACCGCCACGCCTGATAACCGCACCTACGGCTTCTTCCGCAAGAACGTGGTCAGCGAATACGATCACGAAAAGGCCGTGGCCGACGGCGTCAACGTCGGCAACGAAGTCTATGTCATCGAGACCGAGCGCACCAAACAGGGTGGTGCGCTCAAGGCAAAACAGCAGGTGGAAAAACGCGAGCGCCAGACGCGCCGGAAACGCTGGGAGATCCAGGACGAGGATGAAGTCTACACTGCTAGGGAACTGGACAGGGAGATCGTCAATCCGGATCAGATCCGTACCGTGATCCGCGCCTTCCGCGACAGGCTGCCGGAGATCTTCCCCGGCCGCAGGGAGGTACCAAAAACCTTGATCTTCGCCAAGACCGACAGCCACGCCGACGACATCATCCAGACCGTGCGTGAGGAGTTCGGCCAGGGCAACCGGTTCTGCAAGAAGATCACTTATCAGTCCGAGGAAGATCCCAAATCCGTGCTCGCCCAGTTCCGCAACGATTACGATCCCCGCATCGCCGTCACCGTGGACATGATCGCTACCGGCACGGACGTGCGGCCGCTGGAATGCCTTTTATTCATGCGCGACGTGAAAAGCCGCAACTACTTCGAGCAGATGAAGGGCCGCGGTACCCGCACTCTGGATGCCGACGGTTTGAAAAAGGTTACGCCCTCGGCGATCAGTGCCAAGACGCATTACGTCATCGTGGACGCCATCGGCGTGACGAAATCATTAAAGACCGCCAGCCAGCCGTTGATCACCAAGCCTTCCGTTCCGCTCAAGGACCTGGCCATGGAAGTGATGATGGGCGCCCGCGACGAGGATACCGTGGCTTCCCTGTCCGGCCGCCTGGCGCGGCTGGACAAACAGCTGGACGAACAGGACCAGAACCGAATCCGCGAGGCCGCAGGCGGCGTGGCGCTGAAGGACATTATCGGCGGCCTCATGCGCGCCATTGACCCGGATACGGTGGAACAGCGCGCCGTTGAAATCGCCCAACAGCCGCCGGAGAGCGATCCCGGCGAGGACGCCCGCAACCGGGCGCGCGAGGAACTGGTGGGGCAGGCCGCTTCCGTATTCACCGGCCCGCTGATCGAACTCATCGACGGTATCCGCCGCGACAAGGAACAGACCATCGACCATGACAACCTAGATACGCTGACGCGGGCCGAATGGGCCGGGGACACCGCCGAAAATGCCAAGGCGTTGACGCAGGAATTCGCCGATTACTTAAATGATCATCGCGACGAAATCGAAGCCCTGAGTATCTACTTCAGCCAGCCGGCGCGGCGTTCGCAAGTGACCTACCGGATGATCAAGGAACTGCAGGAACGCTTGCGCCACGACCGCCCCAAGCTGGCGCCGCTGCGGGTCTGGCAGGCCTGGGCGCATCTGGATGACTATCAGGGCGAGGATCCGGTCAGCGAACTCACCGCCCTGGTGGCACTGATCCGCCGCGTCTGCGGACTGGATGAAACGCTCACCGCCTACGGCAGCGCCGTGCGCCGCAATTTCCAGACCTGGATCATGGCCCACCACAGCGGCGCGGGAGAGAAATTCAACGAGGAACAGATGGCCTGGCTGCACATGATCCGCGACCATATCATCAGTTCCTTCCATATCGAGCGCGACGATCTGGACATGGCACCCTTTGATGCCCAGGGCGGCATGGGCAAAATGTACCAGTTGTTCGGCGACAGGATGGATGAGGTGATTGAAGAGTTGAATAAGGAGTTGGTGGCGTGACTGATAAGTCTGGATTGTTAGGTCTTCCAAATTCTTGGGAAGTTGTGAAACTTGGTGAATTTGTTAAAAGTGAAAAAGGAAAAAAACCAATAAATTTAACCAAGAACAAAAATCGGTCAAATGACATTCCATACATTGATATTCAAGCATTCGAAAAAGGTATATATGAATGGTGGACAGACGGAACTGGTTGTAGATTCTGTACCGAGTCAGATTTTTTAATGGTTTGGGACGGCTCGCGTTCTGGGCTGGTAGGGAAAGGAGTTAGTGGTGCTTTAGGCAGCACGTTAATACGTATTAATTTCCCATCTATTTTTAATCAATATGCATATTATTTTCTACTATCAAAATATCAGGAAATAAATACAAGGACTAAAGGCAGTGGCACACCCCATGTTGATCCATCCCTACTGTGGAACTATGAATTTCCAGTACCTCCGATCAATGAACAAAAACGGATCGTCGCCAAGATTGAAGCCCTGTTCTCCGAACTGGACAAGGGGATCGAAGCACTCAAAACCGCCCGCGAGCAACTGAAGGTCTACCGCCAGTCTGTCCTCAAGCACGCTTTCGAAGGCAAGCTCACCGCGCAATGGCGGGAGGAGAACAAAGACAAGCTCGAATCCCCTGAACAACTTCTCGCGCGCATCCAGCAGGAACGCGAATCCTGTTATCAACAGCAACTGGAAGAATGGCAAACCGAGGTAAAAAAATGGGAAGAAGAAGGGAGAGAAGGAAGAAAACCAGGGAAACCCACAAAACCAAGTATTATTGATGTCTGCAAAGATACTGACCTTCATGAGCTGCCGGAATCTTGGATATGGATTGAATATGGAAAACTTTGCGAACGTGTTCGAAATGGAATTTCAAAGAAACCAGATGATAAGGGCGAGAAAATCTTTCGTATAAGTGCGGTGCGGCCTATGGAGTTAGTGATTGATGATGTTAGATATATTGATAATACCGATCATCAGTATGATAGCTATTATCTTAAGAATGGTGATTTGATATTTACCCGATATAATGGCTCCAGGGCTTATGTTGGAGTTTGTGCTGAATATAATGGTGATGAGACCCACCTTTTCCCTGACAAACTGATTCAGACTCGAATCGGTACTAATGCAGTAAGCTCATCCTATTTGGAGAAAGCATTAAACTGTGGCGAGTCCAGAAAGTTTGTTGAAAAAAGAATTCGTACGACTGCTGGCCAATCAGAAATTTCCGGCTCAGATATTAAAGCTATACCAGTGCCAATTTGTTCATATGAAGAACAAATAAAGATAGGGCAAGCTATATCCGAGGAATTATCTCGAATCGACAAGATGTTGGATGAGATTAACATCTCGCTAAAACATTCCGAAACCCTCCGCCAATCCATCCTTAAAAAAGCCTTCTCCGGCCAGTTAGTCACGCAGGATCCCAATGATGAGCCGGCCTCGGTATTGCTGGAACGCATCCGGGCGGAAAAGGCGGCTCAGACTCAGACCGGTAAGACTTCCGGGCAGCGCAAAACCCGGCGCAAAGTGGCAGTATGAGCAGGGATGATAAATGGCTAATAAATTTACTGATACTGAACGACAAACAAAGGAATAATTAATGAGTCCAACCGCTCCGATAATTTCAAAAGTCTGGAGTTTCTGCACCACGCTGCGCGACGACGGCGTCGGTTACGGCGATTATCTGGAACAGCTGACCTACCTGATCTTCCTGAAGATGGCGGATGAATACTCGCAACCGCCGTACAACCGCGATATCGGCATCCCGAAGAAATACCGCTGGCCGAACCTGAAGGCGAAACGCGGGGCGGAACTGGAGAGCCTGTACGTGGAACTGCTGCGCGAACTGGGCACGCACAGGGGCGTGCTGGGGCAGATCTTCACCAAGGCGCAGAACAAGATCCAGGATCCGGCTAAGCTCTATCGTCTCATCGACATGGTGGACAGCACCCAGTGGGTGGTGATGGGCGCGGACGTCAAGGGCGATATCTACGAGGGCCTGCTGGAGAAGAACGCCGAGGATACCAAGTCGGGCGCGGGCCAGTATTTCACGCCTCGCGCCCTGATCCGCGCCATGGTGGAGTGCGTGCGGCCCGAACCGGGCAAAACTATTGCCGATCCGGCCTGCGGTACCGGCGGCTTCTTTCTCGCCGCTTACGACTTCATCAGCGATCCGGATCATTACAAACTGGACAAGTCGCAGAAGGCGTTCCTGAAACACAAGACCTTTCACGGCAACGAGATCGTGGCCAATACGCGGCGCCTGTGCCTGATGAACATGTTCCTGCACAACATCGGCGAAATCGACGGCGACAGCAGCGTCTCGCCCAATGATGCCCTGGTGGCGCCCAGCCCGGTGACCTACGACTACGTCATGGCCAATCCGCCCTTCGGCAAGAAAAGCTCCATGACCTTTACTAACGAAGAGGGCGATCAGGAAACCGACGAACTGACCTACAACCGGCAGGATTTCTGGGCCACGACTTCCAACAAGCAGCTGAATTTCGTGCAGCACATCCGCACCATGCTCAAGACCACCGGCAAGGCGGCGGTGGTGGTGCCGGACAACGTGCTGTTCGAGGGCGGGGCGGGCGAGACCATCCGCCGCAAGCTGCTGGACAACACCGACCTGCATACCATCCTGCGCCTGCCCACGGGTATTTTCTACGCCCACGGTGTGAAGGCCAACGTGCTTTTCTTCGACAATCGGGAGGCGAGCCCGAAGCCCTGGACCAAAGAGGTCTGGTACTACGATTACCGCACGAATATCCACCACACGCTGAAAAAGAAGCCCCTGCGCTACGAGGATCTGGCCGAATTCATCCGCTGCTATAACCCGGAGAACCGCCACAAGCGCAAGCCCACCTGGCACCCGGAGAAAAATCCCGACGGCCGCTGGCGCAAGTTCAGCTACGAGGAACTGACGGCGCGGGACAAGACCAGCCTGGATGTGTTCTGGCTCCGGGACAAGAGCCTCACGGACCTGGACAATCTGCCCGAACCCGACGATCTGGCCGAGGAGATCATCGAGAACCTGGAGGCGGGGCTGAACAGCTTTCGTGAGGTGCTGGCGGAACTGAACGGGAAAGGGGAGCGGTGAGGAGCGTTTATCAGGGATAAGGGGCGGTTTCATGAAGGCCGGGGATACCGAAAGGAGGTCATTCATTCCCTGTGTAATCTATTTCCTGCAAATGGCTTGGCAAACCATTTTCTAAAAACAGGCGGTCAGTCCTCGCCGATATCCTCCATCAACTCTGAAGACGCAAAGGCCAGGTGCCCCCGGATGGCCATCATGTCCGCATACGGTTCCTCGTAACTCCAGGCGGCGTCCGCGATGGTGCGATCCTCCAGTAACAGATTGTAATAAGTCGCGTCGCCCTTGAACGGGCAGTGCGTGGCCGTTTTCGATTCTTGCAGTCGATCCATGGCGATGTCTTCGCGCGGCAGGTAAAAGCGGGGCGGATAGTCGGTCTCGCGCAGTTCAACAGCGTCGCGGCTGTCGACGATGACCGTGTCGCCGGCGAGGATGCGGATCCGGGCGGCGGTTTTCTGCAGGGTGATGCGGCCTTTGGGATCGTGTTGCATGGGATTCATTCCATACCCGTGCTGATACGGTTGTCAAGTTTGGCTGAATTCACCGACCCTCCCTGCATCTCTCTTCGTGGTTGAATTTATTTCAGGGCAAGGTGAATCCGAAGGGCATTGTCTATTTGGCTCAACAGATCATCAGGAACGGCACCGACTTTTGTTCCGGCCAGCCGTTTTTTGGAGATGGTACGGATTTGTTGGGCGGACGCCTTGGAATCCTTGCTCAGGTTGGTTTTCTTTGCCGGCAGGAAGACTTCGAAAGGATAGATTTTAGCAACGTTGGAAGTGAGGGGAACAATGGTCACAACGCCGGCCGCCCGATTGTTGGCGTTGTTGCTGACGATTACGACGGGTCGCCGTTTACGGATTTCATTACCGATGGCCGGGTCCAGGGTTGCAAAGCGGATTTCACCACGTTTCATCGTCGAGCCCGTCCATGATGGCATTGTCCAGATCCTTAAAGTCGCTTTCCTCGGCCGCCGCATCGCGATAGGCGCGCTCGAGTTCCCGCTGTCGCAATAACTGCAAGGCCTGTTCGATGACTTCGGAACGGCTCTTTATCGAGTGCGTCCGTCGATATTGCTCAATAAAGTCGGCCGAGCTTTCGGGCAGTGAGATGGAAAGTTTTTGTGCGTGCATGGTAGTGCCTATAGTATGAATATATCATCCTACTAATAGTAGGAATTAATATCAATACCCGTTCAGCGAAGGCAATCGGCAAACCAAAAGCCTGTCGCAAACAGGCGGTATGATCCTGGGCGGCGTTTCGTTTATCCCGGGCTACAGGTTTTGCCATTTAAAATAGTACTAAAATATAGTACTATGCCCGAATGCAGCGGAAGCACCGGAAGACCCTGGAGCGGATCTACGCACGGCCAACGAGCGGCACGATTCCCTGGTCCGATATAGAGTCGCTTTTCAAGGCGCTTGGCGCGGAGATAACGGAACGGCAAGGGTCCAGAATTGCTGTTGTGCTTTTCGGAGAAGTTCACGTATTTCACAGACCGCATCCCTCGCCCAAGACCGATAAGGGTGCGGTTGCGAGTATACGCAGATGGCTGGAGTATCACGAGATAAAACCATGAATATCATGAATGTGGACGGCTACAGGGCGAGGATCGAATACGATCCGGAGCTCGATCAGTTCCGGGGCGAGATCCTCGGCATCAATGGCAGTGCCGATTTCTACGGTCGGGACCCGGTCGAGTTGCGGAAGGAATTCAGGGATTCTCTGAATGTGTTTCTAGAGGTGTGCCGGGAGAAGGGGATAGAGCCGGCCCGGGAGTACTCCGGCCGCTTCAATCTCAGGATCCCGGCCGATCTGCACAGGGAAATCGCCGCGCGGGCAAGCGCCCAGGACAAAAGTATTAATCAACTGGTCTCGGAAATCCTGGACCGTTCGGTCAGGGAGGAGCAGGATAAATATGGATAAGCATGTATGATGGAATTCCGGCCAAGGTTATTTTCTCGTATCGTCCTGAATGATTGACAATCCCCAAACCCTCCTGCCCCGGGTCATGGACCTGCTGCTGGACCCCGTCTGCGTGGTGGACGAGCAGGGCCGGTATGTCTTCGTTAGTGCCGCCATTGAGCAACTGCTCGGCTACACCCGGGAGGAGCTGATCGGCCGCAATATGATCGAGCTGGTGCATCCGGACGATCGGGAACGGACCCTGGCGGCGGCCGGGGAGGTCATGAGCGGCGATCCGAAGTTGCACTTCGAGAACCGCTACGTGGGCAAGGACGGGCGGGTGGTGCACATCATGTGGTCGGCGCGCTGGTCGGAATCGGATCGCCTGCGCCTGGCGGTGGCGCGCGATGTTACCGAACTCAAGCACGCCCAGCGCATGCAGGACGTGCTCTACCGCATCTCCGAGGCGGCGCATTCCGCGGACGGCCTGCCGGCGCTGTATCGTGACATTCACGGCACCATTGCCGACCTGTTGCCGGCGGCCAATTTCTGCGTGGCGCTGTACGATGCCGATGACGACAGTCTGTCGTTTCCTTATTTCGTTGATGAACGGGAAACCCAACCGGGACTGCAGCCGCTGGACGCCCATGCCGGTATCGCCGAGGTGATGCGCGAAGGGCAATCATTACTGCTGTCCGGCAACGGCGATTACCAGGACTGGCTGGGCGCGCCGCTGATGGGCCGGGACGGTGTCATGGGAGCGCTGGTTCTGAAGACGTATGCCGGCGAGGTCCGTTATGCCGAAGAAGATCGGGAACTGCTGCAGTTCGTTTCCACCCAGGTGGCCGCGGCCATTGAGCGCAAGCAGACGGAAGCGCGGCTGCACCGCATGGCCCACTACGACAATCTCACGGACCTGCCCAACCGGGCGCTGTTCGTTGACCGCTTCAGCATGGCGCTGAAGCGGGCCCATCGTGAGCGCGAACGACTGGCGTTGTTGTACCTGGACCTGGATGACTTCAAGGATATCAATGATACCTGCGGCCACGAGGCCGGCGACCGGCTGCTGCACGAGGTGGCGCGGCGGCTGGTGGAATGCGTGCGGGATTCGGATACCGTCGGGCGCATGGGCGGCGATGAATTTACGGTGTTGCTGACCAATGTTCACGGGCCGGAGGACGCCGCCGTTATCGTCGAGAAGATCCGGGCCGCGCTCCAAAGGCCCTTTGAACTGGGCGGCCGCAGCGTGGCCGTTACCGTCAGTATCGGAACCGCGGTTTATCCGGAACAGGGCGAGGATATGGAACAACTGCTGCGCTGTGCCGATGCCGGCATGTACGCCTGGAAACGGGGGCAGCCGGTGATGGAGGAGGCCGGCCGGGTTGAATAGCCTTGTCGGGTTCCGGGACGGTGGAGCAGCCTTATGCTGCGCCGGCTTTCCTGTATATAGTTCAATAGAATAAGCTTTTTCGCTTTTATTCTTTTAAGTTCATAACAAAGCAGGCTATCCTAGCGCCTGTCCATTTTCAGGAGCTTTTTCGATGTCCAGTACCGCTGAATCACTGTCCAGCAGCAACAACGCCGGCCTCACCGCCGACGAGGTTGCCCGGCTGAACGAGGTCTACGCCCCGCTGGGGTTCGAGGACCGCATTCGCCGGCTGTACGAGGACTTCGATCCGGAAAAGGTCCTGGTCACGTCATCCTTTGCGGCCACGTCGGCGTATTTCCTGCACATTATTTCCCGTATCCGGCCCGACCAGGTCATCACCTTCGTCGATACCGGCTTCCATTTCCCCGAGACAGTGCGTTATCGGGATGAGTTGATAGAGCGTTTCGGCCTGAAGGTGCGGGATTTGCGCGGCGACGACTATCAGCACCAGTGGAGTGTCAAGGAGCGCCTGTGGGAGAAAGATCCGGACTTCTGCTGCTCCATCAACAAGGTCATGCCGCTGGAGGAGATCAAACCCGACTACCATGTCTGGGTCTCCAGCCTGATGCGCTGGCAGACCGATCAGCGCGCGGATCTGGATGTCTTCGAGGATCGCCGCGGCATCATCAAGTTCAACCCGATGATCGACGTGACCAGGGAAGAGCGCGATGCCTACATCCGCGAACACGATCTGCCCTTCCACCCGCTGGTGGCCCATGGCTATCAGTCCATCGGCTGCACCCATTGCACCGTCCCCGGCGAGGGCCGCAGCGGTCGCTGGGCCGGCAAGCCGAAGACGGAGTGCGGCCTGCACTTCTGAGCCGCTTACACCTGCCTGTATTCTGTCCGATGGTAATGGTTGCCGCCGGGCGGCACTCTCTTAACCGAATGGTCTGATTCGCGGCGGGGTCGCCGCTCCTACCGCCAGGGTTCAACATCGGGGTGAAACGGAGCCTGTAGGAGGCCCGACCCCGGGCCGAATCA
>JBBDSH010000013.1:41176-43047 GCA_040905045.1 Gammaproteobacteria bacterium | reverse complement strand
GCGTGGTCTCACCCGCCAAACGGCCATACCAGCGGGATTAACGTTGTGTTCACCGCCATGGCGATGAGCGCCATGGGAAACCCGATCCTCAGGTAATCCGTAAAACGGTAACCGCCGGGGCCCATGACCATGAGGTTGGTCTGGTAGCCCAGCGGCGTCATGAAACTGGCGCTAGCCGCGAACATGACGGCGACGATGTAGGGCAGGGGACTGACGCCCAGTTGTTCGGCCACGCCCAGGGCGATGGGAAACACCAGTACGGCGGCGGCGTTATTGGTGATGACCTCGGTAAAGACGGCGGTAATAACGTAGACCAGCAGCAGCGCCAGCCAGGGACTGGTGATGGTATCGCCGAGCAGCGCGTTGACCATCCAGGCGGCGGTGCCGCTTTCCTCCAGCGCGGTGCCCAGGGCGAAGGCGGCACCGATGACCACCAGTACCGGCAGATTGACGCTGATATTCATACGCGCCCGGTTGACGGTGACACAACCGGTCAACAGCAGCAGACCGGCGGCGATCAGCACCACTTCCAGCACCGAGGCCAGCCCCAGGACATTCATGGCCACCATGGCGATCAGGATCACCGTGGCCAGGGGCGCCTTGCTGAAATCCGGCGGGGTGGAGTCGTGCAGGGGACTGACCAGCATGAAATCCCGGCGATAACGGTATTGGTCGACAAAATCCTGGCCGGTTTCCAGCAGCAGGGTGTCGCCGGGACGCAGGACCAGGTCACCCACCTTGCCGGGCAGGCGGCTGCCGCCGCGGCTGATGCTGAGGATGGCGGCGTGATAGTGGCTGCGAAAGCGGGATTCCTTTACCGTCTTGTTGATTCCCGGAAACTCGGGGCTCAGTACCACTTCCACCAGGCAGCGCTGGTGATGATTCAGACGCAATTTATGGGCGCCGCCGTGGGCCGGGATCAGACCGTTGATGCGCTGCAGCTCGCGGGCGCATTCCGGGGCGCCGATGAACGATAACTGGTCCCCGGACTGCAGCTGCATGTCCGGGCCGACGGCAGTATAAAGATTGTCGCCGCGTTCGATGTCCGTGAGATAGCCGTGGCTGAGGTTGCGCAGGCCGGCTTCCTGGATGGTTTTGCCGTGCAGCGGACTGCCTTCCGGGATCAGCATTTCCACATGGTATTCACGGGCGTGTTCCAGTTGTTCCACCAGATCCTCGCGCACGGGCAGCAATCGCCGCGCGAACAGAAACAGGAACACCGAACCGGCCAGCAACAGCGGCAGGCCGACCCAGGTCAGATCGAAGATATGAAAGCCGGCCATGCCGTGTTGCTGCATGAAGCCGTCCACCACCAGGTTGGTGCTGGTGCCGATCAGCGTACAGGTGCCGCCGAGTATGGCCGCGTAACTGAGCGGCAGTAATAATTGCGAAGAAGACAGCTTCAGCCGCTGCGCCCATTCCTGCACCGCCGGGATCATCATGGCGACCACGGTGGTATTGTTGAGGAAGGCGCTGAGCAGCGAGGTGGGCAGGATCAGGCGCACATGTGTTCCGGCGGCGCTGCGCGGCTGCCCCAGCAGTTGATGAGCGACCCAGAAAATGGCGCCGGTATCGCGCAGGGCGGCGGCGACCACATACAGGACCGCGACCGTCATCAGCCCCGGATTGGAGAATCCGGACAATGCCTGTTCCGGCGTGATGATCCCGCCGAGCAAAACCGCGGCCAGGGCCGCCATCATGGCAACTTCGGCCGGCACCCGGTTGCTGGCCAGGGCGGCCAGTACGGCAAGCAGTACCAGACAGGTGTAGATCATTTCCATTGTCATGCAATGCGCCTGTGAGAAAGTGGCAAAGACCGCCATCCTAGCCAAGGTGGCGTCATACGCAAATATGAATTTGTTCTTTGTTTA
>JBBDSH010000013.1:20372-41076 GCA_040905045.1 Gammaproteobacteria bacterium | reverse complement strand
ATTGCAACCGGTTCGAATAACAATCAATAAGTGAGGGCAACATGAAACTGGAAACACTGGCATTGCATCACGGCTATGAATCGGAACCCACCACCCATGCCGCGGCGGTCCCGATCTACCAGACCACCTCGTACACCTTTGATAACACACAACACGGCGCCGATTTATTCAATCTGGTGGTGCCGGGCAATATCTATACGCGCATCATGAATCCGACCACGGATGTGCTGGAGCAGCGTCTGGCGGCAATGGAAGGCGGTATCGCTTCCCTGGGGGTGGCTTCCGGGATGGCGGCCATCACCTACGCCATACAATGCATCTCAGAGGTGGGCACCAATATCGTCAGCACCAGCCAGCTGTACGGCGGCACCTACAACCTGTTTGCCCACTCTCTGCCAAAGCAGGGTATTGAGGTGCGCATGGTCTCGGCCGACGATTTTGCCGGTTTCGAAAAAGCCATCGACAAGAACACCCGCGCTCTTTTCTGTGAGTCCATCGGCAACCCGGCGGGTAATGTGGTGGACATCGAACAACTGGCGAAGATCGCAGAGAAGCATGGCATACCACTGATTGTCGATAACACTGTCGCCACGCCGTACCTGTGCCGGCCGTTTGAATTCGGCGCCCATATTGTCGTGCATTCCCTGACCAAGTATATCGGCGGCCACGGCACCACCGTGGGCGGGGCCATTGTCGATTCCGGCAAGTTCGACTGGGTCAAGCACAAGGAACGCTACAGGATGATGAACGAGCCGGATCCGTCCTACCACGGTGTGATCTATACCGAGGCGCTCGGGGAAGCGGCCTACATCGGCCGCTGCCGGGTGGTGCAGCTGCGCAATACCGGTGCGGCGCTGTCACCGTTCAACGCCTTCCAGATCCTGCAGGGACTGGAAACCCTGGGGTTGCGCATGGAACGGCATTGCGAGAATGCGGGGAAACTGGCCGATTATCTGCAGAAACACAAGAAGATCGAGTGGGTGAATTACGCGGCCCTGCCGGACAGTCCCTACCATGACATTTGCAGGAAGATTACCGCCGGCAAGGCGGCCGGTATACTCAGCTTCGGCATCACGGGCGGATTCGAGGCGGGGGAGAAATTCATCGACGCACTGCAGATGATCCTGCGCCTGGTAAACATCGGCGATGCCAAGTCCCTGGCCTGCCATCCCGCGTCGACCACACATCGTCAGCTTAACGACGAGGAATTACTCACAGCCGGCGTGTCCGCGGATCTGGTCAGAATCTCCGTGGGCATTGAACACATCGACGATATCATTGCCGATGTCAGTCAGGCGCTGGACAGTGTTTAACGACTCATCGTTGTTCGCTGCCCGCGTGAATTACCGATCTTGATCCGCCGTTTATAAGAGGCGGCGTGGGTCGGGACTATGCAATGCCCTATGTGTTTCATCGACGGTCCGCTGACGGCTATTCGCGGCGCCGACGAGCGTCGTTATTATCTGTGCGGGCACTGTTCTCTGATCTTTGCCGATGAGGAACATTATCTGCCGATTGAACAGGAAAAGGCCCACTACGAGACGCATGAGAACAGTATCGAGAACAGCGGTTACGTCTCCTTTCTGAACAGGCTGGTGGAACCGATGCTGCCCTGTCTGAACGGCGGCATGCGCGGGTTGGATTACGGCTGCGGTCCCGGGCCGACGCTTTCGCTGATGATGAAACGGCAGGGCATCGAATGCGGGGATTACGATCCCCTGTTTGTGGATCGCAAACCGCAGCCGCCCTACGATTTCATCACCGCAACCGAATGTTTCGAGCACTTCCAGCGGCCGGCAAGGGAGATGGAATATATCGCCTCGCTTCTCGGGCCCGGCGGGCTGCTCGGTATCATGACCGAGCGCTGGACCAGCACGGCCGCTTTCGCGGGCTGGTATTATACGCGTGATCCCACACACGTTTCGTTCTACCATGAGAAAACCTTTGAGTTCCTTTGCCGCCGGTTCGGGTTTTCACGAGTGTGGATGGATGATAGACAGGTCATTATCCTGAGACGGGATTAGCCCGCATATTGCACGCGATTCCGGGCCGGATTTCTTTATTTAACGAGAGTTCTTATATGGATAACGAACCAGTCCCGGAATCCGCCCCGGATTCCACGCCGCCGGCACCGCAGCGCAACGGCTGGCGCACCTTCGGCATCATTGTGATCACCGCGGCCGTGACTCTCGGCGCGGGCTACTGGGCGGCTTCGAATTATCTGTTTCCCTCCGGCTTTAAACCGGTGGTCCTGAGTGAACAAAACCGGCGGCAACTGGATCAAAAACTGGAACGTCTCGGCGGTGCTGCTCAGGCCGGCAAGCGGGAAGCACCGCAGCCGGAAGCCTACACGGAGACCGACGCAAGCCGGGAAGTGGAATTCAGCGAAAAAGAACTGAACGCACTGCTGGCCAGGAATACCGATCTGGCTCACCGGCTGGCCATCGATCTTTCTGAAAACCTGGCCAGCGCCGTTCTGCTGGTGGACATGCCGCCGGACTTTCCCGTCCTGGGCGGCAAGACCATCAGGGTAACCGGCGGCATGGAACTGCGCCTGGTCGATGGCAGACCCAGCGCCGTGCTCAAGGGCATCAGTGTCTGGGGTGTGCCGCTGCCCAATGCCTGGTTGGGCAACATGAAAAACGTCGATCTCTTCCGGGAATCCGGCGGGGAGAGCCGGTTCTGGCAGACGCTCGGTGACGGGATCGAATCCATCCGGGTGGAAGAAGGCAAACTGTATATCCGGCTCAGGGAATGACGCGGTACGGCGGGGCATGAAAATCTGGGTGGATGCGGACGCCTGTCCCGTGGCCATCCGTGAGATCCTGTTCCGCGCGGTCGAACGCACCGGCGTATCTTTAACACTGGTGGCCAATCAACCCGTGCGCGTTCCGGCATCGTGCGACATCACATTCCTGCGCGTGTCTTCCGGATTCGACGTGGCCGACAATGAAATCGTCAGGCGGGTTGCCGCCGACGATCTGGTGATTACGAGCGATATCCCGCTGGCGGCGGAAGTGATCGAAAAGGGCGGCGAAGTCCTCAGCCCGCGCGGGGAACGCTACACCACGGACAATATCCGCCAGCGACTGACCATGAGGGATTTCATGGATACGCTGCGTTCCAGCGGCATTCACACGGAGGGCCCATCCGCCCTGAATCAGGGCGATCGCAAATCATTCGCCGACCAACTGGACAGGTTATTGACCCGGCACGGGAGCCTGAAATAAATCTGTGTTACTAATTTGAGTGTTATCAACTCCCTGGTAACGATCAGTTCGTATGATACCAGGCACATTATTTATCTTGTATTATGCTCAGTAACCGTTTTTTCCCTGGATCACCAAAACGTTTTTCGACTTTCTCAACCACCCGGTTCAGTTTGTAGCCCTTGTGTACGAGTTCTTTCAGGATTTCCCGGGTCGCATTGACCGACCAGTTGTGCTCCACCGCCTCGTACAGCATTTCAAACAGGGTTTCCGACCAGAGTGTTCTCAGGGTATGGGTTTGAACGGATTTCTCTTCTGTGATCGACATGACTGATTTCCCGTTTTAATTACGGAAAGTATAGGCGGGTAGCGGGAAACGGATTGCAAACCGGTTCACATCTCCAGCGGAAACCGGGTTGATTCTCCCGCCGGGAGAAGTCAGGCGCATTTTGAGTTCTCCGTGAGTGACGTGTCAGTCCGAAACCCGTCAGTGTCGACGCCCCATTCATGGGGTATAATGAGCACTGATACAGTACCCGTACAGCAACGGTTGCCCTGATATGGACAACTCCACGTTCAAGCTGTTTTTCCGCTGTGGCCGGGATATTGACCGGCAGGGACTTGTCGTATTCAAGAGATTGATATCACGGCAAAACATGACAAAATAGCCGGCCGATGTACGGCATGAATATGCTCCTAGTTTCCGCAACAGGCCAAATGGGCGCGGATTGCGGCTGAATCTCGCGCTGAAGGAAGGTTTCAGTCCGGTGGGGCTCCGTCACACCACAAATGGATTCCACAGATGATAGTACGTTTTATTCTCATGCTGGCTGTTCTCGGGCTTGTGTTCGGGGGCATCTTTGTATTGAAAAAGCAGCAGTTCGAGGAGATGGAAGAGCAGAGAGGGCCGCAGCCACCGGCAACCATTGCCGCGGCCGAGGTGCGTACGCAGGACTGGCGCCCGCACTTGAACGCCGTCGGCAGCCTGGTCGCCATCCAGGGCATTTCCGTGACCAATGAGGTGGCGGGGCAGGTGCGCGCCATTCACTTCGAGTCGGGCGAAGCGGTGAAAGAAGGCGATGTGCTGCTGGAACTGGACGACAGCGTCGATCAGGCGGATCTGGAAGGGGCCCTGGCCGGCCGGCGTCTGGCGGAAATACGCTTCAACCGGTTGCGCGATCTGCTGGAGAAGAACGCCGTCTCCCAGGCGGATTTCGACGAGGCCCGGGCCAATCTGGACAACGCCGAGGCCCGGGTCAGCTCACAACGGAAACTCCTGCAGAAAAAACGCATCCGGGCGCCTTTTTCCGGACGGCTCGGCATCCGCCAGGTGGACATCGGTGAGTATCTGTCGCCGGGTTCGCCCATAGTGCCTCTGGAATCGCTGGTTCCCATTTACGTGGATTACTCACTGCCGGAAAAGGATCTCAATCGGGTGTCCGTCGGTCAGGAACTGACGGTAACCGTCAAGGCCTGGCCGGATCGGGTTTTCCGTGGGGAGGTCAGCGCCATCAATCCGGGTATTGACCCGCAGACACGCAACGTCCGTATCCGCGGAACGCTGCAGAATCCGCAACAGCTTCTGCGCCCGGGCATGTTCGCCCAGGTCAATACCATGCTGCCCCTGCGCGAGGATGTGCTGACACTGCCGCGTACCGCCATTACCTATGCCACCTACGGTGATTCCGTATTTCTGATCAGGGAGGAAAACGACGGCCTCGTGGTGGAGCGCCGCCAGGTTATCACCGGTGATGTGCGCGACGGCCGCGTCGAGATCGTCAGCGGCCTGGAGAAGGGCGACCGGGTCGTTTCGGCGGGGCAGAACAAGCTGCGCAACGGTCAATCGGTGCGTATCGACAACTCGATCGAACTCGAACGCATGCAGGTGATTGAAGAGTGAAGTTCACCGACCTCTTTATTCATCGTCCGGTTCTGGCCAGTGTCATCAGTCTGCTGATACTGGTTCTGGGCCTGCGTGCTATCGATTCTTTGGAGGTGCGCGAGTATCCCGAGATGCGCAATACGGTGGTGACCGTGAGCACGTTCTATCCCGGCGCGAGCAGCGAACTGGTCAAGGGATTTGTCACCACGCCGCTGCAGCAGGCCATCTCGGAAGCGGAAGGCATCGATTATCTTACCTCGACCAGCACCCAGGGCAGTTCCGTGATCGAGGCGCACATGGAACTGAATTACGATTCCAACGCCGCCGTGGCCGAGATCCAGGCCAAGGTGGCCAGCCAGCGTAATACACTGCCGGCTGAAGTGGAGGACCCGGTCATCGATTCCACCACCGGTCAGAGCACGGCACTCATGTATATCGCCTTTTACGGCGGCGATATGTCCATGGAACAGATCACTGATTATCTCCTGCGTGTGGTCCAGCCCAAGCTGCAGGCCCTGCCGGGCGTGTCCAAGGCGCAACTGGCCGTCGACAAGGTCTTCGCCATGCGCATCTGGCTGGATCCGCAACGCATGGCGGCGCTGGGCGTTACCGCCGAAGACGTGCAGAACGTGCTGCGGCGGAACAATTATCTCGCCGGGGTGGGGCAGACCAAGGACAATTATGTCGCCATTGATCTCACCGCCGCCACGGATGTAAGCCGGGAAAAGGATTTCCAGAACCTGGTGGTGCGGGCTGACAACGGCACGCTGGTGCGTATCCGTGATGTGGCCGAAACCGAACTTGGCTCGGAAAGTTACGATACGGAGACCTGGTACAACGGCAATCCCGCGATTTTTATCGCCATTGAGCAGTCACCGGGTTCCAATCCGCTGACGGTTGCCGGTCGTGTTCATAATGTATTGCCGGAGATCGAATCCCAGTTGCCGGCCGGCCTCAAGCTGGATATGCCTTACGATGCCAGTGTCTTTATCAAGGATTCCATTCGCGAGGTATTTGTCACACTGGGCGAGGCGGTGGTGATCGTCTTGCTGGTGATTTTCCTGTCTCTGGGCTCCATGCGCGCCGCCCTGATACCGGCGGTGGCGGTGCCGCTGTCACTCATAGGCGGCGCCTTCCTGATGCTGCTCATGGGATTCTCCGTCAATCTCCTGACACTGCTGGCCCTGGTACTGGCCATAGGACTGGTCGTGGACGATGCCATTATCGTGGTGGAAAACGTGCACCGGCACATCGAGCTGGGGGAGAGCCGGTTCCAGGCGGCCATCAAGGGAGCACGTGAACTGGGACTGCCGATTATTGCCATGACCACCACGTTGATCGCCGTCTACGCGCCTATCGGCTTCATGGAAGGGCTGGTGGGAACGTTGTTCACCGAGTTTGCTTTTGCCCTGGCCGGTGCGGTGTTGATATCCGGCGTGGTGGCGCTGACCTTGTCACCCATGCTCTCGTCCAAAGTATTGAAAGACGATTCCGAGCCGGGGCCTTTCGAGCGGGCGGTCGAACATTTCTTCGTCGGTCTGGCGGATCGCTATCAGAGGCTGCTGCACAATTCACTCAACTATGTGCCCGTTACCATTGTTTTCGGTCTGCTCATCCTGGTGAGCATTTATTTCATGTTCATCACCAGCCAGAATGAACTGGCACCGGTGGAGGATCAGAGCGTGTTGCTGTTTCAGGCCACGGCGCCGCAGACGGCCACCATCGATTACACCGAATCGTATATGCAGCAGGTCTCCGATATTTTTAAATCCATTCCCGAATTCCTGCAAAGTTTTATCCTCATCGGCCAGGGCGGCAACCCGGCCTCAACCTTCGGCGGCTTCAAGATGCCGCCGCCGTCGGAACGGGAGCGTTCGCAATCGGAGGTGCAGGAAGAATTACAGCAGAAATTGAATGACGTGGCCGGATTACAGATCGCCACGTTTCCGCGGCCCAGTCTGCCGGGATCAAGCCGGGGACTGCCGGTGCAGTTCGTGATTACCACGGACGCCGATTACGAACGACTCGACCGGGTTGCCGATGAACTGCTGGGAACGGCCATGGACAGCGGTAATTTCATGTTCCTGCAAAAATCCATTGAATTCAGCCGGCCGCAGGTCAGAATCCAGATTGATCGCGACCTGGCCGCCGATCTTGGTATCAGCATGGAACAGATTGGCCGCAATCTGTCGGCGGCCCTGGGCGGCAACTATGTCAATCGCTTCAGCCTGGAAGGCCGCAGCTACAAGGTTGTCCCCCAGGTGGCCCGGAAATTCCGTATGGATCATCGTCTGTTGGATGATTACTACATTCGCGCGCGTTCCGGTGAACTGATCCCCCTGTCGACATTGATCTCCTTTGAGGAAACGGTGGAACCCAGCAGCCGTACCCAGTTCCAGCAGCTCAATTCGTTGACCCTGCAGGGGATCATGACGCCGGGCGTGACCCTGGGCGATGCGCTGGGCTTTCTGGAGAATCAGGCAAGGGAAATCTTTCCGCGCGGCTTTACCTGGGATTACCTCGGTGCCTCACGCCAGTATACACAGCAGGGCAGCGCCCTGGTGGTGACGTTCTTCCTGTCCCTGCTGGTGATCTATCTGGTGCTGGCGGCCCAGTTTGAGAGCTGGCGGGATCCGCTGATCATCCTGATGTCGGTACCGCTGACCATCGCCGGCGCCATGGCATTTATTACCCTGGGTTTTGCCACCGTGAATATTTACACCCAGGTGGGCCTGATCACCCTTATCGGCCTTATCGCCAAGAACGGCATTCTCATTGTGGAATTCGCCAATCAGCTGCAGATCAATGAAAAGCTCAGCCGCCGGGAAGCCGTGGAGAAAGCCGCAGCGATTCGACTGCGCCCCATACTGATGACCACGACCGCCATGATCATGGCCATGGTGCCGCTTCTGACCGCCGGCGGCCCCGGCGCCGTCAGCCGCTTCCATATGGGCCTGGTTATCTCGACGGGACTGGGTATCGGCACACTGTTTACCCTGTTTGTTGTGCCCGCCGTGTACGTGCTTCTGGCCCGGGATCACCAGGCCGCGGCCATGCAGGCAGCGGCGCAGTCCGGGGAACAATTTTCCAGGGCATAACATAATCTCTCAAAGGATATTATCGATGCCGCGGGTCAAACTCATCCCTGTCCAAGCCTGTCTGTTTATCGGCCTCCTGTTCTCCGGCATCGCCGCGGCACAGGATAGAAGAGCCGAAGGTCTGGCGTTAACCTGCTATACCTGCCACAGCGGCAGAGCTGTTGAAAACGGGGGCATTCCATCTCTCGAACCGCTCACGCGCGAGGAACTGATACGGCGTCTGACGGAATTCCGCGCCGGTGCCGCCGAGGCCACGGTCATGGACAGGATCAGCGCCGCCTATACCGATGAAGAAATAGATATTATTGCCGACTACATAACCGCAAGGAACAAAGGGAAATGAATCCCGGACGCAGGGAAATGATCCGGTTGATGCTCGGCGCGGCCGGTGGCGCGGCGGTTCTCGGTGGTTGCAAACGCTATCTACGCCGGTCGCGGGCGCGTGTTGTCGTTGTGGGCGGCGGTTACGGCGGCGCGGCGTGTGCGAAATACCTGAAACAACTGGAACCGGCGTTGCAGGTAACGCTGGTCGAACCGAAAAAACGGTTTGTTACATGTCCTTTCAGCAATGCGGCCATGGCGGGTCTGGTGCCCTACAAGTCCCTGATCCGGACCTACGGGTTTCTTAAAAAGGATTATGGTATCGATATCGTTCATGCACGGGCGGATCGTATTGATGCGGACAAGAAAACCCTGTTGCTCGAGAACGGTGTCCGGCTTGCGTATGACAGGCTGGTGGTGTCACCGGGTATCAGTATGCTCTGGAACGAATCTCCGGACGGCTATGACATGGAGGCCGCGGAGATCATGCCGCATGCCTGGACGGGTGGTCCACAAACACGGATCCTGGGGCAAAAGCTGCGGAATATGAGTAACGGCGGCGTGGTTGTGATTTCCGTGCCGCCGGCACCGTTTCGCTGCCCGCCGGGACCCTATGAGCGCGCCAGTCTCATGGCTTATTATCTGAAAACCCACAAGCCTCGCTCAAAGGTCCTGATCCTCAATGCCAATACGCATTTTTCCAAGGAGGATCTTTTCATGGAAGCCTGGCAGGAATTGTACGCGGACATGATCGAATATCTGCCCATAACCAATGGCGGTCTGGTCACCGCCGTCACACCGGCCCGGGGCCTGGTGCATACGGATGCCGGGCAGATTCATGCGGACGTTGCCAATATCATTCCTTCCCAGGTAGCGGGCGCCCTGGCCCGCGATAACGGCCTGACTGACGAGAGCGGCTGGTGTCCCGTTGATCACCAAACTTTCGAGTCCACGCTGGTGCCGGATGTTCATGTTATCGGTGACAGTTGCCTGGCCGGCGCCATGCCGAAATCCGCATCCTCCGCCAACAGCCAGGCCAAGGCCTGCAGCCTCGCCCTGGTATCGTTGCTTTATAATGAAGACCCGGTTGCGCCGGTTTATCACAATACCTGTTACAGCCTCGCCGCTCCGGACTACGGTTTTTCCATTAACGGCATGTACCGCTACCATGATCGCCGGATTACCCTGATCCAGAAAGCGGGTGGATTAAGTCCGTTGAAAGCGTCGCGGGAGTTCCGTCGCCGGGAGGCCCGTTACGCTCATGACTGGTATGACAGCATCAATATGGATACCTTTGGCGGTAATGCGACAGTAACGTGGCCGTCCGCAGACTCAGAATGACCGACGAACAGCAACTCTTTTACAACCTTGCCGTGGCCCTGGCCATCGGCCTGCTGATCGGCATCGAACGCGGCTGGCGGGAACGGGACGCGAAGGAGGGGGAGCGCATCGCCGGGGTGCGCACCTACGGTTTGATCGGTCTGCTCGGCGGCGGGGCGGCACTGCTGGGGGAACACTTCGGCAGCCTGGTTCTTGCCGTAAGCTTCCTGGCCCTGGCCGCCGTGTTGACCGCCGTCTATATCGCCAATCTGAAGGTACGCGGCGATGTCGGGATAACCAGCTTGGTAGCGGGACTGCTGACCTTTGTCTTCGGCGCCATGGCGGTGTCCGGCGAGATCACCCTGGCCGCCGCCGCGGCGGTACTGACGACCCTGCTGCTCGGTTACAAGTCCAGCCTGCACCGCTGGCTCGGCGCCCTGGAAGAGGAAGAGCTGAGAGCCGGCATCAAGCTGTTGTTGATTTCGGTGGTGCTGCTCCCGGTTCTTCCCAACAAGGGCTACGGACCGTGGCAGGCATTGAACCCGTACGCCATCTGGTGGATGGTGGTGTTGATTGCCTTTATCTCTTTTGCCGGTTATTTTCTGATCAAGATCGGCGGTGCGCGCAAGGGGATTATTTTTACCGGCATTTTCGGGGGGCTGGCGTCCTCCACGGCGTTGACGCTGCATTTTTCGCGCGAGTCCCGCCAACACAAGGCCATGGCACCTTTGTTGTCCACCGGTATTTTACTGGCCTGCGGCACCATGTTCCCGCGCATGCTGCTGGTTGCAGGCGTAATAAATCCGGAACTGGTCGGTCCCATGCTGCCGCCGGCGATCATTATGAGCCTGATCGTATTCCTGCCGGCGCTGTATTACGGCATGACATTGCAATCGAAACCGGTGGAGTTGGGAACGACGGTAAAGAATCCATTGGAGATGAAATCCGCACTGGGTTTCGGTCTGTTGCTGGCATTGATTATGTTACTGGTGAAGGCGCTGCAAACCTGGTTCGACGACGCCGGGGTGTTGCTGCTGGCCGCGGTTTCGGGAATTACGGACGTGGATGCCATTAATCTGTCGCTGGCAAGAATGAGTCATGATGACCTGACCATCCGGGTTGCCGTCGTCGGTATCGTGATTGCCGCCGCCGCCAATTCCCTCTGCAAGGGAGGGATGGCGGCGGTTATAGGCAACCGGGAGACGGGACTGCGCGTGGGCCTGCCGCTGCTGGCAAGCGCCGCCGCCGGCCTGTTGTCGGTCCGGTTTTTCGCATATTAGATCTTGTTTTTAGTAATCCAACATCGTTCTATGGAACACGCTGTAAATACATCCCCTGGATCAAGTCCAGGGCAGGCTCTGTACGCTCGACGGCCGCATCCATGCGGCCGACGGTCCCACAGAAGAATGTCGGGATACTTATAACTTTTAATAATTCTGACATAACTATCGATACCGCACCCTCACACACTGAATGACGGATCCTTTGTTTAACACACCCTCGGGGATATTTGAAATTTATGCTTAACAGGATCAGAGGTTTTTTTTCCAACGACTTGTCCATTGATCTGGGTACGGCCAACACGCTTATCTATGTCAGGGGCAAGGGCATTGTACTGAATGAACCTTCCGTGGTTGCGATCCACAAGGAAGGCAATTCCAATAACGCCAAGTCCATACGCGCCGTCGGCGCCGAGGCCAAGCGCATGCTGGGCCGCACACCGGGACATATCACCGCTATCCGTCCTCTCAAGGATGGTGTCATCGCGGACTTCACCGTCACGGAAAAAATGCTGCAGTATTTCATTCGCAGCGTTCACGGCAGTACCTTGTTCAAACCCAGTCCGCGCGTCCTGGTTTGTGTGCCATGCGGTTCCACCCAGGTGGAAAGACGCGCCATCCGTGAGTCCGCAATGGGCGCCGGGGCGCGCACGGTTCATCTCATCGAGGAACCCATGGCGGCGGCCATCGGCGCCGGCATGCCTGTGAGCGATGCCCGGGGCACCATGGTGCTGGATATCGGCGGCGGCACCACCGAGGTGGCGGTTATTTCACTCAACGGCATTGTCTTTTCCGATTCCGTGCGTCTCGGCGGCGACCGCTTTGACGAGGCGATCATCAACTATGTGCGGCGCAACTATGGCACACTGATTGGAGACGCCACGGCCGAGCGTATCAAGCACGAGATCGGCTGCGCCTATCCCGGTCAGGAAGTCCGCGAGATGGAAGTGCGCGGCCGCAATCTGGCCGAAGGCATACCGCGCAGTTTTACCCTGAACAGTAACGAGATACTGGAAGCGCTGCAGGAACCGTTGACCGGTATCGTTGATGCCGTGAAGAACGCACTGGAAAACACACCACCGGAACTCGGCTCGGATGTGGCGGAGAGAGGCATGGTACTGACCGGCGGCGGGGCGCTGTTACGCGATCTGGACAGGCTTTTAATGGAAGAAACCGGGCTGCCGGTAATCGTGGCCGAGGATCCGCTGACCTGCGTTGCCCGCGGCGGCGGTCGTTATCTTGAAATGATCGACGAGTACGGGACCGATATACTGGCTGTTGAATGACGCGGGTTAAGGAGGAGAAATATCAAAACACTGTTCCTGAAAAGCCCTTCCGCCAATACAAGGGTTGTCGTTTTTATTCTGGCATCCATTGTAATCATGACCGTCGATCACAGGGAAAGCCATCTCGAATCCGTCCGTTCCGTTCTCTCTACCGTTGTTTATCCGCTCCAGTATGTCGTCGATCTGCCGGTCAAGGCCGGCCGCTGGATGTCGGAATCCTTCACTACCCGGAAGATGCTGCTGGAGGAGAACCGGCGCCTGCGTGAGGAACGTCTGTATCTGAATTCCAGACTGCAGCGTTTTTTCGTGCTCGAACAGGAAAACAACCGGTTGCGGGAATTGCTTGAGTCATCCATGAGGCTGAGCGAGAGAGTGCTGGTTGCCGAATTGGTATCCGTGGAACTGGAGCCGTTTCGTCGCCAGGTTGTTCTCAACAAGGGGCGGCGCGACGGTGTCTATGACGGTCAGCCCGTGGTCGATGCCGGCGGTATCATGGGCCAGGTGGTTCATGTCGGGCCGTTTTCCAGTACCGTTCTTTTGATTACCGATCCGACTCATGCCATTCCAGTTCAGGTAAACCGGAACGGTCTGCGCGCCATTGCCGTGGGTACAGGCCGGAATGATCGTTTGTTGCTGGAGCATCTGCCTACCAATTCCGACATCAAGAAGGGAGATCTGATCATTTCTTCAGGCCTGGGCCGGCGTTTCCCGCGCGGTTATCCCGTCGGTACCGTTACGGAAATGGATCTGGAGCCGGGTGAACCGTTTGCCAGAATTGAAGTGCAACCGAGTGCAAAATTGAGCCAAAGTCTGGAAGTATTACTGGTCTGGCCGTATGAGGAAGCGGCCAGTGATGCTATCGATGAATCCACGGTGGCAAGGTGAGATCGTGATAACAACGACTCGTCATAACGGCGGTTCAATTATAGTTCTGAGTTTTGTTATCGCCTTCATGCTGACCGCCATGCCATTGCCCGAATGGGCGCTGAACTGGCGGCCGGCCTGGGTTGCCATGATATTGATTTACTGGTGTATGGCTATACCGGAACGCGTCGGCATCGGTATCGGCTGGATGCTGGGTCTGTTGCTTGATGTGCAACAGGGTACGATTCTCGGGCAGCATGCGCTCGGGCTTGCCGTGATTGCCTATATTACCATCAAGTCCCATCAGCAAATGCGTGTATTCCCGCTTATACAGCAGGCCATGCTGGTCTTTGCCTATCTGATGTTATTGCAACTGTTTAATTTCTGGATCAGGGGAATGATAGGTGTTCCACCCAGAGACTGGACGTTCTGGGCGCCACCGCTTACGAGCATGCTGATATGGCCATGGTTGTTTGTCATCCTGCGTGATGTTCGCCGCAAGTTCAACGTATCCTGATCCGTATGGTACGATAGATGTCACCTGCATTTACCCTTGGAGATCCGGAACAGGAACATCGGCTGTTACGGTGGCGTATTGTTCTGGCCGGGTTGTTAATGCTGGCAATATTTCTGGCAATTATGGTCAGGATTTTTCATCTTCAGGTTCTTCAGCACGATCATTTCACCACGTTGTCCCAGAGCAACCGGGTAAAAATTGTACCCATCCCGCCGACACGAGGACTGATATTCAGCAGTGACGGTGTCTTGCTCGCGGATAACCGATCCTCATTCAGTCTGGAATTGACACCGGAACATATCGAGGATCTGGACGGGACCATAGATCGGTTACGGGAATTTGTAGAAATCGATGCGGCAAGCATCAATCGCTTCAGGAATCGCCTGGGGAAAAATCGCAGATTTGAGAGTATTCCGCTGCAATTTAATCTCAGTGATGAGGAAGTGGCGCGCATATCGGTCAATCTTTATCGCTTCCCCGGCGTCGACGTCAAGGCAAGGCTGAATCGCTATTACCCGCTGGGAGCGAACCTGGCTCATACCGTAGGCTATGTGGGGATGATCGATGAACGGGAACTCGCTACCCTGGACAGGTCCAATTACAGCGCCACCAGTCATATCGGCAAGATAGGCGTGGAAAAGGCTTATGAAGACCTGTTGCACGGAAAGGTGGGGCACCAGCAGGTTGAAGTAAATGCACAAGGTCGTGTTATCCGCGTTCTTGATCGAACGCCCCCTGTACCCGGGGAGAACATTTATCTTTCGCTTGATGTTTCGTTGCAAAATATTGCCATGGACGCTCTGGGAGAGAGGCGGGGGGCGATTGTGGCAATGGATCCGCGGGATGGAAGTATACTGGCGATGGCAAGTTCTCCCAGCTATGATCCGAATCTGTTTGTAAACGGTATCGATTCACCTACCTACAGAGCCCTGTTGAGTTCCAGTGGTACACCATTGCTGAATCGTGGTCTGCAAGGTACCTATCCTCCCGGTTCCACCATCAAACCGATACTTGCATTTGCCGCGCTTCAGCACGGAATTCGCGAGAATGATGCAGAAACCTGGTGTCCGGGCTGGTATCAGCTGAAAGGCAGCAGTCATCGGTATCGTGACTGGAAAAAAGAGGGGCATGGACACACCGATTTGCGCAAGGCCATTGTCGAATCCTGTGATGTCTATTTCTATTCGCTTGCCCAGGATCTGGGTATCGAACGTATTCACGAAGGTCTTGCACAGTTCGGCCTGGGACAAAAGACCGGTATTGATATCGGCGGAGAATCAAGCGGTCTGGTTCCGTCGCGCGAATGGAAACGCCGTGCACTGGGCCAGCCCTGGTATCCCGGAGAAACGTTGATTGCCGGTATCGGTCAAGGTTCAACCCTGGTTACGCCACTGCAACTGGCCGTGGCCACATCCGCGATTGCCAACCGGGGTCATGTCATTAAACCGCATATCGTTGACGAAGCCCGGGATGCGTTGAGCAATAAAAAGCTCCTGGATTCCGGCAGGGAAGTAATACACCGGGTCAGGCAAACCGAATCAGAAGACTGGGAAGAGATCATTGGTGCCATGCATGATGTCGTCCAGGGAGAACGTGGTACCGCCAGGGCGTCGGGGAGAGGGGCCAACTATCAATTCGCCGGCAAGACCGGTACGGCACAAGTGATCAGTATCGGCCAGGATGAGGAATACGATGAGGATATAATCCCCGAGATATTGAGGGACCATGCACTGTTTATTGCTTTTGCGCCGCTGGAGTCTCCGAGAATTGCCATTGCAATAATTGTCGAGAACGGCGGCAGCGGTTCTTCAACTGCCGCGCCCATAGCCAGACAGCTTTTTGATCATTATTTAAATACCGAAGAATCGGTGGCCCGGGAATGAAAGAGCAATCATTATCGGAACGACTCCACGTGGATATGCCGCTATTATTCGGAATCCTCGTCCTCTGTGCTATCGGCCTGACCGTATTGTACAGCGCCGGGGGCCAGGACATGTCTGTGGTTTATCGTCAGGGGGTCCGCATACTCGTTGCCGTGTTGATTATGTTGATAGTAGCCCAGATCCCGACCATGCAATTGTCTCGCTGGTCTTTATGGATTTATTTGTTCAGTATCGCATTGCTGGTTCTGGTGCTCATGTTCGGCCATACAGGAAAAGGCGCGCAGCGGTGGCTTGATCTCGGTTTGTTCCGGTTTCAGCCGTCGGAGGTGATGAAGCTGGCCCTGCCCATGGCCGTGGCCTGGTATCTTTCGGAGAAACACCTGCCGCCTTCTTTGGGCCGTATAATCATGTCATTTTTTATGATCATGATCCCGGTCGTATTGATAGTAAGGCAGCCGGATTTGGGTACGGCTGTCATTGTTGCCGCAGCCGGATTCGCCGTCCTCTTTATTTCTGGTATAAGCTGGAGACTGATCGGAAGCCTGTCCATGCTTGCCGCGATGTCGGCGCCCGTATTCTGGTATATGATGCATGAATACCAGCGACAACGGGTACTCACATTTTTAAACCCGGAACAGGATCCGCTGGGGACCGGTTACCATATCATACAGTCCAAAATAGCTATAGGTTCCGGGGGTATATATGGAAAGGGATGGTTAAACGGCACACAGTCGCATCTGGAATTTCTACCGGAACGATCCACTGATTTCATATTTGCCGTTTTCTGCGAGGAATTTGGATTGATGGGAGTACTGCTTCTGTTATGTGCCTATAGTCTGGTAATCTGCCGGGGATTATATATTTCCGCCTATGCACAAACTATGTTTGGCAAGTTATTAGGTGCGGCTGTAGTTTTAACATTCTTTGTTTATATCTTTGTTAATATGGGCATGGTGTCAGGACAGTTGCCGGTTGTCGGTCTACCATTGCCTTTGATAAGTCACGGAGGCACGTCCATGGTAACATTGATGGCGGGTTTCGGATTGCTTATGGGTATACATACTCATCGCCGTTTATTATCGGATTGAAGAAGATGTTACGTAATGCATTTAGATTGTTAATGATCCCTGTACTGGGCCTGAGTATCGGCGCATCGGCCAATATACTTGAGCGTGATGATGTTCAGGTATTTATCAATAACATGGCCTCGCAGCATTCTTTTGACAGCAATCAGCTTGAAGAAGTGTTCCGGAATGTTCGTATCTCGGACAGTGTTTTGGAAGCCATATCGAGACCGGCCGAGGCTCTACCATGGTATAAATATCGTCCGATATTCATACGCGCTGATCGTATTCGTCTCGGTGCAGAGTTTATGGAGGAATACGGGGGGTTGCTGGCACGTGCCGAGAAGGAATATGGTGTGCCTGAAGAGATCATCACCGCGGTTATCGGCGTTGAGACGCGCTACGGCGGGCATAAGGGCGGCTACAAAGTCATTGACTCGCTCGCTACGCTTGCCTTTTTCTATCCGAAACGCAGCGACTTCTTCCGTCGCGAGCTGGAACAGTTTCTGCTTATGACCAGAGAGCAGAAAATGGATCCGCACGAAGTCATGGGTTCTTATGCCGGCGCTATGGGTATCCCGCAATTTATCTCAAGCTCCTATCGTAATTATGCCGTTGATTTCGATGATGATGGAAAAATTGATATCTGGAGCAATCCTGTAGACGCCATAGGCAGCGTCGCCAATTATTTCAGGATTCATGGCTGGAAAAAGGGAAAGCAGGTAATTGTCCCGGCCTCGGTCAAGGGCGAACAGTACGAGCAGGTATTATCCAACGGGCTCAAGCCGCACATACGTGCCGGAGAGTTGCCTGATCACGGTGTTTATGCACGATCTCCGTTGAAGGCGGATGAGCAGGTCAAGCTGCTGGAATTCGAGTTGTCCGATGGCAAGGAGTACTGGTTGGGGCTGCATAACTTTTATGTCATAACGCGATATAATCACAGTGCTCTTTATGCCATGGCAGTCTATCAGCTGTCACAGGAGATTAAAAAACATTACCAGGTAAAATACGCGGATAAAATACAGTGAGTCATACGTCTTTATCAGCATTATCTGCGCCCGGTGTATTGCTGTTTACGCTGTTGGCGGGGTGCTCCGCTATTGAGCCGAAAGATGGGGGGCCGCGTCCGGGGAGTGTAGATGTATCCTCCATACCGAATGCGCAGCCGAAGATGGAACAACGCAGTAAATACGGCAACCCGGTATCCTATGAGGTATTCGACAAGCGCTATTATGTAATGAACAGCAGCAAGGACTATGTCGAGCGTGGCATTGCCTCATGGTATGGCAGAAAATTTCACGGCCGCCGGACCTCAAGCGGCGAGACCTATGATATGTACGCAATGACCGCGGCACACAAGGAATTGCCGCTGCCCACTTATGTCGAGGTTACCAACCTGGAAAACGGCAGGCGTGTAATTGTAAAGGTGAATGACCGTGGTCCTTTTCATGACAACCGGATTATTGATCTTTCGTACACTGCCGCTGCAAAACTGGACATAATCGGAACCGGTACCGGTCTTGTCGAGGTTCGTGCCATAGACCCGCGTTCCCGGCCTGAAGAGGGTTCCACAATCAGGGTTGCGGAAGACAAACGGATATCTCCGCAAAACGGCTTCTACATTCAGGTAGGCGCTTTCTCGGATCTGATAAATGCCGTCAATCTGCGCAACAGATTAAGCTCGATAAGTACCGGGGATATTCATATATCGGAAGTTGTAGTAGAAGGTTCCCTTGTCCATCGGGTCCGTATCGGGCCGATTGATGATGTGGAAGTTGCAGACAATATTGTCGCTGAATTGGGGCGCTACGGTGTACTCGATCATCATATTGTCCTTGAATAAATTTGTAAGTTCACCCATTTCCCGGATAGAAAAATCATGTTGCCTTCCAGTACCTGTGTATTTTTTCTGAAAATAATTGTTCTTTTTACAGTTGTATTTTCATCAACCGCTGCAATTCTGCCTGCGCCACCCAAGGTCAATGCCGAATCGTATCTGGTCATGGATTACGAAAGCGGGCATATTATTGCGGGAGAAAATATCACCGAAAGAGTCGAACCGGCCAGTCTTACAAAAATGATGACTACCCATGTTGTAGCGGAGGAACTGGCCGCCGGCAATATAGGACTTGAAGACGAGGTGGTGATCAGTGAAAAAGCGTGGCGCATGAAAGGCTCCCGGATGTTTATTGAAGTGGATACCAGGGTAACGGTCAGCGACCTTTTGAAGGGTGTCATTATCCAGTCCGGTAATGACGCCAGTGTCGCGCTGGCTGAATATATTTCGGGAACAGAGGAAGCTTTTGCCTCAATGATGAATGAATATGCGCGGCAGCTGGGTATGGTAAATACCAACTTTATGAACAGTACCGGCTGGCCCCAGGAGAATCATTACACTACTGCCGAGGATATGGCTGCTTTGGCGAGAGCATTGATACGGGAACATCCCGATATATATTCACTCCATGCAATCAAAGAGTTTACCTATAACGGCATAAAGCAACATAATAGAAATAATCTGTTATGGCGCGATGACAGTGTGGATGGTATAAAAACCGGGCATACGGAGAATGCAGGGTATTGCCTGGTGGCATCAGCAAAGCGTGATAATATGCGTCTCATCTCCGTGGTAATGGGAAGCGATGATGAAAATGCCAGAATCCGTGCGACACAATCTCTTCTTAACTTCGCTTTTCGCTTTTACGAAACACACAAACTGTATGAACCCGGTCAGGCTGTAACGACAAGTCAGGTCTGGAAGGGTAATTCGGATACTATCAACCTGGGTGTCAATGAAAGATTGTGGATAACTGTTCCCAGGGGCAGCTATGATGATCTTGATATCAGGACTGATACTGACAAGACGATTATTGCTCCGGTAGAGAAGGGTGCGGTATACGGCAAACTGGTTGTTTCGCTGGACGGGCGGGAGCTTGCCAAACGGTCATTGATAGCACTGGAGTCCATTAACGAAGGCAGCCTGTTCGAAAGGCTCAAGGATGAAGTCAGATTACTATTCCAGTGAGTCAAACTCCTGCTATTGTCTATCTAAATGGCGAGTTCCTGCCTTTGCAAGAGGCCTGCGTTTCCGTAATGGACAGGGGGTTTCTTTTCGGTGATGGTGTTTATGAGATGATTCCTGTTTACGGTGATTATATATTCAGACTGGAGCAGCATCTGTTGCGTCTTCAAAACAGTCTGGATGCCATCGATATACCTAATCCATACAGTCATGATCAGTGGGAAACCCTCATTGGGGAGGTTTTACATAAAAATCCCTATTCCGACCACCGATCAGTTTATATTGAGATCACCCGGGGTGCCGGAGACAGGAATCATATATATGAAGACGGGCTTGTCCCGACTGTTTTTATACTTTGCAGGGAAGTGGATCCAAATGATCGCAGAAAAGGGGTCCGGGCCATAACGCACAAGGATATCCGTTGGGATTATTGTGATATAAAGTCTATATCATTACTCCCGGCTGTATTATTAAAGCAGATCGCCAAGCACTCTGATGGTGCTCATGAGGCAATACTAATTAAGGATGGTGTCGTTACGGAGGGTGCTGCCAGTAATGTGTTTATGGTGAAGAATGGAAAGGTTCTAACGCCGCCGAAAGATAACAGACTGCTTTCGGGAATAACCAGGGATTTGATTATCGAGTTGTTAAATGAGAATTCTATTCCGTGCGAGGAAAAGCAAGTAACGGATATTGAACTCAGGAATGCAGAAGAGATATGGATAACCAGTTCCGTCATGGAAATTGTTCCGGTAATACAACTTGATGGTAATAACGTTGGTAACGGCTTGCCGGGCAACTTGTGGAAAAAGATTCATGAACTGTTTGAAGCCTATAAGAAGGATATTATTGAGACTTTCATAATTAGTGAAAAGTGACGGCAAGTCGGTGCCTGGCGAGCACGGTTCCCGGACACGCCGTAAATACATACCCCGGATAAAGTACGGGGGCAGGC
>JBBDSH010000013.1:0-20362 GCA_040905045.1 Gammaproteobacteria bacterium | reverse complement strand
CGGCTGCGGCCATCCAGGCCGCAGACGGTCCGGGAACCGTGCCGGCCAGGCCCCCGGACTGTTGTTCATCTTTTATGTAATACACAATAAGTACGCTCGGATCGAAAGCAGGTAATAGAGATGATGGAAATATTCAGGGAATACAGAATTGAAGCTGCGCACAGGTTGCCAAACCTGCCGGAGACACATAAGTGTTATCGGCTTCACGGACATTCGTTTCGTATAGCGGTGTATGTCAGCGGTGAAGTGGGCACTGATTCGGGTTGGGTGATGGATTTCGCGGATATAGACAAGGCTTTCCAGGCGGTATTTGATGCTCTCGATCACAGGTATCTGAATGAGATTGAAGGCCTGGAGAATCCGACAAGCGAAAATCTTGCGCGCTGGGTATGGTCCAGAATCGAAGGATTATTGCCGTGCTTATCGGCAGTCCATGTGTATGAAACCTGCGCTTCCGGATGCATATATCGTGGTGAGTCCGGATAAATTACGGAATATGCGAGGAAGAAATATCGGGCATGAACTCAGGCTGGTAATCCTGTCGGCAATCGCGGAAGGGGAATGCGCAGGTGATATCGGCGGGTCATTGGGGACCAGGGAATTTACCAGAGTTATCGCGGAGCGGCTGAAAGACAGGTTCTGATTGCCCCGGATCAGGATCTCAGTCCCGTACCCCTGTTCAGGAGTATCAGGCAGAAGGCACTCAAAATCACAATGAAGATCAGGATGATGAGGAAAGCCCAGGTAATATCAATATCCGAAATACCCAGGACTCCATACCGGAAACCGTTGACCATATACAGAATCGGATTGAGTTTTGATACCGACTGCCAGAATTCAGGCAACATATTAATCGAATAAAATACCCCGCCCAGGTAGATCAGGGGAGTCAAGACAAAAGTTGGAATTATGGAAATATCATCGAATTTCTTTGCGAATACCGCATTGATGAAACCTCCGAGAGAAAAAAGGACGGCGGTGAGGATTACTATACTGAAGACAACGAAGTAGTTGTGTATTTCCAGATCGGTAAGGAACATGGCGACGATGGTAACCAGCAAACCAACCATAAGTCCCCTGGCCACGCCACCGGTGATATAACCGGCCAGGATGACGTAATTCGGTATGGGGGCGACGAGCATTTCTTCAATATGAAGCTGAATCTTGGCCCCGAAAAAGGAAGATACAACATTTGAATAACAATTGTTGATCACTGCCATCATAATAATTCCCGGGGTAATAAAATCCATATATGTAAAGCCATCCATCGGGCCGATCCGGGAACCGATAAGATTACCGAAGATAACAAAATATAATGACATGCTTATTGCCGGCGGTATCAGGGTTTGCAGCCAGATACGCATGAAGCGATTGACTTCTTTTATAACAATGGTATTAAATGCAACAAGGATTCTTTTTGAGTCCAAGGTTATTCTTCCTGGGTATTATCTTTGTTAGTCAACCGGATAAACAATTCTTCGAGACGGTTGGATTTGTTTCTCATGCTTCGAACCTGAACATCACAATCGCTCAGCAGCCTGAATAGTGCATTGATTTTTTGACCTTTTACCAGGTCTACTTCAAGTGTAAAGGGGTCGATTTGCCGGATAGTAAACTCATCTGAATCCAGTGCCGATGAACATCTGCCGTCCAGATCCAGGATAAAGGTTTCAACGTTGAGCTTTGTCAAAAAATCTTTTACCGAGGTGTTTTCGACGATAAGGCCGTCGTTGATGATCGCTATGTTCTTGCACAATGTTTCCGCTTCTTCCAGATAATGCGTTGTAAGAACAATAGTTTTACCTTCGCGGTTAATGCGGGTTAGAAACTTCCACATGGAACGTCGCAATTCCACATCCACACCGGCCGTGGGTTCATCCAGAATCAGTATTTCAGGGTCATGGATTAATGCACGGGCTATAAGCAGGCGTCGTTTATAGCCCCCGGACAGTGTGCGTGATCGCTCGAACCTTTTTTCCCATAATCCCAGTTGCCGGAACAGTTTCTCGGCCCTTTCCTGTGCTATATGTCTTCGGATTCCGTAATAACCGGCCTGGTTGAGGACGATTTCCATGCAGGTCTCGAACATGGAAAAGTTGAATTCCTGCGGAACGATACCAAGGTACGATTTGGCGATATTACTCTCCGTATCTATATCATGGCCGAATACATGAACCTTGCCGCCGGTCTTGATAACCAGTGAAGAAAGAATTCCAATCGTAGTGGACTTGCCGGCGCCGTTGGGTCCCAGTAGCGCAAAGAAATCACCCTCTTCGACCTGCAGATCGATGCCCTTCAGGGCATACATGTTGTTTTTATAGATTTTTTCCAGCTTGTTGATTTCAAGAGCGTTCATAGAAATTCTATATTATTAAAGACGCATCTAACCCGCATATTACACGATCACGCTGCGAGCTGCGCGAGACGTGGCACAGGGAAGTGCCGTTATCAGAGCTAAGGACGTAGCAGCCGCGATCCCTCGTGCAATATGCGGGCTAACCGCCACACGGTCATGCCACCGGCTTTGTTCACTTATTGACGGACAGTGGGGAGCCGGATCAGAGGCGCATTTGACCCAGGCAGTGAGAACAGGCAGAGAGTTCAGTGCTTCTGAATCTTGTCCCTTTGTACTTTCTGGTTTTTTCCGGCTTTTTGCAATTCCTCGGCGAGTTCACTATCGCGTTTCAGAATCAGCCGGAAATAGGCCTTCGGCACTTTCAGTAATCTGGCTGCATCCTTGCTTCTTGCGTAGGCGGTACGTTCACCACTGCTGCCCGGTAACAGCGCCTGTTCCCCGAAATAGGTCCCCGGCCCGTGAACAGCCAGTATAATGACCTTGCCGTTGTCGTCCAGGGTAAAAATTTCCACATTACCTTCGATAACGACGTAGAGACAGTTTCCCTTTTCTGACTCCTTGAGTACAAAGTCTCCGGGGCCGACCTGTTCTATCTCGGTCCAGGTTCCGAGAGATGACAGTTCACTTTCCTTCAAGGCCTTGAACAGGCGCATACCCTCTACCAGTTGGCGTATTTCCTTGTCCCGGGAAGTCGATGGTGGCCGGGGGACGGTAACATCTTCTGTTTCGTCGATGTCGCTCTTGAGAGTCAACTGGACGTATTTCTTGTCAATCCTGAACAATGTGGCGCCGAAGATGGTTTTGACTGTGGCGTTGCGCCTGCCGGTCCGGTCCGTTGATGTCAGCGCCTGTTCTCCAAAGAAATCTCCGGCCCGCAATCTTGTTAATGGCAGTTCGCGGCCGCTGCCACCCAGACCGCGTATGGAGACTTCCACTTCTCCGTCCAGAATTACATACATGCAGTCGCCGATCTCCGATTCCTTGACAATGGTTTCCTTCATGCCGTGCTCTTCAATCACGTTTTCCGGTGCCTGAAGAATGCGCTGCAGTTCCGTATCCGAAAGTGAATCGAAAATCGGAATCTTGCGCAATATTCCCGGATCAGTCGGCTTGGTTGTCATTCAGTTTCCTCAAACAGGAGAAAGAGGTGTGTTTATCACCGGGTGAGTTCCCCTGATACGGCTATTCCGTCACCCTGTAGACACCAATCATGGTTTAGCCTGTAGTCGCTGGCAATTATACGTTGTCGTTATTGTGAACGTATAGACATATCGCCGGTGATTATGCGGCGTCTGGAATCCGGAGCCCGAATACGGGGCGGGATCGGTTTCCGCCCTTTTATACTTACCAAGTATAATAAAAAAGCAGTATATAACTATATATTATAACCCGGCGGTCCGACGGACCGCCGGGTTTACGTACCATGAGCGTGTCAATTATTGCCTTTAAAAGCTCTGACGGCGGAATTAAAGAGGTCCGCCACGGATTTCATTTCATCCACAGCCTTGTTGTGCAGCACAACAACGAGTGCGCGATCATCCTCTGTGGCGTCTTCGCCCCAGTTCTTTTCCACCTTTTCCAGGCACTCAATATATTCATTACCGTCGGCGATGAAGGCCTTCATTTTCTGTTGCGCCTCGATCATTTCATCTTCGGTGGAGTTTTTACCGTCCGGGATACTGGGTTTGTCCGGATAAGCGCATGCCCGGTTCAATTCACTGGCCCGAGCCTGTAATGCCTCTTTCTCCTCGGCGGTCAGTTCTTTTTCGTCCGCTGCAGTGACCGTAAAACATAGGGACAGGGTTGTCAGAAAAATAAAAGTCTTGATTTTCATGGCGGTCTCTCGGGGTTTACAGGTTTGTGGAAGTTGGACTGAAAATACAGCAAAATCAATTTGTAATCGAATCTTATATAAAATTCAATGAATCGTTATGTTACGATTTCATTCAGTGTAAATGAAACAATATACGATAATGGAGAGTGAAGAAACCCCGCTAAAGTTCCCCTGTATGTTTCCCGTCAAGGCCATGGGAGCGGCAGAAGAGGACTTTGATGGCCTGGTTGTATCCCTTGTTCGCAGACACAGTCCCGATCTGGCAGAGAGTGCGGTCAAGACCCGGCTCAGCCGAAACGGCAACTACATGTCGGTGACCGTGACCGTCGAGGCCCGTAGCCGCGAGCAGCTTGATGCCATATATACGGATCTGACAGCTCACGAGCGGGTACTGATAGCATTATGATCCCCGCCAGACTGCAAACCCGGGGCCTGATTGCCTACGAACGGGCGTATCGCGACATGCGGCTTTTCAATGATACGCGTGACGGCTCAAGCCTGGATGAACTATGGGTGCTGGAACATCCGCCGGTCTATACCCTGGGACTGGCCGGGCGGCGGGAGCATGTCATTGATGCCGGTGGTATACCGGTCATCCAGACGGACCGCGGCGGCCAGGTGACCTATCACGGACCGGGCCAGTTGGTTATTTACCTGATGCTGGACATGAAACGCCTTGCTGTCGGCGTCCGGGAGTATGTAACCCTGCTGGAACAGTCCATGATTGATATGCTGGCGGAGATGCGGATCAATGCGGCAAGACGCAGTCGCGCGCCGGGCGTCTATGTCGATGACCGTAAAATTGCCGCGCTGGGCGTGCGCATACGCCGGGGTTGCTGTTATCATGGTTTGGCTCTGAATGTGGATATGGATCTGAAGCCGTTTACAGGCATTAATCCCTGCGGTTTTGAAGGCCTTGAAGTGACGCAACTCAGCCATTACGGTGTTTGCATGACTGTCCATGACGCTGCTGAACGATTGTTGCCGTTGTTAATGCGACATCTGGGCCTGGAGTGCTCCAGTAAAGAAGATATGCCCTTGCATACCGTTCAGAATCAGGCGGAAATCGGCGCCTGATAAAAATAAAGGCCAGGAAAACGATGACAAAAAGTACAGAACAATCCGCACCCGCCCGTGAGCAAAGAGGCAAGCTGAAAACCTCGAAGATCCCCATCAAGGTGGTGCCGGACGAGGGTCCCATGCAGCGCAAGCCGCGCTGGATACGCGCAAAGGCGCCGAATCACCCCCGCGTACTGGAGCTGAAAAAGCTCATTCGCGAACACAATCTGCACACGGTCTGTGAAGAGGCTTCCTGCCCCAATCTGGGTGAGTGTTTTTCACACGGTACCGCAACCTTCATGATCATGGGGGATCTGTGCACACGCCGTTGCCCGTTTTGCGACGTCGCCCACGGTCGCCCCAATCCGCTGGATCCGGAGGAGCCGAAAAACCTGGCCGAGACCATCGAACTGATGCAGCTGAAATACGTCGTCATTACCTCGGTGGATCGGGATGACCTCAAGGACGGCGGCGCCGGCCATTTTGCCGCCTGCATTCGGGAGCTGCGTACGCGCATGCCGGATCTGACCGTAGAGGTACTGGTGCCGGATTTTCGCGGCCGCATGGACCTGGCCCTTGAAGTCCTGTACGACGATCCGCCGGATGTTTTCAATCATAACCTGGAGTCGGTACCGCGATTGTATAAGAAGTGCCGGCCCGGTTCCGATTACAACTGGTCGCTGAATCTGATCAAGCGATTCAAGGCGCGCCATCCGGATGTGCCTACCAAGTCCGGCCTGATGCTGGGCCTGGGTGAGGAGATCGAGGAGGTAAAGGAGGTGCTGCGGGACCTGCGGGAGCATGACTGTGACATGTTGACCCTGGGCCAGTATCTTCAGCCCAGCCGCTACCACCTCAGGGTGGAACGCTTCGTCACGCCGGAGGAATTCGACGAGCTGGGCGAATATGCCCGGGGACTGGGATTTAAAAACGTCGCCAGCGGTCCCATGGTGCGATCCTCGTATCACGCTGACCTGCAGGCTCAGGGCGATACCTCGGTCGGGAAAAACGTCGCCTAGATGATGCTGGTCAAGGCACTGGTGCTCCCTCCGGGGTTCCAGATTGTCCTTGCACTTGTCGGCTTGATGCTGCTCCTGCGCTATCGCCGTACCGGTATTGCGCTTGTCGCCCTTTCCCTCGTATCCCTGTACCTGTTCAGTATTGTACCTGTGGCAAGGGCCCTGTTGATGGGGCTGGAGATCCATCCACCGCTGCATGATGAGATACCGGCCGATGTGAATCAGGCCATCGTTGTGCCCGGCGGCGGGCGCTATACCGATGCGCCGGAATACAGGGGTGATACTGTCGGAGTCCACACCCTGGAACGATTGCGTTACGCGGCGGTACTCCGTGAGAGGACCGGATTACCGATACTGGTCAGCGGTGGATCGCCGGCGGCGGAAGGCATTCCGGAGGCGACGTTGATGAGCCGGGTCCTTGAGCAAAGCTTCGCCGTTCAGCCCGACTGGACGGAAACGAGCAGCCGCAATACAGCGGAGAACGCCGAGTACAGTGCGCGTATCCTGCAGGAAGAAGATATCAACGGGATTGTACTGGTGACGCACGCCTCGCATATGCGTCGTGCCGTGTGGGCGTTTGAAAAGGCCGGTCTGGAAGTCATCCCGGCTCCGACGTCGTATGCCTATTACAAACTGAATGATCAGCGGCTGCCCTGGTTCGTGCCGTCGATGGATGCATTGAACGGATCGCACCGGGCGCTGTACGAATATTTCGGAATCTGGTGGTACCGGCTCCGGTATTAGTCCGGTATTAGTGAGGAGTAAGGAGTGAGGTGTGTGGAGTAAGACATCAGGGGAGACACGGGCAATGATTTTACTCTTCACACCTCACTCCTTACTCCTTACTCGATGCTCGGTGCCTTCCCCGGGTGTGATGAACAGCATCTTTGCCAGTGATACCATTTTCGCCGTGTGCCAGATTCCGGCGGGGATCAGCGTAAACGTGCCGGGCTCCCGAAGTTCAATCACCGTCTCGATCCCTTCCTGATCCAGGATCATGTCCACGGCGCCGGACAACAGGCAGACGAATTCGTCACCGGCCGGATGCCGTTCCCAGTTGCTCCAGTCGCTGTCGAAATCGAAACAGGTCACCAGTTTTCCGGTCCCGAACCGGTCCAGCTTGCCGCCGGCCAGTTCCTCCCGGAACGTTTCCGTAATTTCCAGTGGTGTCGAGCCGCCCCCGTCGATGAGGAAGGCGCAGGTGTTGCCGAGGTTATGAGGTCCGAGACTGTCGGTCATGGTTCTGCCCTCCCGTGCCAGGGTGAGTTTCCACCGGCAAGAATTACAGGATAATAGCCACAGAGAACACAGAGGACCACAGAGAAGTAAAATTAAAAATTCTTCGCGTCTTGGCGCCTTTGCGAGATCCAATATCTTTATTTATTCTCTGTGTTCCTCTGTGTCCTCTGTGGCTGAAATAAAGGATGTATGGCGCCATTACGGCCGTTCCTCTTCCGTCAGAAACAGGGCCGGGTCGACGGTTGCGTTGTTCATGATGACGCTCCAGTGCAGATGCGCGCCGGTCACACGGCCGGTTTCACCCACCTTGCCGATGACATCGCCGCTGTTGACGATATCGCCATCCTCCACACCGATCTCATCCATATGGCAGTACATGGTGACCAGACCCTGACCGTGATCGATGAACACCGTGTTGCCGTTGAAAAAGTAATCGCCGGTATTGATAACCCTGCCCGGCGCCGGTGCGCGTATGGGCGTGCCGGTCGGCGCGGCGATGTCCATGCCGCTGTGCGGGTTGCGCGGCTGGTTATTGAAAAACCGCCGCAGGCCGAAAGGACTGCTCATGGGACCTTCGACGGGCACAGCCATGGTCAGGGGCACCGCGTCACGCTCACTCCAGGTGCGTTTGGCGGCGCTGATCAATTGTCTCTCCTTGCGGATCCGTTCCATATCGTACTTCGTCGGATTAACCTTGCGGTCGTCGTCGATAGTGATGTACTGGGTTTCGTATTCCTTATCCCTCACCTCAAAGGCGCGTTTCGACTCATCACCGCCGTTGCGGACAGTCAGGAAATGACGGCCGGGTTTCGCCGACAGCGGTATGCCCACTACCGCGTGCCAGTTTCCCGGTTCGCCCACCACCATGACACGGTTGTCGCGATAATAGGCTTCCGGTTTTGACTCATTGCCCAGAGGGATAACAGCCACACCGCCGGGCGTGCTGGATTCATCAGGCAGCGGCTGTGCGCCGGCCAGGCCGGCAGTCAACAGAAGGACCGCAGGGAACAGGAACAGTTTATTTCTTTTCATCGCTGATTTTATTGACGGTTGAATGTATTTGACCCCGGGCCAGACGGGTCCGGATTTCATCCCCGGGCCCGAGCTCCGCCGCGTCCCGGATAATGCTATCGCTGTCCGCCCGGGTGACAATGGCATAGCCCCGGTCCAGCGTAACCAGCGGACTGACCGCATGCAGGGTATGGGCCGTGTTGTTCAGTTTTTGCTTCAATGTCCTCAGATAATAAGACATCGCTGTGCGTAATTGTTCATCCAGATGCCGGCATCGGCCCTGTTGATAGCGCAGCAGCTGTTTCGGGTTGTGATGATTGATGGCGGCCTGAAGTTTCAGCAGGGCGGAGCGTTTTTCGACAATGACGGTTCTGGCGGAGCGGACCAGACGCAGGCTTAAATTATCCAGGTGCTGGTTGATGTTCTGTAACTGGCGCCGCGGATGCGGCAGCCGTTTTTCATAATAGCGGACCTGTTCCTGATACTTGCGAATGCGTTGATTGACCTGACTCAGCAGCTTGTTGTGGATGGCGCTGAATCTTTCCATCAGTTCCATGCTGCCCGGACTGGCCATTTCCGCCGCCGCCGATGGTGTCGGCGATCGATGATCCGCACAGAAATCGGCGATGGTGAAATCGGTCTCATGGCCGATACCGGTGACCACCGGAATGGGGGATTGATTAACGGCACGGGCCACGACCTCTTCGTTGAAAGCCCACAGATCCTCCAGCGAGCCGCCGCCCCGGGCCAGAATCAAAACATCAGCCTCGCCGCGCCGTCCGGCGATTTCCAGGGCCCGAGCGATCTGTCCTCCTGCGCCCTCGCCCTGGACGGGGACCGGGTAGATAACCACCCGGGCTCGGGGATAACGCCGTTTCAGAACGTGCAGAATATCGCGAATGGCCGCCCCGCTGGGGGAAGTAACCACACCAACGCTACCCGGAAATTCCGGCAGCGGCCGCTTGCGCGCGCTATCAAACAATCCCTCCTTGTCCAGTTTCGCCTTCAGTTCCTCGAAGGCTCGCTGCAGGGCGCCGGCACCGGCCGGTTCCAGCTGCTCGACAATGAGCTGGAATTCGCCGCGTCCTTCGTAGAGGCTGACCGCCGCCCGGACGATGACTTCCATGCCGTTTTCCAGGCTGAATTTCAGCTGGCGGTTGCGGTTTTTGAACATGGCGCAGCGCACCTGGGAATTTTTGTCCTTGAGGGAGAAATAGATGTGCCCGGAGGCGGGCCGGGCCAGGTTGGATACCTCGCCCTGGACCCAGAGGGCCGGAAAACTGCCTTCCAGCACCGCCCGAACCTCCCGGTTCAGGCGCGTGACGCTGTAAATATCTCGGCTGAGGCTGTCGTTATCACTGGCCATGGCTGGGATTACGGCTCCAAGGATTTCACGGTAGAGGGTGAATGTCGATTTACCCGACAGGGTGCAGTCACTATAATGCACGGCTATTTTACACATCCGGCCGTTTTCTGACATGCGCATTACCGAAGAAGCCCTCACTTTCGACGATGTCCTGCTGGTTCCCGCCTATTCGCAGGTACTCCCGAAGGAGGTGAATCTGGAAACGCAGCTGACCCGCGGTATCAAGCTGAATGTGCCCATCCTGTCGGCCGCCATGGATACCGTCACCGAAGGCCGCCTGGCCATCGCCATGGCCCAGGAAGGCGGCATCGGCATTATTCACAAGAACATGAGCCCCGAGGAACAGGCACGTCAGGTGCGGCTGGTGAAAAAGTTCGAGGCCGGCGTGATTCGCGATCCCTTCACCGTCAGACCCGATACCAGCATCCGCGAAGTCCTGGATTTGACCCGGGCCAACAACATATCCGGCGTGCCCGTGGTGGACGGCTCCGAACTGGTGGGTATCGTCACCAGCCGCGATCTGCGTTTTGAAACCCATTATGACGATCCGGTCAAAAACATCATGACCAAAAAGGACAAACTGGTGACCGTCCGGGAAGGTGCGGATAACGATGAAATCAAGGCCCTGCTGCACAAGTATCGCATCGAAAAAGTGCTGGTAGTGAATGATAATTTCGAACTGCGCGGCATGGTCACCGTCAAGGATATCTACAAGGCGCAGAAATACCCCAATGCCTGCAAGGACGAGCATGAGACCCTGCGCGTCGGCGCCGCCGTCGGCGTCGGTCCCGGCACCGAGGAACGGATTCAGGCCCTCATTGAGGCCGGGGTGGATGTTCTGGTGGTGGACACGGCCCACGGCCATTCCCGGGGCGTCATGGATGTGATCAAATGGATCAAGTCCGGTTATCCTGACTGCCAGGTTATTGGCGGCAATGTGGCCACGGCCGACGGCGCCCTGGCCCTGGTGGAGGCCGGCGTGGACGCGGTCAAGGTGGGTATCGGTCCCGGTTCCATCTGCACCACCCGTATCGTAACCGGTGTGGGCATGCCCCAGATCAGCGCCGTCATGAACGTGGCCGAAGCGCTCAAGAAAACCGATGTTCCGTTCATCTCCGACGGCGGCATCCGCTATTCCGGCGATATCGCCAAGGCCATTGCGGCCGGCGCCCATTCCGTCATGATCGGCGGGCTGTTTGCCGGCACCGAGGAGGCCCCGGGCGAAGTGGAACTGTTCCAGGGCCGTTCCTACAAATCCTACCGCGGCATGGGATCCCTGGGCGCCATGTCCCAGCAGCACGGCTCCTCGGATCGCTATTTCCAGGAAAACGACGAAATCGAAAAACTGGTGCCGGAGGGCATCGAGGGGCGGGTACCGTACAAGGGGGCATTGAGCACCATTGTTCACCAATTGATTGGCGGACTGCGCGCCGCCATGGGCTATACCGGCAGCCAGAATCTGACGGACATGCGCAGCAGGCCCGCCTTCGTCCGCCTCACCGGCGCCGGCGTCAAGGAAAGCCATGTCCACGACGTGACCATCACGAAAGAACCACCTAACTATCGGGTTTGAATTTGTTCAGCCACAGAGGACACAGAATGAATCGGGATCCGGGGCTCGGGGCTCGGGACTCGTGGATTGTGACTCGTGACTCATAATTCGCGGTTCGGGAAAGAACTGGTTTGCCACAGAGGACAACTCAGAGAACCACAGAGAAAAACGCTTTGAAGTTAATACTTGCTCTGCCAATCCTGTGCCCTTGAAGCTGATTTTTTGTCTGGAAACCCGAATGGAACCCCACAAGCATGCGATTTTTCTTTTCCTCTGTGGTCCTCTGTGGTCCTCTGTGATCTTCTCTGTGGCTGATCAATAAAGAACATGACGGATATCCATTCAGATAAAGTCCTGATACTGGACTTCGGATCCCAGTACACCCAGCTCATCGCCCGGCGGGTGCGCGAGGCGCGGGTCTATTGCGAGATCTATGCCTTCGATGCCGGGGAAGAAGCCATTCGTGCCTTCGCGCCGAAGGCCGTGATCCTGTCCGGCGGCCCCGAGTCCGTGACCCTGGAGAACGGTTTTCGCGCTCCCGGTGTTGTGTTCGAACTGGGCGTGCCTGTGCTCGGTATTTGTTTCGGCATGCAGACCATGACGGAACAACTGGGCGGCCGTGTCGAGGCAAGCGAGAAACGGGAATTCGGCCACGCGCAAGTGCGGGCCCGCGGTCATTCCCGGCTGCTCAGGGATATCCAGGACGAATCCAACGAGGAAGGCCACGGCCTGCTCAATGTCTGGATGAGCCACGGCGATCACGTTGTCGACCTGCCGCCGGGTTTCAAGGTTATCGCCTCTACCGACAGCGCGCCGGTGGCGGCCATGGCCGATGAGGAACGCGGTTTCTACGGCCTGCAGTTCCATCCCGAGGTGACCCATACCTCCCAGGGCGTGGCCATCCTGTCGCGCTTCCTGCACGACATCGCCGGCTGCGGTTCCCTCTGGACCATGGCCAACATCATCGAGGAATCGGTGCGCGCCGTGCGCGAGAAGGTGGGCGGGGACAAGGTCTTGCTGGCCTTGTCCGGCGGCGTGGATTCCTCCGTCGTCGCCGCCCTGCTGCACCAGGCCATCGGCGATCAACTGACCTGTGTGTTTGTGGACAACGGCCTGCTGCGCCTCAACGAGGGCGAGGAGGTCATGGAGACCTTCTCCCGGCGCAAGGGCATCAATGTCATCCGCGTCAACGCCGAACTGCGCTTCCTGGCCGCCCTGGACGGCGTCGCCGATCCGGAGGAGAAGCGCAAGATCATCGGCCGGGAATTCATCAATGTCTTCAACCGGGAAGCCGACAAACTCAGGGACGTCAACTGGCTGGCCCAGGGCACCATCTATCCCGATGTCATCGAATCCGCCGGCAGCAAGACCGGCAAGGCCCATGTCATCAAGTCCCATCACAATGTCGGCGGCCTGCCCGATATCATGCAGATGCAGCTTATCGAGCCGTTACGGGAACTGTTCAAGGACGAGGTGCGCCGACTGGGCGTGGAACTGGGTCTGCCCGAGGATATGGTCCACCGGCATCCCTTTCCGGGACCCGGGCTGGGGGTGCGCATCCTGGGCGAGATCCACAAGGAATACGCCGACATGCTGCGCCTGGCCGACGCCATTTTTATCGAGGAACTGCGCAACAGCGATCTTTATTACAAGGTCAGCCAGGCCTTCGCCGTCTTCCTGCCGGTGCGTTCCGTGGGCGTCAAGGGCGACGCCCGCGTCTACGAACACGTCATCGCCCTGCGCGCCGTGGAGACCATCGATTTCATGACCGCCCGCTGGGCGCGCCTGCCGTACGAGTTCCTGGAGCACGTCTCCAGCCGTATCCTCAATGAAGTGGACGGCATATCACGGGTGACGTATGACATATCATCGAAGCCGCCGGCGACGATTGAGTGGGAATGATCGCGGGGATCGGGGTTCGTGGATCGGGATTCGTGATCTAAAGTGATATGAAAACCGACCAGGAATGGATGGATAGGGCGCTGGAGCTGGCGCACCGGGCGGAAAAGCAGGGCGAGGTGCCAGTGGGTGCGGTTGTGGTTCTGAATGATGAATGCATCGGTGAGGGCTGGAACCGGCCCATCGCTTCCCATGATCCCAGTGCCCACGCCGAGATTGTCGCCCTGCGTACCGCCGCTGCGTCTCTTGGTAATTACCGTCTGCCGGGAGCCACGCTTTACGTGACCCTGGAGCCGTGCGTCATGTGCGCCGGCGCCATTATCCAGGCCCGTGTTGCGCGGGTCGTGTTCGGCGCGCGCGATCCCAAAGGCGGTGCGGCGGGAAGTGTGTTTGATGTCCTCAATACGGATCGGCTCAACCACCGGATCGAGCTGGAAAGCGGGGTTCTGGAGACAGAATGCGGGGATGTGCTGCGATCGTTCTTTCAGTACCGGCGCGAATAGTTCGCGGTCGTAATTCGTGCCGGGGGCGACGTTACATCCTTTATGTTTCTTGCCCGATAATCAATGTTAAGCTGAACAGAGGATCGCCGAAGCGAGATCCTCTGTTACGCCGATCGCATGAGGGGAGAAGAATGAAAGTCAATCTCACAGAGAAGATAACCATTGTCACCGGTGCCGGTCAGGGAATCGGCGAGGCCATCGCCAAACGCTTTGCCGATGCCGGCGCTATCGTTATTGTCGCCACGCGCACGCGGAAAAACGGTCAAGAGACGGTCGATGCAATACGCCGGGATGGAGGACAGGCGTCGTTGTTCCAGGTCGATATAGGCGATCGGCAACAGGTCCGGGATCTGATCGCCCACACTGTTGAGGCCTACGGCGGCGTGGATATTCTGATTCATAATGCGGCGATATTTCCCATTGCGGGGATCGAAAAGCTCAGCGATGAAGAACTCGATGACACCCTGTCGGTGAATCTGAAGGCCGCGTTCTGGCTGACCAGGGAAACGGTTCCGCTCATGCGCGCCCGGGGCTGGGGACGGTTATTGTTCACCTCATCCGTTACCGGTCCCCGGGTTGCCATGCCGGAAACCTCGCATTACGCGGCCTCGAAAGGCGGTTTGAACGGTTTTATTCGGACCGCCGCCCTGGAATTTGCCAGGGACAATATAACGGTCAACGGGATTGAACCCGGTTATATCCTGACCCAGGCCATGAGTGCCCTGGTGAACGAAGAGGAGTTGACGCATATGGCGGAGCAGATCCCTCTGGGTGCTCTGGGCAAGCCCGAGGATATCGCCGATGCCATGCTGTTCCTTGCTTCAAGGGAAGCAGGCTATATCACCGGACAAACCCTGGTTGTGGACGGTGGTTCGACCTTGCCGGAAAATCCTCTGATCCTGGAACAATTCTACCGTCAGCGTCCGGAGTCCCGGGAGGCGGCTGATGAATCCGGCTGATAACGACGCCGTATTACTGGAGCGCCGTTATCGGGTACTCGGCAAACATTCGCCGTTGTTTTACGACGAACCGCTGCACCTGGTCAAAGGTGACGGCGTGTGGGTCTATGATGCATCCGGTGATCGTTATCTGGATGTCTATAACAATGTTCCCCATGTAGGCCACTGCCATCCTCACGTTGTCGATGCGCTCTGCCGCCAGGCCGGGACGCTGAATACTCATACACGCTATTTGCACGAGAACATTGTTGACTACGCGGAACGCCTGACTGCAACATTCGACGGCGATCTCTCCATGGCGATGTTCGCCTGCACCGGCAGCGAGGCTAACGAAATCGCCCTGCGCATGGCCCGGTATTGCACCGGGGGCCGGGGAATCATCGTCACGGATTTCGCCTACCACGGCAACACGGAGGCCGTGGCCGAACTGGGAACCGCCTTCATGCCGGAAGCGCAGACTACCACGCGTGTGCGCTCGGTACCGATACCGGATTCTTATCGCGGCCTGGGCGGACTTCAGGGCGAACGGTTGACGGAAGCCTATGTGGCTGAAGTCAAAAAGGCCATCGAGGGTTTCGCCGCGGACGGTATTCCCTTCGCCGGATTGGTGATGTGCCCGGATTTCGCCAACGAAGGCCTGCTCAATGTGCCCCCCGGATTTCTGGAAAAAGCCGTCGAGCGTGTACGGAAAGCGGGCGGCCTGTTTATCGCCGACGAGGTGCAGGCGGGTTTTGGCCGCAGCGGGCGCCACATGTGGACGTATCAGTGGTATGGCGTTGTGCCCGACATCGTCACGCTCGGCAAGCCCATGGGCAACGGTCACCCATTGTCCGGTGTCGTGGCGCGGCCGGAGTTGATCGACGCATTCGGTGCCCACGCCATGTACTTCAACACTTTTGGCGGCAACCCGGTTTCCTGTGCCGTGGGGATGGCGGTGCTGGACGTACTGGAACGGGAAAACCTCCTGCAAAACGCCGTCGATACCGGCGCTTATGTGACCGAAGGGCTGCGTCGGCTTCAGGACAAGCATGATCTGATTGGTGATGTCCGGGACCTGGGAATGTTTTTTGCCGTGGAACTGGTCCTGGATCGCCGGCAAAAAACGCCGGCCCCGGAACAAACCCGTCACATCGTCAATGGGATGCGCGAGCGGGGGGTCTTAATCAGCAAGATCGGCAAGTACGATAACATTCTCAAAATGCGCCCGCCGATGCCGTTTGATCGCAGCCACGCCGATTTACTGCTTGCTACGCTTGACGAGACGATCGCCGGACTTTGAAACCTTGCCTCAAAAAAATCGACCATGACGGATTTTTATGACTTGTCCCCGGAGGAGCAGGCGAACCGCCTCCAGGCGATGGCGGCCAGGGCGCTTGAAGAGAGGGGTATCAATTACCGGGCAATCAGCCTGATCAAATACCGGGAGAACGCGGTTTTCCGCGTCGATACCGCGACGGAGAATATCCTTGCGCTGCGTATCCACCGCCCCGGTTATCACACCGATGCGGAACTGCATTCCGAGTTACAGTGGATGAAAGCACTGGCCGGCGCAGGCATCGATGTTCCGGAGGTGATTGCAACCGGATCAAATGACTTGTTCACAGTCGTGGAGACACCCGGAGTCCCGGAACCCCGACAGATTGATCTGTTCGCCTGGATCGAGGGTCGGCAGTTGGGATCGGTGGAGGGGGGCCTCAATGACCACGGCGACGCTGTTCATTCGACTTACCGGGTCATTGGTGAACTTGCGGCCAGGCTCCACAATCAGGCCGCACACTGGACATTACCGCCGGGGTTTACACGCCATGCCTGGGATGCGGAGGGCCTGGTGGGCGATGAACCGCTATGGGGCCGCTTCTGGGAACTGGAGGCGTTGACGGACGGACAACGTGAGCTGCTGCTGTCGGCCCGGGAGCGGGTACGGCGGGAACTCGGGCAGTATGGAAAGAAACCGGCACGTTACAGCTTAATCCACGCGGATTTCTCACCGGAAAATCTGATCGTGGACGGTGAAAACGTGAAATTGATTGATTTCGATGACGCCGGTTTCGGCTGGCACCTGTTCGAACTCGCCACGGCCCTGTATTTCATTCAGTCGGAACCTTACTTCGAGACGGCAAGGGACGCGCTTGTCGAGGGCTACCGGGAATACCGGGACCTGCCGGACGAGGAACTCGCCGAATTACCCTTATTCATGCTGGCGCGCGGATTTACTTATCTGGGCTGGGTGCATACCCGCCCGGAAACCGAAACCGCCAGGGAGTTTACGCCGGTCCTGATTGAAATGGCCTGCAGTCTGGCGAGAGACTATCTTGAACGGCAATGACGCATGCGGATTGAACCATGACTGCCGAACCCGGTGTTGAATCAGTCCAGAGGCTGGCCGAGCTGCTCCTCGCCCGCAGCATGATGGTGGTGACGGCGGAATCCTGCACCGGCGGCGGTATTGCCTGGCGGTTTACGTCCGTCCCCGGCAGCGCGCACTGGTTCGAGCGCGGTTTCGTGACCTATTCCAATGCGGCCAAGCGCGAGGCGCTGGGCGTGTCGGAGGAAATACTGGAGCATTACGGGGCCGTCAGTGAAGAGATGGCCGCCGCCATGGCCGAAGGCGCACTGCGCCACAGCCACGGCGATATCAGCGTCGCCGTGACCGGCATCGCCGGTCCCGGCGGCGGTACGCCCTACAAGCCGGTGGGTTACGTCTGTTTCGGCTGGGCCATGCGTAATCAAGCACCCCGGACTACTCATGTCTTTTTCGAAGGTGATCGTCGGGAGATACGGGAGCAGTCCATCGCCATGGCAATACAGGGACTCATTGATATACTTGAAAGCCATCAAGAATGATGTAGGAGGCGCGCCCTCGCGCCGAATAGTGCAAGCCTGAGACAATTCGCGGCGGAGGCGCCGCTCCTACAGTTACCTGTAGCTTGTATTTATTAGCTCTCTATTATGCGATTGTTTTTTGCCCTCTGGCCCGACGACGTCGCCCGTAAGCAGTTCGAGGCGGTCGGTGCCGTGCTCCCGAAAGAGCGGGGCCGTCGTGTTTCCCCAGCCAATCTTCACCTGACCCTGGCCTTTCTGGGCAATGTTTCCGAAGACGATGTGGACGAACTGAAGGCCGGTATGGATGCCGTTCAGGGCGAGGCGTTGACACTGGTCTTTGATCGCGCCGGCTGGTTCCGGCGCGCACAGGTCATCTGGCTGGCGCCTTCGGAAGTCCCGGATCCCCTGCCGCGTCTGGTCCGGGGGATCAATGGCATGGCGCGGTCCCGCGGATTGCAGGTGGATGACAAACCTTTCCGGCCGCACCTGACCCTGGCCCGCAAGGCAACCCGTTTCACGAAGCCGGAATTCGATCCGATCCGTTGGGATATCAGGGACTTCTGTCTGGTGCAATCCATTACCCATGCCACCGGTCCCGAATATCGTATCCTGCAACGCCGGGCCCTTACGTCGGCGTAAATTTATGGGATAATCATCGACACCAATTCACCAACGCGACGGGATCAAATCAATGGATGAAAAAAAGCAGCAGGCATTGAAAGCCGCACTGGGCCAGATTGAAAAGCAGTTTGGCAAGGGCTCCATCATGAAAATGAGCGATGACGGCGTGGTGCAGGGCGTGACGTCCATATCGTCAGGCTCTCTCGGCTTGGATATCGCCCTGGGAATCGGCGGCATGCCGCGGGGGCGCGTCATCGAAATCTATGGCCCGGAATCCTCGGGCAAGACCACCCTGGCCACGCATGTGGCCGCGGAAGCACAGAAAGTGGGTGGCACGGCCGCCTTCGTCGACGCCGAGCATGCCCTGGATCCGGTTTATGCGGAAAAACTGGGCGTCTCCATCGAGGATCTGCTGGTGTCACAGCCGGACACCGGCGAACAGGCCCTGGAGATCACCGACATGCTGGTGCGTTCCGGCGCCGTGGACGTGATCATCGTCGATTCCGTCGCCGCCCTGACGCCCAAGGCCGAGATTGAAGGCGAGATGGGTGACAGCCACATGGGACTGCAGGCGCGGCTCATGTCCCAGGCCCTGCGCAAGCTGACCGCCAATATCAAGCGGTCCAACACCATGGTCATCTTCATCAACCAGATCCGCATGAAGATCGGCGTCATGTTCGGCAATCCCGAGACCACCACCGGCGGCAACGCCCTGAAATTCTATTCCTCCGTGCGCCTGGATATCCGCCGTATCGGCGCCATCAAGAAGGGCGATGAAGTGGTCGGCAATGAAACCCGTGTCAAGGTGGTCAAAAACAAGGTGGCGCCGCCGTTCAAAGAAGTGGTGTTCGATATCCTTTATGGTGAAGGTATTTCCCGGGAAGGCGAGATCATCAATCTCGGCGTGCAGCATGAACTCATCGAAAAATCCGGCGCCTGGTACAGTTACAACGGTGAACGTATCGGCCAGGGCAAGGACAATGTCCGCAACTACCTCAAGGAAAACCCGGAAACCGCCCGGGAAATCGAGGAGGCGATCCGTGCCCGTGCCCTGCCTGAATCGGTGCTCAAGGCCGCCCCCGAGGAAGCCGAGGAGGCCGAGGCCTGAGCGGTGACGAGCAGGCAATACGGGAACGCGCACTCAATCTGCTGGCCCGGCGTGAACACAGCGCCCGGGAGTTGATCAACAAGCTCAAGTCCCGCGATTTCCCGGAAACGGCCGTCGAATCCGTCGTCAGCGGGTTGGCCGCCGAAGGTCTGCAAAGCGACGAGCGCTTTACCGAGTCCTATATTCACCACAGAATCGAACGGGGCTACGGGCCCCTGCGTATCCGCCGGGAGTTGCAGGAGCGGGGCGTCGGGGAGGATTTGATTGAAGCGGCCCTGGAGTCGCTGGACACGGACTGGCAGGAGGTTGCTGCCCGGGTGCGGGAGAAGAAATTCGGCAGTACACTGCCGCCCGATTTCAAAGAGCAGTCGCGGCAATCCCGCTTTCTGCAATACCGGGGATTCAGCGGGGAACAGATACACCGGTTATTCAGGACGTCAGATTGATACTCTGTATGAACGCGGCGGCCGGGCACAGGCATGGATAAGCAGACCGTTGGCCGCATAGCCTGTCCCGGACTGGATCCGGGGGATGGATTCACAGTATGTCTGCTTCCATATCTGTACCCGGCGTCATCCGGAAGTTTAAATACTTATTCTGAACAGTTATTAATGAGAACGGAAGTAACCCGACATTCCTCTGTGGGACACGCTGTGAATACGTCCCCCGGATCCAGTCCTGTTTCTTCTACACATTTTCCGAGGCAGATTAAATCTAATCTTATAATGATGTATATGGAATACTCTGCATGGTGAAACAACCTATGGATACCGGCTCTCCCCGGCTAACAGCATGCCGGGGCAGGCTAAGTCCAAACTCGACGGCCGGTATGACGGCACCCCGAAGCCGTCATGCCGGAAGCGCGCTGTTCAGCGCTATCCGGCATCCAGTCATTTGTGTAGAAGAGACAGGAATCCAGTCCGGGGCAGGCTCTGTACGCTCGACGGCCGCATCTCCCGGATCAAGCCTGCCCCGGCCAACGGGCCGGAGTCCGGGACAGGCTATGCGGCCGA
>JBBDSH010000012.1:9581-12238 GCA_040905045.1 Gammaproteobacteria bacterium | reverse complement strand
CACCGAGGCCGGCGGCGTCATTTCCCATAATGATCCGGCGGAAGACCTGGAGTCCCGTCTTACCACCTGCGGCAGTCCGCTCAAGGACATCAAGGTTCGCATCGTGGATACGGACAGCGGTGAAGACGTAACCGGCAAGGGCGTCGGTGAGATCCAGATCCGGGGTTATTGCCTGTTTGACGGCTATTACCGGAATCCGGAGGCCACCGCTGCGGCCATGCAGGACGGCTGGTTCCGCAGCGGCGACCTGGGCGCCGTCAACGAGGACGGTCGCATTGTCTACCACGGCCGTACCAAGGATATGCTGCGCGTCGGCGGCGAGAATCTGTCGGCCCTGGAACTGGAATCCTATCTTGCCACCCACCCGGCCGTGAAACTGGCCCAGGTGGTCGGGGAACCCCATCCCCGACTCCAGGAAGTGCCGGTGGCCTTCGTGGAACTTTATCCGGGCGCCGGTTGCACGGAGCAGGAACTCATCGATTATTGCGCCGGTCGTATCGCCAGCTTCAAGGTGCCGCGCAAGGTGCGCTTTGTTACCGAGTGGCCCATGTCCGCCACCAAAATCCAGAAATTCCGTTTACGGGAAATGCTGGAAGTCGATTAGTCACAGAGAGCCTGCCCCGGACTTGATCCGGGGACACAGAGGAACACAGAGAGAATTAAACCTGTAAACTGCAACGATCTCGCAAAGCGCGCCAAGTCCGCAAAGAGGTAAAAATCCATGATCCCGTTGTGGACTTGACGATCCCTGGAACAAGCAGGCGCGAGGGTGGGTTGAACGTTGTTTGCGAAACCCACCATGATGACTAATTTCATTTCGCCACAGAGGTTCACAGAGGAATAAATACTGTATGTGACAATTTTCTTACAACCACTTGTAACTTGTTACTTATAACTTGTGGCTGCACTGGATGGTTTGCTGTTGAAACCATCCAGCGGTCGTAGGGTGGGTTGAGCGTTGTTTGCGAAACCCACCATGAATGGCTAATTTTCATTTTTTCATTCAGTTATTCCGGCAATGCAAATACGCGGATCTTCGCCTGCGCAGGCCGATCCAGCCAGATGGAGGATGCCGCGCCGGCGGCCACGGCGACGTACTGACGTCCGTCAACTGCGTAGGTAATCACGCCGGCATTGAGCGGCGCGCCGGTATCGAAACTGTAGAGTTTTTTACCGGTCTTCGCGTCCAGCACGATAAAGTCACCGGTCATCTCACCGGCGAACAACAGGCCCGAGGCGGTGGGTGTCACCGCAGCCAGGACCGGTCGCGTGGAGTCGTAGCGCCAGGCTTCTTTTCCGCTGGCCGCGTCCAGTGCCGTGATCTTGCCCCATGCCTTTTCCACCGGGTCCATGCTGAAGTAGCCGCCCATATAAAAACTTCCACGCACGTAACGAACCTCTTCCGCTTGTCGCATGGAGGTGCACCACTCGACAGAAGGAACGTACAGATAGCCCGTAGCGGGACTAAAGGCCGGGCCGTTCCACTGCATACCACCATAACTGCCGGGACAGAAATGAATGTCCCTGTCGGTCCTGGTCATGACATCGGCGTTTTTCTGCTTCGATATCTCGACACTGTAAAGCGTCTCACGGCTATTCCTGTCCAGTGCGCGCAGGTAACCGTCCTTGCCGCCGACCATGACCAGCTCCCGGCCGCCGAGACGGAGCAACGGACTGCTCTGGGTCAGATCCCAGTCGTGAAAATCTTCCGGAACCATCTGTTCGTGCCACAGAAGTTTGCCGCTACGCGCATCCAGGGCAACAATGGAATTGGTGTAAAGATTGGAACCCGGACGCTTGTCCGGCATCAATGCCGGCCCGGGGTTACCGGTGGCGGCGTAGGCGATACCTTTGTTTGAATCCAGGGTAAACGCGGTCCAGACACCGCCGCCGCCATGTTCAAGAATCTCTTCGTCACCCCAGGTGGATGCGGCCTCCTCACCGGCATCCGGGACGACGTTGAAATTCCAGATCCGCTTGCCGGTCTGCAGATCGAATCCCTGTATCCAGCCCTTGATACCGGCCTCGGATGTAGCCGCGCCGACAATCACCCTGTCTTCAAAGACGAGAGGCGGCATGGGCACGGCCATGCCCATAACCTCGGTATCATTAACACGCCGCTCCCAGACCGGTTTGCCGGTGGCGGCATTCAGCGCCAGTAGGTAGCCGTCGGTGGTGCCGCGCACAACATATCCGTCCTTCAAGGCCAGACCGCGGGAACGTCCCCACAATTCAGTACAGCGCAGCGGCCGATCATAACGCCATTTCCGGCTGCAGTCGGCGGCATCAATGGCGATAGTGGATGTGGAGGTGGTGAAGTACATCACCCCGTCATGAACCAGGGGCGAGGTCTGGAAGGACGCATCGTCGCCCGTATCAAAAGTGCAGGTGTTGGCCAGACCGCCGACATTGTCGGGCGTGATTTGATCCAGCGGTGAAAATCGCTGGCCGTCGTAACCGCGGGACGGCAGCAGCCAGTCGTTGCTGTCACCGGCGGCGGCATTCAGTTGCGCCTGGCCCGGGCCGGCATCCACCGGTGCGTTATCCGGATTCCAGACATCGGCCTCGGGGCACAGGACCCCCTTTTTCAGGGCCAGACTGCGATGTTCCGCGGTACCCACCGGGATGGTCTCTATCAGGGCATTATCGGGGCGCAA
>JBBDSH010000012.1:6929-9481 GCA_040905045.1 Gammaproteobacteria bacterium | reverse complement strand
CACTGCTCTTCATACAGAGCCCGTCCCCGTTCCACCTGCGTGTCACTGAACAGGCCGTCCAGAGTATCCGGTGTAACGGCAATGACCTGCCCTCCGGTAACGGACAGCACGAACAGTATCCAGATGCGGCAATAATGCATTATTCCTCCCCCTTGCTCGAAGTCGAAAAATCGATGGATAGACAGGCACATCCGACCCCTGACGGTCGCGGACGAACTCCACGGCCAGATTAGCACCGGGCAATAAAAAAGCAAGCAAGATTGTTTGTTTTTTAGGAGTGGGACGCCTATCATGTAGGCGGAAAGCATGTTTATCCTATGTAGCTGTCCCGCTTCGGTGTACAACCCGAGGACATATAAGCAGACCGTTTGCGACAGGGATGTCGCATTCGAGCTACAGAGCCTGCCCTGGACTTGATCCGGGGAAGGTATTCACCGCGTGTCTGCGTTATGTCTCCGGGTTGTACACCGAGGCGGAACACTTATTTAGCAAAACCCTGTACTACAAAACCGCGGAGCCGAAACCATGACTGCTTTCATCGCCACCCTGGTTGCCAAACCAGGCAAGGAATCCGACCTTGAACGGCTGGAAACCGAGTTGTCGGGACTGACCCACGAAAACGAACCGGACACCCTGGTCTATGACGTGCTCAGACACCGGGAAAAAAAAGACACCTATGTGGTCTATGCCCGGTTCAAGGACGAGGACGCTTTCCAGAAGCACCAGACAACGGATTTTCACGAGCGGCTTGTGCCTCCCATCCTTGAGTGTCTGGCCGGGGAGTTTGAAATCGATTTCTATGACTACATAGCCTGATAGCATCGGTAACAGAAAGACGCCGGTGAGCAGCCATTAACCAGGCTTGTATGAGACTGGAACACTTCAACATCCGCGGCCCGATGCCGTTCCTGGAGAAGGTCCGGGAATTTTATGTCGACATTATCGGCCTGTCGGAAGGCCCCCGACCCGATACATCAGTGCGGGGATACTGGCTCTACGCCGATTCCCGTCCGGTTGTACATCTTGCTGAAAGCGACAGTCACTGCAAGCCTTTACAACCTTCGTTCCTGGATCACATCGCCTTTTCCTGTAAAGACTATTCATTAATAAGCAAGCGGCTTGATCATTACGGAATTGATTACACAACAAACCGGATACCGGCAGCCAGGCTGACACAGATATTTCTATACGATCCGGCAGGGATCAAACTTGAACTTAATTTCTACAACGAAGCTTCGGACAGCAAAGCATAAAACACCATGACGCCCAGGCCTGAATATACCGGATCCGCAATCCGGCAATCGGATACTTTTTGATGACCAACGGCAACACCGCAAAACAGAAAACAAAACCCGCCAGGGTGCCGAAAAAGCCGGGGGATCACGGCTGGCAGTCCCACAAGAGCTCCACCACCCGCGAATTGATCTTCAAGTCGACGGTTCAGTGCATCGTCGAATACGGCTATGCCAATACCACGACAACCCGGATCGCGGAAAAGGCCGGGCTGTCCCGCGGCGCTACATTGCACCATTTTTCCTCTCACATGGACATCATCCGTGCCTCGGTGGAATACCTGCACCAGAAACGGCTCAAGGCATTCCGCAAGGCGGTGGAGAATCTGCCGGAGGGCGGCAACCGCGTGCGCATGGCGGCGGAATCCTACAGGAACCACGTTATGCATCCCCTGTTTGTCGCCTTTTTCGAACTCTCCGTCGCCGCCCGCAGCGACACTGAACTGGCCGCCGTGCTGCGCCCGGCCCAGGAAGCGTTTGATAATGCGCTTTATGAAACCACCATGGAACTGTTCCCGGAATGGAAACAGGATCCGCAGGCCCTGGAACTGGCCATGGATCTGTCCCAGAAACTGATGGAGGGCATGCTCATCTGCGATCTGACCCATTCCCAGAACTTCGACAGGGAGGCATTACTGGACTTTCTCGAGGCGTCGCTGCGTTCCCTGTTACCGCAGAATTGAAATACCGGAGCCGACTGGATAGCTGTGCCGAATTCTGCTACAGAAAACCGGCGTCGTGGGGAACCCCTTCGGAAACCATAGGCCGCATGGATGCGGCCTCTGAGCGTCCAGGGATGGATTTACAGCGTGTTTCCGAAGGGGTTCCCCAACGACGCCGACACTCACTCACATTATTGATTGAAGCAGGATTCTACGCAGCTTATCCGGCCAGAGAGCGCACATACAACAAGGTTTCGCCTTCCTTCTCAGGAATCCGGCTGTTCAGCCTCCGCCACAAGACGCTGGTACTCACGCTTCGCGGCGTCGATTTGCCGCAGCAGTACGGGTCGGTCATTGAGCCATTGTGAAACCAGCCGTCCCGCCGTATCAAACATCTCGAAATCCGCGCCCGGATCCGGCATGGAATCACGCAAATCATCGAGCGCAGTCAGGTAGCTTGCCGCGATTGTTCCGACCGCATCCCGCTTCCAGAAACGTTTATCATCTCCCACCTGCACGTAAACCGGTGCACTGTGAGCGACACTTCCCTGTTCACCGTAGACGCGCACGGCAAACCACAGGGCTTGTCGCGGCTGCA
>JBBDSH010000012.1:662-6829 GCA_040905045.1 Gammaproteobacteria bacterium | reverse complement strand
ACCCATCTGCAGTACTTCGAGGAAATCCACGTAACCCAGCGGGATACCAAGAACAAGACCGCGGTCCAGTTCGAAGACATCCGCCAGCGCAATATGTGCGAAACCGAACAAACCGCCGTCGGTGCGGACACGCCGCGCGGTTCGATCATACAGATAATAGTGGTCAGCATCGTAATGAAACGCCCGTCCGTTAAGGCCGATGGTATGACCCAGATGCGGCGTCCGGGGTGATTCCTGGCCTGAAACCAGAGCGTGATCCCGATCAGTGTACTGACCCGCCGTACCGAAGGCATACTGGCGATAATATACATTGGCCATGTTACCCATCTGCAGCAGGTTTCCGACATGAATATCCTCGGCACGGGTAAAAGCCAGGATGCCGGGATTGACGCTTCTGTCGGGCCGCGCCATATGAATATGAACATCACCGGAATACCAGTCCGATGCAGGCATATCCCGCCATCGCTGAAGTTGTACCGTCACCTCACTCCGCTCCCCGGCGGTAATGCTGACGGGTCTTGTCAGGATACGGAATTCCGGGCCGCGGCTGATGACAAGGCTGTAATCCCCCTCCGGCAAATCAGCCCGATACTCACCGTCAATGTAAAAGACGTAGGGTCCACTGCCGGGCCAGAAGGAATTGGACGGCAATACGGGCAGATGCCGTACCGATTCCGCGTAGCGCCGCACCGGTAGCGCTGTCCCACCCGGCAGGGGCGATATCCCTTCCCCGTCATACAGCCCGGCCCGCACCGTGGCCGGCCGGCCGCCGGCGTCCAGCACACGCAGTTGCAGTTCACCTTTTGGGCGCTTTGGAGATCGTGCGTCAACCTTCAGGCGGAGATCACACAAAACCAGTTCGGGACTGTCCTCCGCGCTGATCGGGTAAGTGGTCCCCGGTGCGGCTATAGCCAGATCCGTACCGGCGTATTTGCGGTTGGCGAAACGGGCGCGTTCCAATGTCACCGTGTGCCGGAGCCATCGGCCGTCTTCGTTACCGGTGAATTCGATGCGTTTTGATGTCGGGGCAACGGCGTGATCATAGCTGAGGATAAATCCATCGCTGCGGGAACGATCAAACAACAACTCCAGCGTCACCCGGGCGTCATCGTCAAAGATCACATCGTCGTTCACGTCGAATGCAAGGATGGAGCCGGCCAAGCAGCGACGGCCGTCCACCATCTCGACCCGGCCGGGCGGTTGCCGGGCGATCAGGAATTGTCCCGCATGGGCATCATAGTTGATGCTGAGGCTGCGGGCGATGGCGGGGTCCGGCCGCCAGTCCAGTTCCGTCACGCCGAGAGGATGATTCTGGTGCGCGGAAACTGTCAGACCAAAGAGGATGGACAGTATAAACAGCCAGCCTCGTTCTCGACGGAAAGAATATTCTCGGATTGCTATCATACGTTCCAGGCCAGATGGTGATGACGTTCAGGAAGCCTCAGCATGGTGGGTTTCGCAAACAACGCTCAACCCACCCTACGATAGCTGTCCCGAATCCATGTTCAATTCGTGGGCATGCAAGCGGATCGTACGCGGCGGGGATGCCGAATTCGAGCTAGCCCGCATATTGCACGAGGGATCGCGGTTGCAAGACTCAGGATTTTTCGGCGGCGGCCTTCATGGCGGCATTGATCTCCCAGGGCAGCGGGTTGCGGCGCAGGGTAAGACCGCCGTTGGCCTGTATCACCTGGCCGGTGACGAAGCTCTCGTCGGTGGCCAGCCATAATGCCGCATTGGAAATATCTTCCGTGGTGCCGATGCGGCCCAGCGGATATTCGTTCAGGAACGTTTCATTGAGGCCGGGCATGTTGACTTCTTTCTCCGTCATCGGCGTCGGCGTCAGACCCGGTGCGATGGAATTGACCTTGATGCCCTTGCGGCCGAACTCATTGGCGAAACAGCGCATCATGGCGTCGGCGCCCGCCTTGGTGCCGATGTAGGCTCCATGATGGAATATCGTGCAATACGTGGAGGCGGAAGAGATCAGAATGATGGAGCCGCCGCCGCTTTCCGTCATGGTTTCGGTAAAGGCCTGCAGGAAAAAGAAACTGCCCTTGATGTGCAGGGCATAGAGTTGATCCAGCTGCTCCTCCGTGGTCTTGAGGAGTTTCTCCAGCAAACCCCAGCCGGTGCAATTCACCGCTACATCGACCCGGCCGTAAGTATCCACGGCCTTCTGTGCAAGAGCTTCCACTTCGGCCTTTTTGGTGATATCACACAATGCGTAGGTCCCGTCCACCTCTTCCGCGAGCTTTTTCAGTTCCTCCTCTCGACGGCCGGCAACAACCACCTTTGCGCCTTCACGGGTGAATCGTCGCGCCATGACCTGACCCATGTTGTCTTTGCTGGCGGCGCCGAGTATCACCGCGACCTTGCCTTCGAGCCTGCTCATATTAGTACCCTCCTGTCTATTGTTCTGTTCAGGTTTGCATCAGCCGCACGGGATTACTGCCGTCCCAGTTCTGCGACTTGTAACGTACGTAACTGTAGAATTTCTCCAGATCATCGCGCTGCTCATACAGTTCCAGCATGTGGCCCAGCGTGGCGACCGTGTCCACCATGACAAAGTCCACGCCGGTGGTGGTGCGGGCTTCCAGCGGCAGTTCGTAACCGGTGCCGCGAAATTCCTCCACCGCCTTTGCCAGATCCGGCACGAAACAGGCGACGTGGTGTATGCCGGTTTCCTGTTTTGCGTACATATCCCGCAGGGCGGAGGCGTCATCGCCGTGCTGGGTGATGAATTCGATCATAAGCCCGCCGGCCTGGCCGTAGGCGGAGGTATGATCGAATACGGTGTCTTTCCCGCGATAACGGGCGAACTCCAGGGGGATGTTACGCATGACGAAAAACGGTCCCCAGCCAAAGGCGGCGGCGTACTGTTCGGCGGCCGCTTCCGGATCGGGAACGTGATAGGCAATCTGCACGGGGCCGCTTCCGGCCAGCGCCTTGATCATGTCAGCTTTCCTCCCGCAGTGTTCGAAAGAACTTGCGCACGTCCTCCACCAGCAGTTCCGGCTGCTCGGAGGGCGCGAAATGCCCGCCGCGCGGCATGGAGGTCAATTGCCGCAGGTCGTAGTACGTCTCCATGAACCGCTTCGGCATCAGGCACAGTTCCTGTGGAAACAGGGCAATCGCAGTGGGCGCCTCCACCACCGGCGTACGACTGTGAGATGGCTTCCAGCTGTCATGGGCGGACTCCCAGTAGTAACGCACGGATGTGACGAAGGATTCCGTGACCCAGTACATCATGGCCAGGGTGATGAGATCATCCTTGCTGTAGACCGTTTCCACATCGCCGTCGCAGTCGCTCCAGTTGCGGCGCCGCTCGGTCAGCCAGGCCAAGAGTCCCGCGGGTGAATCGTGCATGGCCACGGCCAGGGTTTGCGGATCCGTGCTCTGCACCACGACGTGACTTCTTGTATGGACCATGCGTTCCTGCGTATGGTGATACAGGTGTTTTTCATTTTCGGCATAGGCGTCTTCGCCCGGCACGCCGTTATCGAAAAAGTCCATGGGAAAACACAGGCTCAAGTGTATGCCGAGCATTCGATCCGCGTGCTTGTGCCCCAGCTGGGCCGTGATGATGGACCCCCAGTCACCGCCCTGGGCAGCGAAACGCTCGTAACCCAGCACGTCACACATGAGCCTGACCCAGAGATCCGCGGTGCGCCAGTAATTGATCCCGGTACGCTTCAGCGGCGTCGAAAAACCGAATCCCGGCAATGAGGGCACAATCACATCAAAAGCGTCAGCCGGATCGCCGCCGTGCGCCGCCGGATCCGTCAAGGGTCCGATGACATCCCGGAAGTCCCAGAACGACCACGGCCAGCCGTGGGTCAGGATCAAGGGCACCGGACTGGGTCCCTTGCCCTTTTCATGAATGAAATGGATGGGACAATCGTCGATCTCGGTCCGGTAATGATGAAAGCCGTTCATGGCCTGTTCCACGGAACGCCAGTCGTATTCGTCAATCCAGTAACGCACCAGTTCATCCATGTAGGCGACATTGGCGCCGTACTTCCAGTCGTCGTTGTCCACATCCATGGGAAACCGGGTGCGCTTCAGGCGCTCTTTCAGATCGTCCAGAACCCCGTCATCAACGTGAATCCGGAAAGGCTCAATACCGGCTGAAGCGGAAGTCATGCTTGAACACTCATTTGTCCGGCGTCCCGAATACCAGCAGGACATTGCCGGGCATGTGGAAGTAAATACCGTAACCGGAGTTGGCGTAGAGCCGGCCGTTCACCACCATGGGACCGCTGGCGCCGCTGAAGGAACCACCGCGTGCAGTTTCCCCGGACAGCGTGTCAAAATCCCGCCAGGTGTCGAACTCCCAGAGTATGTTGCCGGTCTCCGCGGCGTAGGCACGCAGGCGGCCGTCCAGATGACCGGCAATCACGGCGCCGGGAACGGCCGTGACAGCCTGGGAAATACCCGGGTCGCAGTGCTCACCGCGTCCCTCGCAAACATTGTCGGCCGGCTTCTTCCAGAGGTATTCACCGGTAAACGCATCCAGGGCATACATGCCGGGACGGGCGTCCTCAATGGGCAGCATGCCGTCATCGAAATCCGCCACCGGTACAAAGACCCGCGTGCCGCCGGCGGCCAGGCCGAAATTAATGCCGCCCTGATTGCCGCCACGGCCCACCCTGGTATGCCAGAGCAGTTCGCCGCCATCCGGATCGATACCCCAGACATCGCCGGATTTCTGGCCGGCCACCAGAATGTCCCTTCTGCCGTCCTTGACCAGCATCGGCGGCGAGGCGTAATCCACATCGGGGCCATCTTCTTCCGGGCAATTGATGCGGTCCTCGATGAACTCGAAACAGGCCACGTTCCAGGCGTCGTCTTCCGCCGTCTGTCGAACCCAGGCGATGTCGCCGCTTTCCACATCCAGGGCGACGATGGCATCACTGGTCGGCTGTGCCGGTGAGGTATAGTCATTGCTGGTCCCGACGTAGAGAAGCCCCCGCTTCGTATCGACGGTGGGACTGTTCCAGACCGCCGCGCCGGCGGGTCCATAACTCTTGCGCCCCCCTTCGTGTTCTTTCAGCAATTGCGGTTTGTTTTCCAGCATGTAGCTTTTCCATTCACGCTCTCCAGTGGCGGCGTTCATGGCCACGACGGATCCGCGGAAGGTGCAGCATTCGTAATCGGGATCCGCCGCCGCGGCTTCTTCCAGGGAAGACACGCTCTGGTAGATCATGCCGTTGTAGAGTACCGGCTGGGCGGTGGTGGTGGCGGTGGGATGTTCATCGACCTTGACTTGCCAGACCCGTTCACCGGTGACGAGATTCACAGCATAGACCCGGGCCAGGATATCGGCGAAATAACCCATAATGGGCTGATCCGGTTTCGTGCCGGCGCGCCAGGGCGTAATGGTGATACCCGTGCGCACTTCCGCGGAGGCGCGAAACGACCAGCGCATGCAGCCGGTATCCGCATCCAGGGCGTATACCGTGCCGTCGGGACTGCCCACGTAAACGGCACCCCCGGCGAAGGCGGGCTGTGATCGTGCCCGGTTGACGCCGGGATAAGCGAACGCCCATTTCAATTCGAGTTGCGGGATAGCCTCTGCCGGCAGCCGCGCCACGGAGGCGGGAATAAAACGGGTATTTTCCGGGTCCACACCCCAACCGGAGGCAAACGGTGGATCGTTATAATCAAAGCCGGATTCACCCTCCTTGCAGGCCAGCGGCGGATGGGAACGACCATCCAGGCTGCCGCCCAGGTATTCCGCCACCTGGCTGCGTTCCTCGGAGGTCAGTCCCGCGGACATGGGCTGCATGATGCCGTCGGTCAGGGACTGCAGGATCATGTCGCCGGGCATCATTTCCAGAAACGACTTGTCCGGCGCCCGCGGCACGTTGCTGCTGTGGCATTCCGCGCAGTGTTCCCGGTAAATCGCCGCTCCGGGATGCGCCTCGCCGGATGCCTCGCGACCGCGCATGCTGTCATAATCGGGACCGTCATCGGCGGCGATTGCCAACGGCACAATCCCGCCTGAGTGGCCCGTTGTCAACAAAATATTGAGCAGAATGCCCGCAATGACCGTACTTCTACGCATCGATTTGCCTCGGGGTGGTTGTTTCTTAATCTTACTATTCAAGCAACCCGACATCGTTCTATGGAACACGCTGTAAATACATCCCTGTACGCTCGAC
>JBBDSH010000012.1:0-652 GCA_040905045.1 Gammaproteobacteria bacterium | reverse complement strand
CGGCCGCAGGGATGCGGCCGTCGAGCGTACAAGCCTGCCCCGGACTTTGATCCGGGGGATGTATTCACAGCGTGTTCCATAGAACGATGTCGGGTTACTGACAATCAGGTTAGTAAGAGAGGGATTCATGCCGCGGCCGGCTGATACAGTTCAACCACATTGCCTTCGGGATCCTTGATCAGGAGATAGCGATGGCCGCCGAGCAGGACCGACGGCTTGCCCATGAGCGTGGCTTCACTATGCTGTTCGATTCGATCGATGACCGCATCCAGATCCGTGACTTCCAGTCCCATGTGATTCCAGCCCAGCGGCCGGTCGAGATGCCGTTCCACCTGCTCCGCCGGACGGTCCGGAAAGTACAACACTTCCAGATGGTTCTCTGCATCGGGCAGGGAATAATGCCGTACCTTGACATTGGTGCCCTCGATCCCCGTGAGTCCGTCGAAGCCGGGCAGTGCCATCATTTGTGCCCGCATGCTGACCGTTTCGGGATCGGCCAGGTGCAGATCCGTGCTCTGGGTAAAACCGAGAACATTGGTATAGAAGTCATGCATCCTGTCCATATCGCGAACCAGGATACAGACATGCCAGAAACGGGTGCCGCGATCCCGAACGGGTTCCGGCTGAAATTCACTCATAATGACATTCTCCG
>JBBDSH010000011.1:0-12378 GCA_040905045.1 Gammaproteobacteria bacterium | reverse complement strand
AGACCTGGCACCTGGACGTGGAGGAATTCATCGAGCTGCGCAAGAACACCGGCGATGACCGCCGCCGCACCCACGACATGAACACCGCCAACTGGGTGCCGGACCTGTTCATGAAGCGCGTCAGCGAAAACGCCGACTGGACCCTGTTCTCGCCCAATGAAACACCGGACCTGCACGACCTGACCGGGGCCGAATTCGAGAAGCGTTACTGCGAATACGAGGACATGGCGCGGCAGGGCAAAATCAAGACCTTCAAGACCATGAAGGCCGCCGACCTGTGGCGCAAGATGCTGTCCATGCTCTATGAAACCGGGCATCCGTGGATCACCTTCAAGGATCCCTGCAACCTGCGTTCGCCGCAGCAGCATACCGGCGTGGTGCATTCCTCCAACCTGTGCACGGAGATCACCCTGAACACCTCCGACGAGGAGATCGCGGTGTGCAACCTGGGGTCGGTGAACCTGGCCCAGCACGTCGACGAGAACGGCCTGGATCATGCCAAGCTGCAAAAGACCATTACCACGGCCATGCGCATGCTGGACAACGTTATCGATTACAACTACTACAGCGTGCCGCAGGCGCGCCGTTCCAACCTGCGCCACCGGCCCGTGGGCCTGGGGATCATGGGTTTCCAGGACGCTCTCTACAAGCTGCGTACGCCGTACGCCTCGGAAGAGGCGGTGGAGTTCGCCGACCGCAGCATGGAGGCGGTCAGCTATTACGCCATCGAGGCCTCCTCCGGCCTGGCCGGGGAACGCGGCGCCTATTCCAGTTTCGAGGGTTCCTTGTGGAGCCGGGGCATCCTGCCCATCGACTCCCTGCGCCTTCTGGAAGAAGGGCGCAGCGGTTTCCTGGATGTGAACTTTGATCAAACCCTGGATTGGGAAACCCTGCGCGAACGCATTAAAAAGATCGGCATGCGCAATTCCAACTGCATGGCCATTGCGCCGACGGCAACCATCTCCAACATCTGCGGTGTCAGCCAGTCCATCGAGCCCACGTACCAGAACCTGTTCGTAAAATCGAACCTGTCCGGCGAGTTCACCGTGGTGAATCCGTATCTGGTTCGGGATCTGAAGGAACGCGGTTTGTGGGACGACGTCATGGTCAACGATCTCAAGTACTACGACGGCAGTGTACAAACCATCAGCCGCATACCCGGCGATCTCAAGGCACTGTACGCCTCCGCCTTCGAGATGGATCCGCGCTGGCTGGTGGAAGCCGGATCGCGCCGGCAGAAGTGGCTGGATCAGGCCCAGTCCCTGAACCTGTACATGTCCGAGCCCAACGGCAAGAAACTGGACAACCTCTACAAACTGGCCTGGGTGCGCGGCCTCAAGACCACCTATTACCTGCGCAGCATGGGCGCCACGCATGTGGAAAAGAGCACGCTCTCCGGCGGCCGCGAAAACCGCCTCGCCGCGGTGGACCGCAACTACGATTCGGAAGATGTGACCGAACCGAAGGCGTGTGCGATTGATGATCCGGATTGCGAAGCTTGTCAATGAACAAATGCAGGAGACGCGCTACCGGATCGGGGTCCGGCACAGGCCCCGCGCCGATTAATGAATCGCGGCAGAGCCTGTCCCGGCATGTTGTAGGCCGGGATCGCCGCTCCCACAAGCCGGGGTTTGCCCGCCTGGAGAAACGAAGCTTGTAGGAGGCCCGACCTCGGGCCGAATGAACAATAAATTTTAATGAGGGGTAAAAGTTATGGCATTTAACTGGGACGATCCGATAGCCAACGTTCAGCCGAGGCAGAACTGGCAGGAAGAACCGAAAACACCGCAAACCGTGGTCAATGAGTCCCTGCGGGGATTCGGCGGCGATGAAGACGACGACATTACCGTGCCGCGGCACGCCGATGAATATACTCTGGAGGTACAGGACGTACCCTCGCCCGCCGCCGTGCCGCCTTCTGCCGATGAGGTGGACGACGGTCAGCACGGCGCCACCGGCCTGGAAGAAGTGGAATTCGGTGCCGGCCGCATCAGTGTCGACGACAAGCAGATGATCAACTGCCGCGCCGATCTGAATCAGCTGGTGCCGTTCAAGTACAAGTGGGCCTGGCAGAAATACCTGGACGGCTGCGCCAACCACTGGATGCCGCAGGAGATCAACATGAACGCGGACATCGCCCTGTGGAAGGATCCCAACGGCCTGACCGAGGACGAGCGCACCATCATCAAGCGCAACCTGGGTTTCTTCTCCTCCGCCGATTCCCTGGTGGCCAATAACCTGGTGCTGGCCGTGTACCGGCATATCACCAATCCCGAATGCCGCCAGTATCTGCTGCGCCAGGCCTTCGAGGAAGCCTTGCATACCCATGCCTACCAGTACTGCGTGGAGTCCCTGGGTCTGGACGAGGCGGAAGTCTTCAATATGTACCGCGAGGTGCCGTCCATTCACGACAAGGCCTCCTGGGCCATGCGTTTCACCCAGAGCCTGGGCGATCCCAATTTCCATACCGGCACGCCGGAGGACGACCAGCGCCTGCTGCGGGATCTTATCGCCTTCTATGTGGTGTTCGAGGGCATCTTCTTTTACGTCGGTTTCGTCCAGGTGCTGTCCATGGGCCGGCGCAACAAGATGACCGGCTGCGCCGAGCAGTTCCAGTACATCCTGCGCGACGAATCCATGCACATGAACTTCGGCATTGACGTCATCAACCAGATCAAGATCGAGAACCCGCATCTGTGGACGCCGGAATTCCAGGCCGAGATCATCGAGATCATCCGCGACTCCGTGGACCTTGAGACCAAGTACGCCATCGATACCATGCCGCGCGGCGTGCTGGGCCTGAACGCCAACATGTTCGAGGACTACCTGCAGTTCATCGCCAACCGGCGCTGCGCGCAGATCGGCCTGCCCGAGCAGTTCCCGGGCGCCAGTAACCCGTTTCCCTGGATGAGCGAGGTCATGGACCTCAAGAAAGAGAAGAACTTCTTTGAAACGCGCGTGACCGAATACCAGACCGGAGGTGCACTGACCTGGGACTGATTTCCTGATTATCGTGACCGCCTAGCGGGGAGCCAAGATGGATCTTGGCTATTGCCCGGCACCTCACGCCTCTTCCGGGTGCCGGGCCTTCTTACACCATACAGGCCACCCTTCTCCAGGGTGGTCTGTTTTTATTTGTAACGCCATTCCTGTCCCGGTTCAAGGCCAAAGCCATGGTCATCCCGGCGGAGGCCGGGATCCAGTCAATTAAAGAGCGCCCCCGGCGCACTTTATTCTACTGGATGCTGGTCTTCACCAGCATGACGAAATAAAAATACTCTTAATTTGTATCAACCGGATGAACCGCCAGTGACTTTTCCTCAACACGAACCTGCGGGACGCCATAATCCAGCAATTGCACCAGCATTTTGTCATTTTCCGCGACAAACCAGGCCAGGTTCACGGGTTGCCGCTGGAACAGTTCCGGGAAGAAGGCGTCGATAACACCGGCCGCCGCCAGTTCATCCAGGGGCTTCATCTCATCGACGACAACGGATTTCACCAGCAACAGTCCTTGCGCCTGCAGCTGCTGGGCCAGCCACAGGGCGATGGAATCCGAGGTCACATCCCAGCTTTCCGGGATGTCGGGATTATCGAGGACCATTGCGGCCGGCAACCACACAGGGACGCCGCCGTCCTTCAGAACGCCCCGGATTGCCTCACTGTCCCGAACAGGAATCAGTTGCGGCTGACAATCACACAACAGGGCCGCGAATTTCTCCATGGCCCGGACGGCGCCGCGGTGAGCTTCAGAGTCGTCGAAGCCGAAGCGCCGCTGGGCCTCGCGGATCGCGTCGGCGAAGCGGCCGCCGCCGGGGACGACCACCGCCCTGCCCCGGCCGTGTTCGGCAATGGCATCGAGCCAGGGTTGCAGGCATTCCGAGTCCTGCAGGCTGCCGCCGAGTTTAATGACCCACATCAGGAAATTATGGAGTGTCTATCCAATTTGTAACAGACACCTTGACTGGTATTCGGCCCGTGGTCGGGCCTCCCACAACCTCCGTTCTTCCACCGGAACAAAGCTCCGGATGTGGGAGCGGCCACCTTTATGCCCTGCGGATGCGGCCGCGAATTGTAATTAACCGCCAACATTTTTCGCTTCATTGATTTCAAACAGCTTCAGATGGGTGCTCTTCATGACTGCTCCATGAACGCCAGCCGGGCTACGGACACGGCAGTGGCATTATCGCCCGCCTTGTCATGCAGTGACGGACCTGTTTCCAGGTGAGCGGCGAAATCCTCAACCCGGCAATCGGCATCCTGCGCCAGAACCGGCAACAGAAACCGGCCGCAACCGGCGCCGATAAAAACCGGTAACGGTTTATCAAACCCTGCTGTGATTTGCTCAATGGCTTCGCTGATCATCATTCGCTGTTGTTCGGCAATGTATTGCGCCAGCGCCGTCCATTCCTCGCGGGGGATGGTATCGTCCGCGTCCAGGCCCAGCATGCGCGCCAGACGCCGGATGCTGTCCGCCACGCTCTTGCCGGCGCCGTCCGCCGTCTCCTGCAGGTCATGCTGTTCCTGCAGCCGGCCCGTGATCCGGTACACATCCGCCATGACGGCGAAGTGCTCCGCGGCGACGCCCTGCCACACGCCGCGAAACGGGACCTTTCCGACTATCGCCATTACCGGAGTACGGACAATGCCGGTATAGACCAGTTCGCCGGTCTGCAGCCGACGGTGATCCGTCTTGCCGGTGTGCACCGGCCGGCCCGCGGCAAACGGGATTATATCAGTCGTCGTGCTGCCGATATCCAGCAGCAGGCCGTCCCGGTAAAACCCGGCCAGGTATTCGGCCGTGGCCAGCCAGTTGGCGGAGGCAATGTGTTCGAACAGTTCATCCGCCTGCTCCACGCCGACCAGGCCCGCCTCGCCGGCATAGACGCGGATGTCCTCGGCGGGAAAATGACGGCTGAAATACGCCAGGATTCGGTTCACGCCGTCGCGGCGATCGCGGAAGCAATCGGCCAGTTCCGCGGTCATGGTGACAACGTGACGCGATGCCCCGCCTCCCAGTAATTCCCGCACTCCGGACAGTATCCTGTCCAGCTCGTCGTCGCCCCGCCACAGGGGTGTTGCGAACTGCTCCACATACAGCAGCCGCCCCGCCGCATCAATACAGGCCACCTTCAGATGCGCCCCGCCGATATCCCAGCCTGTTATTGTATTAGCCACAGAGAGCCTGTCCCGGACTTGATCCGGGAACACAGAGAAACACAGAGGAAATGAATAATTGTAAATAACAGCATGGGAAATCTTCATGCCGATCAATCTGCCATGATGGCTCCTGATATGTCATGTTCTTTCCTCTCTGTGATCCTCTGTGTTCTCGAAAACTTGTTCCCGACGTTTTCTACCACCTACATCCATGTAGGCGTCTGTGGCAATATTAAAGAGTAACGGGATCCGTGGATTCCGTCAGATACCCAAAGCTTTGGAGAATGCGTTCAGCCGGGTTGTAGTCCAGAATTGCATGCAGGCCGGCGTAGGATGTGGTCAGGCGCGGGTTGATTTCCACCAGTACCGGCCCCGTGTCTGTGTACATGAAGTCAATGCCGACGAAACCCCGCAGTCCCGGCATTGCACGGCCGATGCTCTCCGCGAAAGAAACCAGGTCGGCGATCCGCTCATGCAGTTTGTCCACATACGGTTCTTTGGCATGGACGCGGCCGTTTTCAAAACGGATATCCTGTTCATTGCAGGCAAGCACCCGGCAGCCGTTGTCGGAATACAATACCGACAGACTGGCATGGCGGCCGTTTATCCGTGGCTGGACGATGTAAAGTTCCGCATCGGCACAAGCGGAACGCCAGTCGATAATGTCTGCCTGATCGGAAAAATACCAGGTGTTTTCGCAGCCCGCACCGTCATCCCGTTTAACGATCCAGCCATGCTCGCCGTGAGGCGGAGAGCCGCTGACGGCGGCTGTCTCTATGCCGGCGATCCCGGCGCGGGAGAAATATTGCATCGTGGCGGTCTTGGATGTGGTAATGCGTATGGCTTCGGCGTCACTGCCGATAAAACGGCATCCACAGACGTCGGCCAGATGCCGCAGCGCCAGCAGAATGCCGCCGGATTCCGGTGCCGTGATCCAGGCGGCGTCACAGGAACGCAGGCATTCGGCCCAGATAACCCAGGGATCGTCCGCCGTCCTGATGACCGCGACACTTTCCGGTATCGATCCAAGCCGCACATCCCGCGTCGTGATCAGTTCCAGGCCGTCAATACGGCGCAGATCATCCATCAGTGCATTGGACATGCAATCGGCATCGCGCAACAGATCCGGCGGCAGGTTCTCGCCACACAACCCGCCGCCGCTAAGAAATTCGGAAACAAATAAACGCATGTTGATTTTTCGATTAGGATAGCCGCTTACTTTAAACTATCGGCAGCACAAGAACAGCAGAACCATCATGCAAATCATCCCGGTCATCGATATTCTAAAGGGTACGGTTGTCCACGCCTGCCGCGGGCGCCGCGACGACTATCGCCCGATACGGTCGCGTTTATGCAGCGGCTCCGGGCCGGAAGCGATCATTGCCGCCTTTCTTGAATTGTATCCGTTCCCGGAAATCTATATCGCCGATCTCGACGCCATTGAAGAGAAAGGCAGCAATGATGACGTTATCGGAATGTTATCGGAACGATTTCCCGATGTGACGTTCTGGATCGATCGCGGCAGCGACGCTGCATCCTGCAACCGGCCGCGAAATGTCCCCGTTATCGGTACGGAAACCGGCCTCTCCCGACAAGCACTCACTGCCGTAATCAGGCAACAGCCACAGGCGGTATTATCGCTGGATTTCAATGCCGACGGTCTTATCGGCGACAAGAATATCCTGAAGCAAAAAGAAGACTGGCCGCAATGCTGTATCGTCATGGCCCTGCACCGGGTTGGAAGCGGAGAAGGTCCGGACATGGAACTCCTGCGATCGATTCGTGAGCGGGCGCCGAAAAAATCACTGTACGCCGCCGGCGGCCTGCGGGATGAAAAGGATCTGACCCGGCTGATCGACGCCGGCGCAACCGGCGCCCTCCTCGCCTCGGCCCTGCACAACGGCACCATGACACGGCAAATTATCGAGGCCAGTTTCCGCTGTAACTCTCGCTGAGTCCGCAGGGACCGCAGTGAAGTCACAATTCATTATCCCTGCGTTCTTCGCGAACTCTGCGAGATCATCATACGACGCTGAGATAGGCCGTAATGTTGACATGAGACACAGAGAGCACACAGAGTGAAAGATGGCGATACAGTGATACACCTCCTATTCTCTGTGGCTGTATATTTTTTAAAATTTACTCAAAAAAAACCCCGGCAAAGCCGGGGTGTGTTGTGAGTATCATCCAATCCGTCCCTGGGGGGTAATCTATTATTATTATGAATGTGCCGCGAAGGGGTGCTCGGCGGAACCGCGCTTGCTCAGGACTTCGGAAGCTTTCGGCTCACCGGCGACAGCGCGCTTGATGGAGAGCTTGGTGGCCTCGTAGTTGTAGTCCTGGATCTTGTTGTCGTCTTCCGCCAGCCAGTGGATGAACACACCCACGCAAACAAAAATATCATCGGCTTCGTTGGCAGGGATGGTGCCGTCTTCAACACAATCCATCACGGCCATGGCAACGCCGCGCTGGGCCGGTCCGAACATCTGCACTGCCTGCTTGGAGCCCTTGATAGTGACCTTGTTGAACAGGATGGTATTCGGCTTGCAGGCCAGGTTCGGCGCTACTACGGCCAACAGGTTACTGAAACCGTCTTTATTATTGGTGAGAGCAGTACAGAAGGCATTTTCCGCCGCACTGTTACGCGGACCGATAATCAGGTCGATATGCGCAACTTCGTTACCATCGCCGACCAGGGCCTCGCCCACCATTACTTTATTTATTGTTGCCATACTAACGCTCCTCCTCTTGAAGATATTGCAGATTTTAGTGAAAAGGCTCATAGGACTTGTATTCTCCTTTAATTCTGGCCCGGATTGGTGCGCATCTACCGCCAGCCCAACATGATTATTCTTCACTGGTTTGAATTCACCGGACGCCGAGGTGATAAAGCAGCAGGCTGGCCGCCGTTAAATCCGCGCTGGTTCCCGGGTTGATATTCGCGTTCTTCAGTTCCCTGTCGTACTCCAGAAGCTTGTCTCTCAATGCTTCCGGATCATTGTTATTATCAAAATATTGCAGGAGGATATTGCTTCTTTGTTGTATGTCCTCCGCTACCGCCATGCCGTGTTTCCTGCCGACATGGCTGTCGGGGAACCGGCTCATGAAAGTAAGATAGCATCCAACGGTTGCCCATTCCAGATGTTTCCAAAAATTTTTATATTTCTTTAAAGAAATCAATCCAATAGAGAAGATTTCTTCGAAATCACTGCAATATTGCAATGCGATGAGGTCACGCTCGCCGGCCGTCGCCATGGCCGTCAGTAAATCCACCTGAACGGCCGAATTTACGTCATGTTCAGGCACTTGTCCAAGTCCCCCGGGCCGGGCCGCCCGAATGGCCGCAAACACCGCCTCGGCATCCTCCCGATCCAGGCCGGCCAGGACGCGCCGGACGGCGCTTTGCAGGGATTCCCCGGTCTCCGCCACCTCCCAGGCACGGATCAGGGGGGCGAACAGCAGCAGCATTCCCAGGTTGGTATTGCAGCCGACAGCCGCCTGCGTGGCCTCCACGGCGGCCAGGATACGTGCCCCCACCCCCAGATCGCGCCGGCACAGGATCGGCGTGGCCGCCTCCGCGCTGCGGATAAAATCCTCGCAGGTCATGTCATGACCGCCGGCATGGCGGCTCACGTTACCGGGTTTCAGGGCCTCAATTTCGTCGATGAAGCTGGCGTAGACGGCGGCCATCGGCAGCGTGTCATACCGTGCGGGCACGGTCTGCCGCCTCCTCAGCCAACCTTGCCGTTAAACGAGCGGTGCAGTAATTCCCGGTCTATGTGCCCGGCTGTAAAGGAGTTGCCGCTGCGCAGAGAGCTGACGATGACATGGGCCGGACTGAAGAGCATGGGATCGATCTGGTAGAAATCGTAGTTGACCGCCTTGAAGATCTCGCCGAACGGCCGGCCGTAGTCGTCCGAGGCGCTGCTGGGCAGTTGTTCGCTCAATTTCTTCGCCTCATCATCCTCGCAATCCACGAACAGATGCACCTGGCCGGCAAAGAGGATGGCGTCGTTGGTGCGGCTCATGGCCGTGAGAAAATCCGGCGACGGCGGACACAACGGCGCACTGCCGGCGCCGTCGACAATGGCGTCCAGGGGGAAGCTCAGGGCATGGGCCTTGTGCAGAGCCGTTTCCAGTACCCGGGCCACGATTTGCACGCAACCGGCCAGACTCGATGTGGGCGTCAGGATCAGCGTCAAGCTGTTGGCCGGGATGCCGCATTGCTGGGCGATTTTGTCGCACAGTTCCACGGGCGGCAGCTTGTCCACCTCCAGCACCAGGCAGGTACGCTCACCGGATTCCCGGTAATCCAGTTCATCGAAGAGTTCCTCGCGGCTGCCGACGGCGCGGCCGGGCCCCGATCCGAGTGCGAAAAAGGCCTGCTTGCCCTCGCCATGGGACAAACTCCAGCCGGCGTACTGGCTGGCCAGGCAGGCAATGACAGGATTGGAGGTATGCACATCCAGGTGCCAGGACCAGTGTTCGAAATTGCTGGAGGCCCGCAGCCGCACACTGCCCAGGCCACCCAGACAGATTTCGGCGATACGCCGGCCGGCTTCCAGCCCGCCGCGCGATTTGATGCCGGCATCGATAATACGGGTGCCGTTGTCCAGGCGTTCGATACCCAGGCGCAGCTCCGCGGCCTGATCCGCCAGGGCGCCGAGCAGTGGGGCGCTCATGCTGTTCACGCTAGGAGAGTTCACTTTAACTCCTTTTTATAAATATATGTTTTTATTATTTATTAATAAACTTAGCTCATCAGAAGAATCTGTGGGCGTTATTCTGCTCGCCATGCCTGCCCCGGACTTGTTCCGGGGATCGCCAACTCTATGACGGACAGGATTTTTTTGTATTCGCCGGGGGCGAAATCGAATCCAGTTTTCAGAGTTGGTTTTTCAAAAGTATCTCGCAAAGCGCGCAAAGTTCGCAAAGAGGTAAAAATCCATGAATCCTTTGCGTGCTTGGCGATCTTGGCGAGATCCACCATTACCGTTCCAGATACCCATAAATTTTGCCGAAGAGCCAAAAACTCAAAGTGCTTTCTCAATATCGGGGCAATGTCAGTTTCCCACGATCTCCCGAGCCTTCTTGAAGGCTTCCCGATGATCCAGGTAGCAGGGCTCCTCGCCGTTCATCATCATTTCGAACAAACCGCGATGCACCTTGTATTTCACATCACCGACAGCCAGGGCACCGATACCCACCGCCTTGCCGGAGGCGGTCTCCAGAGGTTTGGCCTTGTCGTTGACATCGATGCCCTCAATGCCGGACGGCGGCACAGCATTAACGTCGGCGGCAACCAGCAGCCGTTGCGCCTGCGCCAGTTGCTTGCGGTTTACCACCCGGATCCCGGCCTTGGCCGCACCGAAAATGATTTCGGCTCCGGACAGGATCTCTTCCACTTCTTCCTCGGTGCCGGCACTGACGGCTTTCATTTCGACGTTATTACGGGCGTTGTATTCCCGTGTCGTGGCCGCCGCCACTTCCTTGCCCCGGTGACTGAGCAGATGCACATCGGCGCCGCAATCCGCCGCCAGAACTCCGGCGCAAATACCCACGGGGCCGGTTCCGCCGAAGACATGGACAGTCCTGCCGGCCAGTTCCGTGCCCTGCTCTTTCAATGCCTGTTCCGTGCAGGCCACCATGGCCGCGGCGGTGGTAATGGCGCCGCTGGGATCGGCAAACACCGATACCTGAAACGGCGGCACCATGGCCGTGCGTGCGCGGTTGAGCATATCCATGGCCAGGCCGAATTCGCGCCCGCCTATGAATATGCCGGTTCTCCTGGCGCCGGTGGGACCGCGCGAGAAGATAGTGTCCTGGGTCAGCGCGTGGACCTCTTCCAGGGTCACGTTGGTGTACGGGATGACACCGTCATATTCCGCTTCATAAGCCATGTTGACATCGAAGGGACTGACGTTCTTGGTGGGATTGAAAATATGCAGCAGATAAGGATCTTTCATAAGACAAGCCTGATAAATATAAATGTATGTGGTTCAGCGCCGGCCGGCCTTGCCGCCGACCACGGAATTATCGACGCCAATCTCCGCCGGCGTATTGCGAGCCCGGCAGACCTTCAGTTCCAGGGCGGGATTGCCGGTCAGTTCACCGCGTGCCCGGCGCAATGCCTGGTAGGCCTCGGTTTCATTGGCAAACACGGCAAACCCGGTAGGGCCCCAGGAACTCTGGCCGGTGCCGGTGGCGCCCGCGGTTTGCAGCATGGCCATGACGCCGGCCACCTCCGGACTGGTGTAGTGGCCGCCCTGCACAGCGGCAAAATAGTCACCGCACAGCGCCTGGATGGCCGTTACGCCGCGCCCGAAGGCATCGCAGTCCTCTTCCCGCAGGGCCGGCAGCACCTGCATCAGCACCTGGCGGCAGATGGCGCCGCTGACGTTCTCGTCCATGGGAGCCAGATCCTCGAACGCGGAAGCCTCCGCATGTCCGGACAGGCCCTGCCGCGCGATATCCATGACCAGCAGAAAACGCCAGGTATCCGGCACCGGCAGATGACTGATCACCGGAGGGATTATGGTATCTTCGCCGCGACCGCCGTCAACAATGAATCCACCGCTCCGGAAGACGCCGACGCCGACACCGGAACGCCGTCCCCGGTCCAGCAACGCAACCAGTTCCGCGGCACTGAGATCCAGCTCGAACAGGCGATTGATCCCCGTACCCACGGCCATGGCCATCTGCGTCCCGGAGCCCAGGCCGGCATGGTCCGGGATGGCCTGTTGGATATCGATATGAACGCCGCCGTCCACCTGCAGATGCGACAGCAACTCACGCGCACAGGCATCGGCGCGTTCCGCCGACGGCCCGGTGGCGCTAATCTCTCCGGCCTGTGAGATACTGAGCCGGGTGGCGATCTCTTCCAGATACAAACCGATACTGCCGAAGCGCCGTCCCAGGCCTCCATGGAGATCGAGAAAGCCCATATGCAGGCGCGCGGGAGCAGTGACACTGACTTTCGTTGTTGAGAGGTGTTTAATCATGACCGCGCCGAAACGCTCCTCTTCCCGTTGGTATAATTTGAGCTGGTTATAAGCATCCCGACATTCCTCTGTGGGACACGCTGTGAATACATCCCCCGGATTAGGATCAAGCCTGCCCCGGCCAACGAGCCGGGGTCCAGGACAGGCTATGCGGCCGACGGCCCCACAGAGGAATGTCGGGATACTTCCTGTCTCATAAATTAATGCTGACAATATC
>JBBDSH010000010.1:0-12398 GCA_040905045.1 Gammaproteobacteria bacterium | reverse complement strand
GCATCCGGCATCTCCAACCCGTCATGCCGGAGCCGTTGTTCAAGCATCCGGCATCTCCAACCCGTCATGCCGGAAGCGCGTTGTTCAGCGCTATCCGGTATCCATTCTTGTAGCCTGTAGCCTGTTGCTTATAGGTGCTCCTCTGGATACCGGCTCTCGCACACAACGCTCGGCCGGTATGACGGAGAAGAGAAGTCATCATGCCCCCGGCTTAAGCCTGCCCCGGTCAAAGAGCCGGGGCCTGCCCCGGTCAAAGAGCCGGGGCAGGCTACGAGCGCGTTGTTCAGCGCTATCCGGTATCCATTCTTGTAGCCTGTAGCTTGTTGCTTATAGGTGCTCCTCTGGATACCGGCTCTCGCACACAACGCTCGGCCGGTATGACGGAGGAGGAGATCCGCTCGCCTGGTATGACGGAGGAGGAGACCGCTCGCCTGGTATGACGGAGGAGATAACCGTACTGCCGCCTTATCCTCGATTGCAGGGATTTTCCACTTTCGGTATGGCTACGGGGCGAATACAATACTGCACGCTCAGGTTTGATAAAGCCCACAAAACCCATGACGGATTCCATAATAAAAAAAGCGGTCTTTCCCGTTGCCGGTCTCGGTACGAGAATCCTGCCGGCAACCAAGTCCATTCCCAAGGAATTGCTGCCGGTTGTCGACAAGCCGATACTGCAATACGTGGTCGATGAGGCGATCAATGCCGGCATCACGGAACTTGTCTTTGTCGTTTCCCGCACGAAAACCAGTATTCAGGATTATCTGGACAAGTCCTATGAACTGGAAACGGAACTGGAAAAGAAAAACAAATCGAAGGAACTGGAACTGCTTCGTTCGCTCATTCCGGACGACGTTCATTGCGCCTATGTGCGCCAGTCCGAGGCGCTGGGTCTGGGGCATGCCATACTCTGTGCCCGCGCCGCTGTCGGCAATGAACCCTTTGCCGTGATCCTGCCGGACGATCTCATGGAAGACGAATTCCTGTTAAAGAAGATGGTGGACAAATACCAGGAGAAGCAGGCGAGTATTATCGCGGTGGAGCCCGTGGATCGTGAACGCACGGATCGGTATGGTATTGTCGATATTGCCGAGTCGGATAACGATCTTCACAGGATCAACAAGATTGTGGAAAAGCCGGCGCCGGAGAAGGCCCCCTCGAATCTCGCCGTGGTAGGGCGTTATATACTGACGCCGGAGATATTTCCGTTACTGGAAAAGACCGAACCGGGTGTGGGCGGTGAAATCCAGGTGACCGATGCCATCGCGGCGTTGTTGAAGAAAGAGGATGTGTATGCCTGGGAGTTCCACGGCAAGCGTTTTGACTGCGGGCACAAGTCGGGTTACCTGGAGGCTATTGTGCATTATGCCCTCGCGAATGAAGAGGTTGGGCCGGAATTCCGGGATCTGATCAGAGAATCCTTGCAGGAGAATTAATGATTCGCGGCCGAGCCTGCCCCGGCATGCCCCCGGCTTGCAGCGTACCGGGGCAGGCGTAAGCCGGGGTCGCCGCTCCCACAACCAGGGTTTGGCGACGGCGTGAAACGAAGCCTGTAGGAGGCCCGCCCCGGGCCGAATGAAATGATTCGCGGCAGAGCCTGCCCCGGCATGCTGTAAGCCGGGGTGGCCGCTCCCGCAAGCGAGGTTTCGGCACTGGTGTGAAACGGAGCTTGTAGGAGGCCCGCCCCCGGGCCGAATATCGCTTTTTAGAGGCTAAAGGAAAGTATTGAACTATGACACCAAAGGATACAATCAAAATCGTTCCGGTCATTCTCGCCGGCGGCGGCGGTACGCGTTTGTGGCCGTTATCACGCGAGCATTACCCGAAACAATTATTGTCTTTCGGTGATGAAGCATCGCTGTTGCAGAAGACCCTTCGACGTATTGATAAGGAGAAACACGGGCTGAACGGAGCCGAAATTCTGGAACCCCTGGTCATTTGCAATCAGGAACACCGTTTCCTGGTTGCCGAACAGGCACAGGAGGCCGGGATCGGGAACTGCCGGATTTTTCTCGAACCGGTCGGCCGGAATACAGCGCCGGCCTTGACCGTGGCCGCCCTTGCCCAGGAAGACAGCAATACAGTGCTGGTGCTCATGCCCGCGGATCATTTGATTGAGGAATGTCCGGGTTTTTATGAGGCAATCGAGCGCGCCGTACTACTGGCATCGGATAATTATATCGTTACTCTCGGGATCAAGCCGGTTCGGCCCGAGACCGGCTTCGGTTATATCCGGCACGGCGAGCCGCTTTCGGATGATGCCGGGGCCTGCCTGGTGGAGGCGTTTACGGAAAAACCGGATCAATCCACGGCCGAACAATTCCTTGCAGAGGGCAACTATTCCTGGAACGGCGGTCTTTTTATCGTCAGCGCGGCGAACTGGCTGGCCGCCATCGGTGAGCTGGCGCCGTCCATGCTGGCGTCCTGCCGGGAAGCCTACCAGGGGCGGAACGAAGAGCTGGATTTTGTCCGTCTGGAGGAAAACGCCTTTACCGCTTGTCCTTCCGACTCCATTGATTACGCGGTTATGGAAAAACTGGATCAATACCCGGGTATCCGCGCCGCCGTGGTAAAGATGGATGCGGGGTGGTCCGACATCGGTTCCTGGGACGGGTTCTGGCAGATCATGGACAAGGATGAACACGGTAATGTGATCCATGGCGACGGCCTGGTTATTGATAGTCGTCATTGCATGATCAGCAGTCAACGACGCCTGGTCTCGGCACTGGGCGTGGAAAATCTGGTGATTATTGAAACCACCGACGCTGTCCTGGTGACCAATCGCGACTGTGCCCAGGACGTCAAGCAGGTGGTCGAGGCCTTGAAAGCCGGTAATCGTAATGAACATCTGCATCACCAGCGTGTCTATCGGCCCTGGGGCAGTTATGAATCCATCGACAGCGGCGAAGCCTTCCAGGTGAAGCGGTTGACCGTCAATCCCGGACAGAAGCTTTCCCTGCAGAAGCACCATCACCGGGCGGAGCACTGGGTGGTCGTCCAGGGGATTGCCGAGGTCACAAGGGATGAAGATGTTTTCACCCTGGAACCCAATCAGTCCACCTACATCCCCATCGGCGCCGTGCACCGGCTCGCCAATCCGGGTGATGTGCCCCTGGAGGTCATCGAGGTGCAGTCGGGCGATTATCTGGGCGAGGACGATATCGTGCGTTTTGAGGACGTCTATAACCGCAATTGAAGTAAAATGCGTTAAAAGTTGACCGGAGCAACCCCGGTTTGTAACATACGCCTTCCCTGATTCCCCGGTAGCTCAGTCGGTAGAGCGGGTGACTGTTAATCACTAGGTCGGCGGTTCGAGCCCGTCCCGGGGAGCCAATTTGTCGTTCTTGCGAACCACCACTCAATCACGTTGTTCAGGTCATCCGGCATCCACTACCCGTGAATTACTCGGCTCATGGATACCGGCTCGGGCAAACAACGCCCGGCCGGTATGACGGAAATCCGAGGCTGTCATGCCCCCGGCTTACACTTGCCCCGGTACGCTGCAAGCCGGGGACATGCCGGGGCAGGCTCCGATCACGTTGTTCAGGTCATCCGGCATCCAGTCAATGAAACCCGCCCGGATGGCTACACTGTTTATCTCCGGAGTATAACCATGGAGGTAGGAGGTCAGCCCCGGCTCGAATGAAAGGCATCGTTTTGTTGCCGGAATTCAACTCTGTTCGCGGCGGGGTCGCCGCTCCTACCATCAGGGTTTGGCTTGCGAGCGAAACGGAGCTTGTAGGAGGCCCGCCCCGGGCCGAATGAACACTTTCATAATATACCTTTATTTGGTATATTTACCCAATGCGGATATGGACCGTCCAATTTACGCGTAAGGCGTATAAGCAATTCTCGTTATTACCATGTCGCATCCAGGATCTTGCGGACCTGGCCGTCAGCGATCTGGAAGAGCAGGGGATCCGGCCCAAAGGATGGAATATTATTAAAACCGCCCGTGATGAATATCGTCTCAGGATTACTTATCGGTACCGGATGCGTTATCGGATTATCCGGAGCCGGGAATTGGAAATCGAAGTATTTTATGTCGGACATCGGCGTGAGGCTTATCGATGAGTCAAATGAAAATCAATCATGAACTGGGTGACGTTGTCATCAAGACGACCAATCGAGTGAATACTGCCAGGCTCAAAAATCTTGTGCATGAAGCGTTGGATCGTTATCAGGACCAGGAACATGTACCGGTCTCGGCAGTTCATGACAGTGTACGTGCGAGATACGGCGACGATTATCGCAGCCCCGGTTACTTTCTCCGGCTATATCGGCAACGTGCCGAGCTTACCCAGGCCCGGCTTGCGGAAATGATTGACGTTCGACAGCATCATCTCTCGGAGATGGAGCATAACAAACGCTCAATCACCAAGGCCACTGCGCGGCGTCTGGCCAAAGTACTGGATTGCGATTACCGGCGGTTTTTGTGAGTCTTAGGAGGGAAGGAGGGGTCAAGTCTTGCATTATACAGTTTATCTATCTTTAGAGTATCTGCTCTCGGCTCAAGGGTTTGGTTTGCGAGATGGAACCATGGTTATGGTGGGTTTCACAAACAACGTTCAACCCACCCACATGATTCCGCGACAAACCCCGGGTAGGGTGGGTAGAGCGCGGAGCGCGAAACCCACCGGATAACTGTAGCTCCAAAGTCGGGCTCGCCGCCGCCGCGGGACATGTTGTATAGTCGAAGTTTTTCCAAACCGGCGTTATCCAGACCTGAATGAGCAGTAAATTCATCCTTGAAGCCGATTTCGAGCCAACCGGTGATCAGCCGGAGGCCATTGCCGGACTGTTAGACGGCCTGCGCGATGGTCTGGCCAGTCAGGCGCTGCTGGGCGTTACCGGTTCCGGCAAGACCTACACCATCGCCAATGTCATCAGTTCGGTGCAGCGGCCGACGCTGGTGCTGGCGCCCAACAAGACGCTGGCGGCACAGCTTTACGGCGAGTTCCGGGATTTCTTTCCCAATAACTCCGTGGAGTATTTCGTTTCCTATTACGACTACTATCAGCCGGAGGCGTACGTTCCAACGACGGATACTTATATCGAAAAGGACGCCTCCATCAACGAGCACATCGAGCAGATGCGTCTGTCGGCCACCAAGGCGCTGCTGGAACGCCGGGACAGCATTATCGTGGCGACGGTGTCCGCCATTTACGGTCTCGGTGATCCCCAGGCCTATCTGAAGATGGTCCTGCACCTGGATCGCGGCGACAAGATGAACCAGCGCTATCTGCTGCGGCGGCTGGCCGAGATGCAGTATTCCCGCAATGAGGTGGAACTGCACCGGGCGACCTACCGGGTGCGCGGCGATATCATCGATGTTTACCCGGCGGAATCGGAAAGCGAGGCGATTCGCATCGAGCTGTTCGACGATGAAATCGAATCCCTGTCTTTCTTCGATCCTCTCACGGGAGAAGTCTCGCGCAAGGTGCCGAGGGTGACCATTCATCCCAAGACCCACTACGTTACCGACCGCGACACCCTGCTGGAGGCGGTGGAGGCCATCAAGCTGGAACTGGACGACCGTCTGGCCTGGTTCCGTAAGGAAGACAAGCTGGTGGAGGCGCAGCGGCTGGAACAGCGTACACGCTTCGATCTGGAGATGATCATGGAGATTGGTTATTGCTCCGGTATCGAGAATTACTCGCGCTATCTGTCCGGACGCAATCCGGGCGAGCCGCCGCCGACTTTATTTGATTATCTGCCGCCGGATGCGCTGCTCATCATTGATGAAAGCCATGTCACCATTCCGCAGCTGGGTGCCATGTACCGGGGCGACCGTTCGCGCAAGGAAAACCTGGTGGAATACGGTTTCCGGTTGCCCTGTGCCCTGGACAATCGGCCGCTGCGCTTCGACGAGTTCGAGCAACTGGCGCCGCAGACGATTTTTGTTTCCGCCACGCCGGGTCCTTACGAGAGGGAACATGCCGGCCGGATTGTGGAACAGGTGGTGCGGCCTACGGGCCTGGTGGATCCGGAAGTGGATGTGCGCCCGGTGGCCAGCCAGGTGGACGACCTGCTGTCCGAGATCGCCCTGCGGGTGGAGAAGAATGAGCGCGTTCTGGTTACCACATTGACCAAGCGCATGGCCGAGGATCTGACCGATTACCTGGCCGAGCACGGCGTCAAGGTGCGCTATCTGCATTCCGACATCGATACCGTCGAGCGGGTGGAGATCATTCGCGATCTGCGTCTGGGCAAGTTCGATGTACTGGTGGGCATCAACCTGTTGCGCGAGGGCCTGGACATGCCGGAAGTCTCGCTGGTGGCGATCCTGGACGCGGACAAGGAAGGTTTTCTGCGTTCGGAAACCACGCTTATCCAGACCGTCGGCCGCGCCGCGCGCAATATCAACGGCCGCGCCATCATGTACGCGGACAGGATTACCGGTTCCATGCGGCGGGCCCTGGATGAAACCGATCGCCGGCGGCGGAAACAGCAGGAATATAATGAGGCCAGGGGCATTACGCCGAAAGGCATCAAGAAAATGATCACGGACATCATGGAGGGGGCCTATTCCGGTCCGCGCGGCCGGCACAGCAAATGGGCGAAGGTGGCTGAAGATGAGTCCGCCTACGAAACCCTTTCCCGGGAGGATATTTTCAAGCGTATCCAGGAACTGGAAGAGGAGATGTACCAACACGCCCGGGATCTGGAGTTTGAAAAGGCGGCACGGATCCGCGACGAGATCCGGCGGCTGCAGGACAGCGGCCCGGCGGAAGCGGAGAGAAACGTCAATTAATTGAAAATTGATAATTGACAATTGAAAGATTCGCGGCGAAGGCGCCGCTCCTACAGGCAGGGTTTGGCTCTGCGATAAAACGGAGCCTGTAGGAGGCCCGCTCCCGGCTTACTACATGCCGGGACAGGCCCCGGGCCGAATAGAATGCTATTATTCTTGAATAACCAACCACGAACCACGAACCACGAACCACGAACCACGAACCACGAACCACGAACCACGACCCACGAGCCACAAGCCACGAACAATGAAAGACGAACTGCGCGACGCAGCGCTGGAATATCACCGTCAGGCCCCCGCGGGGAAAATTGCTATACGCGCCACCAAACCCCTGGCCAATCAGCATGATTTATCGCTGGCCTATTCCCCCGGCGTGGCGGCGGCCTGTGCCGAGATCGTTGAATCACCGCTGAAGGCATCGGAATTGACCGCGCGCGGCAACCTTGTGGCGGTGGTCACCAATGGTTCCGCTGTGTTGGGCCTGGGGCCCATCGGCCCGCTGGCGGCCAAGCCGGTCATGGAAGGCAAGGGTGTTCTGTTCAAGAAATTCGCCGGTATCGATGTGTTCGATCTGGAGATCAACGAACGGGACCCGGACAAGCTGGTGGATATCATCGCCAGCCTGGAGCCCACCTTTGGCGGCATCAATCTGGAAGACATTAAGTCACCGGAATGCTTTATCGTCGAGGAGAAGCTGCGCGAACGAATGTCGATTCCCGTTTTCCATGACGATCAGCACGGCACCGCCATTATCGTTGCCGCCGGCATCATCAACGCCCTGCGCGTGGTGGAAAAGGATTTAGACAAGGTAAAGATGGTGGTGTCCGGCGCCGGCGCCGCGGCACTGTCCTGTCTGGGCTTGCTGACGCGCATGGGCCTGCCGCTTGAGAATATATTCGTCACGGATATTGACGGTGTTATTTATAAAGGCCGTGAAACTATGCATTCCTACCAGACTGTCTACGCCCGGCAAACGGATGCGCGCACTCTGGATGAAGTCATCGAGGATGCGGATGTATTCCTGGGCCTGTCCGCGCCCGGTGTTTTGACGAGGGAGATGGTGAAGAAAATGGCGGCGCGGCCGGTTATCTTCGCCCTGGCGAATCCGGAACCGGAGATCGATCCCGAGGAAGCCCGGGCGGCCAACCCGGACGCCGTTATCGCCACCGGCCGCTCGGATTTTCCCAACCAGGTGAATAACGTCCTTTGCTTTCCCTATTTGTTTCGCGGTGCGCTGGATGTGGGTGCCACCACCATCAATCTGGAAATGGAAATGGCGGCGGTGCACGCCATTGCCGAACTGGCCATGGCCGAACCTTCCGAAATTGTCGCACGGGCCTACGGCGGCAGTGACTTGCGTTTCGGTCCGGATTACCTGATTCCGAAACCGTTCGATCCGCGCCTGATTGTCCGCGTCGCGCCGGCCGTGGCGCGCGCGGCCATGGACAGCGGCGTCGCCACGCGGCCCATCGAGGACATGAAGGTCTACCGGCAGAAGCTGCTGCAGTTCGTTTTCCAGACCGGCACGCTGATGAACCCGGTCTTCGACGAGGCCAAGAAGGATCCGAGACGCGTGGTCTATCCGGAAGGCGAGGAGAAAAATATCCTGCAGGCGGTGCAGCAGGTGGTGGACGAGGGCATGGCCAGGCCGATCCTCATCGGCCGGCCCAAGGTCATCGAGAAACGCATTCGGGAACTGGGCCTGCGGCTGGAAGCGGGCCGGGATTTCGAATGCGTCAATATCCACCACGATGAACGCTATTACGAATACTGGAATCTGTACCACGAGATACTGGGGCGGCGCGGCATTTCGCCGGACGAGGCCAAGACCGTGGTGCGCAGCCAGCCCACGGCCATCGCCGCACTCATGGTCCGGCGCGGCGAAGCGGATGCCATGCTGTGCGGCAGTGTCGGGCCGTACATCAGTCATCTTAAGCATATCGATCAGATCATCGACAAGAAGGAGGGCGTGTCGGATCTGTCCGCGGTGACCGTCATGGTCCTGCCCAGCGGCACGTTTTTTATCTGTGATACCCACGTCACCGCCGATCCCGATTCCGAGGAAATCGTAGAAATGACCCTGCTGGCGGCGGAGACCGTGCGGCGTTTCGGTATGAAACCGCGCGCGGCGCTGCTGTCCCATTCCAACTTCGGCACCCGTCATAACGCCTCCACCATGAAAATGCGCAAGGCCGTGAATCTGCTGCACGAGCGGGAACCGGGTCTGGCCGTGGACGGGGAAATGCATGCCGATGCGGCATTATCGGATGAGATCCGCAACCGGGTATTGCCCGGTTCCCGTCTGAAAGGCAAGGCGAACCTGTTCATCATGCCGAATCTGGACGCGGCCAATATCGCCTATAATCTGCTGAAGATGCTGGGCGGCGGCGTTTCCATCGGGCCCATGCTGATCGGTACCGGCGCGCCGGTACACATTATTACCAGTTCCGTCACCGTGCGTGGCATCGTCAATATGACGGCGTTGAGCGTGGTGGAGGCGCAGGACAGAGAGAAGGCAGTGACAAGTGATAAGTCACAAGTAACAAGTGACTGATTCGCGCCGGGGTCGGCACTCCTACAAGCAGGGTTTGACGCCGGCGTGAAACGAAGCCTGTAGGAGGCGCGACCCCGCGCCGAATGGTTGATAGAAGATGATTCGCGGCAGAGCCTGCCCCGGCATGCTGTAAGCCGGGGTCGCCGCTCCTACAAGCAGGGTTTGGCCGCGGAGTGAAACGAAGCTTGTAGGAGGCCCGCCCCCGGGCCGAATGGTTGATAGAAGATGATTCGCGGCAGAGCCTGCCCCGGCATGCTGTAAGCCGGGGTCGCCGCTCCTACAAGCAGGGTTTGGCCGCGGAGTGAAACGAAGCTTGTAGGAGGCCCGCCCCCGGGCCGAATAAAGCCTTGTTTATTCCCCTCCGGGTTTGTATCCTATGCGGCCTTTGAACGACCCGCAGGCGCGTAGCTCAGCTGGTTAGAGCACCACCTTGACATGGTGGGGGTCGGTGGTTCGAGTCCACTCGCGCCTACCAATTTTTATCAACGACTTACTCAAGTCCCGGCACGTGACCCATTGTAGGGGCCACCACTGAAAGGAGGACAGCATGCCTGTTATTACACTTCCCGACGGCAGTCAGAAAGCATTCGATCATCCGGTTTCGGTACTGGACGTGGCCGCCGATATCGGCCCCGGCCTGGCCAAGGCCACGCTGGCCGGTGAAATGGACGGCAAACTGGTGGACGCCTCTTATACCATCGAGGAAGACGGCCGCCTGCGGATCATTACTGACAAGGACCCGGAGGGTCTGGATATCCTGCGCCATTCCTGCGCCCACCTCATGGCCCAGGCGGTGAAGGAACTGTTCCCCGAGGCCCAGGTCACCATCGGTCCGGTGGTGGAGGACGGTTTCTATTACGATTTCGCCTACGAGCGCGCTTTTACGCCGGAGGATATGGAAGCCATTGAAAAGAAGATGGAGGAACTGTCAAAGGCGGACTACCCGGTCAGCCGCACGGTCATGGACCGGGACGAGGCGGTGGAATTTTTCCGCGGCATGGGCGAGGAATACAAGGCGGAGATCATCGCTTCCATTCCCGCCGGTGAGGAGATTTCCCTCTATAAGCAGGGGGAATTCATCGATCTCTGCCGCGGGCCGCATATTCCCAGCACCGGCAAGCTCAAGGCCTTCAAGCTGACCAAGCTGGCCGGCGCCTACTGGCGCGGCGATTCCGGCAATGAAATGCTGCAGCGGGTCTACGGTACCGCCTGGCCGGACAAGAAATCCCTGAAACAGTATCTGCACCGGCTGGAGGAGGCGGAAAAGCGCGACCACCGCAAGATCGGCCGCAAGCTGGATCTGTTCCATTTCCAGGAAGAGGCGCCGGGCATGGTCTTCTGGCACGCCCGCGGCTGGACCTTGTTCCGGGTGCTGGAGGATTACATCCGCGACAAACTGCGTTTCCGTGGTTACGAAGAAGTGCGTACGCCGCAGATCATCGACACGGTCCTGTGGGAGAAATCCGGTCACCTGTCAAAGTTTGACGATTTCATGTTCCTGACCCATTCGGAGAATCGGGATTACGCCGTCAAGCCCATGAACTGCCCGGCCCACGTGCAGATTTTCAATCAGGGCCTGAAAAGCCACCGGGATCTGCCTCTGCGCATGGCGGAATTCGGTTCCTGCCACCGCAACGAGCAGTCCGGCGCCCTGCACGGCCTCATGCGGGTGCGCGGCATGACCCAGGACGATGCGCATATTTTCTGTACCGAGGACCAGATCCAGGCCGAGGTGGCGGATTTCATCCAGCTTTTGTTCGAGGTTTACGCCGACTTCGGTTTCGACGACATCCTGGTGAAGTTGTCCACCCGGCCCGAGCAGCGTGTGGGCTCGGACGCCGTCTGGGACAAGGCGGAAAAGGCCCTGGAACGGGCTCTCGACACCACCGGTCTGGACTGGGATCTGCAGCCGGGCGAGGGGGCGTTCTACGGGCCCAAGATCGAGTTTTCCCTCAGGGACTGCCTGGGGCGGGTCTGGCAGTGCGGCACCATCCAGGTGGATTTTTCCATGCCGGAGCGGCTGGGGGCCGGCTATATCGACGATCACAGCGAGAAACAGGTACCGGTGATGCTGCACCGGGCCATTCTGGGCTCCCTGGAGCGGTTTATCGGCATTCTCATCGAGCATTACGCCGGTTCGTTTCCGCCCTGGCTGGCCCCGATCCAGGTCCGTGTGGCCTCGATCACCGAAAAACAGGAAGCCTACGCGGAAAAAGTGACGGAAATGCTGAAAAATCAAGGCGTCAGGGCGGAATCCGACTTGAGAAATGAAACGATCGGCCTTAAAATTCGCGAACACGCTATGCAGCGCATCCCGTACATGCTGATTGTGGGAGCGCGCGAGGAAAACGACAATACTGTGGCCGTGCGTACGCGAACGGGCCAGGACCTGGGCGGGATGAGTCCCGAAGCCTTCCTGGAACGCCTCAACGAGGACATCGCGTGCCGCGGTCGTAACTTTTTGGAGGATTAGAATATCGCTGCGGACAAGTCGAACCGCCTGAATGAGGAGATTACTTCTCCGGAAATTCGATTGATCGGAAAAGACGGTGAACAGATAGGCGTCATGCCTGTCGCCAAGGCCCTGGAGATTGCCGAGGAGGCGGAACTGGATTTGGTGGAAATCGTGCCCAATGCCGAACCGCCGGTCTGCCGGGTTATGGATTTCGGCAAGTTCCAGTTTGATCAAAGCAAGAAAAAACAGGCGGCCAAGAAAAAACAGAAACAGATCCAGATCAAGGAAGTGAAGTTCCGGCCGGGAACCGATGAAGGCGATTACCAGATCAAGATGCGGAATATATTCCGTTTCCTGGAACACGGTGACAAGGTCAAGGTAACGTTACGTTTTCGCGGCCGGGAAATGGCCCACCAGGAACTGGGTGCGCAGATGCTGGCCCGGGTCGAGGAAGACGTGACGGAGATAGCACAGGTGGAGCAGCAGCCGAAGATGGAAGGGCGGCAGATGGTGATGGTTATAACACCTAGAAAGTGAGGAGTAAGGTGTAAGGAGTGAGGAGTTCGCGCCGGGATCGGCGTTGCATCCTTCGCTCCGTAAACGGTGCATCTCCCGGATCAAGTCCGGGACAGGCT
>JBBDSH010000009.1:0-12511 GCA_040905045.1 Gammaproteobacteria bacterium | reverse complement strand
TCATGGTGTTTCCGCTCCCCGGGCCATCCCTGGCCCGGTCCCGCGCTCATCCATGGCGCTAGTCGCTCCAACACCATGACCCCGCCCTTTCGCCATAATGCAATCCCTTGTTCTCCATACGGCAACCATGGCTGTAGCGGATTCGAAATATCTGTTTATGTCAAAAATTATGTAAAATGGCGGCAAGCGGGACGCCGGCCTACTGAAAATCCCTTTCCGCCGATTCCAGATCGAATATCAGCTCCCTGGCGGTCTGGTAACGATCATCGGGATTCTTGGCCAGAGCCCGGTCTATAACGTCCTGATAATGATCCAGTTCCTTCGGCAACCTGGGTATGTCTGCGTGTACATGCTGATAAATCAACGCCGCCGCGGTGTGACCGCTATAGGGCTTTTCCCCGGCCAGCAGCTCAAACAACAATACGCCGGCACTGTAAAGATCGGATCGAAAATCAAGCGGTTTTCCCTCTCCCTGCTCGGGACTCATGTAATGCGGCGTTCCCAGTATCTGGCCGACTGTGGTCAGGTCACTGGCACCCTCGAGTTTCTTGGAAATTCCGAAATCCGCCAGGGCCAGACTGTCATCGCCGCGAAACATGATATTGGCGGGTTTAAGATCCCTGTGGATTACGCCGATTGAATGTACCGCATCCAGGCCATAGGTGATATGGGTCATGTAATTGAATGCCACGTCGGGAGGTATGGCCAGTTCCATTCGTTGCTTCAGATCACCGCGTGAAAAGAACTCCATGGCAATGTAACCGTAATCATCCGTCATTCCGTGTTCGAAAATCCGGACCACAAACGGACTTCTCAGGCCGGCGATCATTTCGGCCTCCTGTATGAAACGCCTCACCAGTGTTTCGTCCCTGATACTCGACAGATCGATGATTTTCAGAACAACGGATTTGCGATCGGACACCCGCTCGGCCAGATAAACATGGGACATGCCTCCCTGCCCGATAATACGAACAAAGCGGTAACCGATTTCCAGGCCCTGTTCCGTAGAAGGTTGATGACTGCGCCGGATATTCCGGAGTATCCGGGTATCTTCCTTTATTATTGCATCCTGCGCGGCGATCTTTTCATCGTTAAACGATGCCGCTTCCTCGACGATCTGTTTCAGTCGTTTAGGCGAGACGTCCTTTTTGTTGATATAGTCCGCCGCACCCAGTTTGACGGAACGTATGGCAACATATTCATCGCCTTCCGCGGTGAGTATGATCGTGGGCGGAAATCCGGGCCTGCCCCGGAATGTCTTCAACCACTCCAGGCCGTCCTCGTTATCCCCAAGCTTGTAATCGAGCAAAAGAACATCGTAGCGACCCCAGTCAAAGTCATCGCCGGGACGGCCGAGTTTTTCCACATCGTATTCCTCGATTTCAGGCTGTTCTATTTCCTTGTTCAGGTAATGTCTGGCCAGAGCCCGGAAATCCGGAGAGTCATCTATTATTAATATCTTCATGAACGTCCCGGTTGATCCGAATATCGCATATGTATCCTGTTTACCTGCCTGCGAGTTTAGTCGAGCAAATACCCGTAATCAAAGAATTATAACGCTTCTGGACCCGGAAGCCTGCATCACCGTGTTATTCCTGTCTGGAGCCGTTATCGAAACGGCCGAAACGATGCATGATTATCGGCATAATCAGAAGATTCAGAATCGTCGAGGATATCAGCCCGCCGATAATTATGGCGGCCATGGGACCCATGATTTCACGGCCGGGATTGTCACTGTCAAACGCGATGGGCGCCATTGCCAGGGCGGTTACAAGCGCCGTCATCAGGATGGACGGCAGGCGTTCCTGGGCACCTCGTATCATCGTCTGAAGATTCCACGGACAACCGTCTGTTTCAACCAGATAACGGTAATGGGAGATCAGCATGATGGAGTTGCGCACGGTAATACCGAACAGGGTGATGAATCCGACCATTGAGCCTACCGACAATGTCTGGCTGGTCAGGAGCACGGCAATCACTCCTCCGACAAGCGAAAAGGGCAGATTGGCCAGGGTCAACAACATGTGCCTCAGACTTCCGATGGCCATATATATCAACATCAGCACCAGGATACCGGCAAGAGCGGAATGCAGCAGCAGTTCTTCCCTGGCTTTTCTCTGTTCCACCGCCGCGCCGGTAAATTCCGGTACCGAATCCGCATCGAATTCCACTCTCTCCAGCACCTTTTCCCTCAACTCATCCATAAAGGAACCGATATCCCTGCCTGTCACATTACAGGTAACGGTCTGCAGGCGCCTGGAACCCTGGTGCAGTATGTTGTAGCGGCCGGAAGACTGTTTCAGGTCCGCCAGCCGGGACAAACGTACAATATCGCCGTCGGGTGTGCTGATTGGCAGATTTTCCAGGTCTTCCGGATACGCACGTTTTTCCGACGGCAGTATCACCGTCACGTCGATAACCCGCTCTCCCCGGTGAACCCGGCCCACGACCTTGCCCTCGTAGGCGACGCGCAACGCCTCCATAACCTCCATAGCACCAAGCCCCCAGTGGTTCAGTGCCTGCCGACGCAGCCGGATTTCCAGTTCCGGTGTGCCCGGCGGCGAACGCACCTGTATGTCCGTCGCTCCGTCGATGTCCTGCATGACACCCGCTATCTGCCTCACCTTTTCATCCAGTAATTCCAGATCCTCACCATAAATATTGACCACGACAGGGGAACTGTAACCGGATATGGTTTCATCGACGCGTTCAATCAGGAAGGTATTGGCCTCATAGAGAATCCCGGGGAATTCATCCAGTATGCGGCGCAGTTCATCCAGGACCTGCTGCTGTTCCTTGCCGGAAAGCGGTTCCAGGTCCACTTCATATTCACTGTAGTGACTACCGTACGTATCCGCGCCGCGTTCCGCCCGCCCGGCCCACTGGGATACCGATCGAACACCGGGAATTTCCAGGAATTGTTCCGTCAGGCGATTACCGATACGGATCGATTCTTCCAGGGAGGTACCGGGAATACTGGTAGTATGGACAATATAGTGGCCTTCCCGGAGTTCCGGCAGAAACTTGGTCCCGAGCATCGGCAGTATGGCAATACCGAGCAGGCAGAATAGCAATGTGCCTGTTATCACCAATGTGGGGAAACGGCTGAGCCGCATCAGCATGGCTGAAAAAACGGGCTGGATACGACGTATCAAGGGCGGTTCCCGGTAGTCCGTGCCGGTGCGCCCGAGCAGGAGATAACACAATGCCGGTGTCACCGTCAGGGCAACCAGCAACGACATCAGGATTGCCAGGATGTAGGTATAGCCGAGCGGCGCAAACAGACGGCCGGCCACACCGCTTAATGACAGTAATGGCACGAAAACCAGCGCCACGATAAAGCTGGCATACACCACGGAACTTCGCACCTCCATGGATGCATGAAAGACTACGTCGGATATTGCCCGGGGATTCCCCGAACTGCGATTCTCCCGCAGGCGCCGGAATATATTTTCCGTATCAATAATAGCGTCATCCACCACTTCACCCAGGGCGATGGCGAGCCCGCCCAGTACCATAATGTTCAGATTGATACCGGATTCAAGCAAAACGATAACGGCACTGAGCAATGAAAGGGGAATAGCCAGTGCCGAAATAAACGCTGTCTTGAAATTAAACAGAAACAGATAAAGGATGGTAATAACAAAAAGACCGCCGACCAGAAGATGGCTGCTGATATTGTACAGCGAAGCCTCGATATAATTCGCCGGCCTGAACAAATCCGTATACAGCCGGACACCCTGCTTTTCCAGAATCGGTTTCAGATCCTCAAGTACTGCTTCCACAGCCCGGGAGACCGTCAGCGTGTTGGCGCCGTATTGGCCTATAACCATCATTACGATGCCCGGTTCGGTCATGATAGTCGCGGCACCGAACGGCGGTGCGGCACCGAAATCGATTCTGGCTACATCATTCAGGGTGATATTGTGTCCGTCGCGCCTGGCCACCACCACATCGGTCAATTCCTCCGGCATTGCAGGCTGCCCCTTGGTAACCAGGGTCAACCGCTGATTGCTGTTCTCGATAAAGCCGCTGCCGGTAATACCGGTGGCCTGTTCAGCGGCCGCCGCGACATCGTTGACACCCAGTCCGTAATGCTCGAGTTTCTCCGGCAACAACTGGATCTGCAATTGCCGCACGTCACCGCCGAAAGTATTCACATCGGCCACGCCTTCGACACTGAGCAGCCGTGGTGTAATCGTCCAGTCGACGATGTCCCGTAACTCCATCAGACTCCTGCTGTCGGACGTAACGCCTATGGTCAGTATCGTCGCGGATGAGGACGCCAGGGGCACGGGCTTGGCGGGACCGACGCCGGGAGGCAGATCCAGATCCACCAGACGTTCGCTGACCAGTTGTCTGTTGCGATAGATATCCGTCGACTCCTCGAAAAACACGTTAACAATCGACAATCCCTGTATGGATTCCGAACGTATGTATTCGACATCAATGGTGCCATTGAGAGCGTTTTCGATGGGCCGGGTCACCAGCAATTCAACCTGCTCGGCGGAATAACCCGGAGCTTCGGTCTGGATAATCACCAGTTTGGGTGAAAATTCCGGAAAGATATCCAGGCCGGCGCGCGATATCTGATAGATACCGTACAGCATCAACAGGGAAGCCAGGCCGATAACAACGCCCCTGTGATGTATGGAAAATCGAATAATGCCCGCTAGCATGGGAGACCCTTGGTTATTCCGGAGTGATGATTAATAAGCAGTTTATAAGTATCCCGACATTCCTCAGGGATCATCATCCTCGTCGGGTATCTGCCAACGGTATTCCTCTGAAAGCAACATCTGACTGCCTTCAACAACGATATCCAGGCCGGCCAGATCCAAATCCTGCAGCAGCCAACCCCGCCCGGTTGCTATATGTCCGCCAACGGACTTTTTAACAAAATGGTTGCCGGCTTCCCTGACATAAAACCAGGGCCGGCCGTTATACCAGACAATCGCATCCCTGGGCAGAATATATCCGCTGATCGCCTTTTCCGGATCCGGAACCCAGACGTACAGCCGCATGCCGCTGCGTAATCCCTCTCTGTTCGTTCGATAGTAATAGGTATCTCCACGACGATTTGCCAGTGCCTGTGTTGCCGGGGAAATATAATCCGCGGGACGGGCGTTCGATCGTTCGTCGGTGCTGCTGATATAAATCGATTCAGGCACATCGGAAACCGGAGCCTGAACCAGGATGATGCCTTCTTCGCTGTCATGGGCAAATACCGGATGCCGGGTCGATTGCCCGTCCAGTGCCCAGCTGGCCAGTACGTCACCCCATTTCTGCCGCAGAATGTTGCGGGCATTGTCGAGTTGTCCCGTCAATGTATCAAGCCGAATCCCGGCCTTTCTGTATTCCAGCTTTGCCGCATTCAGCTCCCGATCGGAAATATTGCTTTCCATGGACCGCAGGGTGGACAATCTGTCGACTGTCTCGGCCGCGACTTCCAGCGAGGCCGAGACCTGTTCCTTTTCCGACTTCAGATCCAGATAGCGGGACCGCGCTTCCATAAGAGGTGTGATATCCACCACTTCGCCGATGGTACGTATTTCATGCAACAGGGATTGTTCTTCAAGCCGGATGGTCTTCAGATGGACCTTATCCAGAATCTCCTGCTCCAGTCGTAAGGCGGGTCCACCCTGGAACATGACCAGTCTGGAAGATACCCCTTCATCGTCATCATCGTCATCGTCGGCCAGGGCACCTGTTTGCAATCCCGGCAACCAGCCGGAGAGCAGCAATACCGCCAGCATGAGGCAGGCGGAACGGGAGATTACTATATTTTTATATTTCATTGTATTTTTCATCCGACAGTAGTGGCCGCATCGCCGCGCGGGGCCACTCCGGGATTGATTCCCGGTAAATTCAATATTGCAATGATGAACATTACAAACCCTTGACATGCGTCATCATTTCGAAGATTCATCCAGGCTGTAGAGTAATTCCACACTTTTATCCAGATCGAAGTCCCTGTACAAAGGTTCCTGCGTAATGGACTCGAGTCTCGAGAATGATGCCAGTAATGACAGCCTTGAGCCCAGAACCCGTCTCCGGCTGTCAACCAGATTCAGCTTCGCATCAATCATGTTCAGTCGATCACTGTAACCCTGCTCATACTGATTCTCCACGGCCGCGACGGCGGATTTTGCCTTGACGTGAAGCTGTTCTGCCTTTTCAAGGTTGTGCTTCATTGACTCAAAATTGTCCAGTTCCGCATCAAGACGATTAAGAATACCGCCCTGCAACTCCATAACCCGTGCCTGCATAATACTGCGTTCAGCCAGCGCCTCGGCAATGGGACCCTCGTTATTATGAAACAGGGGCAGCATCCAGGCACTGCCGATTGCCCAGATTTTATCGCTCTGATCAAAAATAAGGCCCGGGGACAGTGTTATATCCGGATACTGTTTTTCGATTTCGAGCCTGAGACCATATTCCAGAGCTTCATAATCGGACAATGCCTTGCGCATATCCGCTCGCTCCAGTAATGCGGTTGCCCTGAAATCGTCTCTGTCCATGCCTGTAATCCTTGACAGATTCTCGAAACCGCGAAACTGAATTTCCACATCCCTGAAATTATCAGTCTGCAAACCGGTCAGTCCGACAAGCTGATGGTAGGCATTACCGACTCTCGTTTGCAGATTTCCCAGCACCAGTTCCGACTTATGCAACTCAACCTCCGCGCCGGCAACTTCGGCTCCGCCAATGTGACCGCCCTCATGACGCTGTTGCAGGGCAAGGAGTCTTTGTCGCAGCAATTCATTCCTGGCGGATGCGAGTCGTTTTTCCTCAAGCGCGGAATAATATTCAAGATACGCCGCATGCAGACGATCCCGAAGATTCCAGGCCACTTCCCGAATATGAAATTTCGCCGATTCCAGACCGGCCTTCGCCTGATCGATGCGCGCCTCACGCTTGCCTTTACGCTCGTAAACAAAATCGGGAATCAGTCCAATCATCCAGGGGGATACATTACCCGAGGTATCACTGTGATGCTCAAGAGGCACATTCAGCGTCGGATTGATACGCCGGGACGCGGTTTGCAGGCGGGCCTTGTGCAGATTGAGTTCTTCATACGCCACCTGCATTTTCGGGTTGTGGTAGAAAGCGGCCAGTGTCAACAACCGCAGGTTCCAGGACGGCTCCGAACCCGATTGCGACTCATCCGCAAGGGCGGCCAGATAATCCAGAAATGCCTGTTCATCAAGGTTGCGTTCCTGTACCGATGCCTGTATCCGTACCGGATCCAGTGGTTCCGGCTGATATTCGATCCGGGCACAAGCGGTAAAAACAAACAATAGCACCGTTAAAAGAGCGAAGCCCTTTACTCTGCCTGAATCGGACACGCGATATTTTCTCAAGCCATTCATAAAAAAAAGGGTTTTCCCCCTTGTAATTCCAGCTTCAATATTTTAGTTTTCCGGATCCCACGACAGGGAACCAATCACAACATCAATGCCGGAATAGCTCAGTTGGTAGAGCAACCGCCTTGTAAGCGGTAGGTCGCGAGTTCGAGTCCCGCTTCCGGCACCATTTTCAGTGAGGTGTAAGGAGTGAGGCGTAAGGAGTGTAAACAACGCTACAATTCTCACCTCACTCCTCACTTCTAACCCCTCACGCTTATTTCTGATACTTCTCCTTCCATTCCTGGTACGGCATGCCGTATATGATTTCCCGTACCTCTTCATAATCCAGATCGAGGCCGCGCTCCTCCGCAGCCGCACGGTACCACTTCGACAGGCAGTTACGGCAGAAGCCGGCAAGATTCATGAGATCGATATTCTGAACCTCCGTATGCTCGCGCAGATACTGCACGAGGGTCCTGAAGGTCGCGGCTTCCAGTTCAGTTCGGGTCTTGTCATCCATACTTACCTCCGGAGAATCGTGATTAGATGCTTCCCATTATAACCTGTATGATTACGTATTAAACATCGAGGACCGGACATGAGCGTAGACAGTGAATCGAACACCCACGATATCGTTGTTGTCGGCGGTGGCGCCGGCGGCCTGGAGCTGGCCACCGGGCTCGGCGATACCCTGGGGAAACGCAATCAGGCCCGAATCACTCTTGTCGACGCCAATCTGACGCACCTGTGGAAACCACTGTTGCACGAGGTCGCCGCCGGCAGTCTGAACTCCAGTGAAGACGAACTCAGCTATCTGGCCCAGGCCCATTGGCATCATTTCCGCTTCCGTCTCGGACGGGTTGATAGGGTGGATCGCGAGAAACGGACTATCAGTACGGCTCCCAGTAAGGATGAAGAAGGCGAAGAGTACATCCCGCGTCGTGAATTTCACTACGACACCCTCATTTTTGCGGTCGGCAGCGTCTCCAATGACTTCGGCATAAAAGGCGTCCGGGAACATTGCCATTTTATCGACCACCGCAGTGAAGCGGATCAGTTTCATCAGCACCTGCTGCGCAGTTGCTACAGCGCGCATGCACAGCCGGAAAGCATTCGCAGCGGCCAGTTGAATATCGCCATAGCGGGGGCCGGCGCCACGGGAGTGGAATTGGCGGCCGAGCTCTACAGTTCGACACGCGAACTGGTTGAGTTCGGTCTCGATCGCATTATCCCCGAAGACCACATCAAGATAACCATTATCGAGGCCAATGATCGGATTTTGGCAGGGCTGCCGCAGCACTTGTCGGAAGAGGTAATGCAGCAACTGCAAAATCTCGGCATCGAAATCCTTACGGGGGAACGCATCACCGAGGCCAGGGAAGACGGCTTTCTGACAGACAGCGGCAAGTTTATTCCGTCGGGATTGAAGGTCTGGGCCGCCGGCATCAAGGCGCCGGAATTCCTGACACGGATAGAAGGTCTGGAGACCAACAAAATCCATCAACTGGTCGTCCAGCCGACTCTGCAAACGACTAATGATGATAATATTTTTGCGTTTGGTGACTGTGCCGCCTGCCCCCTGCCGGATGGCGAAGGAAACGTGCCGCCCCGCGCCCAGGCGGCACACCAGCAGGCAAGCATGCTGGTCAAGTCCATGCGTTGCCGTCTCGCCGGCAAACCACTGCCCCGGTATCGATACATGGATTACGGTTCACTCATCAGCATGAGCCGCTATTCCACGGTCGGCAGTCTCATGGGCAGTGTAGCCAGACTCTGGTCGACCCAGGTATTCATTGAAGGAACATTCGCCCGGCTCGTCTACATGTCCCTGTACAAGATGCATCAACTGGCGCTGCACGGTTTTATTCGTGTTGCCGCCAATACCCTGGCCAACGTTTTGACCCGGCGATCGAGGCCGCGTATGAAATTGCATTGATGATCGTGGCTCGTGGCTCGAGACGCAAACCAAGCCGTCATACCGGTTACACTTGGTATCAACCTTCATAACTTTACAGATTCTCGAATTCCGAGCCCCGAGGACTGCGTTACGAATCCCGAGCCACGAACTACAAGCCACGAGCCACGAGCCACTCACATATCATACTTCTTGATGCGGTAACGCAATGCCATACGGGTAATACCCAGTTCCCTTGCCGCCCTGGAAACATTGCCATTGGTTCTTTTCAGGGCTTCACTGATCAATTGCTGCTCCGCCGATTCCAGGGTCAGGTTGCTGTCCTTTGCCATAAGCTCACCCGTCTTTTCCATATCAAGTCCCGACGAAAAGGATAATGTATCCAGCGATAACCGGCCGCCGCCACTGAGTAGCACGGCACGTTCTATCATATGTTTCAGTTCACGCACATTACCCGGCCATTGATACTGCATCAGCCGATCACGCATGGCATCCGGCATTTCGGGCACCTTTAAACCATAACGGCGCGCCGTTTCGGCGGCAAAATGTTCCGCCAGCATGAGAATATCCTCTCCCCTGTCACGTAGCGGCGGCAGGCTTATGCTCAGGACATTAAGCCGATAATAGAGATCGGAACGAAATTCACCGGCTTCCACCATTTCTTCAATATTTCGATTGGTGGCCGCAATGAACCATGCCTTGACCGGTTTCTCCTGTGTCGTACCGACCCGGCGCACTGAATGTCTTTCCAGAACCGCCAGGAATTTGGCCTGAATATCCAGATTCAGTTCACCGATTTCGTCCAGGAAAAGTACGCCGTCTTCCGCCGCTTCAATCAGGCCCGTCCGGGACACATGGGCACTGGTAAATGCGCCCTTTTCATGGCCGAACAGTTCCGCTTCAATCAGATCCCTGGGCAGATTCGCGCAATCCACATGTACAAACGGCCGCGATGCGCGTGCGCTTTTGTTATGCAGCACTCTCGCCACCACATCCTTACCGGTTCCGGTCTCTCCAAGCAGCAGTATGACCGGTGGTACAGCCTCCGCGTTACGGGATAACTGACTGATACGGTCAATCTGCCGGCGCACATCCTCGACCAGAGGACTGTCACCCAGAAATTTCACGCCCTCCGTGGCATGATGTTCACGCACGGAGGAATAGGCCAGTTTTCTGGATAATTCATCTTTCTCGAATACCTTCTCGACACAAAGCATAAGTTCATCCAGGTCAACCGGCTTTTTCAGATAATCGGATGCCCCGAGTTTCATTGCAGAGACAGCATCCCCGATCTCGCCATAGGCGGACATGACCAGTACCGGCATATGTTCGCCTTTGGATTTTCCAAGTTCCGAGAGTAAATCCAGTCCCGATCCGTCCGGCAGCCGCATATCAAGCAGCAGCAGATCAAAATCCCGCTCCTTGATAGCCTTGTTCGCAGAGGCAAGATCCAGCGCAATCTCGCTTTCGTAACCTGAACGGGCAAGCCGTTTTTGTACCGCACGGGCAAAAACCTTTTCGTCCTCGACAATGAGGCAGTGCTTTTCCCCCGCGGATACATCCATGGATTCTTTGTCAGGATTACTATCAGCCGTCATTTTGATTCTCCGCATCCGATTTCAGGGGCGCTATAATTTCAGCTTCAGTGCCCTCCGCATCCACTGTCGAGAATTTCAATTCCCAGCCATGTGACTGGCAGATCTTGAATGCAATAGGAATGCCCAGACCTGTACCATATCGTTTGGTGGACGGGCCGGGCTCAAGATTATAAGGATCGGGAATAAAAGGCATGCCGCCGCCCTGATCCCGAATCGTTATTTTGAAAAAATCGCCATCACGATGGAAAATCACCCTGACTGTTCCGTCAGCGGGCGAAGCTTCAATGGCATTGGCCAGCAACGCACTGATGGCCTGCTCCATCAGATCCGGATCGACATTCAACTCGATATCTTCGTGCCAGTTGACCCGTTCGATCCTGACGTTCTTGTCCTGCAGCTTGGACTGCAGGACGGACTCAACCGCATCCAGCATGTCCGAGGCCCGGCATTTTTTTAATGTCGGTTCCAGTGGATGAAGATAGGATACCAGGGCATTGACCCAGCGCTCCAGGCGGTCAATAGTCTCGATAATCGCCTCCCTGCCCTCGTCAATTTCCTCGCTCTCCGCTTCTCCTTCAAGCATCTGGGCAGTGGCACGTATGCTCGCCATGGGGTTACGAATATTGTGGGCAACCACGGGCACCAGGGCACCCAGGGCTCCCTGTTTCTCCGAAATCACCAGTGCATCCCGGCTTGTCTCCAGATCCGCCGCCATCCGGTTGATGGAGGCGGCGATTTCCGAGATTTCCGAGATACCCGTCTCGGGTATGCGGTGTTTCAGATCCCCCCGACTCATGACCGAGGCCCCCTCCTTGACAGCCGCCACCGGCTCGACAAATTCGCGTCTCAGCACCCGGCGGGTATACAGAACCAGTATCAGTGCAATCAGGATGATCGCCGGTATCACGTAGGGTGCCAGACGGATCCAGCGTTCACGGGTGGATTCCAGGGCTTCATGCTTTTGCAATAACAACTCCTTGAATTCCTTATATTCGGTTTCAAACCGGGCAACCATGCGCTGGGAAAAACCGGGGTCCAGGATTTTCATTCGTTCCATGTAATTGAACGCATAGGGATCATTGGTGATCTTGTTCATATCCGCCTGTATCTCGCGGTAACGCTTCTGCATCCCCTGTACCGCGATGTCTTCTTCCCGGCTCATGGAGTTACGCCGTAGTTGATTAAAATCGCGGCCGATTTCCCGGGAATATTCCTGATACAGCGCGATGGCCTGGGGATCCTCCATGATCCGTGCGCGTATGACTTCCTGTATCTGCCGGAATAATTCTCCGCGGATCTGCTCGGTGATGTAGATCAGGTTGTTGAGGCGCATGGATTCCGCGGACGTCTGCTGCCAGAAATAGGTGGCAACACCGGTCAGGAGTCCCGTGGAAACCACAAGAAACAAAAGCGCGATCTCATGCTTGAGCAGCAGGGCCTTGAGGGAATGTTTCCGGATGCGTGCCATCCGCCCAGTATAGCCCTCCATGAAAATGGTTCATATAGACCACACGGGTTATTTCAGGCGGCAGGCCACGGACCAGAGGCCGCCCGGGTACCCGTCAAGGTCTCGGATGGCGGAGTATTATATTGATGATTATTAGGAAGCACCCCGACATGCCTCTGTGGGACCGTCGGCCGCATGGATG
>JBBDSH010000008.1:0-60524 GCA_040905045.1 Gammaproteobacteria bacterium | reverse complement strand
GTGCCGCGATCCCGAACGGGTTCCGGCTGAAATTCACTCATAATGACATTCTCCGGTTCTACAGATTATCGGGCTGTTCAAGCTGCGACTTCAGGCTCGCCAGAAACTGTGCCCCCAGAGCACCGTCGATGGCACGGTGATCACAGGACAGGGTGGCCCGAAGGTACTGTGCCACAGCGGGTTGGTCGTTCTTCATCACAACACGCTCGCTGCAGCCGCCCACGGCGAGGATCGCTCCCTGGGGCGGATTGATCACGGCGGCGAATTCCGTCAGGCCGAACATACCCAGATTGGACAGGGTGAAAGTTCCGCTCGCCACATCTTCGCGAGCCAGTTCACCGCCGCGGGCCTTGTCGGCCAGTTCCCGGGAACGTTGCGCCAGATCGGTCAGCGACAATGTCTGTGCCCTTTGCACAACCGGCGTCATCAGGCCCTTGTCGGTAGCCACGGCAATGGCCAGATTGACGTCGGCAAAGCGGCGGATTTCCTCGCCGACCACATGAACGTTGACGTCCGGATGTTCTTGCAAAGCCAGCACCACCGCCCGCGCGATGACGTCGTTGACGGACACCGCATTGCCACCCTCCTTGAGCGCTGCGCGTTTCTCCAGCGCCGCGTTCATGGCGATGTCCGTGGTGAGATAAAAATGGGGTATCTGCTGCTTGGCTTCCACCAGGCGTTTGGCGATGGTCTTGCGGGTGGCGCTCATGGGCAGCGATTCGTAAGCCGCTTTCGTGTCGGCAGGGGCGGCATCTTCCCCGCCCTGGTCAGCGACAAAGGCCTCCACGTCCTCCCGCGAAATCCGCCCGCCGCGGCCGGTGCCCTTTACCCGGTTCACGTCCACGCCCAGTTCCCGGGCGAGGCGCGCCGCCGCCGGACTGACCCGGGGCTTGCCGCCGTCACCGGCCGCGGGTTCGGCCGGTGCTTCCGGTTCGGGAGCCGCTTCCGGAGTTTCGGTGGCTTCGTTTTCGTTATCATCGTAGCCGAACGATGCATCAACCGGCTTGAATCCGGAGACGAATTCGTCAATGGCAGCATCATCGGTACCCTCGGGCGCAATGACTCCGAGTAATTCGCCCACCTTGAGCGTATCACCCGTATCCACCAGCCGGCGGACGAAGACACCGTCGGCGGGCGCTTCCATGGTGTTGACGATCTTGTCCGTTTCGATATCGACAAGGTCATTGCCCTTGCTGATTGAATCTCCCTGCTCAGCATGCCACTCAACAATAGTGCCTTCCTGCATTTCGATGCCCCACTTGGGGACGGTAACAGGGTATATATTGCTCATTGAATCACTTCCCGTATCGCAGCTTCGATACGATCGGGGCCCGGTACATAGGCACGTTCCAGTTCCTTGGCGAAGGGTACCGGCGTATGCGGCGCGGTCACCAGCTTCACCGGCGCCTTGAGGGAAGCAAAGGCCTTGCTGGCGACAATGCCGGCGATATCGGAGGCGACACTGCAGCGGGGCGGTGATTCATCGACGATGACCAACCGGCCGGTGTGTTCCAGGCTTTCGAAAATCATCTCTTCGTCCAGGGGCGAGAGTGAACGCGGGTCGATCAGATCCGCTGTGATACCGTCTTCCTTCAGCTTGTCCAGCGCCTTCTCCGCGAATACGACCATACGGCCGATGGCCACCACGGTGGCATCGTCTCCCTCGCGGGGCATGGCGGCCTCGCCGATGGGAATGAGGTATTCCTCTTCCGGCACTTCACACTTGCGTGGATACAGGGCCTTGTGCTCGAAAAAGACCACCGGGTCATCATCACGGATGGCGCTCTTGAGCAGGCCCTTGGCGTCATAGGCGTTACTGGGCACGACAATCTTCAGGCCCGGAACAGCCGTGAGCAGGTTGTAGATGGTCTGGGAATGCTGGGCACCCATGTTCATGCCGGCGCCGGTGGCCGTGCGGATAACGATGGGGCAGCGGGTCTTGCCGCCGAACATGTAGCGAAACTTGGCGATCTGGTTATAGATCTGGTCCATGCAGACACCGACAAAGTCGGCAAACATGAGCTCGGAAATGGGACGCAGCCCGGCGAGGGCCGCACCCGCTCCGGCACCGATAATGGCGGATTCGGAAATGGGGGTATCGATGACACGCTGTTCGCCGTACTTGGTGATCAGGCCCTTGGAGACGCCGAAGATCCCGCCGGCGGCGTCCCTTTCCCCGGAGCTTCCGCCGGCTCCGCCGGAAACGTCCTCACCAAGGAGGATGACATTGGGATCCCGTTCCATCTCCTCATGCAGGGCCTGGTTCACGGCGTCACGGAAAGATATGACTGGCATTGGGGTTTTCCTTTCAAGCGTAGTTGATATAAACGTCGGTTAATACATCTTCCGGTTTCGGGGTCGGCGCAGCCTTTGCGGCCTTTACCGCCTCCTCGATCAGATCCAGGACCTCGGTATCGATCTTGTCCAGATCCGATATATCAAGAAGGCCGTTCTTTTCCACATTCTTACGGAAGTTTTTAAGACAATCCTTGGTCTCGCGGAATCGCTCTACCTCGTCCTTGGCGCGGTAGTTCTGCGGATCACCCTCGAAATGGCCGTAGAAACGGGTAATGGTGCATTCCACCGTACTCGGGCCGCCGCCGCTGCGGGCACGCTCGATGGCCTCGCCCATGGCCTCGTAGACGGCGAAGAAATCCGCGCCGTCGCATTTCACGGCGGGCATGCCGAAGCCGGCGGCCCGGCCGGCGATATCATTGGAGCCCACTGCGTAGGAAGTTCCGGTATGTTCACTGTAGCCGTTATCCTCGAATACGAATATGGTCGGCACCTGCAGGACCACGGCCATGTTCATGGCCTCGAATACCGTTCCCTGGTTGCAGGAACCGTCGCCGCCGAAGGCCACGCTGACCTTGCCGTCACCGCGTATCTTGCAGGCAATGGCGGAACCCACGGCAATGGGCGGACCGCCGCCGACAATGGCGTTGGCACCCAGCATGCCCTTGTCGAAATCGGCGATGTGCATGGAACCGCCCTTGCCCTTGCATAATCCGTCGGCACGGCCGTAGATTTCTTTCATCATGCCGATAACGTCGCAGCCCTTGGCGATGCAATGACCGTGGCCGCGATGCGTACTGACAATGTAATCGTCATCATCGAGATGTTCACAGACACCGACAGCCACGGCTTCCTGTCCCGCATACAGGTGCGTGAAGCCGGGGATCTCCCCGGTCTGGATTTCCAGGTGCAGCCGTTCCTCGAATTCCCGAATGGTCTTCATTTGCCGGTAGGCGTGCAGTAATTGGTCTCGGCTCAAATCCGCCACGTTCGTCTCTCCAATGAATCGCTCTTGTCGGTATCTAAATATGTGTTCGAAATTCCACTATGATCACTCACTGAGCACAGGGCAGGGCCATGGTGTTTCCGCTCCCCGAGCCATCCCTGGCGCTAGTCGCTCCAACACCATGACCCCGCCCTTCCTCCATGTTGCATTTCTTTAATCTTCCACGCCGCACGCCCCGACGTAGTGGAATTCGGGACACCCATTAAGCTACAGCGCGCCCTCGGGTTTTTCCCCGGGACCGTAAATGTAATCGTCAATCACCTTATGAAAGTGCCGGATGCGCAGTTCCTGATCCCCGATCCAGAGACCCCGGAATCCGCGGCTCAGCATGCCGTGCTGCACGCCCGGCAGGTTGTAGGCATCCTGGTTCAGCACCAGACCGATGCTCTTTTCGCCGTGCTTGAATTCCATATGCTCGGGACGTTCCGGCCACTCCTCGCCTTCCGGCACGAGTTCGAAGGTCATGATGTCGAAATACATCTTGTTGGGATCCGTGGCATGGGGCCGCTGACGGAACAGCCAGTAATCATCCGCGTGGGTATTCAGCGTGACACTGGGAAATATCAGGTAATGATAATCGTCGGTCAGTTGCTCATCATGCAGGTCGGAATAATCCTTGCCCTGTTTCGGACCGTTCTCACGTTTCCATTTCTGAAGATCCCGGCGCACATCGGTGACCTTGCCTTCGTAGTCGGCCGGATCCATCCCCGCGTCTTTCATGAGCATCTTGATGCCCTCCGGAAGGGCGTTGGGCGGGGTGATACGGGGACTGACCGTGACGAACGGTATCAGATAACGGTTGTGACGATTGAAACAATCGATCTGGAGATTGATATCGTCCAGGTGATACAGCAACTGCGGATGGATACCCTGGACATGATAACTTTCGTTGAAGGCGTCGACGGAAGCCTTCCAGTTGCAATCCCATTCCACGGTTACGTCCCGGGTCAGGGCCATGCGTTCGAAGTGATAGGGATCCAGGTGCTGGGGGATTTCCTCCAGGTAATCCTTCAGGGGCTCGACATCCGGATTGAGGCTGAACCAGACCCAGCTGCCCCAGGTATCACAGGGGATCTCCTCCAGGCCGGCGCAGGGCCGCCCCTGGGGAAAGGTTTCCTCATCCGGGATACGCTTGAAACTGCCGTCGAGATGATATTCCCAGTGGTGGTAGGCGCACTGGAAGGACTCGGTACTGCCGAGACCCTTGGGACGCAGAAGATTTCCGCGATGCTGGCAGACATTGTAGAACGCCCGCACGCCGCCGTCCTGCTGGCGCACGATGAGGATGGATTCCCGGCCGATTTCGGTGACGACGTAATCGCCCGGTTCCCGCAGGTCCTGTTCCAGGGCCCCCATGAGCCAGACTTTGGTCCAGATATTCTCCCATTCCTGCTGCATGAATTCGGCCGACGTATAGCGTTCCTTGGGGATCACATCGTTCCCCAGATCCGGGTCCGGGTATTTCTCGAGGGGCGTCTTGCCCACGTCGCTTACCGTCTTGTCTTGCCTGGCCGCCATAGTCACCTTTTCGTGTTCATCAATGTATCTCACCAACCATCCAGCGCATGCCCCGGCGCAGTAATTCATAGAATTCCGGTTGCTTCCAGCTGCCGCGCTCGATATGAGGATACTCTTCCATGATGGGGAGCATGTCGTATTTGCCGCGGGCATGCCCCAGGTTCAGGTACAGCACTTCGCCCTCGCCCCATGGGTGCAGATACATCACCGGCACGCTGCCGTATTCGGTCCAGTCGTCGTGTATGAACCCCTCGGCCTTGCCCGAATACTCGGTCACCATCAGATCCCTGCGTTCGCCGTGGAATTCACAGAGATAGAGTTCGTCGTCCGCTTCGAAAGGCGTGATCCCCTCGACCAGCGGATCATCACTCACACAGGGCCGGACCGTATACGGTTGTATGGGCGGGTGGGCCAGAAACTGGCTGCCCAGCATGTCCATGAACCGCGGTGCCTCCCGGGGCGCGTCCCAGCCCTTGCCCTTGATGTACTTCAAACGGGAATTGGTTCCGTGCAGGGCAAACCAGCGCTTACCGGCATTAAGATAATCGGCCAGCGCGTCCTGCTGTTCATCGGTGGGCATGACTTCACAGGTATAGGTGATCAATGCATCCGCATCGCGTATCTGGTCGACATCCCGATAATCCGGCGCCACGCTGACACGAAAGTGCTCCTGTTCCGCCAGCAGCTTGAGCAATTCAAGCCGGGCGAAATCGATATCGTGGAACCTGCCGCCGCAGACTAAATGTACCTTGGTACGCTGCATAATCGTTACCGTCGCCTGTCAACTGTTCCGAATTCCGCTACAGATAATCCCCGGATTACGCTGCGCTTCATCCGGGCTACGCACTGAAGGGGTGGATGGGTTCATGGTGTTGAAGCGACCAGCGCCATGGACGAGCGCGGGACCGGGCCAGGGATGGCCCATGGAGCGGATACACCATGAACCCATCCTCCCTGAAGCGGCTACCTTCAACTGTATATACAGGTGTAACGGTATTCGGAACATCTATTCAGTACTGCACCCGTTTGGTGTAACCGTTATCCACCACCAGGTTGACGCCGGTGATGGCACTGGCCGCGGGACTGGCGATAAAGGCCACCGTCCGGGCCACTTCCTCGGGTTCCACAAAACGCTTGCTGGGAAATTTGCGCTGCGTGCTTTCATAGAACTTGGGATTGGTGCCCTCGATCATCTCCCAGGCGCCGCCCTCGAAATAAACGGGACCGGGGCAGACCGAATTGACACGAATGCCCTTGCCGCCGACAAACTGGGCCAGCTGGGAACCGTAGTTGATGAGCGCACCCTTCATGGCGTTGTATCCCATGGGGCCGGCGAAGAATTCAACAGCATTGGTGGAAGACACAATGACGACGGATGCATCTTCAGACGCCTCTAGACTCTCCATCAGGGTTTCGCAACCACGCACCGTGTGCAATACGTCAATCTCGAAATTGCGCCACCAGTTGCGCTCGGAGTCCATACCGCCGCCACCGCTGACGCTGGCCACGAAGATGTCCACACCGCCCAGGGTTTCGGCGGTTTGCTTGAGCCAGCCCTCGTACTCATCCTTGTCACGCACGTTGACGGCATTACCCACGGCCTTCACACCCATGTCTTCCAGCGCCGCCACCGCGTCCTTGACCTGTTCTTCGTCACGGGCGCACAGTCCGATATCCACCTTCTCCTTCGCCAGAGTCTCCGCAATGGCGCGGCCAATACCCCGGGTGGCGCCGGTGATGATCGCTTTTTTACCTTTAAGTCCCAAATCCATAGTGATCCCCCTTAGCGTCAGGATTGATGATGAACCGCTGTCCGCCGACGGGTTCTGCCGGAGGGCGGTCGATGTCGGTACTCCTCAGTATTCAGGGCCGAGGCCCATTTCACCGGGTAGTGCGGAGAATACACCCGACCAGACAATCAACCATGTACTGATCAGGGTATTCCGTATTACTTGAATACAAGTCAGTATAGCAACCCCCGGTCAAAAAAGAAACAAGCGTGATTGTTTTTTATCAGGCTAAAAAAAGCCGTTCCCCGCTCTTACTGGATACTCAGGGCATTATCAATGACCATTTCGGTACCGTTCACAAAACGGGATTCGTCGCTGGCCAGGTAGAGCACCAGATTGGCTACGTCCTCGGGCTTGCCCATGCCGATGGGATCATCCTCACCGGGCGGGTCAATACCGATCTCCTTGTGGGCCTGTGCCACCATGGCCGTATCAATGGCACCGGCGTGGATGGAATTGCAGCGGATTTTGTCGCCGTTCATCTGGCAATGGACGGCAATGGACTTGGTCATGGACCGGACCGCACCCTTGGCGGCGGTGTAGGCAAAAAACACCGGATAACCGAGGTGAGAAGCAATCGAGGACATATTGATGATGGAACCGCCACCACGCCGGCGCATGGCCGGTATGGCGTACTTGCAGCCCAGATAGACACCCTCGCTCATGACCGCGTTGGCGAACCGGAACTGATCCAGAGTCGTTTCTTCCGGCGTCGCAACGATAACCACTCCGGCATTATTGACCAGAATATCAAGACCGCCGAAGCGTTCCTCGACCGCGGCAATGGTCGCCTGCCATTGCTCTTCATCACGTACATCCTGCACCAGCCAGGCCGCCTCGCCGCCGGCTTTCTCTATCTCATCCACGACTCCGGCGACCTTGTCGTCGATATCGGTCACCATGACCTTTGCCCCTTCACGCGCCAGTGTCAAGGCATCACTCCTGCCCAGGCCACCGGCGGCGCCTGTGATTAGTGCCACTTTACCGCTTACGCGTCCCATTACCCGTCTCCCGTGATAGTGTTTATGAATGGATAACATCCCACGGCACCGGGTCCTCGGCCCTGCGGCGCCTGCGAGGTAGCAGAGCAGAGTAGCAACAGGTATACTCTTTTACAATCAAGTGCGGCGGGTCGGGCCCGGGATCCGGCCGCCGTTCCGGTTGAGACCCTATCATTCAATCATCGACAGGAATCGCTCCAGTGACCGAATCATTGGATACTGAATCATCAAAAACGGAAACCGCCAGTGTACCCAGGGGACCCGGCGACGCCGGCTGGCAGGCGCACAAGAGTTCCACTACCCGGGACCAGATACTGGATGCCACCATTCGCTGCATCGCCGAACTGGGATACGCCAACACCACGACCACGCAAATCGCCAGGAAGGCGAAGCTGTCACGCGGCGCGACCCTGCATCATTTTCCCTCACGCATCGACATCATCCGGGCCGCGGTCGATCACCTCCACAACAAGCGGCTGCGGGCGTTCCGCAAATCCGTCGCCAATATCCCGCCGGACGCAGACCGGGTCAAAATGGCCATGGAATCCTACTACGCCCACGTGACCCATCCCCTGTTCGTGGCGTTTTTTGAGTTGTCCGTCGCGGCGCGTATCGACAAGGAACTGGCCGCGATCCTGAAGCCGGCGCAAAAGGCCTTTGACGAGGAATGGTATAAAACCGCCAAGGAACTGTTCCCGGAATGGCAGCCGGATCGCGAGGCGTTCGACCTGGCACTGAGCCTGACCCAGCGACTCATGGAAGGTATTGCCATCAGCTATCTGACCCACTATAAAAAGCAGGACGAAAAGCCCCTGCTGGAATTCCTGGAAAAGACGATTCGCGAACTGTTGCCCAAGCAAAGTTAGCCTGCATTGCCAATTCTATAATAGACAGGATTTTTGAGACCGCCGGGTGCGAAACCGAACCCGGACTTCGGGGGTGGTTTTTCAAAAGGATCTCGCAAAGCGCGCAAAGTTCGCAAAGAGGTAAAAAATCCATGATCCCTTTGCGTGCTTGGCGCTCTTGGCGAGATCCACCATTACAGACACCCACAAATTTTGTCGAAGAACCAACTTTTTAAAGGACTCTCGCAAAGCCTGTCCTGGACTCCGATCCAGGAACGCCAAGCACGCCAAGGGAATGGTCTATCATGACGGAGAACGAAATTGGGAAGCAGCTCGTTGATGCCGCCGTGCATATTCACCGTGAGCTCGGTCCCGGTCTGCTGGAGACAGTTTACGAGGTCCTCCTCGCCTATGACCTTGGCCGCAGAGGGTTGCAGGTCGAACGACAGGTCCCCATTGCCATCAAGTACCAAACTATCCGGTTTGATGAGGGCTTTCGGGCCGATCTTGTCATTAATGACAAGGTGATCGTCGAGCTCAAGTGTGTCGAGAATCTCAATAACGCACACAAGAAACAGTTGCTCACCTACTTGCGTCTGACCGGCATGAGGCTCGGTTATTTGCTGAATTTCGGCGAAGCCATGATTAAGGACGGGATCATCCGCACCGTTAATGGACTGGTTGAATGAACAGTATAAAACTCTTTGCGCTCTTGGCGTACTTGGCGAGATCAACCATTACCCTCCTGGATACCCACAACTTCCACCGGAGAGGCACCCGCCTCTGGCAGGGCTAACGTTCGTAGGTCTCACGTTCCCCGGAATCCGCCTCCCGGCGTTCAACCAGATTCGTACTACGGCACGACCATACCACCTGATCGTGCTGGTTGATGAGACTGTAGTCGTAAATCACCACGCCGCGGGTCGGATCCTTTTTGGAAACGCGCTTGCTCACGCACTCCGCCCGGGCGAATACCGTATCCCCGGATCGCAGCGCACAGGGAAACTTGACCTGATCCCAGGCGACACCACAGATCCAGGCAATATCGTGTGCGATTTCATGGTCCAGTTGACGCCAGATAGCCATGATCTGGATACCGGAGGCAATGGCCTCCTGGAATCGGGATTCCCGGGCCGCCTCCGCATCGGCATGGAAGTACTGTGGATCGTACTTGCCCGCGAATTCCAGTATCTCTTCCGTGGTCACCGTATGTCTTGAGGATTCCTCCACCTTGCCGACTTCGAGATCCTCGTAATAGCGCTTGTTTCCCGACATGGATTTCAACTCTCTGCTTACGTGATTACCGTCCGCGCGTTGAGGCAGACCTCCCTCATTTGCCGCTGAAAGACGGCTGCCGTTTCTCCAGAAACGCGGCCATGCCTTCCCGCCCGTCATTCCTGCCCGCATTGGCGACGATCTCCCGTGCCTCTCTTTCCAGTTGGGTTTCAATGCTGGAAGTGGCTGATTCCTGCAGCAATTGCTTGACGCTGCCGAAAGCCAGCGTCGGCCCCGCGGCCAACTCACCGGCGATCCGCGATACAGTCTCCGCCAACTCGCCGTCCGGCACGACTTCATTGACCAGCCCCCAGTCAAGGGCCTGCCCGGCGTCCAGCATTTTGTTCATCAGCATCAGTTCCGCGGCCCGGCGCAGCCCGACGATGCGCGGCAGGGAAAACGTCGCCCCGCCATCCGGTGATAATCCCGCGCGGGTATAACTCATCGTGAATTTCGCGCTATCCGCGGCAATGACATAGTCACCCAGGACCGCCAGGCTGAAACCGGCCCCGGCGGCGGTGCCGTTGACACCGACAATCAGGGGTTTTTTCATACGCACCAGGCGTGACAGGGCACTATGAAAAAAAGTGGTTGCCTGTTTGACGCCATGCTCCACACCCTCATCACTGTTATAGAAATCATCCAGATCGCCGCCGACGCTGAAGTACTTGCCGCCGGCGGTCAGCACCACGACCCGTACTTCCGGATTCAGGTCACAAGTATTGGCGACTGCGAGCAGTTCCTCCATTAACGCCACATTCATGGCATTGGCCTTGTCGGGCCGGTTAAGCGTTATCGTCGCCACACCCTCTGCGTAATCAAACAAAAGCGTATTGTAGTCAGTTTTCATTACAAACCCCTCAGACAGGACCGGAAACCGTTGTCCGGTAGCAGGAATATAACGGTCCGTCCATACTAACCAAGGTACGCATTACCGCCAAACTCTAAAAGCGAAATTACAAACCTGGTGCGTGTACCTATACGCTAAATATGGCTTCCGAATCCGTATTCAATCCGGGAACCTAACGCAGACACGCGGTAAATACCTCTCCCGGATCCAGTCCGGGACAGGCTCTGTAGCTCGAATGCGGCATCCGGCCCGCTCGGTCCGCTTACAGGTTCCCGGATTGAATACGGATTCGGAACAATTGTATCGATTACTCCGCTGCAGGCTCGGCTGTCGTGCTCAGCCAGTGTTCCAGTCCCATTGCGTTCAGTCCAATATCCATGTCCAATAGTTCATGCAGACGATCGTCATCCGCCTCGACACCGTGTTCACGCGCACGACCGGCAAGATATCGGAACATCGCATCGCGTATCGCAGCCTCACGGTTGGCATCATTGACATGCTGCCTTGCGATCCGGACAAAGTCATCGATGCCGCGATGCATATCCCCGGCAAGCCGCGGCAGATCCGTAACCCGACTGTAATGGGTCAGGAACAGCTGTCGTGGTTCCCAGGCCATGATACGGTCGACGGATCGATGCGCTTCGAGCGGATCAAAATCCACCGGTGTTGTGGTGGGAAAGATAAACTCACCCGCGGCCGTGTCGAGTTCGCGATAGGACAAACCGAAGCTGTCACCGGTAAAAACCGATCCCGAAACGGGATCGTGCAGGCAATAATGATGACGGGCGTGGCCTTCGGTGAAAAAACAGTGAAGACTGCGTCCCCCCAGGTCGATTTCCCCGCCGTCTTCCACAGTGAGCACGCGCTCTTCCGGGATGGGCAGCACTTCACCATACAACTCGGTATAGGTTTCCTCCCCATAGACTTCCCGCGCCCCTCTGATCAACTTCGACGGCTCGATGACATGGCGGGCACCCCGGGGATGCACGACGGCACGCGCATTCGGCAGTTCCCGCATCAATTTGCCGGCACCGCCGGCATGATCCAGATGAACGTGGGTCAGGAAAACATATCTGACATCGCCGACGTCCCGATCCTGCTGCTCCAGGGCCCGGAGCAGGAACTCCACGCTGTGATTCGTGCCGGTGTCGACAAACGCGGCATCTCCATTTTCAACTACCAGATGGCTGGCATCGAGATGCGGCCGGATGTAGTCCGTATCGACCGCGGTAATACCGTTATCGAAGCTTAATATCCGTACTTTGGAACTCATGCTCATACCCTTATTTGTTGACAATATTCAAAAATAATTGAATATTGTGCGTATCATCCCAATATTTTTCCATTTTTTGTCAACAATTTATCTTCCAAGCCATGGCCGAATCCATTATATCCACCAACCAGACCAACGCCGATCGCATCAGCGCCGCCCTGCTGGACGATATCATCAACGGCAAACTGGCGCCCGGTCAGAAAATCAATGAGCCGGCCCTGGCGCGCGCCTACCGGGTCAGCCGCGGCCCGCTGCGCGAGGCCCTGCGGCACCTGGAAGGGTTGCACCTGATCCGGCGCACGCCGCGCACCGGCAGCCGCGTGGTCACCCTCAGCCGCGCCGAACTGGTGGAGATCTATCAGGTACGCGAGGCCATGGAAGGCATGGCGGCGCGGCTGGCGGCCGGGCGTATGCCCGATGAAGAAATCCGGGCTATTCAGACATTACTGGAACAGCACCAACGGCAGATTGAAGACAACGCCGGCCGCGAGTATTTCCAGTACGAAGGCGATTTCGACTTTCACTACCGCATTATCAAAAACAGCGGCAACGACTACCTCGTCAATCTGTTGTGCGGTGAGCTGTATCACCTGATCCGCATGTACCGCCTGCGATCCGCTCGTATTGCCTGGCGGCCGCAACGGGCACTGGCGGAGCACCAGATGATACTGAACGCCATCCGCGATCGGGACGGGGAATACGCCGAGATCCTTATGCGCCGACACATCAGTACGGCGCGCAAAAACCTGGAGCAGGAATACCTTAACGAGGCTGATAACCTATGATCGATTCAGCAGGACAACGCTTTCGAGAGGCAGTGCAATCAAATCGTCCGTTACAGGTGGCCGGTACCATTAACGCGATGACGGCGCTGATGGCTCAACGCGCCGGACACAAGGCCATATACCTGTCCGGCGGCGGCCTGGCGGCCAACTCCCTGGGCTTGCCGGACCTGGGGATCTCCGGACTGGAAGATGTATTGATCGATGTACGCCGCATCACCGATGTCTGCGACCTGCCTCTGCTGGTGGACGCGGACACCGGTTTCGGCGCCGGCGCCTTCAACATTGCGCGCACCACACGCAGTCTTATCAAGGCGGGCGCCGCGGGCATGCACATCGAGGATCAGGTGGCAACGAAACGCTGCGGCCACCGGCCCAACAAGGCCATTGTATCGAAACAGGAAATGACGGATCGCATCAAGGCGGCGTTAGACGCACGCGGCGACGACGGCTTTGTCATCATGGCCCGTACCGATGCCATAGCAACAGAAGGGCTGGACGCGGCCATCGAACGCATGCAGCATTGTATCGAAGCCGGAGCGGACATGATCTTTCCGGAAGCGGTTGCCAACCTGGATGAATACCGGCAAATCCGCGCCGCTATCGAAGTGCCGTTTTTAGCCAATATTACCGAGTTTGGCAAAACACCGTTATTTTCCACAGCGGAACTGGGCGACTCCGGTGTGGACATTGTTCTTTATTGCTGCGGCGCCTACCGCGCCATGAACAAGGCCGCCATGCAGGTCTATGAAGCCCTGATCAAGGACGGCCACCAGCGTAATGTCATCGACATCATGCAGACCCGCGAGGAGATGTACGACATCCTCGACTATCATTCCTACGAGCGCAAACTGGACGAGCTTTTTTCCGAGGAGCAAACCGAATGAGCGATAAGAAGACCGGCATCAAGCCGAAGAAGTCCGTGGCCCTGTCCGGCGTCACCGCCGGCAATACCAGCCTCTGTACCGTCGGCCGCAGCGGCAACGATCTCGCCTATCGCGGTTACGATATCCTCGATCTGGCGGAAGGCTGCGAATTCGAAGAAGTGGCCCATTTGCTGATCCACGGCCGGCTGCCCAACCGGTCCGAACTGGTCAATTACAAACGCAAACTGAAAAGCCTGCGCGGCCTGCCGGTCATCGTCCAGGACGCGTTGGAGTTGATCCCTGCATCAAGCCATCCCATGGACGTCATGCGCACAGGCTGCTCCCTGCTGGGCACTGCTCTGCCGGAAAACCCGGGCCAACCCACGTCCGGGGCCCGGGATATCGCCGATCGACTGCTGGCCAGCCTGGGGTCCATGCTGCTGTATTGGTATCAGTTCACCCACACGGGACGGGACATCGAGGTGGAAACGGAAGACGACTCCATCGGCGGGCATTTCCTGCATCTGCTGCACGGGGAACCGGCCTCGGAATTATGGACCTCGGCCATGAACATGTCTCTGATCCTGTACGCGGAACATGAATTCAATGCCTCCACGTTTACCGGACGCGTGATTGCCGGCACCGGGTCCGATATGTATTCCGCCGTCACCGGCGCCATCGGCGCCCTGCGCGGCCCCAAGCACGGCGGCGCCAACGAAGTGGCCCTGGAAATACAAAAACGCTACAGCGATCCGGACGAGGCCGAGGCCGATATTCTGGAACGCATCAAACGCAAGGAGATCGTCATCGGTTTCGGACACCCGGTCTATACCATTTCTGATCCCCGCAATGACATCATCAAGAAGATTGCCAAAGACCTGTCAAAGGATCAGAACGATACCCAGTTGTACGACATTGCCGAACGCATCGAAACCGTCATGTGGCGGGAAAAGAAAATGTTTCCCAACCTGGACTGGTATTCCGCCGTGGTCTATCACCTCATGGGCATTCCTACGGCTATGTTCACGCCCATCTTCGTCATGTCGCGCGTGACCGGCTGGACGGCGCATGTCATCGAACAGCGCCTGGACGGCAAGATCATCCGCCCCAGCGCCAATTACACCGGCCCGGAACACGAAAAGTTCGTGCCAAGTGATAAACGATAAAAAGATCTGCCACAGAGGACACAGAGAAACACAGAGAGAACTAAATAATGGTTCTCCGGTAAAATTTATGGGTATCTGGAAAAGTAATGGTGGATCTCGCCAAGATCGCCAAGCACGCAAAGGAATCATGGTCTTTCACCTCTTTGCGAACTTTGCGCGCTTGGCGAGATCCTTTTGAAAGACCCCGCGAAAACCGAGTTCGATTTTGCACCAGGCGGGCGCAAAAAAACCTTCTTTTACATTCTCTGTGTTCCTCTGTGATCTCTGTGGCTATTATAAATAAACCAAAGAAGGAAGCGTGAACAATGAGTGATATGGGAATAAGAGGCGCCGCACGGCCTGAGCCGGACCAGCTGCTGCAGGACATCGCCGATTACGTTCTGAATTTCAAGGCAGAAAGCGAGGAGGCGCGGGAGACGGCGCATTTCTGTCTGCTGGACACGCTGGGCTGCGGTATCATGGCCCTGAAGTATCCGGCCTGCACGAAGCTGCTGGGACCTCTGGTGCCGGGCGCGGAACTGGCCGGCGGCGCGCGGGTACCCGGATTAGATGTGGAACTGGACCCGGTGACTGCCGCCTTCAATCTCGGCGCCATGATCCGCTGGCTGGATTTCAACGACACCTGGCTGGCGGCGGAATGGGGTCACCCCTCCGACAATCTGGGCGGCATCCTGGCCACGGCCGATTACCTCAGCCGCAAAAACCGCATTGTGGGCACGCCTCCGCTGACCATCAATGACGTAGTCACCGCCATGATCCAGGCCCACGAGATCCAGGGCATCATTGCCCTGGAGAACAGTTTCAACCGCGTCGGTCTGGATCACGTCCTGCTGGTGCGCATCGCCAGCACTGCCGTCATCACCCGCCTGCTGGGCGGCGATCGCGAACAGATCATCAACGCCGTTTCCAACGCCTGGATCGACGGCGGCGCCCTGCGCACCTACCGCCATGCGCCCAATACCGGGTCACGTAAAAGCTGGGCGGCGGGCGACGCCACCAGTCGTGCCGTACGTCTCGCACTCATGACCCTGCGCGGGGAAATGGGCTATCCTTCGGCACTGAGCGCGGATAACTGGGGCTTTCAGGACGTGCTCTTCAAAAATAAACCGCTTACCATACCCCGCCCTTTCGACTCCTACGTCATGGAAAACGTGCTTTTCAAGATCAGTTTCCCGGCGGAATTTCATGCCCAGACCGCCGTCGAAGCCGCGCTGCAACTGCATGAGCAGTTGAAGGACCGGCTGGACGACATCGAATCCATCCGTATCGAAACCCAGGAAGCAGGCGTCCGCATCATCGACAAGACCGGGCCGTTGGCCAACCCCGCCGATCGGGATCACTGTATCCAGTACATGGTCGCAGTGCCCCTGATCCTTGGCCGCCTGACTGCCGACGACTACGAGGATGAAGTGGCAAAGGATCCGCGTATTGATCATTTGCGGGATCGCATGCAGGTTGAGGAAAACAAAGTATTCAGTACCGATTACCTGGATCCCGACAAACGATCCATCGGTAATGCCGTACAGGTATTCTTTACTGACGGAACTTCAACCGACCGCGTCGCGGTGGAGTATCCCGTCGGACACCGTCGGCGCCGGGAGGAAGGCATCCCCTTACTGCTGCAGAAATTTGAAAACAGTTTGGCCGGATACTTCCCGGCGCAGCAGGCGGGACGCATACTGACGGCCTGCCGCGATCAGGCACAACTGGCACAAACACCGGTGGATGACTTTATCTCTCTCTGGGTAAAGTGATATAAGTAGAACCTGTCCCAGGATTCGACCACCCGCTCCCCGTAGCGGGTGTTTCGTTATACCCGGATAATTTTTGTCGTATCCGGGGAAACTACGGTAACAGACAATATGGCTGCTTCAGGTAAAACAAAACGTATATATTATTTCAGTACCTCCCTGACCGAGGGCAGCCGCGACATGCGCGAGTTGCTGGGCGGCAAGGGTGCCAATCTGGCGGAAATGACCAGTATCGGTCTGCCGGTTCCGCCCGGGTTCACCATTACCACTGAAACCTGCGCCGAATACAACGAGGCTGATCAAAACCTCCCCCCGGCTCTGCACGACGAGATACGTAACAACATGCAGCGTCTGGAAAAGGAAACCGGGGAAACATTCGGTTCTTCCGATCACCCCCTGCTTGTATCGGTTCGCAGTGGTGCCGCGGCCAGCATGCCGGGCATGATGGATACCGTCCTCAACCTGGGCCTGAACGATGAATCCGTCAAGGGTCTGGCCAGCCTGACCGGCAACCGGCGATTCTCACTGGATGCCTACCGCCGGCTCATCAATATGTTCGGCAATGTTGTCATGGGGATCGAACACGAGCATTTTGAAAAAATCTTCAATAAAATCAAAAAACGCTTCAAGGCCGGAGAAGACACGGATCTGGACGAAAACGGGCTGCTGAGTCTCATCAAGGAATACAAGGCAGTATATAAAAAGCATACGCGCGAGAATTTTCCCCAGGATCCCTATCTGCAACTGGAAAAGGCTATCGAGGCGGTCTTCCTCAGCTGGAATACGCCGCGAGCCATTGCTTACCGCCGTATTAATGAAATCCGCGGCCTTCAAGGCACCGCCGTCAATGTCCAGTCCATGGTGTTCGGCAACATGGGGGACGACTCCGGCACCGGCGTCGCTTTCACTCGCGATCCCACCACCGGCGAAAACGAATTCTATGGTGAGTTTCTTATCAACGCCCAGGGCGAGGACGTGGTCGCGGGCATACGTACGCCGCAACCGGTCAGTGAAATGAAAAAGTGGCGTCCTGAAATCTACCGGCAATTGCTCCAGGTAAAGCAGTTGCTGGAAAACCATTACAAGGACATGCAGGATATCGAATTTACTATAGAACGCGGCAAGCTCTACATGCTGCAAACGCGCACCGGCAAGCGCACCGCCGCCGCCGCCATTCGCATTGCCGTCGACATGGTCCGGGAACGCCGCATCAATCAGAAAACCGCCCTGCTCCGTGTCCCCGCCAACGATCTCAACCAGGTCTTGCTGCCTTCCTTCGATCCCGACGCGCAACGCGACGTATTGACGAAAGGATTACCGGCCTCGCCGGGCGCGGCCTCGGGTTATCCCGCGTTCACCGCGGATGAAGCTGTCAGTAGAGCGGAGACCGGCGAGCCGATTATCCTGGTAAGACGCGAAACCAGTCCCGAGGACATCCATGGCATGCACGCCGCCGAGGGCATCCTCACCTCCACCGGCGGTTCCACCAGTCATGCCGCCGTGGTGGCACGGGGCTGGGGCAAATGCTGCATCACCGGGGCTTCTGAACTGGTGATTGACGAAAAACGCAAAACCATTTCCATCAATGGCACCCGCATCAAGCCGGATCAGATAATCAGCATCGACGGAATCACAGGTGAAGTCATACTGGGCGATGTGCCCAAGCTGCCGCCCAGCTTTACCACGGAATTCAAAACCCTGATGACCTGGGCGGACAAGACCCGAAAACTCACCATTCGCACCAACGCCGATACGCCCGAGGATGCCAAAGCGGCGCGTGAGTTCGGTGCCGAGGGCATCGGCCTGTGTCGGACGGAACACATGTTCTTCGGCGACAAACGCATCATGGCCATGCGTGAAATGATCCTCTCCAACAGCCCGGACTCCCGGCGTGCCGCCCTGAAGAAGCTGCTGCCCTATCAACGCCGTGACTTCGAGGGGATCTTTACCGCCATGAAGGGACTGCCGGTCACCATCCGCCTGCTGGACCCGCCGTTGCATGAATTCCTGCCTGAAGACGAGGCTTCCCGGAAGCAACTGGCAAAGGCAATGAATATGCCTCTCAAAAAGCTTGTTCAGCGCATCAACCAGTTGCATGAGGTCAATCCCATGCTCGGTCACCGCGGTTGCCGTCTGACGATCACCTACCCGGAAATCCTGGAAATGCAGGTCACGGCGATTGTCGAGGCGTTGATCAAATGCCGCCGTAAAAGGGTTAATACGCAGGCAGAGATCATGATCCCGCTGGTCAGCGTCGAACGAGAACTGAGCCTGCTCCGAGCCCAGGTCGAAGAAACCATTGAAAATGTCAGGAAGAAAAAGAATTTCAGGGGCAAACTGGATATCCCTATCGGCACCATGATAGAAATTCCCCGGGCCGCACTGACGGCGGGGGAAATCGCCTCTCACGCGGATTTCTTCAGCTTCGGCACCAACGACCTGACCCAGATGACACTGGGCATCAGCCGCGATGACATCGGCTCGTTCATGCCGGAATACCTGGAGAAAAACCTGCTCGATAAAAACCCCTTCCAGACACTGGACACCACCGGAGTCGGTCAACTGGTCGAGATGGCCGTCAAGAAAGGCCGGGAAAGCAAACCCGCACTGAAATGCGGCATCTGCGGTGAACACGGCGGCGACCCGGACTCCATCAACTTCTTCCAGTCCGTACAGCTGGATTACGTTTCCTGCTCGCCCTTCCGCGTTCCCGTAGCGCGCCTCGCCGCCGCGCAGGCAGTTTTGATAAATCAGCTCGAGTTATTTAACTGAGAGCCAAACCTGATCAGTCCCGGGTGCATAACCTTAGCGAGTGAGGAGTCAGAAGTCAGGAGTGAGGCGTGAGGAGTATTAATACCGTCATACCGGCGACCGATTCGAACTTAGCCTGCCCCGGCATGTTGTTAGCCGGGGAGAGCCGGTATCCAGGGAAAGCTACGATTTACAAGAATGGATGCCGGACAACCGCTTCGCGGTTTCCGGCATGACAGAACCATAACCACTCCTTACTCCTGACTCCTCACTCCTCACTCAGTAAAACTGCACGCTGCCGTTGATGGTGACCGTCACCCGGCTGGTACCGGATTCAACCGCCGGGGCGGCCGCATCGCGGGCCGACATGGCCATGGCCCGTTCCTGGTACATAACCGGTGAAGACCGCCCGGTATTGATATGCAGATTAACGATGCGGTAATCGGAACCATCCATATGCTCCTGTACGGTACTGACACGCTGCTTGAACGCCTGCATGGCTTCGCTGATCAATGCATTCTCGGCCTCCCGGCGGGCTTCGGGACTGACGGAAAATTGCATCTGTTTTACCTGCAATCTGTCCTGCAATTCACCCACCAGTTGCGACAACTCCGTAATCTCTTTACTGTTCAATAACAGTTGTTGTCGTGCGCGCCAGGCTATCACCACCTGATCACGGTACACGGGGTGCGTCTGATATGTGCCGGTCTGTGCCTCGATGTCGGCGGCGCTCCTGACCTTTTTCAGGGCCCAGTCCATCACCTCATTGACCTGTGCGGCGATTCTCCCCGGCTCCTTGCCCTGGACCTCGACGGCCAGAGTGACATCCAGGCGATCGTTTTCCACATCCCGCTCGGCCGAGGCCTCCATATGAACCTGATTGAAAAGGACATCATTATTACGGTCATCGGCCGCCGGAGCGGTCATAAAAGCGGCCAGCAGTATTCCTGCAAGATACGGCACTAGTCTGGTCGTCATCGCCTGGACTCCTTTTTGTGTGTTAGGTGGGCGTTTTCCACTATGACCACTTATTAAGCAGGTTATAAGTATCCCGATATGCCTCTGTGGGACACGCTGTGAATACGTCCCCGCTGATTCCCGGTACCCGTGAGCCACATTGACATTTGAATTATTGCAGCGCAGCATAGCCTTTCAGACAACGGATGCGGCAAATGTAACCCGGGATTGTGTACTGCATCCCAGAATCAGTATAGCGCCGTATAGGCACGGCGATAATACGCTAGGATGATTCATCAGGGACAGGCTACGTTGCCCATGGTTTTCCCGCCGGTTGATTCCACGGTCCGGCGGGAAAAAATCCTTACAGGGCACATGGTTATACATGGAAACTGCTTGAAAATATAAGGCCATGTCCTAGAATGGAACGATTTTAATCGACGCCCGTCATTTATCTCTTTCGGTTACTGTTTGGGGTGAGTAAAAACAAAGGCCGTTGCGGAATACCGGAAGCAGTTCGGCCACAAAGCAGCAGGGTTTTGCCGTATCAGTGATGGGAAGCGAGGCCTTATGGCCGTCAAACTAACAGCACCGGAACAATATATAAAATGAGCAAACCGGGAACAATAACGTACGACGAGTTCGTTCCAGAGCAACAACTCACTGCCGCTCTGAATCCGGAAAACGAATTCCATGCCCCCGTCCCGCAAAGCGATCCCGTCGTTAAAACCCTGTCACGCGCCGGAAATGCATTGCTGCAACGTCAGGCCGAGGAAGGCTACTGGCAGTTTGTCCTGGAAGCCGACACCACCATTCCGGCTGAGTACATCATGCTGCGGCATTTCATGGGTAATGTTGATGAATCGCTGCAGCAGACACTGGCCGGATATATTCTCGACCATCAACTCGCCGACGGCAGCTGGCCACTCTACGAAGGCGGGCCGGGCAATATCAGCGCGACGGTCAAGGCGTACTTCAGCCTCAAGCTGTGCGGCTACAGTCCCGATCATCCCGCACTGGAATCAGCCCGTGAATGGGTACACCGCCATGGCGGTGCTGAAAACGCCAATGTCTTTACACGCATCGCCCTGGCCATATTCGGCCAGTTGCCCTGGCACACGGTACCGGCCATGCCGGCCGAGTGCATCTGGCTGCCTCACTGGTGGATATTCAACCTCAGTAAGGTCTCTTATTGGTCGCGCTGTGTCATCGTGCCCCTGTTGATATTGTTCGAACATCGCCCCGTGCACAAACTGCAGCCGGAGCAGAATATCTCCGAGTTGTTCCTCAGTGATCCGCACAAACTGAAACACATCGATACCTACAGCCACGGCTTCAGTCTGAAAAATGTATTCACCTTTACGGATCGCTGCATCAAGGTCGTCGAACCCCTGATCCCGAAATGGATACGGCGCGCCTCCATGCGCAAATGCGAAAAATGGATGCGCGATCACATGCGCGGCGAAGGCGGCATCGGTGCCATCTATCCGGCCATGGCCAACGCCGTCATGGCACTGAAGCTGCTGGGCAGCGATGAATCCGACCCGGACATGGCCCGCGGACTGCGTGCCATTGAAGACCTGATCATGGAAGAAAACGGCCAGACTTATGTGCAGCCCTGCGTCTCGCCCATATGGGATACCTGCCTCAGCGTCAGTGCCCTGTCCGAGGCCGGCCTGCCGCAGGATCACACCGCCCTGCAACCCGCCCTGGACTGGCTGTTCGACAAACAGATATTCACCCGTGGTGACTGGGCCGACAAGGCCCGTAACCTGGATGGCGGCGGCTGGGCCTTTCAGTTTGAAAATGACTTTTATCCGGATATCGATGACACCAGCATGGTCGTCATGGCCCTGCTGCGCGCCGGCGCCCATGAACACCCCGGCAAACGCAAGCGCATCGGCCAGGCGGTGAACTGGATCATCGGCATGCAGAATTCCGACGGCGGCTGGGGCGCCTTCGACATCGACAACCATTATGAATACCTGAATAACATTCCCTTTGCCGACCACGGTGCCCTGGTGGATCCCAGCACGCCGGACCTGGCCGGCCGCTGTGTGGAAATGCTGGCCATGCTGGGTTACGACCGCGATTTCCCGCCCATCGCCCGCTGCCTGCGCTACCTCAGAAACGCCCAGGAAGACTGCGGCGCCTGGTACGGCCGCTGGGGCGTCAATTACATCTACGGGACATGGGCGGTGCTGGTCAGCCTGGGCGCACTGGGCGAGGATCCCAGCCAGCCCTGGATACGCAAGGCCATCGAGTGGCTGAAAAGCGTGCAGAATTCCGACGGCGGCTGGGGTGAAGGCTGCGACAGCTACGATGACCCGGATCTCAAGGGCAAGGGCGAAAGCACGCCCTCGCAGACGGCCTGGGCACTGCTCGGCCTGATGACCATCGGTGAAATCGAGTGCGAAAGCGTGGAAAGGGGTATCCAGTACCTGCTGCGCCACCACGAAGGCGAAGGCGGCTGGAAAGAGTCCATATTCACCGGGACCGGCTTTCCCCGGGTCTTTTACCTGCGTTACCATGGCTACAGCCATTATTTCCCGCTCTGGGCTCTGGGCGTCTACCACAGACTCAAGCTGGGCCTGCCGACACGACAATTACAGGTCAGAAACGAGGGCCCCGTCGATCTCGGGCCGTTACCCGCCCTGGACAGCTGAGTTCATTCATGGAGAGGCCGCGGGAAAGTTCCATTGAGTAAAACTCCGGCCCGGGCTGTCACAATGAATACAGGCTCGAATCTATCCTCCATTACCATGCTTGACGAGGTTGAAAACGGCACCGTAAGAACCATCGACGGCGAAGACCGGATCTACTACGACGGTTACTGGATCCGCTATTATGAAGTTCCCAATAACCTCGCCTACAAAAAACAGCTTATCGACCAATTGACCCGCCGGGTCTTCCACCACGCCGAAGCCGGTATCAATACACCGGGTGATCGCCTTGAAGAGGTTCGCGCCGCCTATGAATCGGAACAGGACCAGTCACGCCGGCGGGTTCTCGCCGCCATGCTGGCCGGCGCCCTCATGAACCGGGGGTCCGATATCCTTACCCATATGGTGGAACTGGAGCAAATCGGGGTCAGCGTGGGTTCCGAGAACCCCCTGATCAGGGAATGCGGCCGTTGCTTCATGGGCGCGCTGGAGTACGGCAAGTTCATCCGCCCGGTCACGAGCAAGGAAGGCCTGGACGAACTCTGGGGTGAACCTTTCAAGGCATTTACCATGCCCATGGAACAGTTCCTGGAATCCCGATACATCAAGATCGCCCAGGCCATGAGCGAAATTGACGCCATTGCCGGCAAACTGGACCAGGTTTTCGGTCAATCAACCATGTTCTCCGCCCATCTGCCCACGGCCCGGGATCTCGCGGAAAGCGCCAAGCTGGCGACGGAAACCATGCGCAGCGATAACCAGATCATCGATATCTGGCCGCGTTTTGTCGGTGCCGCTGATCGAATCGCAGCGGCACGGCCGACCATGCCGAGCGGCTATACCCGCCGGGAAACCACACTGGGACGCCGCGGCATCGAATTAATCCGCAAAGGCTGCGATCTGATTGTCGCCCTGGCACACATACGCATCCCCATGCCCAAAAGCACCGGTGAATTCCTGAAGGAATGCGACGATTTCGCCGAAAAATACGGCAGCCGCCTGGTGGGTGACGGCAAAAGTGGTAATACCAGCAAGTAAGTCAACTACTCCAACATCCGAGCTTTCCGATAGCAGTGAGGAGTAAGGGGTGAGGAGTTAGGTGTCTATTAATTCGAGACTGCGGCATTCTCGAATCTCCCTATTATTCACACCTCACTCCTGACTCCTCACTTGCGTTCCGCCAGGAAGCGCTCCGCGTCCAGGGCCGCCATGCAGCCGGCACCCGCCGAGGTGACCGCCTGGCGATAAACGGGATCGGCCACATCGCCGGCGGCGAAGACGCCCTCGATGCTGGTCAGGGTAGCGTAACCCTTCGTGCCGCTCTTCACATTGATATAGCCGCCCTCCATATCCAGTTGCCCGGCGAAGATATCGGTGTTTGGCTTGTGGCCGATAGCGATAAACAGGCCGTGTACCGGCAGTTCCTTCGTTTCCCCGCTGTCCACCTGTTTGATGCGAACGCCTGTGACACCGGTGTCATCGCCCAGAACCTCATCCAGAACATGATTCCATTGGATATCGACATTACCGTCGGCCCCGGTCCTGCCCAGCAGACGATCGCTGAGAATCTTTTCGGCCCGGAATGAATCCCGTCGGTGGACGACGGTGACGCTTGATGCCAGATTTGCCAGATACAGGGCCTCTTCGACGGCGGTATTGCCGCCGCCGATCACGGCCACGGGCTTGTTCCTGTAGAAGAAACCGTCACAGGTGGCGCAGGCGGACACGCCCTTTCCCTTGAAGGCTTCCTCGGAGGGTAAACCCAGATATCTGGCCGAAGCACCGGTGGCGATAATCAGGGCATCGCAGGAATACTCGCCGCTGTCTCCCGTCAGAACAAACGGGCGTTTTGACAGGTCGGTTGTATTTATGTGGTCATGGATCAGTTCTGTTTCGAAACGCTCGGCATGGCGTTTCATCCTTTCCATAAGTTCCGGTCCCTGCACGCCCTGGTCATCGCCGGGCCAGTTGTCCACATCGGTGGTGGTGGTCATCTGGCCGCCGACCTCGATACCGGTAATGATAACGGGGTCCAGCCCCGCGCGGGCGGCATAAACAGCGGCGGTGTAACCCGCCGGCCCGGATCCGAGAATAATCAATTTGTGATGCTGTGCCATAGATTTTCCTGAAAGGTATTAGTTATATGGTGATGATTTCCAATCCCTATAGTTCCTTGCAACCGCTTTTTCCTCACTCCTTACTCCTCCTTACCGGTCCGGGCAGCCGCAGCACGCGGATTACGGCATATAAAATTAACAGCATATCATACAGTGACGTGCATCAAATCAACGTCCAGGCCCGGTACAACAATCTCAGTGCCAACAATGTCATTAACAGGCGAAATGCCAGCCGGAATTGATCCTCCCGGAATCGATGCGCCAGCCGCTTGCCCACGGCGGCGCCGGGAATGGAAGCCAGCACCCCGGCGACAATGATTCCGATGTAAGGCCGGTAATCGAATCCGAAAGCGGCATAACCGACAGTCTTCATGAAGGTCATCACGAACAGGGCCGCGCCCAGGGTGCCGATGATCTGCATGCGACTCAGGCGGGTACGGATCATCAGCGGCTGCATCAGGGCACCGAAAGAGAACAGCGTGGACAAAAACGCGTGAACAATACCCACGTAGAAAAAGGGATGCCGGAAAGACGGCCGCCAGCGAACGCGCGGAAACCAGACCGTGGCGATTATCAGGAGACTCACCGTGCCGGCGATAAATGCCTCCGGCAGCGCCACGTAAATCCGGGCGCCGATAACCACTCCGATCAGCGCGCCGGGCACAAAAGATCGGACAATACCCCAGGAGACGTGCTCGCGAAAATACCAGAAGCGCGATGCCAGAAGACCCAGCGCCAGAACGCTGTGCAGCGGCACCATGGCGGAGACCGGTAGCACGATACCCAGCACCGCCAGAATGATAAAACCACCGCCCAGGCCGAATGTGGCGCTGACAATGGAAGAAAAAAAAGTGACCAGTGCAAACAGAAGAACGAGAGAGTCAATCAATACATCACTCCCGTTCGCAGTCAATCGAGCTTATCGTCTAACAATGCACGCATGAATACTTCAACGGCTTCTTCCAGCCTCCTGCCGGGCACCATGTCGGCGCGCTTTTCCGTCGCCAGTTCGCTCTTCGACAGCAACTCAAAGACCCACGCCGCCGCTTCGTGAAAGCCGCCACTGATACCGGCGGCACGAAACGTGTCTTCAATCTCCCGCATTTCCCCGTGCCAACGTTCCGCATCGGCGGCCAGATAGGGTACCCGCCGTTCCATCCGCTCGTATTCTTCCGGCAGCCGGTAACGGAATTCCTCGCGCAGTTCCCGGCCCACGGCGAGTTTCTCCCCGGCCAGCAATACCGCCGTACGCAGGGCATTGGTGCCCTTGGTCAAAGCGGCAAAGGTCATCTTAATGGCCGAGGCGCGGCCGATCTCCCCGCCCATGCTAACCACCTCGATGCCCTTGCCATTCAGCTCCAGCAGCGCATCGGTCTCGATTCCGCTGACATAAAAGCGCGGCGGCTGATCCGAGATGCCGGGGGCCGCGCCGATAATGCCGCCGTCCACATAACGGCCGCCGGCCTCGGTAACAGCCGCCCCGATACGCATACTCCTGGCGGGCGAAATGGCATTGCACTCGACGTACAACAACGGTGTTTGTCCCGCCATGGCTGCAGCGGCGGAATGGGCGAATCCTTCCGCCGCCGCCGGCGGCATAATGGAAAGCAACACATCCGCCTGTCCGACAACATTGCTCAAATCCCCGGCATCCTCGATACCTGCGCCGCCCGCGAGCCTGGATGAATGGCCACTGCGGCCGTCGAGTGAGGTAATAACACGATAACCGTGTTCCGACAAAACACGACCGACGGCACTGCCCATATCGCCGGTGCCGATAATCGCGATGGTCTGAAAGGGCATAATTCGATCCCGGGATGTGTCGAGGTACTAACGGCAATGGACGAAGCCATTGATTATGCGAAGAGCGCCAGTATATCCTTGCCCGGACTGAAACTCTAATGACAAACCCGCCACCCGGACCCTGATAACACACAGTCATGACGGATAATCAGCAAATCACCGGCGGCCAGGCCGTGGTCCGGGCCCTGCTGGAGCACGGTGTCGACACGCTTTTCGGCCTGCCCGGCGCCCAGACCTACGCCCTGTTCGATGCCCTGTACGAGCAGGGTGACCGCATTCGCTATATCGGCGCACGACATGAGCAGGGCGCCGCCTACATGGCCTTCGGCTACGCCCGTTCCACCGGCCGCAGCGCCGTCTACAGCGTCGTGCCCGGTCCCGGCGTGCTCAATACCGGAGCCGCCCTGGCAACCGCCTACGGCGCCAACAGTCCGCTCCTGTGCCTGACCGGCCAGATCCCCTCCGCCGCCATCGGCCGCGGCCGCGGTCATCTGCATGAACTTCCGGATCAACTGGCCACCCTGCGCTCCATCACCAAATGGGCAGACCGCATTAACCATCCCGCCGAAGCGCCCGGCAAGGTTGCGGAAGCGTTCAGCCGCATGAGATCGGATCGGCCGCGACCCGTGGCCCTGGAAATCCCCTGGGATATCCTGACCATGCAGGCAGAGGTGCCGGCGTTGGCGGCTGCACCGGCAAAGACGACCCCGGAGCCGGAGCCGCAACAACTTGCCGCGGCGGCAAAACAGATCAAGCGGGCACAGCAACCCATGATCATGGTCGGCGGCGGTGCCATGGACGCCGGTGCGGAAATCCTGGAACTGGCGCGTCTTATCCAGGCACCGGTGGTCCCGTTTCGCAGCGGCCGCGGTATCGTCGGTAATGATTCGCCCTTTGGGCTGACCTGTGCCGAAGGCTACCGGCTCTGGCCGGGAACCGACCTGCTTATCGGCATCGGCACACGGCTGGAACTGCCGACCATGCGCTGGATGAACATGCCGGACGATATGCCCGTGATCCGCATCGATATCGATGAAGAGGAAATGCAGCGCCTGCCCGTGGATATCGGCCTGGTCGGTGACGCCGCGATCACGACGCGGCTGTTACTGGAAGCCCTTTCCACATCGGCACCGAAACGGGACAGCCGGGAAAACGAATTTACGGCTGTAAAGGAATCCGTGCAGAAGGATATTCAACGCATCCAGCCGCAGATGGATTATCTCGGTGCTATCCGCGATGTATTGCCGCGGGACGGCATCTTCGTCGATGAACTCTGCCAGGCGGGTTATGCCTCCTGGTTCGGCTTCCCGGTCTATGAGCCGCGCACATTCATCTCCTGCGGTTACCAGGGCACGCTGGGTTACGGTTTCAATACCGCCCTGGGCGTCAAGGTCGCGCACCCGGACAAGCCGGTGGTGGCCATCACCGGCGACGGCGGTTTCCTGTTCGGCATCCAGGAACTGGCCACGGCCGTGCAGTACCGGATCGGACTGGTCACCATCGTCTTTAACAACAACGCCTATGGGAATGTTCGCCGCGATCAGCAGAACAAATTCAACGGTCATGTCTTCGGCTCGGACCTGCACAATCCGGATTTCATGCAGTTGGTGGAATCCTTCGGTGCCGCGGCCTGGCGCGCGGATTCCCCCCGAGCGCTACGGGACGTCCTTAAACAGGCCATGGACCACAATGGTCCGGCCGTGATCGAAGTGCCGATAGAAAAGGATTCGGAAGCTTCGCCGTGGGATTTCATAATGCCGGGCACTTATTAGTGAGGAGTGAGGGGTCAGGGGTGAGGAGTATCAATATCGTCATACCGGAAAGTCCGGAGGACTCTATACCTTTGTTTAACAACGGCTGGATGCCGGATAACCGCTTTGCAGTTTCCGGTATGACAAGATCGCAGTACTCCTTACACCTCACTCCTCACACCTTACTGATAAACATCTGCTAAAATCCCGTTTCGGGCTAATGGGAGAACCCATGCAGGAAATCGTAGAAAAACTCCGCAAAGAGTTAGGAGAGAAAACAGTCCTCACCGGTGATACTGTCAGCGAACGTTACAGTGCGGACTGGAGTGGTGAAAATCCGGTTATGCCCGGCGCGGTGCTGCGCCCCGCCGACACGGAAGAACTCTCTCGCATACTGCAAGCGTGTTATGAGTCCGGCCAGCCGGTGGTGGTTCAGGGCGGACTCACCGGCCTGGCCGGCGGGGCCACCCCGCGGGAAGGCGAGATCGCCGTGTCCCTGGAACGCATGAGCGGCATCGAGGAAATAGACAGCGATTCCATGACCATGACGGTTCTCGCGGGCACGCCGCTGCAAAGCATTCAGGAAGCGGCCCATGCAGCCGGTTTCCATTTCCCCCTGGATCTGGGCGCGCGCGGTTCCTGTACCATCGGCGGTAATGTCGCCACCAACGCCGGCGGCAATCAGGTAATCCGATACGGCATGACACGTAACCAGATACTGGGACTGGAGGCGGTTCTGGCGGATGGTGCGATCATGACGTCGCTCAACAAGATGCTGAAGAACAATGCCGGTTACGATCTCAAGCACCTGTTTATCGGCACGGAAGGTACGCTTGGTGTCGTTACCAGACTGGTACTGCGACTGCAGCCCCGGCTGAACAGTAAATGCACGGCCCTTTGCGCCTTGCCGGATTTCGAAAGCGTTATCAAACTGTTGCAGACAGGCGGCCGTGAACTGGGCGGGACGGTCAGTTCCTTCGAAGTAATGTGGCAGGACTACTTCCACTACATCATCGACCACATCGATTCCCTCCGTTCGCCTTTTGACAAGGATCACGCATTCTATATTTTACTGGAAACGGAAGGCAGCAATCAGGAACAGGACTTCGAACATTTTACTGAAGTGCTGTCGGCGGCCATTGAAGACGGTATGGTTACGGATGCCGCCATCGCGCAATCAGAGAGAGAATCGGAAACCTTCTGGGCCATTCGCGACGGCGTCGGCGAGGTCACACCGCTGCTCATGCCCATGGCCAATTTCGATATCAGTCTGCCCGTCAGCCGCATGCAGTCGTTTCTGGATGCCATCACACAAGACCTGCGCAAAACCTTCCACGGTATACGCATTCTTATCTTCGGCCACATCGGCGACGGCAACCTGCACATCCTGGCCACCACGGGGAAAGCCGAAGATCGCGACGGCATTTACGACCTCGTCTATCGGGCCACGCAGGATTTTGAAGGTTCCGTTTCCGCGGAACACGGCATCGGCATGCTGAAGAAGGATTACCTGGACTGCTCACGCACACCCGAGGAGATTGAGCTAATGCGTACTCTGAAGCAGGCCCTTGACCCCAAGGGCATACTTAACCCTGGCAGGATATTCTGACCAGTGAGGAGTGAGGCGCTGAGGGTGAGCAGTAAGAAGTGAGAAGTAAAACCGCAGTTTCAATCCACAAGCAATAAGGTAAGCAAGGGCGATACTCCCGTCATTCTGGCGGAGGCCAGCATCCAGTAGTTAAAATTAATACTTATGCTGTTGCTGTAAAACCTGATCCTCACGATACTGTTAAATAACTGGATTCCGGTCTGCGCCGGAATGATGGCAGTATTTTACTTCTTACTCCTTACTCCTCTCTCCTTACTTCTTACTCCTCACTACCAACAAAAAACCCCGGACTTGCCGGGGTTTTCGCAGTCAAACCATGACTCGTTATCCCGATGCGCCCGCACCGAACAGGGCGTCGTCATAAGGCTGCTTGACCTTGGCCTTGGCGATGATCTCGGCGGGGATATCAAACTTGATGGAGTGATCCGGTCCGACTCCCTCCTCCTTCAGGCAGTCCGCCATATCGTCGTCGGCGTCGGTGAACCCGGCGCCGCGATTGAATTCCCACTCTTCCTCCAGGCACTGCCAGCCCAGATCGGCGATCTGTTCGCGGCTGATTTCCTCGCCGTAGAAGAGACTGTAGAACTTGCGAATCTCGTCCAGATTGGGCAGCAGGAACATGCAAAAGCCGGAGGAATCGGTCACGGCGTTGACGATCTGGACCCGCTGGGAGGCAACAGCCGCCTCCTCGCCGTTGATTTCCGGATCGATGACCAGTCCGGCGGTATGGTCGGCGCCCTGGGCGCTGGTGCAGTAGGTGATACCGGTCGCCTTGAGCGGCCGTGGGTCCCAGGCGGGCATAGCCTGCCCGCGAGATACCGGCGTACGGGCATGATTGCGATCCTTGCCGACGGCGGCGGCGCCGTTGGCCACCAGCAACGCGTCCTTGTCACCTGCCTCGATCTTTTTCGCCAGCAGTTCCTTGGCGGCTTCCGCGTCGCCCCACTTCATACCGCCGGCGTCCATGAGAACAGCAATGGCGGCGCCGGTCTCGATGGTATCGAGACCCAGTTCATCGCAGAGACGATCCAGGTCGGCCACCTCTTCCCAGCTGTTGATATCACAACAGGAACCGAGCAGCGTCAGGGTTTCGAATTCCAGGGCGGAGGTGACATAGTTGCCCTTCTCGTCGTGGACCACATTGGAACATTTGACGATACAGCCGTTCATGCAGGCATGCATGCCGCCGCCGCGCTGCTCGAAAGATGCAACAATCTTCGCCCCGTCCAGGCCTTCGAATTCGGGATTCTGTCCCTCGGTACGGTTTTTGTAGGGGAAGGTATTCATCATATTTGCGAATGGCACCGCGGCGCTGGTGCCCCACTTGAACTGTTCGTGGCGGCCGTTGTTAAGGTAATCCTGGCTGAACTCCTTCATCCAAGCATTGAAGGCCTTTTGATCCGCCGGCTTGCGAATGGGTTTCTTGCCGGGATCCACCAGCACCCATTTCAGTTTCTTGGAGCCCATAACGGCACCGACACCGCCGCGGGCGGCCTGGCGGGCCGGATGGCGTTCCTTTTCCTTATCGGTGCAAGCCACGGAGGCGCCTTTCAGCAGCATCTCGCCGGCCGGACCGATGGAAATGGCCGAGGCGGTTTTCTCGTAATTGCCGAACAGCTTCTCGCAACCGGCGTAGTTCCACATGCCCTTGTAGTCCGTCGCATCCACCACCTTGACCTCGTCACCGACGATTTCCAGTCCATACAAGGCGTTCGTGTCTTTAGGTTGGCCCTTGACCACGACGGCGCGGATACCCAGCTTCATCAGATCCTGGCCGGGATTGCCGCCGACATTGGCTTCCTTGATACCGCCGGTGAGCGGGCTCTTGCAGCCCACGGACAGGCGCCCGGAAGTGGGCGCCGAGGTGCCGGACAGGACGCCGGGGGCCAGTACCAGCACGTTCTCCGGACCAAGAGGATCGCACTGAGGATCGCATTCGTTCAGCAGTATCCTGGTGGAGAGGGCGCGCCCCCCCAGCAGTTTCCATTCCTGCGGATAGTCCTTGACGGTAACGGACTGATCGGTCATGTCCACGTATACCAGTTTATCGTTGTCCCAGGCGTTACTCATGGTTACTTCTCCTGCTGATAATATTGAGAAAGCTGTTTCATATTTTCATCATTCTATTGACACACGTCGGATGAAGCAAACAGGAGGCTGGATTTCTCCATCTTATTGAAAATAAGTGGGAAAAACGGGCCGTGATAACCCAATCCCTTATCCCGCGATCCGGCATCGTGCGCCCCCATCCCGGAGTTAATGAGCAATCACCCGATTCTTGGTACCCTAGACTGACTGATATCAATTCTGTTAAACGATAAGGGCAGCTTATGTATCAATCGATCCTGGTACCCATCGACGGTTCGGACAATGCTCAAAAGGCTCTGGAAATCGCCTGTAAAATAGCCGCCTCCGCGCAGTCCACCATTTACCTTCTCAACGTACCCGAACTGCCACCGGCCACGGATGCCCTGGGCAAGGCGGTCGGTGCCCCCGCCCTGGATGCGTCCAGCGGTGAAGCCATTCAATCCGGCCTGGAATTGATCGAACAGACAAAACAGGCCGAGCAATCCGGCCGTAACCTGATTGAACGCATCAGGAATGCGAGCGGGCTAACAAACATTGTCCTGGAAACAGTGGTCAAAACGGGCTCGCCCGCCGAAGTGATCCTCGACCAGGCCGCCGAACTTGGCGTCGAAGCCATTGTCATGGGCAGCCGCGGCATGAGCGACTGGAAGGGGCTGGTGATCGGCAGCGTGTCCCACAAGGTTATGCACACCGCGAACTGCGCGGTTATTCTGGTAAAAGACGGAAAAGCAGGCCCCGCGGAGGCCTGAACAATATTGTGCCCGGTTCTGAAACCGCGTTGCAATAGAAACTGAATTAACCCGCATATTGCGCGAGGGCGCGCATGGCAACAGGCCGGCTACTCGTCGGGTTGATCCACCTCCACGTGCCACCATTCCCGCAGTCGGCTGCATAACCCGTTTTCATCGAAGTCGAGCAGGAATATACCGTCCAGTTTGACCGTTGCACCGGAGGAGACACTGGTAAACCGGGCGGCCCATTGGGCTACCGCGGTGTTTCCATAGGTAGTCAAAATCTCATAGTCAAACGTCACGCCACGCTGATCGCTGGTAACATCAGACCAGTATTCGTGAATGCCCGCACGACCCTTGTAGGGTTCGTTATGGGGATTGTCCAGGTACGTCGCGTCTTCGCTAAACAGGGCAGCCGCCTTGTCCGCATCGCGCTCTACCCAGGCGCTCTTGTAACCTTCTAACCAAACGGCCACTTGACCCTCCGACAGGCCGGCGTCCTTTGCGAGCGCACCGCTACAAAACGCGATCGACACAATTAATCCGGTAAGCAGAATCGGTACGTTTTTCATCAGTGAATCCCCCATGGTTGTTCTAGTCCGGTTCAGCCAAAGGTGAAGTGTGCTTGTTAAAAGTATTGTATGTATGAATCGTCATACCGGTAACTCAGGGTCTGTGTGGTATTCCTCTAACTCCGTTTCACCTCTACTGGATACCGGATAGCGCACACAACGCATCCCGGCTTACTACATACCGGGACAGGCTTCCGGCATGACGGCAAGTTAAACTCCTCACTCCTTACCCCTCACTCCGTAACTGCCGGGCCGCCTCGCACATGGCCTGCAGTTTGGCGAACGCGGCATTGCGGGAGAGGTATTTCATGCCGCAATCCGGCGCCAGGGTAATGCGTTCCGGCGAAACGTATTCCAGGGCACGCCGGACACGTTGTTTTATCACTTCCGGCGTTTCCACTTCGTTGGTCGAAAGATCCAGGACGCCGAGGACGATCTCTTTCTCCGGCAATGACTCAAGAACGGCGCAATCCAGCTGCGACTGGGCGGTTTCAATGGATACCTGGTTCACGTTAATGCCGGTGAACTCCGGCAGGAAGGAATAGCCTTCCGGACGTTCATGGATCAACGCGGCATAACCGAAACAGATATGCACGCAGGTCTTCCCGTCCAGCCCGTCCAGCGCCCGGTTCAGGGCCTCGACACCGTATTCACGCGCCTTCTCCGATCTGGCCTGCATGTAAGGCTCGTCGATGGAAACGATATCCATGCCGGCGGCAAACAGATCCCGTATTTCCTCGTTCAACGCCGCGGCATAGGCCAGGGCGCATTCGGCATCCGACTTGTAGTAGTCGTTCTGTGCCTGTTGCGACATGGTAAAGGGGCCGGGGACCGTGATTTTCGTTCCGCGATCCGTGTGTCGGCGCAGGAATTCCGCATCCCGGACCATGATGGAATGCGAACGACGGATGGGCCCGACAACCCGCGGTACGTACACGGTTTCCCCGCTGCGATCCAGGGCCGTGCCGGGGTTGTCGATATCGATACCGTCCAGGGCGGTGGCGAAACGGTTGGAATAACTCTCGCGGCGCGCCTCACCGTCGGTGACGATGTCCAGTCCGGCCTGTTCCTGGTCCAGGATGGCCAGCCGAGTGGCGTCGTCCTGGGCTTCCTCCAGAAAATCACCGGGGATCCGCCATAACTCCAGTGCCCGGGTACGCGGCGGAAAGCGGCCGCCCAGTTTTTCCTTGTCGATGAGCCAGTCGGGCTGGGCATAACTACCCACCAGTGTGCAGGGAAAGAGCGTGTTATTCATAAGTTGCGATGATTACCAGAGTCGTTGGGTGGCCGTTCTCGCTCCCTCCACCATGGCGGCCAGCTTCATATAAACGATATCATCTTCCACGGGACCGAAACCGGCGAAGGTGCTGAAACCGCAATCGGTCCCGGCAATGACCCTTTCCCGGCCGGCAATATCGGCGAAACGGCAAATGCGCTCGGCCACCAGGTCAGGATGCTCGATGTAATTGGTGGTGGAATCCAGCACGCCGGGGATCAGGACAATATTCTCCGGGACGTTGATCTTTTCGAACACGGTCCATTCATGGGCATGGCGCGGATTGGCGGACTCGAACAACAAGGCGCCCACATTCAGTTTCAGCATGACCGGCAGCAGCAATTCCATGGGAATGTCATGGTGATGCGGCCCTTCGTAGTTGCCCCAGCACATATGCAGCCGCACCTTGTCGCGGGGTATGTTACGGAGTGCGTGATTGACCACTTCAACATGATGTTCAGCCATGCGCAGATAGTCTTCGACACTGCGATCCTTGTACATAGTATGCCGGCCCATGCCGAAATCCGGGGCATCGATCTGCAGAATGATCCCGGCCTCGACTATGGCCTCGTATTCGGCACGCATGGCTTCCGCAAGTGCATCCAGATAGTCATTGGCAGTGGGATAATAATCATTGGGCTGGAACAGGGCGATGACGCCGGGTGAAGCGGCGTTCATGAACGTCTCCAGGGGTTGGGACTCTTCCGCGGCCATCTTCAGGTTGGCGATGTCGTCCTGCACCGGCTGCATATCCTTGACCTTGATCTCGCCGACGCAACGCGGGCGGCGGTATTTGGCCGTGGCGCCGGCATTGGCCAGCTTCTGCAACAGATTCGGGAAATCCAGCAAATCCTGTCCCGGCTCCCGCGGTGTGTCGCCGTCGAAACCGGTAATGCGATCCTTGATGTAAGTGGCATAACTGATCTTGCTCATTTCGCCGTCGCTGACGAGATCGATGCCGGTCTCCACCTGACGCCTGACCACTTCCCGCACCGCTTCCGCGATGGTGGGCTTGTAAACCGATTCGTCTTCCAGCGTGCCGTTTTCATGTCCGAATACCACATCGGTGACGGCCTGCGAACGCGGCAGGCTGCCGACGTGTGTGGTCAGGATTCTGTCATTGCTTGTTTGCATACCGCTGTTACCCTTAAATAAGTGTACCGGATTTCACCACAGTCGCAGTAATCGGCAGGTCGAAGTCATGGTGTTGGACCGACTAGCGCCATGGATGAGCGCGGGACCGAGCCAGGGACGGCTCGGGGAGCGGAAACACCATGACTCCGCCCTGCCCTCATAATGCAATCGATTCTTCGCCATATTGCAACTACCACTGTCGCGGAATTCTTAACCCCTGTTATTTGTTTTATCCGACGGCCGCATTGTCCTGCGGAAATTCCACCAGCTTGTATTTGTAGGTCTCCCTGGGCAACGTGCCGTAGGGAACGAAATCGATATCCGTGGACACCAGAAGCCGGGTGCGGATCTCCGCCTGCAGCTTGTCCTTCAACCCTTCCGGCTCCTTCTTCACGCCCTCGCCCAGTTCCACCACCACCGGCAGGGGCGGCTCCTGGGAGACGTTCCGAGTTTTTGGCTTGATCTGGAAAAGCTCGCCCACATCCGGGGTAAACTCGTTGAGAATGCTGCGTATGGCGGTGGGGAACAGATTCACACCGCGCACGATAAGCATATCATCCGTCCGGCCGACGCAGCGGATCCTGGGGCCGGTACGTCCGCTGGGATTGGGTTTCATATTAACCACGACATGATCGCGGCTGCGAAAACGCAGCAGGGGCATGGCCTCCCTCTGCAGGGCAGTATAGACCAGTTCTCCCTCGGCCTCGTCCTCCCAGGGGATGGGCTCGCCGGAGGCCGGATCGATCAGTTCCACATGCACGAATCCCCGTGCCGAAAGATGCATGCCGTCGCCGTCTTCGTCCTCGGCCCAGGTGGAGAGGGAAATATCGCCGATACCCATGGATTCACGCACCTGGCAGCCGAAGGCTTCCTCGATGCGGGAACGGATCATGGGATCGCCGCCGCCCGGCTCACCGGCAGTGACCATGTTCCTGAGCCCCAGGGAACGGGTATCGATGTTGCGTTCCCGGCACCAGTCGATCATGTAAAGCCCGTAGGAAGGCGTGCAACTGATCCCGGTTGCGCCCAATGTCTGGATGGCCTTGATGATCCGCTCGGTATTACCGGTACCGACGGGGATAACCGTACAGCCCATCTTGTCGAAGCCGTAATAAACGGCGCCGGCAACAAACGGACCCGCGTTGAACCCTACCGCCAGTCGCTGCTCCGGGGAAAATCCGGCGGCGGTATAGCCCCTGGCCACGTTGGTGGCGTACATGGCGATGTCATTTTCAGTCAGGCCGATGAAACAGGGCACCCCGGTGGTACCGCTGGTGGAATAAACCCGACGCAGTTTGTTCGGCTCACAGGCAAGATGGGTGCCGAAAGGCGGACTGCCGGCCTGGGACTTGCGTAATTCATCCTTTTCAGTAAACGGCAGCCGGGCGATTTCATCCAGTCCCCCCACATCCGCTGCCCTTTTGAACCCGGCCTGACCGAGTTTCTCCCTGTAGAAATCTGAACGATCCAGCAGGTAGGCAATCTGTTCCTTATAGCTTTTCCGATCGATTTTATATTGTTCCTCGACCGGGAGGGTTTCAATTTCCGGATCATACATCATGACCAGTCACCGCCTTTCGTATATTCATTCTAGGGTTACTGGTTGGCCATCCAGCGAACCACGCACCGGGCAACGCGCTCGCCCAGCAGTTTCGCGGTTTCCAAATCGGCCTTCGGCGGCGCCGTATCCAGCCCTTCATCCACATTGGACTGGGCCATGGCACCGAGCGAGGCGCCCAGGCGGTTGATATCATCGGCGCTGCCCTGGCTGCTGTTGTTGCCCGGAGGCTGGTTAAGATTAATCCAGACCATACCGTGCTGGGCAGCGAAAGTGGCAAAACTCACCAGCGTATTCTGTTTATCGCCGTTCCATGAACCGGAGTTGGTAAACCCGGCCGCCAGCTTGTCCGCCCATTTCATTTCCATCCAGCGGGAAGAGCTGGCTTCCATGAAACGCTTCATTTCCGCCGAAACATCGCCCATGTAAGTGGGCGAACCCAGTACAATGGCGACGGCGGAATCCAGTTCGTCCCAATCAGCACTGTCTTCCGTCAGGCTTTCGGCCTTGATCAGATGACTCTGGATTCCATTAATCGAACCGGCGCCTTCGGTTACGGCGTCGGCCATTTTCTGCGTATGGCCGTAACCACTGTGGTAAACGATACAAACTTTATGCATTTATATACTCCTGGAATCTATCCTTAATTATTTCTGGAAGGCGAATACTACCTGCGACTCTCCTGAATGGAATCGACAGCCCGCCGGAAATACGGGAATGAAAACTAACCGCAGCTACCTGTGATAGGCTTCGTTATTGGGCGCGTGATCGCCGCCCAGCCAGCGCGATAGCTCACTGTGAGCCTGGGCCAGCTGATCGGCATTGATCTTGTCCACGTCCGGATGATCGACGGTAAACTCGATCAACAGCCTGGCCGGATCAAAGACATACAACGAGTAACAGTAACCGTGGTTGAGGATATACATGTCCGGTTCCTTGTAGCCGGCCGCTTCCAGGCGTTCTTTAATTCCATCCTGGGTTTCCTGATCCACTTTCATGGCCAGATGCCGGAACGGTGATATCGGTGCATCCGGCGCCAGTTCCTTTTCATCCTCCTTGTCTGCAAACTGGAAAAACGCCAGGCATTCACCGTCGCCGGCTTCAAAGAAACAGTGCATGTAAACGCGTTCCTTACCGAACAGATGGGTTTTCTCGCACCAGGTCGCCACCAGCGGCATGCCGATGATCTCCTCATAAAACCGGCGCACAGCCTCCATGTCGTCCGTGACATGGGCATTGTGGTGCAGTCTTGCGGAAATGGTTGGTGCTTTACTCATACATGACACCTCGTTGTTACTGTTTGGCTCATCAAAAGCGTTTGGTGAATTCCACGCCCCAATGTCTGGGCGGAGCCCTGAAAAGGAAGTGCGCACCCGGCGCCGGGCCGGGAGAGAACTCTGCGTTGTAGCTTTCGGCTGCTGCATTTCTCGACCAGAACATCAGCGACCAGTTGTCCTCCACCATGAAACCGGCGCGCACATCCAGCAGGTTCACCGGACTGCGGGTGGATATGTTGCCCGGATCCCAGTAGGTCTTGCCGATGATCTGGTAATCGGCGCGGGCGACAAAATTGACGTTGCCGAACATCCCGGTGTCCACCATGGTCAGCGGATACTGCAACAGGGCTCCGACATTCAATGTATATTCGGATACCAGCGGCGCCTCGTTACCCACATCCGCAGGATCCGCGGCCTGCTTGATCGTGCTGTCGGTATAACCGAGCCCGGCGTATACGCTCAGGTAATCCGTCATTACTGCATCCGCCTCGAATTCCAACCCTCGGTATTCGACCTCGGGAATACCACCCAGGTTCTGGGTACTGGTGCCCGGGTCGAAGAAGAAGAAATAGGCGTTGGTAAACTCCGTGTGATAGACACTCAGGGAGGTCTTCAGGCGGTTGTCAAAGAACTGTGCCTTGGCACCCATCTCGAATGTATCGGACGTCTGCTGTTCGAACAGGTCATTAACCCCTGGTTCGGGTACAGCACCGCCGACACCGGTCTGATTGAAGCCGCCGCTGCGGAAACCGCGGCTGTAGCTGCTATACAGTGTCAGATTATCGCGCAGGTTCCAGCGCAGGCTGATTTTCGGTTGCAGGTCGTCCCAGCTCTCCTTGCGCGAGGTGCCGGGAACCAGCCCCAGACCGGTGGGATCGTACAGGGGCTGTGTCAGTGTAGTATTTTCCCGCGTATCCTTGTCGTAACGTAACGAGAAGGACGCTTCCAGATCCTCGCTAATGTCATAGGCGATTTCTCCGAACAGCGCCCAGGCGAAATTATCCTGGGCATCCTCCAGCAGGCCGATCTGCGGGCTGGGATCGGTGGGATCCACGAACACGGAAGGACGCGGCGTCCGGAACACCGGGAAGACCCCGTTGCCGCGATCCACCTGGTTACCCGTAGAGATATAGCGATCAGTGCCAATCATGTAGGCACCGACGATCCAGCGGAAGCGGTTCTCCGCCGGCGATGTGAAACGAAACTCCTGACTCCAGGCCTGTACGTCCAGAAACTGGGTCTGGCTCATATCGATGAATTGATCACCCGTTAATCCTTTCATGAAAGCAAAGAAACCGCCGGGATCACCGGCCAGCACGGGGAAATTGGCCGCGAACTCAGCGAACGATTCGGGGCGCGGCACAAAATTGAACTGATCGCCGGTAAGCAGTTCTTCCAGATCATCGTAGGACGTAATGGAAGTGAACGTACCGTAATCGGTGTCGTAATCCATTTTCAGGGAAAGGTTGTACATATCCCGTTCGTTGGTGCCGGGATTGTTCACCCGTATCGGGATAGTGGTATTGTCAGCATCAGGGCCAATGGTGAAATACAGGGCTTGGGTATCCATCTGTGAAACGGAAACACGCAGATCCGCCGTGAAGTCGTCCGTGGGCTCCCACAGCAGTTTCAGCCGACCTGAAATATCCTCATAGGGATCCGGTTCCTCGTCCAGGAAGGGATTATAAAGATAGCCGTCGGTGTTCTTGTAGGAGGCCGAGGCGCGGAATTTCAGGGTGTCCGTAATAGGACCGCTGAATACGCCTTGCACCTTGTAACCGGGCCCGGAATCATAGCCTGCGGTTATCTTGCCTTCGTATTCATCCGTCGGCTGCTTCGTGGTGATGGTGATGGCGCCACCGATGGCGTTGCGGCCGTAGAGGGCGCCCTGGGGACCGCGCAGGACTTCGATTTGTTGTATATCGAACAATTCCTGGTTGAACTGGGCCGGGTTGGACATCAGGACGCCATCAACCAGTACGGCCGCGGACATCTCACTGTTGCGGGCCTGGGACACGCCGCGGATGTTGATGAAAGAGTTTCCTGCGTTCTGGGTCTGTACCAGGGTGACATTCGGTGTCAGCGCGATGAAATCGTGCGGTCTTTCGATGCCCGCGGACTCGATATCGGACTCGGTAAAGACGTTCACCGAAACCGGGACATCCACGAAGGTCTCCGCGCGTTTCCGCGCCGTGACCACCACTTCCTCCAGTGCCGCCGCCTGTACCGGCAGAATCAGTGTTTCCATGGTACAGAACATGAAACCCGCGGCCGCCATCAATATTAGACGATTCATTTGTATTCCCCCTTATGTTTCCGGACGCTGAAAGACGTCTGAAATGATGCTACGATTCATGTTTCTACATACGAAAATTAATTCGATATGCGAAATAGTGTAGAGCACTCCCCGGCCCCCTGCAACCTCCGACCGGGGGATCTGCCGACAGACGGCGTATGAGCACACCCCCGCCGTCCGTTCACGACTCGCTGGTACAATCTGACGGGGGATCGGAAAATGATTTTCCCGGCCCGCTGAAACCCGATCCAGGGCCGTTCAGGAGATAGATATGTCTGATAAAAAGCAGAAAATTACCCGTATTTGCGGCTATGACGAGGATCGCATCCTCATCCGCGGCAAGGACCTGGTGGATGATCTCATGGGGAAACTGGGGTTCACGGAGATGATGCTGTTTCATCTTCTGGGTGAGAAACCCTCGGACCTGCAAACCACCATCGCCGATGCGGTCCTGGTCACCATCATGGAACACGGTCTGGTGCCGTCCGCCGTCGTCTCGCGCCTGACCCTGCTGGGCGCACCGGAATCCTTCCAGGGCGCGGTGGCGGCGGGTCTGCTGGGTGTGGGCGATCGCTATGCCGGCACCGCCAGCGAATGCGCGAAAATCCTCGAAGAGATCACTAAAGCCGACGGAAAGGATCGGACCGAATGCGCGCGCCGGTTCATCCGGGATTACCGCAGCAGAAAGCAGCCCCTGCCCGGCTTCGGCCACCCCATCCATCGGGGCGGCGACCCCCGGGTACCCAGACTCATCGAAATCGCCCGTTCCGCCGGCGTCAAGGGCGACTACATTGAGGCCATGTACCTGCTGGAGCGTTGCCTGGAGGAAGAACTGGGCAAGTCACTTCCCGTCAATATCTCCGCCGCCATTGCGGCGGTACTGGCCGAGGCGGGGCTGCCGGCCCGGGCCTTCCGGGGTCTGGTATTGACGGCGCGCTGCGCCGGACTGGCCGGCCACCTGCTGGAAGAGACGGAAAATCCCGTCGGCGACGAGTTATGGAAGGGAGCCGAATCCGCCGTGCGTTATGAAAAGGACGGGAAATAACAAGCTCCTCGACAGATTTTCGGGTAGCTGGAAGAACGATGATTGATCTCGCCAAGCACGCCAAGATCGCAAAGGTTTAAAAGTTCATCTTCCCTTTGCGATCTTGGCGTGCTTGGCGAGAGATCCATTGATTTTTCCCTCCCCGGGCTACGGACTTCGGGTCGATTTGTTCGCGCCGCTGTTTCACAAACCCACGGAATGGGCCAGTATCGGGTAGCGCCGTAACTCCAGTTCAATCGTCTGCGCCGCTTCCTGCAATATAGGCAGGCGTGAGGCGACCATATCCTTACGATTGATACGCGCCGCTGATGTGGAACAGTTGATGGCGGCAACCACCTCGTTCCGCTCATTGAAAACGGGCACGGCCATGGAAACGATGCCGTAATCCAGTTCATCCTGGATGGAAGCATAACCGTCCTTGCGGGCCCGCCTGAGAATATCGCGCAGCTTCGTCACGGAAGTGACGGTTTTGTCCGTCAAGACCTTTAATTCCGCGGTATGCAGATACTCTTCAATGAAGTCCTTGTCCTTGTAAGCCAGCATGATCCGTCCCAGCGACGTGGCATAGGCGGGAAAACGCGTGCCGACACCGGCGGCCAGACGGATCATGCGGTTGGTGGAAACATGGACGAGATACAGAATATCGTGCCCGAGAAGCACCGCCAGTGAGGAACTGTCCCCGGTCTTGTCGCGGACAACCTGCAGGTGGGGCCGGACGATTTCCTCCAGATTCATGGAACCCAGGTAGGCGGAAGCGAAGACCATGACATCGGGGCGCAAAAGGAACAGCTTGCCCTTCTTGCCCACATAACCGAGGTGCACCAGTGTATGCAGGCAACGACGCACAACCGCCGGGCTGAGATCGGTGACGCTGGCCACCTCGCTGAGAGTCAATTCCGGCCGTTCCTTGGTAAAGGCCCGCAACACCGACAACCCGCGCGCGAGTGAATTGATGTATTCGCCGTCGTCTCTGGGATTACTCATTGCAAACCGGTCCTCTACTCTCTCTGCGCCATCGTGCAATATGCCGGCTAACTATAACCGGCCGTCAAGCCGCCATCCACCTGAATAGTGGTGCCGGCCATGTAGGCGGCGTGGCTGGAGGCCAGGTAGACCACAAGCGAAGCCAGTTCATCCGCCGTTCCCAGGCGCCGCATGGGGATGTTATCACTAATGTACTGGACAGGCTGCCCCATGCGTGGGTCAGGCAACTCTCCGACGCTATTACCTGCTGGGACAGAAGACTATCACCGTAATCCTGCTCGATCTTGTCCTGCCTGACAGCAAAGGTCTCAAGACATTTTCAACGCTGCTCAAGTCGGCCCCACAGACCCCCATCCTGATATTGGCCACCCGGAAAAACGAGGCTATTGCCTTGCAAGCGATACAGTATGGCGCACAGGAATATCTGCTGAAGGAATACCTTGATGCTTACTGGTTTCCCAGGGTTTTACGCAGCGCGATTGAACGTAAAGCGGCAGAGGAAAAGATTTTCATGGAAAAAGAACGCGCCCAGGTTACGCTTAATTCCATTGGGGATGCCGTACCCAGTACCGACATTGCGGGCAATGTGTCATTTCTTAACCTGGTCGCGGAAGAGATGACAGGCTGGCCCTGCGAGGAGGCCGCAGGCCGGACCGTTGCTGAAATATTCCGTATTATTGACGGCACGACACGTAAACCTGCGCCTAATCCGATGATACAGGCTGTTCGTGAAAACAAGACTGTCGGTCTGAAAGCAAACTGTATTCTTATACGGCGTGACGGGTTTGAATCTGCCATTGAAGATTCAGCTGCTCCCATCCACGACCGTGGAGGGCAAGTCACGGGGGCTGTCATTGTATTTCACGAGGCAAGCGTTGTCCGCGATGTTGTGAAAAAAATGGCCCATCTGTCCCATTATGACTTTCTCACTGACCTGCCGAACCGCATACTGTTCAGAGACCGGATTGCGAACATGATTGCTCTGGCCCGTCGCCGCAACAAGCAATTTGCCCTGTTGTTTCTGGATATAGATGGCTTCAAGGATATAAACGACTCCATGGGACATCCGGCTGGTGACAATGTCCTTCAGTCAGTTGCGCAACGTTTGACGGCATGCGTACGTGGTTCGGACACGGTGAGCCGCCATGGGGGGGATGAATTCGTGGTGCTGCTTTCAGAGTTAGAACATGCAAAAGACGCAGCACTCATTGCCGGAAAGATGCTGCAGGCGTTGGCAGCCCCCTTTATTATCGGCGGTTCAAAGTTACAAATCACTGTGAGTATAGGCATCAGTATTTACCCCGCTGATGGCCACGATGCAGAAACCCTGATTCGGTGTGCGGATACCGCGATGTATCTTGCCAAAGACAAGGGCAGGAATAATCATCAGTTTTTCATCGGGGATAACAATGCCCGGATTGTCGAGCAAAAATTCCCAAAAAAGCGAGTTGTGTCATAACTCAATTTAATGGGCAGTAATGACTAATGTCACCTGCAATCAACGACAGGAATTTCTAACAACGGATTTGTTCAGAGCTTCCTTAATTCTGCAATTGCTGTTCGAACGACTTCCGGTAGCGGGACGAGGCATCTGTACTGGTAGAGATATTTTCAATCTGCAGCCTGAAGTCGGCTTCAGTCATACCTGCATCGGACAGGATTGCAGACTGATTTTCCGGGTTTGCATAAATCCGGGCACCTAGGTCAGCCAGTTGTTCCGGCGTTAATTCACCCGTGGCCACTTCGTTTTTACAGGCGGAGATACCGGCCAGTAAAATCAGCGAGCATATGACGCTGCATACATAGCGAGTTTTCATGGTCTGCCTCCCGGACGCCCACCTGCTCCACCCGGGCCTGCACCACCTGCACCACCTGCACCACGATAGTCAGGACCACCGGGACTCTGTTGTTCCATACGGTTGCGAGTATGCGGAGCGGGAGTGTCATTGCGCTGATCTCGTTCAGCGTTTCGCTGTCCTGCAGAATCATCCCTGCGTCCGGTGCCGCCGCCCGACGCATTCTGGCGTTGCCGGATACGATCGATCGCATGATCCGGGATATAATCCTGCGCCATCGGGGGTGGTCCCTGACCATGCCGCCCGCCGGCAGGAATGCCCAGTACCTGCAGCTTGCTGTGGATGGACCGGGCAAGTTCCTGGCCGCGCAGCCCGTCCCCGACCGCATCGGACGTGTATTTTCCGATGTCTTGTACGCCTTCAGGCCCACGTTCGGCAGCAACATAACTTACGTCGCGGAAAGTCTGGTTAAAATCCTGTGGCGGCATATGCCCATCCCGCATCGAGCGTGCGATAATTTCAACATCTCTGGCCGATAGCCCTGCCTTGACTGCTTTATCGACGGCCAATGGCATTTGCACAAGATCCCGCATGTCGTTGGCATGCTGTGCCTGTAGTGTCACGGAAGTAAAAACTATTGGCAGTACAAAAAAAACGGTGGTAATTTTCACCCTGTCTGGTAAGTGCATAATTTTACCTCATTCCGGTTTATATAAAAACAGATGTGCGCGAGCAGTGTACATTACCTTTTTTCACCATGGATACGCACGCGGCTAAAGGCAAACTGACCGGCTTCAATCATCAGGGTGAAACCGCTAAACGGATCACGCAGTCCACGGTCGCTGGTAGTGAACAACTTGCTGCCGTCCAGTAACACGGTCATCTCACCGTCGTTACGCCGCTGCCAGGTGAGTGTATGCAAACGGTCGTCGAACAGTGGCACATTTTCGCGTATCTCGACGATGGCATTACGGCCGTAAGTATATCGATGTAATTCTATGGCTGGTTTGGTGCCGCCACGATAGACCAACAGGTAACCGGTGTCGCGACGGTCACCCTGATAGGGCCCAAAGCTGAAACCGGAGTCGCCGTTCCCTGCAAGAGACGACACATCCACCTCTATCAGAAAGCTGTTTGAAATAGCCATTTTAATATGAATAGATGCCGCCTCTGAGCGAGCAGTCGTTTCCTGCTGGACCGGTTGTTCATCAGTTCCTTGCAGCAAGATATCCAGTATCCGGGAGACAGCGTCACGCGATCTATTCTCGTCGACAGCAGATTCCGGTGTAGTCTGGATTGTTTCCTGGGAACGCAGGCCGACACCGCGTATTACCTGGAATTGACCAGCATCCACTACCCATGCCGGGTTATGAGTATAATCACCATCGCGAAAGGTCTCGTCGAGCAGTGATTCATGCCATGGCCACTCATAACTGCGCAGCAATTCGCGCGCTTCCATCAAAAATCTGTAATTGACACTGCGATTCTTTTCAGCCTGATCGAGCAGACGAGTCATATCATCGATCAGTGCCTGGTTGATGTCGTCTGCGGCATACACCGTGCCAACTAATAGTGCGGTAATAATGGCAGATAAAACCAATTTAAAAATGCATTTGCTTCTCATGTTGCCATGATCACGCCGGTGCCACTGTCAAATCTGTACGCTGACGCACATAGCTGAACAGGAACAGTCTGTCAGCCTGCATTCAGAGCAGATATAGTGTGATTAATCAGGTCCATGCCCGGTATTGTTTATCGCAAACAAGACTCCAGGGTCCCTGGTCGGTTGATTCAAGCAGATGGTTATTCCTGGTTGTACTACCGGGTAATATTCACATATATAAAAAACAGGCACCTATGGGCAGCCAATGTGCGAAGGCGCACAAATAGGGATTACTATTCGGTGTATCGTTACCCCAAGGAACCAAACATAACACCGTATAACGGCAGGAGATCCAACGTGAGAACAAGTCTACTTAATATGATGGGCCGGCTTACCGCCGGCTGTATTGTGAGCATCATGCTATTACATGGCTGTTCCATTAATCCGGTCAGCGGTGAACGCCAGTTGATGCTTGTCAGCGAAGAACAGGAAGTGGCGATGGGTGCCGCCGGTGCGAAAGACGTTGCCAACACGATAGGCCTGGTAGACAACCTGGAATTACAAAACTATGTGCAGAGGCTCGGCTTGCAACTGGCGGCAGACTCTGAACGCCCGAATCTGCCCTGGTCGTTCAGGGTAATTGATGACCCGACACCGAATGCATTCGCATTTCCAGGCGGTTATATCTTCATAACCCGTGGCCTGATGGGCCTGATGGGAAATGAGGCCGAGCTCGTGACCGTGCTGGGCCACGAGATTGGCCATGTGACCGCACGTCACTCAGCCAGCATGATGTCCCGCGCCCAGGTGGCACAAATCGGGCTTGGCGTAGGCAGCATCCTTAGCCCGCAACTGGCACAATTCAGCAATCTCGCTTCAGGCGGCCTTTCCCTGCTGTTTCTCAGTTACGGTCGCGATGCCGAGCGCCAGGCCGATGATCTTGGTTTCAGGTATGCACTGAATCATGGTTACGATGTGCGTGAGATGGTCAATGTATTTGCGTCATTACAACATGCCGGTGAACTCGCCGGCGCCAGCAGCCTGCCGCATTGGTTATCAAGTCATCCAAATCCGGAACAACGGATCAAACGCATCAATGATCAGCTTGCTGATCTCGACCAACCGCTGAAAGACTCGCGCATCGGGCTGGATGACTATATGAACCAGATTGACGGTATGGACTATGGAGTAAATCCACGGCAGGGGTATTTCGAGGACAATCGCTTCCTGCACCCTGACATGGCATTTCAAATCACCTTTCCGAAAGGATGGCAAACACAGAATCTTGCCTCCATCGTGCAGGCAGGCAGTCCACAACAGGATGCGGTGATACAAATGACTGTGGCAGCGGGATCACCCACTGAAGCCGCCAACCAGTTCTTCGCTCAGCAAGGCCTGTCGGCGGGCCGCGTTGCCGAGCACAGCATCAACGGACTGCGTGCAGTGGTCGGCCACTTCGCGGCTGATACACAGAATGGCAGGGTCGGTGGACTCGCCGCATTTATCCTGTATAACAATATGACTTTTCAGGTATTGGCATTCACACCTGAGGAAAAACTGGGTAGTTACAACAACACGTTTCTCGCCGCAATTAACAGCTTTGCCAGGCTGACCGACAGGACTGCGCTGGAGAAACAGGCAGATCGGATCTCGATTGTGCAGACGACCCAACCGATGACACTATCGGCATTCAATCAACGTTATCCGTCGGTAGTCGATATTAAAATTCTGGCATTGATTAATCAGATCTCCGCCCCGGCAGCGATAATTCCGGCCCGGACACGGATGAAACGCATCATGTCGGGCAAGTAAAGAACCATAACAATGGCAATGGCATAAGAATGGGACCGGAAACCGGGAGACGCGACTCGCCCTTTATTCCGACTCATAGAGTTGCACTTCCGAATTGAAATCACGTGATTACTTGCCGTACCTTGCAACGCCAGGGCCGATGGCTAACTATAGCCTGCGGTGAGTCCTCCATCCACCTGTATAGTGGTGCCGGTCATGTAGGCGGCATGGCCGGAGGCCAGGTAGACCACAAGCGAAGCCAGTTCATCCGCCGTTCCCAGGCGCCGCATGGGAATGGTATCGGAAATGGTTTTCTCCGCTTCCTCGACGCTGATCCCCTCGCTCTGCGAACGGGCCTCAAGCAGACTGGCGACCCGCGCCGTCCGCGTCCAGCCGGGGCAGACATTATTGATAGTGATCCCTTCCGTCGCCACCTGGTTGGACAGAGTCTTGGCCCAACCAACGACGGCAAGCCGTTCGCTGTTGGACAGCAAAAGATGATCAATGGGCTGCTTCACAGATACCGAGGTGATATTGATGATGCGGCCGAAACGCCGTTCCCGCATTCCGGGCAATACCAGACGGGTGAGACGTACGGCGGACATCAGGGTCAGTTCATGGGCCGTCTGCCAGTCCGCGTCGGTCATATCCATGAAATAGCCGGGCGGCGGCCCGCCGGCATTATTGACCAGAATATCAACGCCGCTGAATTGATCATTCGCTTCTTCGAAGAGTTTATTGATGTCTTCAGCTTTGGACATGTCCGCCTGTAGCGCAAGCACTTCAGCACCGCTTTCCCGGCGTATGGTTTCGGCGGCCGTACTCAACGCATCCGCATCACGCGCGCAAATGATGACGCGCGCACCTTCCGCAGCCAGTTGCCGCGCCGACGCATAACCGATGCCTTTACTGGATGCCGCCACCAGCGCCGTTTTTCCGGTAATACCCATATCCATAATCTATACCTCTCGAAGATTGATTTTTTTAGCCACAGAGAGCCTGCCCCGGACTTGATCCGGGGACACAGAGAACCACAGAGGGATGAAAATATTTATTCCTGCAATTTCTGACGGAATAGTAGTCTTAAGTTTCAGGATACACTTGTAGCTTATTACTGCAAACGGCGTTAGCCGTTTGTTAACTCTGTGGTTCTCTGTGATCCTCTGTGGCAAAAAATCAGTCTTTAACCCGGCCCGTCTCCTGTAAATCTCGTGCTGCAGTTTGCAGACATTGCCACGCCTGTTCCAGGTGTTGGCGTTGTGTATTCGCCTGGCCGACGCAAAGACGCAGCACGTAACGCCCGTTCAAACGAGTATGACTAATATATATCTCCCCCGACCGATTGACCTCCTGCAGAAGACGCTCATTGAACGCATCATCGCTTTTATAACGAAAACAGATCAGATTCAACGAGCGCGGCGTCACCATTTCAAAATCGTCGCCGTCCTCAATCCACTGTGCAAACTCGTTTGCCAGTTCAATATGCCGGCGCACCATGGCGCGCAATCCCTCCAGGCCGTAACTGCGCAGCACGAACCACAGCTTCAGGGCGCGGAAACGCCGGCCCAGCGGGATCTGCCAGTCACGGTAGTCGATGACCTCGTCCGTTGCCGCTGTTTTCAGGTATTCCGGCAGTATTCCCAGAGCATTGGTCAGAGCCTGCCGGTCGGCGACGAAGAAAGCATTGCAATCGAAGTTGGTCAGCATCCATTTATGCGGATTGAAAGTATAACTGTCCGCACTTTCGATTCCTTCATGGATTCCCCGATGTTCCGGACACAGCGCCGCCGTCCCCGCCATGGCCGCATCCACGTGCAGCCATAACCCGTATCTCCCGCACAATTCGGCAATAGCGGGTACCGGATCCAGCGCCAGGGTCGAAGTGGTGCCGACGCAGGCGCAGACAAAGAACGGCGTCAATCCCGCATCAATGTCAGCACGGATCCGTTGTTCCAGCTTGTCCGGATTCAATGCAAAGCGCTCATCGACGTCGATAAGACGCAGATTATCACTGCCGATACCGGCAATGCGGCAGTCCTTTTCAATGGAGGAGTGTGCCTGGCTGGAGGCATAGGCCACCAGCGTCCCGTCGCAGCCCCGGCGGTTGCCCAGTCCCGAGGTCTTGCGCTCGCGCGCGGCCAGCAGGGCGCACAAGGTGGCACTGGAGGCGGAATCCTGGATGACGCCGCCGCCCGCGGCATCGGACCGGAAAACACGCGGCAGTTCCAAAGCTTCCACCAGCCAGTCCATGATATGACTTTCCAGTTCCGTGCAGGCCGGGCTGGTGGCCCAGAGCATGCCCTGCACACCCAGGCCGGCCGAAAGAAGCTCCCCCAGCACCGACGGCGGGGAAACATTGGCGGGAAAATAAGCGAAGAATCGCGGCGACTGCCAGTGGGTAATGCCGGGCAGGATGAGCCTGTCCATGTCTTTCAGAATGCCCTCGAAGTCCTCGCCGTTTTCAGGCGGATGCGGCGGCAACAACCGCCGCAGATCGCCGGGCGCGGCCCGGGACTGCACCGGCAGGCTTTCCACTTTCTCGTAATAGTCCGCCAGCCAATCGATGACGGTGTGGCCGTGACGGCGAAAATCTTCATTGTTCATAACAGTGCCCCAGAGCAATCATGGTGTTCAGAGCCCGGTCCGTCCGAACCCGACTGTCACGCCATTCTATCGTGACTTATACGGGTTAAGGCTTTATAGTTTTCAGGGAAACGCATCGGTTCAGAGATTGCCGATGTTTATCCGGCTAATTCAGACTCCAGGACTATGACCATGCTATTCAGAAACTCCCTGGAACGATTCGGACTATTGACAAAACTCCTGCACTGGATCATCGCCGGCCTGATCCTGTTTCTGGTCTGGCTGGGCTGGTACATGGTCGATCTGGATTACTACCACAAATGGTACAACTCTTCCCTGCACTGGCATAAGTCCCTGGGCATGATCGTCCTCATGCTGGCCGTCATAAAAATCGGCTGGCAGTTGTATACACCGCCCCCCGCGGTCACCGGCAACCTGAAGCCCTGGGAAAGAAAGGCGGCCAGGGGCATGCATCACCTGCTCATACTCATGATGCTGCTGATCCCCGTGACCGGCTACATCATCTCCACCTCGGACGGCAAGTCCGTCCAGGTGTTCGACTGGTTTACCGTACCGGCGCTGATCAGTAAAAATGAAACTGTCAGGGACTGGGCCATCGAACTGCATTTTTACCTGGCCTATGCCGTCGCCTTCCTCGCCGCCGGCCACGCCGGCGCAGCCCTCAAACACCAGTTCATCGACAGGGATGGCACCCTCGCCCGCATGCTGTGGAAGTAACAAATCACAAGTTATAAGTGACAAGTACGATATATCGCCGCTATACCGTCCGGTATCCAGATATGTCAAACAAAGACTGGATGCCGGACAGGCTGTACAACGCCTTCCGGCATGACGGAACCAATACTCCTCGCACCTTACCCCTCACACCTCACTGTTTTCTCCGGCCAGTTCCAGCAGGCGCTGTTTGAACTTCGGCGGAATGGGTGTCTTGGCGCCCTTGCCCATGTCGAAATAGACCAGACGCCCGTGACCCTCCGCGGCCACCACCTCGTGGCCGAGGCTGTAGACGCCGTAGGTCTGCACGAAACGATCCTCGCCGATATCCCTTACCCCGCAGCCGATTAGAATGTCATCCGGGTAAGTCAGCGGAAAACGGTACTTGCATTCCACCGACGCCAGCACCGGCACCCTGTCGCCGAACTGATCGTATTCGTCGCCGCCGAATCGGTCCATGAAGGCGATACGAACGCGCTCGAACCAGATCAGGTAGCTGATATTATTGACGTGCTGGAAAGCATCCATGTCGCGCCACTGCACTTCGGCCGGCAATACCAGGGAATGGCTTTTCTCGAATTCGGCTCGTGTAGTAATAGTATCTCTCCTCTGCAAGAAACCTTGAGACACGATACAATATTATATTGCATCCTGCCGCCCCGGCGCAGCCGGATAAAACCGAACGGAGCCGCACCGCACTCCTATGTCAGACACCGCCGCGCAAGATACCAGTCGCCGAACAGCACTGATCGTGGTCTGCTGCACTTCCTTCATCACGCCGCTGATGTTGTCCGGCGTCAACGTGGCCATTCCGGCCATCGCCGAAACCATGCAGGCGGATGCCGTTTTATTAAGCTGGATCCCCACCGCCTTTTTGCTGACCACCGCCGTGTTCCTGCTGCCGGCCGGCAAGCTGGGCGATATACTGGGACGCCGCAAGATGTATATCACCGGCATGGTAATCGTCACCCTGGGTTCCCTGCTGGCCGCCCTGGCCGGGAATATTCACGTACTTATTGCCGGCCGCTTCGTCCAGGGTCTGGGCACTTCATTGATAGCCACTTCCGGCCTGCCCATGCTGATATCGCTGTTCCCCGCCAATCGTCGCGGCAGCGTCGTCGGTCTGACCACCTCGTGTGTGTATTTCGGCCTCACCGGCGGGCCGCTGATCGGCGGTCTCTGTACCGATTACCTGTCCTGGCGCGCCCTCTTCGTGGTGCATGTGCCCGTGGTTCTGGTGCTGTTCTGGGTGACCCTGACACGGCTGCAGGGCGAATGGACCGGCGAGTCGGAGCGACGTCTGGATCTGGCCGGGGCCGTACTGTTCGGCGCGGGTATAAGCGCCCTGGTCTACGGACTGACCAAACTGCCCAACCTGTACAGCCTCGGCCTGATCCTGCCGGGACTGGCTCTCCTGACCGGCTTCTTCCAATACGAAAAACGCCTTTCCGACCCGTTGCTGGACGTGCGCCTGATATTCGAAAATCGGTTGTTTCTGTTTTCCATTCTGGCCGCACTGTTGCTATATTCAGCTTCTTATGGCCTGTCCTATCTGATGAGCCTGTACCTGCAGTACATCCAGGGTCTGTCCGCCAAGATTGCCGGGCTTGTGCTGGTCGCACAGCCAATCATGATGGCGCTGTTAACTCCTTTCACCGGACGTCTTTCGGACCGTATCGAACCGCGGCTGCTGGCCACAGCCGGCCTGCTCCTGAACATCACCGGTTACGCCCTGCTGTCACTCAGCGACGCAGACACCTCGCTGCTTTATATTATCCTTTGCCTGCTAACCACCGGCACCGGATTCGCATTGTTTTCCTCACCCAATATGAACGCCATCTTCGGTGCCGTAGGTAAAGGTCAGTTGGGTACCGCCAGCGGCATCACCAACACCGTTCGGGTAGTGGGACAAATGTTCAGCATGGCGATTATCACCGTCGTATTCGCCATGAACATGGGCAAGGTACGGATCACCCCGGAACTGCATCCGCTGCTGATGGACAACATCAGTTTCTGCCTGGGCATTTCGGCACTGCTGGCCGCCCTGGCCATGCTGAGCTCCTCCCTGCGAGGCAATATGCATAAAGAGTCCAGAGTGAGGGGTCAGGTGTGAGGTGTGCAGTACACTTTGCCAACTATTATACCCCCCCTTACTTCTTACTCCTTACTCCTGACCCCTTACTCCTCACCCTCCACTATTTATAGTATAGTTTCCGTCGCGGGCGGCGATGCCGCCTTTTTCTTAGTCTCAAAGGAACACTACAACATCCATGTTTGAATCATTCGAGAAACTGCCCGACGACCCCATTCTGGGGCTGACTGTCGCCTATAACGCCGACACCAACCCCGCCAAGATTGATCTGGGCGCCGGCGTCTACAAAACCGAGGACGGCAACACGCCCATCTTCAGCGCCGTCAAGAAGGCGGAGAAAATCCGCCTGGAAACGGAAACCACCAAGACTTACACCCCCATTTCCGGCGATCCGGCCTTCTGCGAGCGCATCCAGCCCCTGGTCCTGGGCGAGGACAGTACCATCCTGAAAGACGGGCGTTCCTGCACCGCCGCCACGCCCGGCGGCTCCGGTGCCCTGCGCCTGGCGGCGGAAGTCGTCAACAGCTGGAAGGAGGGCGCCAGCCTTTGGGTGTCCAGGCCTACCTGGGGCAATCATACCCCGCTTATGGGACAGGCGGGCCTGTCGATCCGGGAATATCCCTACTACGATCGGGACAGTCACGGCATCCTGTTCGAAGACATGATGGAGGCCCTCGACGTCCTGGGGCCGGAAGACGTCGTGCTGCTGCACGGCTGCTGCCACAACCCCACCGGCGCCGACCTGACACCGGAACAATGGCGTGACGTGGCTAAAACCGCCGCCGAGCGCGGCTTCCTGCCGCTGGTGGACTTTGCCTACCAGGGCCTGGGTGACGGCCTGGAGCCGGATGGCGAAGGCGTCCGCATCCTCGCCGAAACCCTGCCGGAAATTCTGATCACCTATTCCTGTTCCAAGAACTTCGGCCTCTACCGGGATCGCGTCGGTGCGCTGATCGCCGTAACCGGCGACCGCTCCACAAGCGAGGCCGTCCTGTCCCACATGAAGGTCAATGCCCGCCGGCTGTATTCCGTGCCGCCGGCCCACGGCGCCGCCATCGTCGCCACCATCCTCGCCGATTCAGACCTGAGGCGGGAGTGGCAATCCGAGCTTGAGGGCATGTGTGAACGCATCAACGAACTGCGCAACCTGTTCGCTGAAACCATGAAGAAGAAAGGATCGCCGCGGGATTTCGATTTCATCCGCCGGGAAAAGGGCATGTTTTCCTTCCTGGGACTGGAAAAAGAGCTGGTGCAAAAGCTGCGCAAGGAACACAGCATTTACTTTGTCGACAACAGCCGCATCAATGTGGCCGGTATCAGCCCGGGCAATATCGATTACCTGACCGATTCCATACTGAGCGTGATTCGTGGCTCGTGACTCGTGGCTCGCAGGTCATTCTCCGATCATACATCTTGTCACTTGTGACTTATAACTTGTAACTTTTCTATGATCGCAGCCGCCTTGCCGCTCAGGCGCTGCAGGCAATCCAGTTGATCGCGGCCGGAGGTATGCAGACTCAGGATCGGGGCTCCGGACTCGATCACCGTACCGGGCACCGGCACGTCCGCCAGGGTCACTGAATCCAGTTCACAGGGCATGGGCGCCGCGCGCAAATCGCCGGTCACATGCAACCGGCGTGGTGCAAACAGATAACACTTGCCGTGGAGTCCGTTGTTTTTCGATTCCGACATCCGCAGCCGCCCCCGGCAGGCTTCTACATGACAGCCGATCAGAGCCAGACCGGTACCCGCCTCCACCACCTCCACCGAAGCGGTGTAGCGCGGGTTCACTTCCAAAGGGGTAATGCCCTCGTCACGCTGAATGGCGTCGACACCAAACAGACCGCGCAATCCGAAAGTTCCGGCAAGGGTGTCGCCGATGCACTGCCATTCCTCCTTCTCCGTTTCGGTCAACGGCAGCGGGCCGATGCTGCCGCAGTAGGAAAAACGCGCCGCATGAAAGGCCGCCTTGCCCACCAGTTGCCGGGTCACGCCGGCCAGTTGCGCGCCACGACCGTCGCCGATATAGACGGCGGAAACACTGCGACCCTGAATAAAGGCCTGCAAATAATGCCCGGCGGGGACGGCTCCATTGCCGTTATGAAAATGGATGCCGAGCCCGCCGGAACTGCTCCATGATTTGCATAACCAGCCGGCTTCATTGCCTGAAGATTTCATGGCAACGGTTGCAAAAGCCAGCCCGGCATCGCGCAGGCAGTCCCTCAGGAGAAAGGGATCACGCACCGGACGACAGACACCGGAATCATTGCCCAGCAGTTCCCGATCCCGCGACAGGGCATCGATGACATTCAAGTGGTTTTCCATGGCGCCGGTGTAGAGAAACGGCATGGCCGGCAATGATCGGGCCGCCTGAGGAATACCGCCGGGATAATCGTCAGGCGGTACTTTAACGCCAATGAAAGATTCGGCCAGGTCGGCATCGCCGAATTCATCGATCCAGTACGGCACAAACCCCGCGCGCACCGCGGAAAAGGCGGCGGCCCGGGCGCTGGCGCCGGTGATGAGAAGCGATTGTGATTCCGTGGTCATGACTCAGGCGGTTTCCGGTAAACGGCCGGCTTGCCCCGCTTACGGGGATACCCGACAATGACAAAAGCCGTTCTATACAGCGGCACTATCCATCATAACCAGGCACATGAAAAGCTCACCATGAAACGCGTCGTCGTATTCTCCGAAAACAGCGGCTGGCACGAACAGGCCCTGCTGGAACGTCTTGCCGCCCGTCAGGTGGACGTACTGGTGTGTTCCCTGCGCGACTGCCGCATTGATTTCGCTGCCGGCGTCAGGGGTCTGGTGATTCCCGGTTTCGACCAGGGTCTGCCCGACGCCGCCTTCGTTCGCGCCATCCCCGACGGCGGTTTCCAACAGGTGGCCTTCCGGCTGGACATACTGCACGGGCTTGCGGCCTGCGGCATCCCGGTCTACAACCCGCCGACGGCCATTGAATACACCGTGGACAAGGGCATGACCACTTTCCTGCTGCTGCGCAGCGGTATTCCCACGCCGCCCACCCGGGTGTGCGAATCCCGGGATGATGCCGGGGATCTGGTTGCAAGAGAGAATGCCACCGGTAACAGAATGGTCCTGAAACCGCTGTTCGGCAACTGCGGCCGTGGTTTGCAATTAATCGATCGACCGGAACAACTGCCGCTCCCGGAAGACGTCGACGGTATCTATTACCTGCAACGCTACATCCGCCAGGGCGACGGCAGCGGCCGCGACTGGCGCGTATTCGTGATCAATGGCTTGGCGGTGGCGGCCATGGAACGGGTATCCGGTCACTGGATCACCAACCGGGCGCGTGGCGGCCGCTGCCTGCCCGCGGTGCTGACGGATCCTCTTCGCGCTATGGCCGAGCAAGCCGCATCAGTGACCGGAACCTGTTACGCCGGTGTGGATATCATCATGGATGAAGCCGGCGAATACACCGTGCTGGAAGTGAACAGTATCCCGGCATGGCGCGGGCTGCAGTCGGTCTGCCGGAAGGACATTGCTGAACTGCTGGTGGAGGATTTTCTCCGCCACCTGTCGACCGGCGGGGAAACATCGGCCACAGCGGTATAAGTCAAGGTGCAAGGAATTGTAAGTCAGATCGGCGGCATCGCAAGCTGGGGAATACTATCCGAGCGTTTTCCCTTTCCACTTTTAACTTTTAACTTTTCACTGATTTATGAGTCCCGTCGCAAAGCGGCGGATTGCCGGTATGCTTGCAACAGCAGAAAAACACCTCGCCGTCTTCCTGTGCTTCGTATTTTACCGGCGCAAACCCGGTGCCCTTGTGGGAGCCGTCGCAAAAAGGCTGAGTCTTGCTCAGTCCGCAGGCACACCAGAAATAACTCTTTCCGGCCTCCACTTCCACCGCCATGGGTGATGTCGCGGCAATATTCGGTTTATCCATACATACCCCCTGCAAGTGGTCGGATGAATTCAGCTGTTTAAAAGTTCTATTACCTGCCGATGCAGCGCGGGCGTGGCGGCGGCAACGATACGGCCACCATCAAGGGCAGATGCCCCGGACCAGTCACTGACCACGCCCCCGGCCGCCTCGATCAGCGGTATTACAGGGATGATATCATAGGGCTGTAATGCCGCTTCCACCACCAGATCCGCATAACCTGCCGCCAGCAGTGCATAACCGTAACAATCGCCGCCGAAACGGGAGAAAAGGCAGGCCGTATCGATCTTCGCAAATGCCTTCTTGTCCGCACCTTCGCTGAACATCCCGGGATGGGTGGTATAAAGCACCGCTTCAGCCAGACTTTCGGTAGTCCGGGTATGAATTACCTCGACGCCGCGCTCCGACTTGAAACAGGCGCCGGCGGCACTGCCAAAGAAGGTTTCCCGGAGAAACGGCTGATGGATGACACCGGCAACGGGAACATTATCATCCATGATGCCGATGAGCATGCCCCACATGGGCGAACCGGTTATAAACCCGCGTGTACCGTCGATGGGATCGATGATCCATTTCATATGATTGCCGTCCGTTACGCCGTGTTCCTCGCCGACAATGGCATGATCCGGGTAGGCGGCCGTGATCCGGGTCCGCAGCTGCAGTTCGATCTCCCGATCCGCCTGTGTGACCGGATCAAACAACTCGGCGGATTTGTTGCTGACTTCCAGCGGCGAGCGAAAATAGCGCAGCGCGATTTCTCCGGCCTCCTCGGCGATGGAGACCGCGAATTCCAGCATTTCAGTGGTTGAAGACATGGGGAAATCCGGTATGACCTGTTTTTATTGTATTATCAACCGGGCAAAGAGTCGATTCGACGTTGTCCGGCAGAGATCGTTGACCTGGATCAACGGCCGGCACACATTGGACAGATTAGAATCTACATTGATGTCCGACAATCTGCCTTAAAACCGGAGCAATACGTAAATGTTCGAAGCCGTCGAGCTGGGACAGAAGATCAGCAAGAAAGAATTCGACCAGGAAGAACCGGAACTCCGTACCCGCCTTCTCGGCTTGCAACACACCATCCGGGAAACCCGTATTCCCGTGATCGTCATTGTGTCCGGTGTCGAGGGCGCGGGCAAGGGCGAGGTGGTTAACCGCCTGAGCAAGTGGCTGGACCCGCGCAGCATCGAGACCTCGGCATTCTGGGATGAAAGCGATGAAGAACGGGAACGGCCGCGATACTGGCGTTTCTGGAGGCGCCTGCCGGCGCGCGGCACCTTCGGCATCATGTTCGGTTCATGGTATACCCGTCCCATCGTCGATTTTGTTATGGGCAGGATCGACAACTCCGAATACGAACGCCAGTTGCATCACATTACCCAGTTTGAACAACTGCTTACTGTGGACGGCGCCCTGATCGTCAAGTTCTGGTTTCACTTGTCCGGGGCGGACCAGAAAAAGAAACTGGAAAAAGACAAGAAAGCAGGCCGGCCGTCACCCATCCTCAAGCAGTTTTCGAAACACTATGCGGAATTTGCCAGCGCATCGGAGCATGCCCTGCGCATGACCGATACCGGTGATGCCCCCTGGCATCTGATCGAGGCCGCCAATGACCGTTACCGTGATATCAGCGTTGGCCGGGTGTTAAAGGCCGCTCTGGAGGAAAAGCTGGAGTCGTCTTCTGTTACTGCAACGCGTAACGACAGGAAGATATTTACTTCAATACCCGATGACGATATCACCATCCTCGACCATGTTGACACCACCCGGACGATTCCGGAAAAAGACTACCGCAAGCAACTGAAAGATTATCAAAACGAGATCTATCGCCTGGTATGGGAAGCCCGGAAACAGAAACGTTCCACCATTGCAATGTTCGAGGGCTGGGACGCCTCCGGCAAGGGCGGCGCCATCCGCCGCCTGACCGCGGGCATGGATGCCCGGCTTTACAAGGTCATTTCCGTGGCGGCGCCCACGGACGAGGAAAAGGCCCATCATTACCTGTGGCGTTTCTGGCGCCACCTTCCGCGCGCAGGTTACGTCACTGTTTACGACCGTTCCTGGTATGGTCGCGTTCTGGTGGAGCGGGTGGAAAACTTCGCCACCGAGGACGAATGGCGGCGCGCCTACGGGGAGATCAACGACTTCGAGGAACAGCTACACGAGCACGGTATTATTCTGACCAAGTTCTGGCTGCACCTGGACCCGGAGGAACAGCTGCGGCGATTCAAGGAAAGAGAAGTCACGGCATGGAAACAACACAAGATCACCGAGGAGGACTGGCGCAATCGCGAGAAATGGGACGATTACAAGGCGGCCGTCAATGACATGGTTGCACATACCAGCACGGAATACGCGCCCTGGTCACTGATCCCTGCCAATGACAAATTATTTGCGCGTATCGAGATACTGAAAACCGTCCACGACCGCCTGAGCGAAGCCCTGGAAAAGAATTAATCACAACCCGGCGATGCCATTGTTAATCCTCTTTTTGCAGCCCCATGATCCATTTCGCCAAGGCTTGCGCTTCCTGTTCCGATACATGACTGTTCGGCGGCATGGGTGTAGTGCCCCAGGTGCCCATGCCCCCCTCGATGATCTTCTTTGCCAGTTTGTCGACGATGCCCTCCTTGCCGGCATGCAGGTCTGCAATCATCCGGTAAGGCGGACCGACACGGCGGCCGGTGCGATCATGGCAAAGGACACAGCGTTTCTCATGCATAAGCTGCTTTATATCCAGTTCAGCATCCTTCTCCGCCCATGAAGAAAACGGGAAAAGTAGAGCTGCACCGAGAAGACTGTGTAAAGCACCCTTAAGGGCACTTCTAAAAATGGCCTTTTTCCGCGATAGCGGCGTCAGCGCCGTGCTCGAATCCTCATTTACTCCGTGTAAACTGCGGTTCTGTGCGCGGTGCTTCCCAGCTCTCACGAAAAAATTCTCATTTTTAGAAGCGCCCTTAATTCGAATCTGTGCA
>JBBDSH010000007.1:2266-12598 GCA_040905045.1 Gammaproteobacteria bacterium | reverse complement strand
CTGTTAGCCGGGGAGAGCCGGTATCCATAAGGAAAAGGGTAGCGTCCCTTTTTTTGCGGGTTAGGATCTTATCCAGGATTTCGCTGCACTTCATCCGGGCTCTACGGATTCTTGTCCCTTGTCCCTTGCCCCTTGCCCCTTGTCCCTTCTCTCTTTCACTGTCCACTCAACACCCGCAAGTGCTCGGCGATACTCAGCGGCAGTGCATTCAGATCATAGCCCCCCTCCAGCACGGAAATAATACGCTCATGGCTGTAGACCGCTGCCTTGTCCAGCATGCGTTCCGTCATCCAGCCGTAAAACTCCGTGCTCAGCTTCATCTGCGCCAGGGGATCATCCCGATGGGCGTCGAAGCCCGCGGAGATGATGATGAATTCCGGATGATAGTCGTCGATTTTCGGCAGGATTTTCTCGTTGAAAACCGTTTCATAATCGCGGTCGGAACTGCCCGCCGGCATGGGGAAGTTCAGGGTGGTGCCCACACCGGCGCCGGCGCCGGTTTCCCCGGCCGCGCCGGTGCCGGGGTAATAGGGCGACTGATGGGTACTGATATAGAGCACGGACGGATCCGTATAAAAGGCGTTCTGGGTGCCGTTGCCGTGATGTACATCCCAGTCCAGGATCAGGATATTGCCGATTTTATGACGGCTTTGCAGATAGCGCGCCAGGATGGCGACGTTGTTGAACAGACAGAAACCCAGGGCCTGATCCTTTTCGGCATGGTGGCCGGGCGGCCGCACCAGGGCGAAACCGTTGTTGATATTACCGGCCATGATCTCGTCGGCCAGCCGGATGGGCGCGCCGGCCGCGAGCAGGGCGACGTCGTAGGAATCCTTGCTGATGGCCACATCCAGGGAATCCAGCCAGGGTTTGCCGGCATGGCAGGCCTCTTCGACGCGGCGGATATACCCGGGGCTGTGAATCGCCTCGATCAGGGCCAGATCGCAGCATTTGGGCGCGAACCTCGGCAGCTTCCCGAACCATTCCTGTTCCCGCAGATGTTTCATGGTCGCCAGCAGCCGCTGCGGCGATTCCGGGTGCCCGGGGCCGGTGTCGTGGTTTAAATAAGTCGAGTCGTAGATAAAGCCGGTGGTCATGATCGTTTCTTGATACCTGTCACAATTCTGATTCAATGATTCTAACCGCCATTGCAGTATCGGAATACAGTGTCAATAATAGCGGCGCAGGCCGGTCGCGGGGCAGGAAAACTTTGAAAAGCATGCCGCCAAAGCGCATAATTGTGTTATATAATTAAAAGAAGCCCTTGATTTTCCGGCTTTTCCTGCAAAACCAACAATACGGAATCGGGGGAGTTCCCGCCCCGTAAAAACGACGGACACAGGAATTGAGTAAAGAACACGAACCGATTGCAATTACGGGGATGGCATGCCGTTTCCCGGGTGGTTGCAGCAACCCGATGGAATTCTGGGAGCTGCTGTGTAACCCGACCGGCGTCGTCAGGGAAATAGACGGCGAACGCTGGTCGACCGAGTTTTATTACCATCCGGACCGCAGCGCTCCGGGCAAGACCTACGGCAAGCATGCCGCCCTGTTGGACGATGTCTTTCAATTCGATCCCGAATTTTTCGGCATCTCCCCGCGCGAGGCCATACAGATGGATCCCCAGCAGCGCATGCTGCTGGAGATGACCTGGGAAGCCCTGGAGGATGCGGGTTTGCCGCCCGGCCGCCTGGCCGGTTCGGACTGTTCGGTATTTGTCGGCATATCCAGCACCGATTACGCCAACAGCCGCTTTGATGATCCCAGTGTCGCCGACGGCTATTTCATGACCGGCAACACACTGAGTATCGCCGCGAACCGTATTTCCTATCTGTTCGATCTGCACGGCCCGAGCATGGCCATCGATACGGCCTGTTCCTCGTCACTGGTCGCCCTGCATCAGGCCTGCACGGGTATCTGGTCGGGCCAGTCGGAGACCAGCATCGTCGGCTCCGCCCAGCTTCTGCTCAGCCCGTTTCCCTTCATCGGTTTCTCCAAGGCATCCATGCTCTCGGAAACCGGTGAATGCCGGGTGTTCGGCAAGGACGCCAATGGTTACGTGCGTTCCGAGGGCGGCGCGGTGCTGCTGCTCAAGCCCTTGTCACGGGCACTGGCCGACGGCGATCCTGTGCATGCCGTGATCCGGGCCACCGGCGTCAACACGGACGGTCATAAATCCGCTCTGACGGTACCCAACGGCAATGCCCAGCAACACTTGCTGCGCAAGCTCTACCATGACAACGGCATCCGTATTGAAGATATTAATTACATAGAGGCGCATGGTACCGGCACGCCGGTGGGGGATCCCGTCGAGGCCGCGGCCATCGGCGAGGCCATCGGCCGGCGCCGTAACGGCGCGGGACCGCTGCCCATCGGTTCCGTGAAAGCCATTATCGGCCACCTGGAGCCGGCCTCGGGCATGGCCGGTCTGCTCAAGGTGGTCCTCGGTCTCAAGCACCGCGCCATCCCGGCGGCGGGCCGGGTCGGTGAATACAATCCGGCCATCGATTTCAGCGGCCTGAACCTGAAAGTGGTGGAGGAATACACGCCGCTGGAAGACGACGGCGGGAACCTGTTGATGGGGGTCAATTCCTTCGGCTTCGGCGGCAGCAACGCCCATATCATACTGGAAGAACACCGCCCGGAGCAGGCGGCCGCGGCGCCCGGGCATGCCGGAAGCGGCGACCGGCCGCCTTTGTACCTGTCCGCCCGCAGTGTCAATTCCCTCCGCATGCGTGCGCGGCAGTTCATACATCTGCTGGAACAATCGCCTCCCGGGCAGGAGGCCTACGATCTGTTCTACTCGGCGGCCTTTCACCGGGAACCGTTGACGCACGGGTTGATCGCCTGGGGCAACGATCACACGGAAATCGCCGCGCAACTGCAAGATTTCTGCAATGACGATACCGGCGCGAAACTCGTCACCGGCGAACATCACGCGCAGCCGGGCCGGATTGCGTTCGTCTATTCCGGTAACGGATCCCAGTGGCCGGAAATGGCCCGCGGCCTGCTGCGTCATCCCGTATTCAGGGACAGCATCGAGGCCGTTGACCGTTTATTCATGCCGCTGGCCGACTGGTCCATTGTCGAAGCGCTCGAGGGCGAACAGGGCGCGCCGGATATCGAACACACCGAAATCGCCCAGCCGTTGCTGTTTGCCATTCAGACAGGCATCACCGCCATGCTGCGGCAATATGGAATCGAAGCGACCGGGGTCACCGGCCACAGTGTCGGTGAAGTGGCCGCCGCCTGGGCGGCGGGCGTCCTCTCGCTGGAGGACGCGGTACAGGTGATCTATTACCGCAGTCTTTTGCAGGCCGCCACCAAAGGCAAGGGCCGCATGCTTGCCGCCAATCTGGCGCCCGATGACGTCGCCGCCGTGATCGAGGAAATGAAGGCGCCGCTGGAACTGGCGGCCGTCAACAGTCCCGGCTCCACCACCCTGACCGGATCCCATCTTGTTATCGAACGCGCCGCCAGGAAACTGCAGGAACTGAAGATACGATGCCGCGTTCTGGATATCGATTATCCCTTCCACAGCGCTGCCATGGATATGGTGAGGGAACGTTTCAGCCGGATCATGCCGTCATTGACGCACAAGGACGGCGAGATCGGATTCTATTCCACGGTACACGGCCGTGCCGTGCCCGGTTCGGACATGGATCGGGAATACTGGTGGCAGAACATCCGCCATCCCGTGCGCTTCGGTCCGGCGGTGGAAACCATGCTGGGCGACGGCTATGAACTGTTTATCGAGATCGGTCCCCATCCGGTACTGCAGAGCTACATACGGGAATGCCTGCATAAATCACAGGCCGATGGCCGGGTGGTGACGACACTGCGGCGGGGTGCCGATGACGATGAAGATTCCGTCCGGCGGGCGGCGTTCTCCACCTGCCTGCACCAGGGCGTGCCGCCGCGGGCGTTTTTCCCGCACAAGGGAAGATACGTTCCCCTGCCCACTTATCCCTGGGATCGCAAACCGTATCGTTTTCAGGGCACACGCGAGGCCATCAATCGCAAGCGCGACCACATATTGCTGGGCTTTCACCTGAACAACATCGACGGCATCTGGGAAAACCACGTTGATACGGCCACGCACCCGTTCCTGAACGACCATGTCGTGGATGACAATATTGTCATGCCGGCGGCGGCCTTCGCCGAAATGGCGCTGGCCGCATCCAGATTGAGTTTTGATCGCAGCCACCACGAGATCGCCAATCTGGAAATCCGCCGCCCCCTGATTCTCGATCAGAGCCAGACCCGTAATATCCAGTTCAGCCTCAATACCGAAGACCTGAACTTTACCATCAAGAGCAAGCCCAGGCTGTCGGATCAATCCTGGAAAACCCATGTGGTCGGCCGGCTCATCAATGCCGCATCCGATTACGCCACGCCCCGCGTCAACGTCGGCGAGATCAAGCAGCGCAGCCGTTATGAAGTGGACGGGGAGGAGATATACGATACCGCCGCCATACTGGGGCTGGTGTACGGTCCGTCGTTTCGGGCCGTGCAAAACGTGTGGGTGGGCGAGGACGAACTGCTGTCACGGATTGAATTATCGCCGCAAGCCGGGAGCATGGCCGAAGAATTCATGGTGCATCCGGCCTACATGGACGCGGCGTTTCATACCCTGTTCCCGGCCTTTGCCGAAAGGCGCGATCGATCCTTCGAAAGCCACGCTTCTCCTTATCTGCCGGTATCCATCGGCGATCTGCGTTTTCATCGCGCCATCGAAGGCCCCTGTTATTGCCTGTGCCGTATCGATTCGGCCGGCAAGGAGATCATCAACGCCACCTTTATACTGCTCGACGACGGCGGCCGGCCGCTGGTTGAGCTTAAGAACTGCGTCTTCCGGCGCTACGCCCAGCGCAGCTCGAGAAAGAAACTGCCGCTGTGCCTGACCTACGAACAGATACCGCGGGATCTGCCGCTCCCGAATACGGTCTCGCCGGTTCACGATATTGATCTGACGGCTGTCATCGACCGGCTGGATAACGTTTCCGCCGTGACCGGCGGCAATCACACGAATGGCGGCGAGCTGCAGCAAATGCATCGCGAACTGGCGATCGCACTGGCCCTGGATGCCTTGTATCAACTGGGCGCGCACCTGGAGGAATTTACCGTCGATTCGCTCATGGCCTCCGCGCAGATCCCCGAGCGCCACCGGCATTACATTAACTATCTTCTTCGCTTCCTCGAAACCGAAGATCATGCCCGGGACCGGGACGGCCACTGGAAGATCGCGCTTGGTATAAACGGCGCCCCGGAAAAATGGAAGCGGATACTGGAGACCTATCCTCATCATCTGGATGATATGTTTTTCGCCGCCAGCCACGGCTTCGACCTGGTCCGTTCATTGACGGCGGAGAGCATGGACGACTACCAGAGGAAGAGCATCAACTGGTACCTGCAGCGTTACAATTCCAGCAAGCTTTCCAACGAGATCGTTCGCACCATTCTCGAACATGTCATGCAATACTGGCCGCGGGAGAGGCGGCGATTGCGTGTGGCCGACATCGGTCTGGGCAGTTCGGCCCGGACCCGAACCCTGGTTTCCATGCTGCCGTCGCAATGGTGCGACCTGACCATTCTGGCCGGCGATGAAGAGGAAGCATCCCTGGCCGAACGGGAATTTGCCGATGTGGTCAATGTCCGGGTCAAGCGCCTTGACCTGAGTGAAAGCGACGGCACGTCAGACACCGCGAACGATCAATACGATATCGTTCTTGTTTCCCGTTACCTGTACGAATTCGACGACGCGCCGGCGTTGTTGTCGCTGGTATCGAAACGGGTACAGCCCGGCGGCATTTCGCTGTTTCTGGACCGGACCCCTGATCCCCTCTGCGATGTTTTGTACGGCACCAATCCCGAGTGGTGGTCGCGTAGCCTGGATGTTGCCAGGCCGGTATCAAGATTAATGGAACCGGAACAATGGTTGACCCGGTTTCATCGTCACGGTCTGGAAGATGCGCAACTCATTACCGGAAAGGCGCTCGTCGGCGCGCGGGAATCGGTATTCCTGGCCGCGCGCGGGGTTCCCGAATCGACGCGGGCTGGCCATGAAGATACATCCGTCGGCAGTGAGCCGATTGTCCTCATTTCCGACCGCGACGGTGATTCGCGGCGGCTCGCGCAACAATTGCGCGAGCGGCTCGAAGCGGACGGCCACTCGGTGTTATGGGTCATGGACGATCCGGATCAGGCGGCGGACAGTGACGGCGGCTGCATCGATCTTGAGACCGGCAACGGATTCGATGCTCTTGCCGCCGGGATAACGAACGGTTCCACTCGCTGCGACAGCATTGTCTATCTGCCCGGCTTTACCACGACCAAGGAAATCAAGGGAACCGAGGTTCTCGACAAGCAGCAGCGGACCTGTATGGGCGTGATCCATCTGGCCCGGCATATGGAGGAACTCTTTGCCGGAAAACCCCGGATCTGGTTCGTCACCGGCTATTCTCTGTGCGACAGCCGCGGTTCGGCCATGCCGCCGCCGCAACAGGCCGCCTTGTGGGGCTTTGTCCGGGTTCTGCGCAACGAATATTCCGACGGCGATTTCCGTCTTGTCGATATCCAGGGGCAGACGGATTTCGACGAAATCGCGGCCAATATTGACCGGGAACTGACGGCCGCGGACGGCGAGGATGAAATATTGCTGGATAAGGACGCGCGCCGGGTGCCGCGGCTTTCCTATCTGTCCGATCCCGCGACCAATTCCCTGTTGCGCCACATGGACAGCACTCAGGTGGAGGCCTGGCAACTCATCAGCGGCAATCCCGGCAATTTCCGGGATATGAAATGGCGCGAGACGGCACGCCGCCGTCCCGCGGAAGGCGAAGTGGAGATCAAGGTCATGGCGGCCGGTCTGAACTTCCGGGATATCATGTACGCGTCGGGGCTGCTGCCCGATGAAATGCTGGACGACGGTTTCGCCGGCGCCAACCTGGGTCTGGAATGTTCCGGAATCGTCACTGCGGTGGGCGAGGGTGTGGAACGCTTCCGCGCCGGTGACGAGGTACTGACCTTTGCTTCCGCGTGTTTCTCTTCCCACGTCATAGCGCCGGTAACGACAGTCATCCCGAAACCGGCAAGCTGGAGTTTCGAATCCGCCGCCACGGTGCCGACGGCGTTTTTCACGGTGTTTTATGCCGTCTCGCATCTGGCCGGCCTCAAGCAGGGCGAGAAAATACTTATTCACGGCGCCACCGGTGGTGTCGGCCTGGCGGCCATACAGTATGCGCAGCATTGTGGCGCGGAGATCTTCGCCACGGCGGGCACCGACGAGAAACGGCGTTTCCTGTCGCTGCTTGGCATTCGCCACGTCCTCAACTCGCGGTCACTGGATTTCGCCGATGAAATCATGAATCTGACGGACGGCGAAGGCATTGACGTGGTGCTGAATTCCCTCGCCGGCGAGGCCATCGACAAGAGCCTTTCGGTATTGAGGCCGGGCGGCCGTTTCCTGGAACTGGGCAAACGGGATTATTTTGAGAACACGCGTATCGGCCTGCGGCCTTTCCGGCACAACATAGCCTATTACGGCGTCGACGCGGATCAGTTGATCCGCCGCCAGCCGGAACTCTCGCAAGACCTCTTCAATGAAGTTATGAAACTGTTCGAGTCCGGTGTGTTCAAACCCTTGCCGCAGACGGTGTTCGATGCGGACGGCGTCATTGATGCATTCCGGCTGATGCAACAGTCACACCACATCGGCAAGGTCATCGTCTCGCTGCGCCGTCCGCCGAGCCAAATCGACGTGCCCATGACCGGCCGTCGTTTCGAACTGAAGGCCAACGCCAGTTATCTGGTTTCCGGCGGACTGAGCGGTTTCGGTCTGGCGACGGCGCGCTGGCTGGTGGACAAGGGCGCCCAGCACCTGATTCTGGTCAGCCGTAACGGCATGCCGGCCCCGGAAGATGAAAACGAACTGGCGTCGCTCAGAAACCGCGGCGTGGATGTGATGACCATGGCCTGCGATGTGGCCGATCCCGTTTCCCTGCAGCGCGTCCTGCGCGAGGTCAAGGATCGGCTGCCGCCCCTTCGAGGTGTCGTCCATTCCGCCATGGTACTGGATGACCATCTGATCCGGGACATGACCATGGAAAGCCTGGAAAAAGCCATGAAACCCAAGATCCAGGGCGCCTGGAATCTGCATCAGTTGACCCGGGATCTGGATTTCTTCGTGCTCTATTCCTCGGTGACGGCGTGTCTCGGCAATCCGGGACAGGCCAACTACGTGGCGGGCAACCAGTACCTGGAAGCCCTGGCCCATTACCGCCGCAACCGGGGCCTGCCGTCCACGGTCGTCGCCTGGGACGCCATCATGGACAGCGGTTATCTGGCCCGCAATACCGCGCTGCGCGAATCGTTAAGCAAACGTCACGGCATCAACGGCGTCAACAGCGTACAGGCCCTGCAAACACTGGAACGGCTTCTGGAAACCGATCAGACCCACGCCATCGTTCTCAATCCGAACTGGCAAAGGCTGGCGCGCAACCTGGGCAAGTCCAGCAAGTTCGACTGGCTGCTGCATAACCTGCCGCAGGAATCGTCTTCCGACGAACAGGGCTTCCTGGATGAAATGGAAGCCATGGATCCCGCCGAACGGCATAACTACCTGGCCGACCTGATAGCCGGCAAGGTGGCCGATATACTCAAGGTGTCCACCGACAAGCTCAAGCACAGCCAGCCGCTGCACGATCTGGGTATCGATTCCCTCATGGCCATGGAACTGGCCACCGCCATCGAAAACCACTTCGGTGTCGAAATACCGCTGATGTCCCTGGCGGACAACGCCACCATCGATTCCCTGGCCCGCAATCTCGGTGAAACCCTGGCGCCGCAGTTGAATGCGGATGCCGGCAATGCAACGGAAAAGGTCGTCGCCCTGCAGGACAAGGCGGTAGACGACCGGCAACAGCCCGAGCAGACCACAAGCCTGCCCAAGACCTCGTAATTCAAGTTAAAAGTAGCAAGAGGGTAGGTGGGCAGGGATTCCCGCTGGTCGAAAGGATCACTGATTCAGATTTTAATAATTTTTCATTTCTCTCTGTGGCCCTCTGTGTCCCCGGATCAAGTCCTGACTCTTCTACACATTTCCGATGCGGCCTCGAATCCCGTCATGCCGGAAACGCGTTGTTTGCGTTATCCGGCATCCATTCATTTGTGAAGAAGAGACAGGGAGCAAGTCCCGGGTAGGCTCTCTGTGGTAAAAGTATTCAAGGTAACAAGGTATCCCGTGGTGTCATTTCGACCGGCGGGAGAAATCCTCGACAGGACCCGGTCATTTCGACCAGCGAGAGAAATCTTGGATACCTCAGGCAAGGGTGGGTAGAGCGGAGCGAAACCCACCATAAAAAAATCAGCTTGCCGGTGGGTTTCACAAACAACGTTCAACCCATCCTACGGTTGCTGCGTTCCTGTCGAACTCCGAGCCTCTGCGAGAATCTGGAGCCCGTACTCTTATTTCAAAAACAGCTTCAATAATACCCAATCCGCCCATTTCGCCGGCAGCCATTGCAGGGACCACAAACCCAGAAAATGCAGCCGCGGAAACACGATCGTCGGCCGCCCCTTTGCCACGCCCCTGACAATCACTCTCGCCGCATCATCCACCCCAAGCTGGCGCCAGTTACTGGTACGCAGCTTCTCCGTCATCGGAGTCTCGACAAAACCGGGGCAGGCAAGCGTAATGATCACGCCGTCCCGGCGCAGGGCGCCGCGTACCGCCTCGTAATAGGATTTCACCGCCGCCTTGCTGGCTGCGTAGGCGGGAAAGAGCGGAATCCCCCGGAAAGCGGACAGGGAACTGATTACCACCGCATGCCCTTTGCCGCGGGTGCGCATGCGTTCCAGCAGGGGATTAAGGGTATCCACGGCACCGGAAAAATTGGTATCGAAGACATCGCGTATGGCGGCCCGTGGTTCCAGGGGCGTTGTGCCGTTAACCGAATAGGTCACGCCGGCATTGGCAATGACCAGGTCGACGGGATGGGCGTCATCGAATTCCTGCAGCCATTCCGCCAGCTTGAAGCCTTCGCGCACATCGAGAATAGCGGTAATCACCTCCGCGCCGGCCTGCCGGCAGACATCCGCCGCCTGGTCGAGACGTTCCCGGTGCCTGCCGGTGAGGCCCAGGGTCACGCCGGGTGCGGCATAGGCCTTCGCCAGCGCCAGCCCCAGGCCGCTGCTGGCGCCTGTAATTATAATGTGTCGAAACATGAATCCGGGAGGTTTATGTAATGGTCGTTAGTGTGATGTTATTATGCGTTCTTGCTCGTCGGGTTGTTGTGACAGTCAAAACACGAATGATACCAAGAAAACGCCTGC
>JBBDSH010000007.1:0-2166 GCA_040905045.1 Gammaproteobacteria bacterium | reverse complement strand
AATGATTGAAGCGATTTATTCATGACCTACCTTGTATGGACCGCCGCCGGCGGCTTGATCCTGCTCGGTTTGATGGAGACCGTTCTTTCCCTGCGGCTGATGCGATTCCTTGCACGGCGTCCGGAGCAAGAGCTACACGCGGGAACATTACCCGGGGCGGCCGTGATACTGCCGTTGCGCGGCGCGGATCCGTCCTTGCGCGATTGCCTGCACTCTTTACTGCAGCAGGATTACACCGGCTACAGCCTCCATGTGGTTGTGGACAGCAGGCAAGATCCCGCCTGGGACCTGGTCAATGCCGAGATGCGGAAAGCCACCGATGATCGATTGCGGCTGCATGTGCTGGATACCATCCCCGCATCCTGCAGCCTCAAGTGTGCCGGCCTGGCCGAAGTGGCCGGTCATCTGGATAAAGACACGGATATCGTTGTCCTCGTCGACGCTGATACGATGCCGTCATCAACATGGTTGCGGCGCATGGTAAATGGATTGCGGCAATCGGGCGCCTCCGCGGTGTCAGGCATGCGTTGGTTCGTGCCCCGCGGCAACAGCATGGCGGCGTTCGTTCGCTACCTCTGGAATGCCGGATCGGTGGTGCAGATGTACCGGCACGGCATTGCCTGGGGCGGCTGTCTTGCTTTCGAGCGCAAACTGTTCGAGGAAACGGACCTGGTGGACAGGCTGCGGCACGCCTACGGAGAAGACACGCTTCTGGATTCCGTATTGCGAAAGCACGACCTCGCCATGGTCTTTGATCCTTCCCTGGTACTGCTGACACGTGAAGATACCAGCTTCACAGGATTTCTGGGCTGGGCCTGCCGGCAGATGATCTCGGTGCGCCTGCATCATTCCGGCTGGTTCAAAATTCTGTTGTTCGGACTGCTGCAATGGTTGCTGCTGCTGTCATGCCTGATCCTGGCGCTGCAGGGCCTCTGGACGGGCGATACTACGCAGGCCGGCATTGCCGGACTGACGCTGCTGGGTTATGCACTGCTGCAGTCATTGCTGCTGCTGGTTGGCGAAAGCATGATCAGCCACAGGATTGCAGTTGGAGAGAAAACGCAAAGCCCGCTTTCCCGGCTGCAGACGTTCATGCTCCCGGCGGCCATACTGCTGACGCAGATACTGCACGGTTTCATACTGCTTGCCGCCGTATTCCGGAAGACCGTTACCTGGCGTGGTATTCCATACCGGATTGAAGGCAAGGGAAAGATCCGGTTGTTGTCTTACACTCCTTACGTTCAGGAGCAGAATACAAAAAACCGATCATTGTAAAAATGCAGGTGGGTTTCGCTCCGCTCTACCCACCCTACAACGGCAGCAGGCGTAGGGTGGGTTAGCGTTGTTCAGCGTAACCCACCATGAAATACCGTCATTGATACAAACAAGGAGGTTGATATGCCGAATTACCGTCGTGTACGCATGCCGGGTGGATGCTTCTTTTTCACGGTCGTAATCCGGGGACGGAAACCGATTCTAGTGGATAATATTTCCCTGTTGCGCAACGCCTTCCGGAAAATCATAAAGCGGTATCCATTTCATATCGATGGCATTGTCGTGCTTCCTGATCATATGCACTGCATCTGGACGTTGCCGCCGGATGATGACGATTACATCAGCCGGTGGCGATTGATCAAAAGCGAATTTACGCGGCATTTCCCGTTTTCAGAGACCGTTTCAGCGAGCAGAATGAGGAAGGACGAGCGTGGTATTTGGCAGCGTCGTTTCTGGGAACATCTGATACGTGATGAGCATGATTATCGGCGTCATATGGATTATATACATTACAATCCCGTGAAGCATGGTTATGTCAATAGGCCGGCTGAATGGCCTTATTCATCATTTCGACAATGTGTAAAAAGAGGAACATATGACGAGGGTTGGGCAGAACCCGTCGATAAGGATATGGATTGTGAATAATTGTTACGGTGGGTTTCGCTCAGCTGCGCTACGCTCTACCCACCCTACGGCCCTCTCATGACTCATAGCTTGACGTAGGGTGGGTTAGCGTTGTCCAGCGTAACCCACCATAACCCATCATGAATATTCGGTGGGTTTCGCGCTATCGCGCTCTACCCACCCTACGGCCCTCTCATGACTCATAGCTTGATGTAGGGTGGGTTAGCGTTGTCCAGCGTAACCCACCATAACCCATCATGAATATTC
>JBBDSH010000006.1:0-12692 GCA_040905045.1 Gammaproteobacteria bacterium | reverse complement strand
TCGTCACCGATACCCTGAGCTACGCGGGTGGGCCGACGGCCACCATTACTGTGACGGGCACGGGATCGGTGGACGGTTTCACCGGCAATGCCACGAGCATCGGCGGTACGTTCGACAATATCAATGATCTGATTGGCAGCGCGGGAACAGATACCCTGGTCGGTAACATCGCGGCCGGGGGGACCTTTACCGTTCAGCCCGGCAACGACACTTACGTCAGCACCAATACACTGACCTTCAACGGTATTGAGAATCTGACCGGTGCCGGCGGCGACGATACCTTCAACATCAACCAGGTTCACAGCGGCAATCTGACCGGTGCCGGCGGCAACAACAGCTTTAACATCAACAGCGCCCTGACCGGCAATATTTCATCGGGCGGCGGGGACGACACCCTCTCGGCCACGGCTTCCATCACGGGCAATATCACCGATACCGGCGGCAACAACAGTTATACCTCCAGTGCGGCCATCAATGGCAACATCTCCACCGCCGGTGGTAATGACACATTCAATCTGAGCGGAACCCTCACTGGTAACCTCACCGACAGCGGCGGCGACAATACCTATACCTTCGCCACGGTGAACGGCAGTATCTCTTCGGGTTCGGGTAACGATACTTATACCTTCAACGGCAACGTTTCCAACGGCATTAACGACAGCGGCGGCAACAATCAGTTCACTCTCAATGCCGGCATCAACAGCAATATCACGTCCGGCGCCGGTAACGATGTCTTCAATTTCAACGGCGGGACGCTGTCGGGCAACCTGTCCGCGGGCGCCGGTAACAATATCTACAATTTCAACGGCGGTGGTGTCAGCGGCAACGTCAACATCGGCGGCAACGATACCTGGAACCACGCGGCCGGCGAGCCGTTGGGCAGCAGCATTGTCGGCGGCAGCAACACCAGCCTGACGGTGCCCGACAGCGGTGGTGGCGATCTGACCATCGGTCCGAGTGATTTGAATCTGCCGAACATGCAGGATTACACCGGCCATTTCATCGTCGGCGGTACGCTGTCGCCCACGACGCTTCCACTGGACGGCGATACCCAGGCGGTGATAAACAGCGATCGCGTGAGCCTGAACGATGACATACTTCTGGGTAACGGCGGTGATTTTACCCTGCTGGGCAGTAATCTGGATCTGGGCGCGGACATCACGGCGGGTGAATCGGGCCAGAACGGCGGCCAGATTAATCTCATCGCCGTGGGCGATTCCAACGGCGGCAGCGGTCCCGGCGATATTACCGCCACTGCCAATCCGGTGACGTTCAGCGGCAGCGGGCTGCTGATGGTGGCGCAGAATGACATCGTCAACGCTCCGAATATGCAGATCGAACTGGCTGGAGGGACGCTGGAAGTCGCCACCGGGTCGGGGAATACGCCGCAGTTCGGGTTCATTGACGCGCAGCAGGAACTGGGCGGCACCCCCGCAACCAACGCCTTCCTGGCCACTCTCAATCTGGCCAATCTGAATATCGTTCAGGCCCAGGTACTTGTGCTGGCCAATCTCATCGGCCTGGAGCAGATCGTCATGATCGATCTCGGCCTGTTTGAGGAAGACCTGTCCCTGTTCGGCGTCATCGGCCAGGGCGTGGCCCTTTCGCTGGCTCAGTGTGAGGAAATTGAAGGATGTGCACCGGACGTGACCGAGACTGAACTGGAGGAGCTGATCACGCAACTGGAAGGCCGAATAACGGAGCTGGAGCGACGTCTTGAGGAAGCATCGGCGTCGGAGCGGGAAAGAATCGAAGAACTGCTCGCCGGATATGAGCAGGAATTGCAGAATTTCCGCGACTACAGGGACGAGCTGCAGGAATACTATGCCGTTGAGGACGACCTGGAAGAGGATGCCTTTACCGATGAGTTCGCCGAGGAAGGTCCGGGCGAGGAGTTCCTGCAGGAAGATCCTTCCGCCATGGAAATACAGCGCCTGAATGAAATTGTGCAGACCGCCAGGAAGCGAATCGAATGGCTGGAGAGCCTCAAGGACGATGCGGAAGCCCGCGCCAGACTGGGTGAAATCACCGGAATCGATTTGACCATCGAGGTTCTGGATGAAATTATCGAAGCGACACGGCAGGGTGTAATGTCCATGGAGCAACGGATACAGAAACTGCTGGAAGGCCAGGAAGCCGCTATTGATAGTCTGTTCCGTGCGGAGGCCGGAAATTTTGGTGATGCCATAGAGGTAGGCTACGACATACCGCTGTTTGAGGTGGACGACAGCCTGTTAACACTGAATCGAAAAGGTATCGAGAAGAATGCATTTGCGGCCTTTTAAAAGATTGCTGTTGATAGCGCTGCTGTTGCCGTGGGCTTATACAGTTCCGGTAACGGCCGTCGTAACCGGCAAGATCCTGCCCGACGAGACGTTTGCCGAGGCGGATACATCCAGCCTCAAGGCCGAGGCCAGAGTCTTTCTCAGGATCAAGGACGGCGTCATGCTGACTTTGGCGGAATGCGAGATCACGGACACCTGTGCGCCCAGTGTGGGTATTCGCGAGGTGGAACGGATCCTCGAGACTATCGATGTGCGTATCACGACGTTGATGGAACGTTATACCGAAACCAGTAATGAAGAACTGGAAGAAGCCCTGCTGATTTATGCGGATGCGCGTGAGGGCTATGCCGATGCCTTACAGCAACTGGAAGCGCTGACCGGGCCGGAGGATGACGATACCTTGGGCGATGATGCTTTTATTGATGATATGGAGAGCGGGGATTACTCGGATCTGTTCGAGGACGCCGACGACGATTTGTAGTCGTCAGTTAATACAGTAGAAAGGGAGCATGTCTTTTTCCTGATCGGGAAATCTCAGGCGATAGTTCGCGGCGAGGGCGCCGCTCCCACAAGCAAGGTTTGTTTCCAGCGCAAAACGAAGCTTGTGGGAGGCGCGACCTCGCGCCGAATACAATAGTTCAGCAACAGCATTGGATCGCTAACCAATAACGAACCACTAACCACAGGTCTACAAATGAATCAACAACCACTCTTTTACAAAAAAATCGTTCCCCTGAATAAGGACCGGCACAAGGATCTCTATATTGAGCCGGCGGAAAACTACGCCTTCGCAAGGGAATCCAACAGCCTGTACATCGCCGCGGTGGAATTCGCCAAAGTGGTCGGTGAATATCCAATCGTTTTCGGCAGTGACGGGGAAGGGAAAATATTCCCGGTTGTTCTGCTGGGTCTGAAGGAGAACCAGAATCTGTTTGTCGACGATAAGGGCAAGTGGAATGCGGACTACATTCCGGCTTATACACGTCGATATCCTTTCATCCTGGCGCAAACGACCGGTTCCAACGGTGAGGATCAATTCACGGTGTGCATTGATGAAGGCTATGCCGGATTCAATACGGCCAGAGAGGGGCAGCCCCTGTTTGACGACGCCGGGGAGGAATCCCCGATTCTGAAACAGGCGGTGGACTTCCTCAAGGATTACCAGTCACACATCCAGTTGACGATGCAGTTCTGCGATAAACTGGCACAGCTGGAAATTTTGCAGCCCGTCCAGGCGAATATTGAAATGAAAACCGGCGACAAGTTTTCCATTGGCGGATTTCAATGTGTTAATCGTGACAAATTGAAGAAATTGCCCGCGGAAACATTGAAACAACTGGTGGAAAGCGGCGAGCTGGAGTTGATCCATATCCATCTGCTTTCCCTGAACAACATCCATTCCCTGATGAACCGGCTAGCCTGAGTGACTTGTGATTGGTGATCGTTGGCTTATTCTAATTACGAGCCACGAGCCACGAGCCACGAGCCACGAGCCACGAATCACTGATTCTTCAGTGTTTTCGGTTTGCCTGGTTCCTCGCCCTCTGCCGGCCCGTATTTCTCTATCAATTCCAGCGATAATTTTTCTGCTTCTTCCAATTCCGCATCGGAAAGATTACTTCTCGCTTCTTCGAGGGAATTGATGGACAGTTTGTGGTTGTGGACGGCGCCGACACGGAACCAGGCATAGGCGCGTTCATAATCCCGCGGCAGGCCCCGTCCGTCGAAATAGAGGCGGGCAAGTTTGTATTGTGCCTGCGGTACGCGGTTTTCCGCCGCCTTCAGGAACCATTCCCCGGCCCTGGAATAGTCCTGTCCCACGCCCTGTCCGTTGAGATACATCATGCCGACGTAATACTGCGCATAGGCATGATTCGAGGCTTCGGCCAGGGAACGCATAATGTTATAGGCCTTTTCGTACTGTCCCATCTGGTGGGCGACGATGCCGTCATTGAAATCCGCGTGAGCGGGCAGTGTTGCAAAGACAAGGACAAGCGGTAAAAGAATTCGATGACTCAGCTTCATGAAACGACCTCGAGACTTTCGGACTGGTTGATTTTTTAGTACAGTAACCAAAATTAGTTATGACCACCAAATAATAATTGTTGCTGCATTTTCCATGAGACTATTCTCAGTGTGAATTGTTTCATGCCAGGAGTGCCGTGTAAACTATTGTTTTGCCGACTTTTTCCGTTCCCAGGAGAGTCGTCTTGCAGGATAAAAAGAACCCCGCCGAAGCGGGGTTTGCATGAAGCTAAGGGATTTAATGTTGATATGGACATCAACGTATACCCAACGGGTAGATGGGAGTCACTCGAGGGTATACGAGTGTGAATATATCAGAATTGCCCATTGATGGAATCACCCAAAAAGGGGACAAATTTTCCATAATCATGCATTAATGGGCCCAGAAGCGGGTACATCGCCGGGAAACCAGACTGCGTCCATGCTGCTCAGACCGGTAATGTGTCGTACAAGGCGTCTTCCTTCTCCGTGTGTGGTCTCCTGTGGCGCTGCAGGTCCCAGAGACGGGCGTAGTCACCGCCCAGTTGCAGTAATTCGGCGTGGTTTCCGCTTTCAACGATCCGTCCGTGCCGCAGTACCAGGATTTCATCGGCGTCCACCACCGTCGACAGGCGGTGGGCGATGACCAGCGTGCTCTTGTCGGTGGTTGTATTTCTCAGTTGTTCCAGGATCGCCGTCTCGGCAGAGGAATCGAGGGAGGATGTGGCTTCATCAAAGATGAGAATGGCTGGATCCTTGAGCAGTACGCGGGCAATAGCGATACGCTGTTTTTCCCCGCCTGATATTTTCATGCCGCGTTCACCCACCCGCGTCTCGTAGCCATCCGGGAGTTCCTCGATAAATGTGTCCAGGCATGCCATTCCGGCCGCCTCCCTGATATCTTCAATGTTTGCTTCGGGTCGCCCGTAAGCAATGTTGTAATAAATGGTATTATTGAACAACACGGTATCCTGCGGCACGATGCCGATAGCCTGTCTCAGACTTTGTTGACTGACCTCCCGTATATCCTGACCGTCGATGGTGATCCTGCCTGCATCCACATCATAAAAACGAAACAACAACCGGGCGATGGTGGACTTTCCCGCACCGCTGGGGCCGACAATCGCAAGTTTCCGGCCCGCGGGCAGGGTAAAACTGACATCGTCCAGTATCCGGCGGGTGTCATCGTAACTGAAAGTAACGTGATCGAAACGAATGGTGCCATCCGTGACAACCAGGTCCGGTGCTCCGGGCGGATCCTCAATTCGTGGCCGGCGATTCAACAGGTTGAACATCTGTTCGATATCCGCCAGTGCCCGCTTGATTTCCCGGTAGACGAAGCCGAGGAAATTCAGGGGCATGAACAACTGGATCATGTAGGCGTTGATCAAAACCAGATCGCCGAGCGTCATGACACCGGCGGCGACATGGGTCGCGGCGAGGATCATCAACGCCGTCATGGATGCCGCCACCACCAGGGCCTGGCCGCAGTTCAGAGCGGCCAGAGACAACCGGTTGCGCATGCGTGCCTTTTCCCAGTCGGCCAGGTTTTCGTCGTATTCCCCGGCTTCGTATTCCTCGTTGGAGAAATATTTGACGGTCTCGTAGTTCAGCAGGCTGTCGACGGCACGGGTATTGGAACGGTTGTCCATTTCGTTCATGACGCGGACAAAACCGGTGCGCCATTCCGTGACCAGAATGGAGAAGATGATGTAAACGGTAACGGCCGCGACGATAATGGCCGCGTACCAGATGCCGTAGTTGTATAGCAGAATGCCGGCAATCAGGGTGATCTCGAACAGCGTCGGCAGGATGTTGAAAAGCAGAAAGCGCATGAGAAAACTGATGCCGGTGGTGCCGCGTTCGATATCCCGGGCCAGTCCGCCGGTGCGCCGGGACAGGTGAAAATCCAGATCCAGCGAATGCAGGTGTTTGAATACGCTCAGGCCGATGCGACGCATGGCCCGCTCTGTTACCCGCCCGAAAATGGCGTCGCGGATCTCGCCGAAGATAATGCTGCCGAACCGCAGCAGTCCGTACAGCAGCAGGAATGCCAGGGGAACGGCGATGACCTGTGACTGGGCGGAATCCAGCGAGTCAACGATGTATTTAAGGGCAAACGGCAGCGCGACGCTGGCCAGCTTGGCCAGGATCAGGCAGAACATGGCCAGGGTGACACGTCCCGGGAATTCCATGAAATAAGGGATCAGGTTTTTAAGGACGCCCCAGTTGCCGGACCAGGTATTGTTGGAATAGTTTCGATCGCCGCGCATGGTGATAGTTTACACTTTATTGCGTGGCTCGTGGCTCGTGGCTCGTGGCTCGGAGGTAAACAACTGTAAAAACATTCGGCCCGGGGTCGGGCCTCCCACAAGCTCCGTTTCATTCCGTGGTAAAACCCTGCTTGTAGGAGCGCCGCCTTCGGCGCGAATGGCTGGCTGCTTGGTCCCATGGTCGCGCCTCCCGCAAGCTCCGTTTTATGCTGGAGTCAGGCCCTGCTTGTAGGGGAAGTGGTGCATGGATGCACCTTTTACGGAGCGAAGGATGCAACGGCCACCTGGCCGCGAACAGTTACTGGATCAGTGTCCAGCACAGGCTCGTAGCCCGGATGAAGCGTAGCGGAATCCGGGAGGGTTTCTACAAGGAAGTTCCCTGGCTGAATATGCCGGTTATCCTTCCAGAGCGCTGATCACAGTTGCCGGTGTCAGTAATTGCGGCAGAATCCGGGGTTTGGATTCGCCGGGCCGGTAGAGGAGATAAAGTGGCACGCCGCTGCGCTCGAAGCGATTCAACAGCCGTGTCAGGGTTTCGTCGCCGTCGGTCCAGTCTCCTTCCATGTAAAGAACATTATGCTTACTGAATGCCTTGTGGACGCGGCTGTCTTTCAGGGCGACCTGTTCGTTGACCTTGCAGGTAATGCACCAGTCGGCGTTGATATTGACAAAGACGGGGCGTTGCTCGGCCAGCGCTTCCCGCAGGTCGGATTCGGAATAGGGTGCCGTCGTAAAACCGTATTTTTCAGACGCGCTCTGCCGCTGTTTTTCCCTGTCCCCGGCTTCCATGACTACGCCGGGCAGTAATATCAGGGCGGTAATGACGGCGAGCAGCGCGGGACCGCGGATCAGAGACGGGCGCCGGCTGCGCGAACCCAGGTGCCACAGCCACAGGGCCAGTACAATGAACACCAGACCGGCAAGCACGAGCGCGATGGTGTCGCTGCCGGTCAGGCGGTCCAGTACCCAGACCAGCCAGATCACCGTGAAATACAGGGGAAAAGCGAGGAATTGTTTCAGGGTTACCATCCAATGCCCCGGTTTCGGCAGGCGTTCGGCCAGTGCCGGCATGAAGGCCAGCAGCAGGAACGGGCTGGCCAGCCCCAGCCCCAGAACCGCAAATACCGTCAGGGCCGCGGGGATACCCTGGGTCAGGGCGAAGCCCACGGCGGTGGCCATGAACGGCACCGTGCAGGGCGTGGCCACAATGGTGGCAAGGGTGCCGTTCAGGAAGGAGCCGGTGAGCCCTTGTCGTTTGTCCAGGAGATTGCCGGCACGGGTCAGGGAGGTGCCGATATCGACAAACCCCGACAACGCCAGGGCCATAATGAAAAGGATATAAATCAGGATCGCAACAAACAGAGGCGACTGTAACTGGAAACCCCAGCCCACGGCTTCGCCCGCCGCGCGAAATCCCAGTAATACGCCGGCGAAGACCAGGATGCTGGCCAGGATACCGCTTGTATAGGCAAGTCCGTGCAGTTTACGTTGCAGACGATCATGGGTTCCGCTTTTTATGAGACTGAGTATCTTGATGGACAGTACCGGAAAGACGCAGGGCATGAGATTCAGAAGAATACCGCCGGTAAAGGCCAGCAGCAGGATGAACAGGAAGCCGCCGCCCCTTTGTCCGATACGCTGTGCGGGAAAATCGATGGGCGAGGTGCCGGCCGAGGCGGTGAAGCGGAGGGCACGCGGATTCTTGCCGTCATCAATAACCAGCAATCCATTGAGTTGTTCCGGGACCGGCCCGGTGTAATCCGGATTGCCGGAAGTCCGTATCAGCAGCCGGCCGTCCCGGTATTGAATCCGGGGTTCTACAGCATTGACGACCAGATCCGGATCGATGGGAAAGAACTGTATTTTGTCTCCGGCGTTAATAGAGAAGTCGGCGCCGGTGACTTCCACCACCAGGTTTTCATCCAGATAAAAATTTGCCGTATCGATATCGGTACTCTGCGGCAGGCGGGCGCGGGCTGCGGCGAAACGATCCGCCCAGGGGCCGGGCTGCGGCGGGTCCGAGGCGATTTTCAGGGTAGTGGCGACGCTGCCGCTGCCGGGAATGCAGACGTCCTTGCAGATGAGCCAGTGTACGTCAGCCCGGATTGGAAAGGCATCTCCGGGATTAATGTCCTGTGGTGGCGTAATGCGTGTCAGTAACAGGGTTTCGCCGTGATAACCGTAGTTAATCAGGCCCTGATAATCGATCCGTTCCGGATACGGCCACTGGATGGGGCCGGCTTCGCTCCCTTCCGGCAGCGTCCAGTCAATGCGTGTGGCCAGTCCGGAATCGCCGGAGTTACGCCAGTAGGTGTGCCAGCCCTGTTCCGGCACCAGCCGAACGGCAATCTGGAAAGGCGTTCCCGCTGCGATGGTTTCAACTTCACTGACCAGGGACACCTCAATGTGGGGTGCGGTATGAGTATCGTCCGGGGTCGATTCCGTGTCGGCCTGTACCGGCAGTGAAAGAAAAGTCAGGAACAACAGGCCGGTTCGCAGCATGAAGCGGAGACAGGCTTGTCGAGCGAAAAGGGACCGGCTCATGTATGGCTTTCCAGGAGGATCAGAGTGAGTTTCGGCGGATGGCCGGTGTTACCGTGCCGGCTATCCATAAGTCATTATTTAACAATATTTTTCTTCAGCTTGCCAGTTGCGCGAATTGTTTGCCTCTATGGAAATGGGACCGGAAGTATCCCGACATTCCTCCGTGGAAACGCTGTGAATATGTTCCCCGGGTCAAGTTTTGTCTTCTACACAAATGAATGGATGCCGGATGGCGCTGGACAGCGCGCCTCCGGCATGACGTCTCCGGGGTGTGCCGGGCGCCCGCACAGCGCGTCCCCGGCAGGACGGTATCGGGGTACCGGGCCCCGCATAGCGCATCTCCGGCATGACGGCTCCGGGGTGTGCCGGGCACCCGTAGCGCGTTCCCGGCAGATCGGTTCCAGTTGCCGTCATACCGGCCGAGCGCGGTATGCGAGAGCCGGTATCCAACAAGGCGGAAAACGATGAGTAACGGGCAACAATTGCGAAGAGTCAGGAAACATGTCGGGGCAGACTCTGTATGCCCGACGGTCCCGCAGAGGCATATCGGGATACTTATAATCCTCTTGATAAGTGTTATTTACCCTGTTGATTCGGTACTCTGTCGATAAAAAAGTTCCCTGTATTAAAAACATAACAATATGGACAAGAGTCGTTCGCTTTTATTCTCGTTATTGATTCCTTCCGTCCTCCTGGCGGTCGGTCATCAGGGGCTGATGCTGCTTCTGCCGCTGTATGTGCTGGAACTGGAAGGCAGTGCCGGTTCCGCCGCCGCCATTGTCGGCATGCGCGGCGTGGGCATGATGTTGATCGACATCCCCGCCGGTATGCTGGCGACCCGCTTTGGCGACAAGAAGGCCATGCTGGCCGCGCTTTCCTGTGTCCTGGTCACCACACTGGCGTTTGCCTTTGTCGTGGACTGGTACGGTCTGGTACTGATTACGCTGCTCTATGGTATCGGCGTCGGCGCCTGGTTGACGGCGCGGTTATCCTATGTAACGGATACCTGCGAAAGTACGATTCGCGGGCGGGTGATTGCCGCTCTGGCCGGCGCCATGCGCGCAGGAGCCATAATCGGGCCGTTACTGGCCGGGTTAACGGCCAAATATTTCAGTTTTGCGGCGGCCTTTTTCGTGGTCGGTGCACTGACGTTGGGCGCCATGCTTTTCATCGCCTTGTTTGCCAGAAATGTGCCTGCCGGTGCCAGCGAGGGGACGCCGCACCTCGACCGGCTTGTCGGAGTGATCGTCTCGCACAGGCGGACGCTGGCAACCGCCGGCAGCAGCGCACTGGCGATTACCCTGCTTCGGGCGGCGAGACAATTACTGATCCCGTTGTACGGCGCGGCCCTGGGCATCGATGCCGCCGCCATAGGCCTGATTTTTTCCCTTTCCATGGCTATCGACCTGGCCCTGTTTTACCCGGCCGGGCTGCTCATGGATCGGCGCGGCCGTAAATGGGCGGCCGTCCCGTGCGCCGGCCTGTTGGCGCTGTCCCTGGTGCTCCTGCCTCTGGCGCAAGGTTTTACCGGTTTGTTGCTGGTAGCGCTGCTGGCCGGCGTGGCAAATGGACTCGGAACAGGCGTGGTGATGACACTGGGCTCGGATTTGTCACCGCCGGGTCGTCGCGGTGAATTCCTCGGTGTCTGGCGCTTGCTCAGTGATCTGGGACTGGCCGGGGGACCCTTGCTGATCGGTGTGCTCTCTCATGCCGGTGGTCTCGCGGTTGCCACTTTTTCCGTGGCGGGAATTGGATTGATCGGTATGTTTGTATTGCTTTTTCATGTCCAGGAAACCCTGGAAAAGCGGACGCGGCACCGTTGATTGTTGCCGCAACGGAGGCGGAGGGGGTGAATTGACGGCAATCACGGGGCACTCTAGTATGCGAAACGGGTCCAATCAAGTTCCGACCTGCCTTAAATGGTTGTTTGGCAAGGTCGTTAACGTTAAACCTGCATAGAAAAAGGAGACATAACAATGGTTTTCAAACGGTTGTATAAGACATTCCTGGCACTCGGCATACTGGCGTTATCCGTTACAGGAACCACTGCTGCTTTTGCGGCTGAATACGAAATGGATCCGGCACACACTTTTATTGAGTTCCAGGCTTCGCATCTGGGCTTCAGTATGCTGAAAGGGCGTTTTAATACCTTCTCCGGCTCCTTCAAGTGGGATAAAGATAATCCCGGGGCGTCTTCTGTGAATATCACCATACAGGCCGACAGCGTCGATTCGAACTGGGCCGAGCGCGACAAGCACTTGCGCGGCGATGATTTTCTGAGAGTCAAGGAATTCCCCGAGATTACCTTTAAAAGCAGCGGTTACACCGGTGACGCCGACAGGGGCACGATGACGGGTATTCTCACACTCAGAGGCGTCAGCAAAGAAGTGGAACTGGATGTGGAACGCATTGGCGAGGGCAATGATCCCTGGGGTGGCTATCGCGCCGGCTTCCGGGCCACGACCAGCATTAATCGTATGGAATACGGCAGTCCTCGGAACCTCGGGCCCACTTCCAATACCGTGGAGCTCGAGTTCAACGTGGAAGGGATCCGTCAATAGTTCATAATTTCTGTGTCGAGCTACTAAGACGACGGCAATGTCCGGCGAACCTCCTGTGACGCCTGAACAGTTCGGCGGGATGTTGAAATCCCGCCGGACTGTCAATTTTTTCCGGCCCGAACCGGTCCCCAGGGAGCTATTACTGGATGCGGTGGAAGTGGCCCGTTGGGCGCCGAACCATAAGTTGACCGAACCCTGGCATTTCTACCTGCTGGGCGAGGAATCCGTCGAGCAGGTCCGAGGCCTGATCGCGGCATTGAAGGCCGGGGAGAGGGATGAAAAGGCCCGTCAGGCAGTACGGTCCCGACTGGATGCGATCCCTTCCTGGTTCGTCCTGACCTGCCGGTTGTCGCCGGATAAGCCGGTACGGCAACAGGAGGATTACGCCGCCTGTGCCTGTGCCGTACAGAACCTGAGTTTGTACCTCTGGCAGGCGGGTGTCGGTGTCAAATGGACCAGCGGCCAGGTCATTCGTGATGAAGGTTTCTACCGCCTTCTGGATATCGATATGCAACGCGAGATTGTAATGGGTCTTTTCTGGTGTGGTTACCCGGCCGATAACCCGCCGGCACAGAAACGGCGTGGTATTGAGGAGATTTGCACGGAATTGCCATGACTTGTGGCTCGTGGTTCGTGGCTCGTAGTTAGCGGTTCTCGATTGTTTGTCCAAAGCTAAAAAGAACTTGTGAATAATATCAATAACTTGTATTTTATGACGCGCTGTTTCCGTAGCAGCAAGGGCGATTAGCTCAGCGGGAGAGCACTGCCTTCACACGGCAGGGGTCGCTGGTTCAATCCCAGCATCGCCCACCAGATCACTATGATTCGCATTTCGCGACTGTATTCAATGGCGAATCACGAGCCACGAACCACGAATCCCGAGCCACGAGCCACGAATCAATGTCCGTCCGCACCCGCTTCGCTCCCAGTCCGACCGGTTATCTGCATATCGGCGGTATCCGTACGGCGTTGTTTTCATGGCTTTATGCCCGACATCACGGCGGGGAACATGTCCTGCGCATCGA
>JBBDSH010000005.1:8509-13385 GCA_040905045.1 Gammaproteobacteria bacterium | reverse complement strand
AAGTCACAAGTCACAAGTCACAAGGATAATCGTGCCCAATGCAAAATGGAGTTGCCAATTATTTATCTCGTATTACCTCGACAATTCCACCGGCATGACGGCACATACCCGGCCGCATCCTTTGCCATTGGAGATACCCGGTTTTTCCTGACCTGTAACCTTTACGGAAATTTCGTGTCCAAGGTTATAGTTTTTTTTGAATGAGAGGGATACCATAGAAACATGCGGTCGACGAACCTGACAAACCAGTTTCTGATCGCCATGCCCAGCCTGGCGGACCCCAATTTTTCCCAGACCGTCACCTATATATGCGCCCACAACGACGACGGCGCCATGGGCATCGTCATCAACCGGCAGCTGGACATCCCCCTGGGCGAGGTCTTCAAGCAACTGGACCTGGAAGCCGAGAATGAGGACATAGAAACCCTGCCTGTGTATCTGGGCGGGCCGGTGCAGGCGGATCGGGGATTTGTGTTGCACAATTCCGATACGGAATGGCAGTCCTCCGCCCATATCAGCAACGACATCGGCATCGCCACCTCCCGCGACATTCTCGAGGCCATCGCCCACGGCAAGGGCCCGCGGGAATCGCTCATCGCCCTGGGTTACGCCGGCTGGGGCGCCGGTCAGCTGGAAGAGGAGATCAAGAGCAATGCCTGGCTCAGCGGCCCGGCGGATATTGAGGTCATCTTTCGCACACCCTGCGAGGAACGCTGGAACGCCGCCGCGAAGCTGCTGGGTGTGAATATTGACACCCTCTCCTCCGATATCGGGCACGCGTGAGCCGCACCCGGACGCTGCTCGGTTTCGATTACGGCAGCAAGCGCATCGGCATCGCCGTGGGCCAGGCACTGACCGGCACCGCGACGCCGCTGACGACCGTCGCCGTGCGCAATGGCAAACCGGACTGGCCCCGCATCGACGAAATCATGCGCGAATGGGAGCCGGCGGCGCTGGTGGTGGGCGACCCGCTGAACATGGACGATACCCCGCAAACGCTCACCGAACAGGCCACCGCCTTCGCCGGCAAACTGGCGGATCGTTACCATCTGCCCGTGCACCGCGCCGACGAACGCCTCTCTTCCTGGGAGGCGAAAGGGCGACTCAAGGACACGTACAATCTGGACCCGGTCGCCGCCCAGACCATTCTCGAGACCTGGCTCTCGGAACAGGGGGCGCATGCGGCCAATAGTGCTACAATCCCGGCCGGCTCCGACGAGGCTGAATCATGACCACCATCGACACCGGCGAAATCGAACAATTCCTGACCACCATGGCGCGGCAACTGGAGGATTACCTGGTTGAGCGCGGTTTCGGTGATCCCGGCATCATCGGCATCCACAGCGGCGGCGTCTGGATCGCCCAGGCCCTGCACCGGGCACTGGCCCTGGAATCGCCGCTGGGCGAACTCAATATCGCCTTCTACCGCGACGACTTCAGCCGCATCGGCATGCATCCGCGCGTGACACCCACCAACCTGCCCTTCGAGGTGGAGGGCCGGCACATTATATTAGTGGACGACGTGCTCTACACCGGCCGCACCATCCGCGCGGCCATGAACGAAATCTTCGACTACGGCCGCCCCGCCAGTATCGGCCTGGCCGTACTCATCGATCGACCCGACGCCCGCGAACTGCCGATACAGGCGGACGTCACCGGCAAAAGCCTGCACCTGCAACCCAACGAACATGTTAAACTCCACGGCCCGGAACCGCTGGCTCTGGAGATAACAACAACGAATGACGGCTGACAATATTCAACTGGACGATCAGGGACGCCTGAAACATTTCCTGTCCACCGAAGGACTCAGCCGCCAGTTACTCACCGAGATCCTCGATTACGCCGAATCCTTCGCCGGCGTCAGCGGCCGCGCCGTCAAGAAAGTGCCGCTGCTGCGCGGGCGCACCATTGTCAATCTGTTCTTCGAGGCCAGCACCCGCACCCGCACCACCTTTGAACTGGCCGCCAAGCGCCTCTCGGCCGACGTGCTCAATCTCAACGTGGACGCATCCGCCACCAGCAAGGGCGAATCCCTGCAGGATACGCTGCATAACCTGGAAGCCATGCACTGCGACATGTTCATTGTTCGCCACAACAACAGCGGCGCCGCGCATTTCATCGCCCGCCAGGTGGCCCCCGGCGTCGCGGTGATTAACGCCGGCGACGGCCGCCATGCCCATCCCACCCAGGCCATGCTGGACGTGTTCACCATCCGCCGCCATAAGCCGGACTTCGAATCCCTGAAGGTCGCCATCGTCGGCGACATCATGCATTCCCGCGTCGCCCGTTCCGAGATCCACGCCCTCAAGGGTCTGGGCGTCAACGACGTGCGCGTCATCGCACCACGCACCCTGCTGCCGGCGGCCATCGAGACCCTGGGCGTGCAGGTACACGACCGGCTGGAGGAAGGCATCGACGGCGTGGACGTGGTCATGATGCTGCGCCTGCAGCGCGAGCGCATGCACGGCGCGCTATTGCCCAGCGAAAACGAATTCTTCAACACCTACGGCCTGACTGAAAAGAAACTGCGTGCCGCGAAAGCGGACGCCATCGTCATGCACCCCGGCCCCATTAACCGCGGCGTGGAGATTGACTCCCGCGTGGCCGACGGCAACCGTTCCGTGATCCTGCAGCAGGTCAGCCACGGCATCGCCATACGCATGGCGGTCATGGCCATGACCATGGGCCGCAAGCCCGGCGGCGAGGAAGCCGAGGAATGAAGCTGCTGATCAAAAACGCCCGGCTGCTGGACCCGGCCACGGAGACGGATAAAAAAGGTTCGCTGGCCGTCGCCAAAGGGCGCATCGTTGCCATGGGCAGAAAACCCAATGATTTCACGCCGGACAAGGAGATCGACGCCGCCGGCCGCTGGGCCTGTCCCGGTATCATTGATCTCGGCGCGCGCTTCCGCGAACCGGGCCTGGAACACAAGGCCGCCATCGCCGGCGAGGCCCGCGCCGCCGCCGCCGGCGGCATCACCACCGTCTGCTACCCGCCGGACACGGATCCGGTCATCGACACCTCCGCCGTGGTGGAACTCATCCATCGTCGCGCCGACGCCAGCGGCCGCATCCGCATCCACCCCATTGCCGCCCTGACCCGGGGCCTGGCCGGGGAATACCTGGCCGAGATGGCGGAACTGAAGGAGGCCGGCTGCGTCGCCGCCGGCAACGCCGGCCGCCCCATCGTCAATACCCAGATCCTGCGCCGGGCCCTGGAATACGCCGCCAGTGTCGGCCTGCCGGTGTTCATCCAGCCGGAAGATTCTTTCCTGCGCAACAACGGCGTGGCCCACGAAGGGGCCATGAGCACGCGCCTGGGCCTGCCACCCATCGCCGAGACGGCGGAAACCGTCGCCTTGCAACAGGCCCTTCTGCTGGTGGAACAAACCGGAGTACGCGCTCACTTTTGTCGTCTGTCCACGGCCCGGAGCGCGGCCATGATCGGCGCGGCCAAAAAGTCCGGCCTGCCGGTGACGGCGGACGCGGCCGTGGCCAACCTGTTTCTCACGGACATGGACATTGACGGTTACAACACCGACTGCCATCTGATCCCGCCCCTGCGGGGACAGGCCGATCGCGACGCCCTGCTGCGCGGCGTGGCCGACGGCACCATCGACGCGGTCTGTTCCGATCACCAGCCCCATGACTTCGACGCCAAGGCGGCGCCCTTCAGTCTCAGCGAACCCGGCGCCTCCACCCTGGAGGTGCTGCTGCCGCTGATGCTGGAACGGGTCCAGCGCAAGGCTATGACGCCGCTGCAAATGCTCCGCTGCCTGACCGCGGCGCCAGCGGCAGTGATAGGGCTGGAGAGCGGCACGCTGCGGAAGGACGCCAACGCCGACATTATTATTGTCGACCCGGACCGAAGCTGGACCGTGGACAGGGAAGCCATGCTGAGCAGCGGCCGCAACACGCCCTTCCACGGCTGGGAGATGAGCGGACGCGTCACGCACACCATCCTGGGAGGCAGGCTTGTCTTCGAAGGCTGAATCGGCGACGGCAACAAAGCGCGCCCCACATCCCGCGGCCCGGGACACCATTTTCGTCGAGGACGCCCGCGTGCTCGCGCACCAGGCATGGGATGGCGACCAGTACATTCTGCGTTTGCACGCCCCCGAAACGGCACGGCATGCCATGCCCGGCAGCTTCGTTCACCTGCGCTGCGATCCCCTGCTGCCCATGCGTCGGCCCATGTCCATCATGCGCGCCAACCCGGAAGACGGCAAAATCGATATTCTCTACAAGGCACACGGTGTCGGCACGCGCCTGCTGGCGAAACGAAAGATTGATGAGGTCATCAGTCTCATCGGCCCTATCGGCGTGCCGTTCAAACTGCAGGGCTACCGCAAGTACCCGCTGCTCATCGGCGGCGGCGTCGGCATCCCGCCCATGATCTTCCTGGCCGAGCACATGAAGGAAGGCAACGAAAACATCAAGCCATTGGTGATCATGGGCTCCGAAGTGCCCTTCCCGTTCAAGACCCGGCCTTCACAAATCATGGTCGCCGGCATCCCCGACGGCGTCATCGCCACCCTGCAATTGCTGGAAGACTGGAACATCCCCGCACGGCTGGCCAGTCTGCAGGGTTATCCAGGCTGCTTTGATGGCTATGTCACCGATCTGGCACGGCACTGGCTGGACGGCCTCGGCAAAGACGAACTGGAACAAGTGGAGATCTTCAGTTGCGGCCCGACGCCCATGCTCAAAGCCGTCGCCGCCCTGGCGCGGGACTACAATCTGCCCTGCCAGGTCTCCCTGGAAGAAAACATGGCCTGCGCCGTGGGCGGCTGCGCCGGCTGTGTGGTCCGCGTCGAAACGCCAAACGGCCCGGCCATGAAACGGATCTGCGTCGACGGCCCCGTCTTCGACGCCGC
>JBBDSH010000005.1:0-8409 GCA_040905045.1 Gammaproteobacteria bacterium | reverse complement strand
CAAACGGCCCGGCCATGAAACGGATCTGCGTCGACGGCCCCGTCTTCGACGCCGCCACCGTCTACCCCGGCTGAACCCTGCCTGTAGGAGGCCCGCCCCCGCGCCGAATAAATAAAAATCGCGGCGAGGACGCCGCTCCTACAAGCAGGGTTTTGGCTCCGGAGTAAAGCGGAGCTTGTAGGAGGCCCGCCCTCAGGCCGATTTTAAAATGAATCGCGGCCGGGTGGCCGCTCCTACTCTCTTACCTCTGGAGCAAAACCCTGGTTGCAGGAGGCTCGCCCTCGGGCCGAAGAGATTTTCTTGACAAGGAACGGGACTGGCGCCGGGAAGACCTCTACGACCGTGACCCGCCTGATTGATACCAACATCGCTCCCCGGGCATCTTTTCCGGACCAAACAGGTGGTTACTGGCAACCAATTTTTGGTTCCATCACAACCACCCGGTTGCCGGCAACCGGTTACAACCACCTTACAACCAGGCACAGTATTTATAACCAATTGATTTTACAAATGATTCTTTGCCTGACCACCATCCCGGGAATTGGCACGGCCCATGCATTATAAAAAGCACAGGAAAATTGAATCCTGAAACAAATCCACTACGAGGAGGTGAGAGCCATGAAATGGGATACACCTGAATACAGCGACATCCGCTTCGGTTTCGAAGTGACGATGTACATCAACAACAAGTAAGACACGTCTTACACGTTGTGAAAAAAGGGCCGCAAGGCCCTTTTTTTATTGTCCACTACCCGTACCGCTACGATTCATCCAGGGGCGATTTCACCCCGCGCCCGCCCCGGTTGAGCACATGAGTATAGATGATGGTGGTCTTGACGTCCGCGTGGCCGAGGAGTTCCTGTATCGTCCTGATGTCATAGCCGCTTTCAGCAGATGCGTTGCGAATGAATGTCTCAACACGTGACTGCTGACCCTCTTTTTGATGCCGCCTTTCTAGCCGCATTGCGGATTGCACGTTCTTCTCATCGTTATGATGCCGCCGCACTTCTCCGCTCCGTGGATCGACCGATCGCTTAACTGAAGCAAAGACATACTGCCACGCCAACTCCCTGTCGGCACTGGGATATTTGCGTGCCAATGCGAACGGCAGGTAGACACGGCCGTAACCCTCGGCCAGGTCCGTATCATGATAGCGACGTATTCGTTCAATCTGCCCGGAAAGCGGCTCGATCAGGGATTCCGGCAACACTGTTATCCGATTCTTCCCGCCCTTGCCGTCCCTCACTACGATATGCCGGTAATCGAAATCCACATCCTTGACCCTGAGGCGAATCGCTTCCATCAAACGCATGCCGGTACCGTACATCAGGCGCGCGACAAGGCCATTGGTCCGCTGTATGAGCGAGCAAGCGTTCCACCTCGGCGCGGGGCAATACAACGGAACTAATGGGGCCGGAGTTTTTTAATCACTCCGGCCCCATCCCTGCAATTGCGTTTGATACCATTGCAGAAAGTTGGCTCAACCAGCAGTCTCAGTACGAGATTTGACTCGCAGAGCAGCATAGAAAAAACTCTGAGTAAGATGATTGGTCACCACATAATGCGGCGTTAGGCGTGCACATGTATGGCCGGCCTGGTGGATTGGCAGCCCGAAGCACATGCTGCCTACCGGTATGACCTGCGGTTCAGTCCCCGATAGGGCTGATATCAGCGATTTGCGTGGCGGTGCGACACTGACCGCCGTGAACCGTCTTTATTTCATCATGGAAAAGCAAGATCAAAAGATGGGTGTGAGCACAGCTTTGGTGGCGCTGGCGGCTCTTTTCTGGGGCCTATCAGGCGGGATCGGTGGTATTCTTATGGCCGATGGCTGGGACGCGTTTGTGGTTTCATTCTACCGTGGAGCGATCGGTCTGCTGTGCGTCCTCGTCTGGCTAGTGCTTCGCCCACACGGCAGTGGACTGGCAAGTCGCCGGTTATGGTTCTGGTCAACGATTGCCGGTTTCGGCGTAGCAGGCAACTTCGCGTTCTATTTCGTGAGCATCGAACAGGGAAGCGTCGCGGTTGCGGCCACGTTGATGTACTGCGCACCAGTTTTCGTGTATCTCGTGTCATTCGCACTAAAGCTTGAAAGTCCCACTGCGCTAAAGTGGGCTGCGATCGCTGTGGTGATGCTTGGTATCATGTTGCTTACACAGATTTACGACATCGGTGCGAGCAGCATCACGGCGATTGGTGTGGGCGCCGGGCTGCTTTCAGGGCTATCCTACGCTATATTTATTTTCGGCTTCAAGTATGCGGCGCCGCATGGCAGCCCGCAGGCGATTCTCGCCATTGCATTTGCAGTACTTGCCATCATCCTTATTTGGCCGGGTGATACCGACCAGATGGCTGCAGCCCTGAGCACACCGGATTGGCCGCTGTTCGTGGCACTGGGTGTGCTCGGCGCGGGATTGTCGTTCGTTCTTTATATCATCGGCCTGAATCATACAGCGCCGGCCGTAGCTTCAATTGTGGCAATGGTCGAACCAGTCACCGCATCGTTATTCGGGGTCGTGGTTTTAAACGAAAACCTGGTTGGTACGCAAATTCTGGGGATGGTGCTGATACTAGTTACAGTGACTGCGCTAAGTGTATCTTCGAGAACAGGACGGCCACCTTCCCATTTACCACTAAATAAGTGTTCCAAATCCGAGTTCAATTCGGGAACATAACGCGGACACGCGGTAAATACATCCATGTAGCCCGAATGCGGCGTCCCTGCCGCATGCGGTCCGCTTATATATGTCCCCGAATTGAACTCGGATTTGGAACAGATATATAGCTGATTAGAAAAAATGGTAACAGATTAATTTCTTGGTCCATTTGATAGCCGCCTAACCATGGCTTACAATGAACGCGGCAAGGTCACACCGCTAAAGCTATCTGAATAATGACAGTAAAGATACCCGGAGAGGGGTTTTACTACACCTTCATTATGCTCCATATCTGAGACAGAGAGTCATCTGAATGAAGTTCTTGATTTTCCTGGGTACCGTCAGGGACAGTACACCCCCTGAACCAGCCCGTTTAGGCGCCCGCGTAGCGGAAGCTTGCCTGGAATGCTTGCAAAGTCGATATGAGGAGCATGAGGTAGAGCTGATCGATGCTCTGGACTATCCGCTTGATACCGTTTTCAAGCCACACTTTGCCTACTCAAAAAGCAAGGCACCCTCCAACCTTAATAAGCTGGCAGAAAAAATAGAGTCATCTGATGGCTTTATTATGATCAGCCCCGAGTACAATCATTCCATGAGCCCGGCACTCGCTAATCTGTTAAACCACTTCGGCAGTTCATTGTTTTCCTACAAGCCAAGCGCAATTGTTACATACTCAGCCGGTCAATGGGGTGGAATGCGGGCAGCCGTTGCAATGAGAACATTCCTTTCAGAGCTTGGATGCCTTCCGGTCTCCGCGATGGTCCATGTGCCAAAAGCTCAAGAAGTGTTCGCAGAGGATGGATCACTGCAGGCGGGAGAGGATCAAGCCTCATGGTTTGATTATTTCGGTCGAACCTTCAACCAATTGGTTTGGTGGGCGCAAGCGGCCAGAGACCACCGGGCACAGGTCGATCCGCACGGATTAGTTAAGGATTTCAAGCGGGATCCATCTCAAAGGAACGCCCCATAGTGCGGTGAGAATGACAACAAGACGTATATTCTTCTTTCAAGCTGTCAACACCGGGAGACAACGTGGCACATTCAAAAAGTAATACGGCGTTCGTGGTCAAGCCGGTGGCCTCCGGTGGTGGTCCAAGTGAGTTCCGTCAGTCCATGATGCCCCACCCGCTGGTACACCAGGAACTGCCCCATGACCCGTATTTCGGCATCTACAATCGGCGGCTACGGTCGCTCGAATACGGCAACGTGAAAACGGAAGACCTGTACTGGTGTTTGCGGCGTCAGGTCGGTCTTGCGCACACCGGTGAACTGGCAACCGAGATCCGCGGGCCGGATGCCGAGGCCATGCTCAACCGCGTCTTCACCCGTGATGTATCGCGCGTGCGTGTGGGGCGCTGCAGCTATCAAATCGCCTGCTTTGCCGATGGCGGAATCATCATGGATGGCGTCCTTCTTCGGCTCGCGTCCGACCGTTTCTGGTATGCCCAGGGTGATGGCGAATTTCTTGTCTGGCTGCGTGCCCAGGCGGAGGGCTTCGACGTCGAGGTGTTTGTATCCGATGTCTGGATCAGCCAGGTCCAGGGTCCGCGTTCCATGGATGTGCTCGCGCAAGTCTCCGATGAAGGCATGCCGGAGCCCTTTCGCTATTTTGACCTAGCCCATATCCACATTGGCGGCCAACCCGTGGTGATCAGCCGGACGGGTTTCACCAACGAGCTGGGCTGGGAGTTTTACTTCGGATCCGATGCCGATGCCGATGTGATTGGGGAAAAGATTCTGAAGGCGGGCGAAGCCCACGGCATTCACACGATACCGGCCGCGGCGACCAACGCCCGGCGCATCGAAGGCGGTCTGCTTTTCGCAGGCACGGATTTTGATGACAGCGTGACGCCATTCACTGCGGGGCTTGGGGCGTTGGTGGATCTGGAAAAAGCCGACTTTATCGGAAAGACCGCACTCGCGCAGGCGGATCAGAGCCGGCGTACCTGGGGGCTGCAATGCGCAGGCGGCATCGCCCGTCACGGTGATACGCTTTTCCTCAATGGCGAGTCCGCCGGTCGTGTTCTCAGCAGCGCCTGGTCTCCCTACCTTCAATGCGGTGTTGCCATCGTGCGACTGAAGGACCCGGCACTTGGGCCGGGCACTGAACTGCGGGTCGAATGCGTTGGCGGAGATACTCGCGACGGTGAGCTCTGCGAGCTGCCGATGTACGACCGCGACGGCGATATTCCTCGCGGCAAGTGCACTGAGATTCCCGAGATCCCGGGCAGAAAATGACAGAGCGGGCACCGCAATCGTTCAGGGTGAAAAGCAGGTATACGTATTGGACGATGGACTAATGTCAAATAACGTCAGATCTCAGGACAAATCGATGGTCCGTTCCATGTTTGCAATGAAAACCTGGAGAACAGCACTGGTTTCGCCGCTGCCGGCAGGCACCATTATGATCCTCGCCGCCAGTTCGGCTGAAGGAGACGGGAACGCGGATTAATGGGGCCGGAGTTGGTTTATAATTAATCACTCCGGCCCTTTTAAACCGGATTCCGCGACGAAAATGACTCCGAAACGTTTCTTCAGATTATGTCTCCTCCTCCCATTGGTTGTTCCTCTGGCGCTTATGCCATTTGAACCTACCAGCTTCTCAACGCTGCTGTGGACCGCTCCTATAGTCGGGGGGCTTCCATACCTGGTCTTTTCTGTCATGTTGTTTGTCTGGCTGGGGTGCCTTCGTTCACTGGGCCAGTCTCAGTTACTGTCACTCTGCGCACCACTACTCTTTTTACCCTTTCTTGGCTTATATCTAGTACTAGTGGCTTTAGCCTCGACGTCCTCCGCTGCGGCTGCTTCTAAAGCATGGGATCTCATACTGGATCTATCAGGCTTCAGTCTCTTGGTAGGATATGTCTATGTCGGGCTAGCCAATTCCATCGCATTCTTATTAAAGCGGTTAGGTGTATTGGCAAATAACAATCTTAAGACAATCCAGCCGCCCGCATAAAACGCTACCGGCTGATTTTTATCGTTAAGCCTAAGGATAAATCCATGCTCAGTCCCATGTTTGCAGTGAAGACTCGGAGAACAGCGCTGGTTTCGCCGCTTCTGGCAGGCATCATTCTGATTCTCGCTGCCGGTTCGGCGGAAGGAGACGGGAACGAGGCCAACTGTAAGGCCAGAAGCAATACCGATCCGGGCCGGCTAAACATCGCCGCTGAGCCGGAGGGCTATGGAGCCATTCCTCCGTGCAAACCGTACATGGACTTTTACATTGCGCGAAACACTCCTCTTAGGTCACTCGAAGGCGTGTTACGAATATCGACATCCGACGATGACATCCTGAGCATGAAGCCGGTCAACATTGACCTTGAGCGCACCGACTATGGGATGTTCGCTGCCCGGGCCGAAATCACTGTTGAGGCTAACGAAACCTGTCCGGGCTTGTCCGTCTCTCTCGAAGTCGAGAACTGCCGCGGGGATGGAGACCGGCTTATTGAGTGCCCGGAAATCAGGGTCAAGACGCCACGGATGTTCGCCGGCCTTTCTATCTCTGGTAAAGACCTGAGTATCTGCTACGACAATTAAAATGGTCGGATTGTTTTCACAGCACAGGGGACAGATCTTGCGATAATACATGCGGCACTGCAAGATTTGGCCCTGAACGTTGCGTATTCAATCGATGTTCAATACCGCGTTGATACCCGCGGACTGGAATGCATTATACTTGATACATGGCTTTAACGGCATTCTACTGGGGGATCATCAGCGCCATCGCGCTGCCCATCGGCGCGTTCCTGGGCCTGTGGCTGCGGCCGCGGCGCAAGATCAATTCCATTTTCATGGCCTTCGGCGGCGGGGCGTTGCTGTTCGCCCTGACCATCGAGCTGTTCGGGCATGTTCCCCATCACGTGGAATCCCACGGCCCTGCCGTGATATGGGTGGTGTTCATCAGCGCCATTGTCGGCGGCGCCACCTTCTCCGGCCTCAACGGCATCCTCAACAATTACGGCGCCTTCCTGCGCCGCTTTTCCAGCGCCCGCAACTATGTTATCCGGCTCAGACACAAGCGCTCGCAAAAACTCATCGAACAACTGGGCAGTATCCGCATCCTCAACGAACTGCCGCCGGATCTGATTGCGAAACTTATTCACCAGGTACAGCTTAAGACCTACGAGGACGGCGAGACCATCTGCCGTCAGGGCGAGGACGCCCATGAGATGTTTTTCATCCTCAAGGGTAATGTGAAGATTTATCATGACGATGACCACGAACGCAAAGAGATCACCACGCTGGAGAAGTACGACACGTTCGGCGAACTGGGTATATTAAGCGGTTATCCCCGCACCGCCGACGCCGTCGCCGACGGCGACGTCCAGGTGTATGTCATCTCGCAGCGTGATTTCGAGACGTTGATCCGTCGGGATCGTTCCGTGCACGACAAGGTCCTTGCCCTGGCCGCCTCACGAGTGAACGATCTGTCCCTGCAGGCGGATACGGAAATGGATCGCGACCGCCAGAAGGAGATACTGAAACACCTGGAAACACAGCTGCACCCGGTTAGCCGCGATGAGATCCGCGAGGAAGGCGAGGCGCGTGCCCGCGGCAATGCGGCCCTGGCCATCTGGCTGGGGATCTTCATCGACTGCATCCCCGAATCCCTGGTTATCGGCATGCTGGCCGCCAGCACCGGCGGCATCAGCCTGGCCTTCATCACCGGCGTGTTCCTGGCGAACATGCCCGAGGCCATGTCCAGCTCCGTCAGCATGCGCGACAACGGCCTGGGACTGGGCCGGGTTTACCTGATGTGGGGTTCCATTACCCTGGTCACCGGCCTTGGCGCGGCGCTTGGCGCGGTGATGTTTCCACCGGACCCGAGCGGCGTCATGTATTATTTTGTCGTCGGCATTGAGGCCCTGGCCGCCGGCGCCATGCTGACCATGATCGCCGAGACTATGCTGCCCGAGGCGTTCGAGCTGGGCGGCTCGGTGGTGGGGCTATCCACCCTGGCCGGATTTCTGGCGGCTCTCCTGGTAAAAGTTGTTTGAAAGCCCCGTAAAGCGGCTCATACTGAATCATGGCGGAACCCGCATCGGCAGCGGCGGGTTTGTTTTCATAAACACACCGGGCGGACGATCCACATGAATAACGAAACCATCAGCGTGAATGTCACGGAAAGCGGCCAGGACATGGAGGTGATCGTCCTCAGCAAGCGCGCCGATCTCATTCAGGTTGTCATCGGCAAGGGCGTGCACAACGTCACCTGCGATATGAAACCGACCCGCAGCCGGCAGGCTTATGTGGGCAAGATTATGGGCAGGGAGATTGTCTACCGGCGCAGTTGTGACGAGGTCCAGGCCGATCTGGATCGGGTTAATCCCGCCCTGAAGAAATCCAGGCGATTCTGAATATTGTCGCCCTCCGGACGGCTTATATTGACTGAACTCATCATAATTCCTGTGTCGAGGTACTACCATGGAGGATCATGGCAGGAGCGGATCGGCGCTTCCATGCAACTGGATCCCGGCCAATCCCTGGCCGGGATGACGGCTTCGGACAGGGCATGGCCGATATGAGGGCTTCTTCGCCTTACTTAAAAATGTGTAGAAGAGTCAGATATCAAGCCTCCCCGGCCGAAGTGCCGGGGTCCGGGCAGGCTCTTCTTCCCTCAAGAAGAGGCGGCTTTTTCAAAGAACGGTCCGCGCATTTCATAGGTGCGGCCGTCCCGGCTGCTGTTGCCGGGGCCGCGTTGTGAACTGAAATACAGGCGGCTGCCGTCCGGACTGAAGGCGGGCCC
>JBBDSH010000004.1:0-13432 GCA_040905045.1 Gammaproteobacteria bacterium | reverse complement strand
CGGCCAGGGCCTTTCCCGCTGCGTTGCGCCGGCTTGACAGAGGGCCACCCTGCCGGCGCCGCCGCGCCTTGCGGGAAAGGCCCTGATCCGGCGCTGAACTCATCATAATTCCTGTGTCGAGGTACGCGCAGCGAGTTAATGTTACACGGATTATCTGGTATTCTCCGCCCCTGGTCCACCCCCGGAGATGGCTCGATGCCCGGCCGTACAAGACACAATTTAATGCGCTGCAGTCTGGCCCTGTTGCTGCTGCTGGGCCTGGCCGCCTGTGGACAGAAGGGGCCCCTGTATCTTCCGGATGAGGAACAGGCGTCCATCCCCGCCCCGAATCAGAACGCCTGAACTTTCATGCACGGATTTCATTATGCCGGCGGACAATTGCATGTCGAGGGGGTATCGCTCGCAGACATAGCCGGGACATTCGGTACACCCGTTTACGTCTATTCACGCGCGGCCGTTGAGGAACAGTGGCGCGCCTATGACGCTGCCTTCGGCACGCGCCCCCACCTGATATGTTATGCCGTCAAGGCCAACGGCAATCTCGCCGTACTCAATCTGCTGTCCCGCCTGGGATCGGGCTTCGACATTGTTTCCGGTGGTGAACTGCAGCGTGTCCTGCTCGCGGGCGGCGATCCGGCCAGGGTGGTTTTCTCGGGCGTCGGCAAGACCCGGGAGGAGATGCGCTCGGCACTGGAAGCCGGCATCAAATGTTTTAACGTGGAATCCATCGACGAGCTGTATCAACTGGATGCAGTGGCGGCCGAAACAGGTACCGTCGCCCCAGTCTCACTGCGGGTGAATCCGGATGTGGATCCGGACACGCATCCGTATATCGCCACGGGCCTGAGGGAAAGTAAATTCGGTATCGATATCGACGCGGCCAGGGATGTGTATAGGGAAGCGGCTTCTTCGCTGCAGCATGTGGACATCGCCGGCATTGATTGTCACATCGGTTCGCAGATCACCAGCCTGGATCCGTACCGGGATGCGGTGGCGCGGGTCATGGAACTGGTGCAGGATCTGGAAACAGCGGGTATCTGCCTGCGGCATATTGACCTGGGCGGCGGTCTCGGTATCGAATACCGGGACGAACAACCGCCCGCGCCACAGGCCATGGTGGAAGCGATCTGCGACGTCGTGCCGGACAATGATGTGGAACTTCTGCTCGAGCCGGGCCGTTCCATCGTCGGCAATGCCGGTGTCCTGCTGACTCGGGTATTGTATCTGAAAGAAAACGGTAGCAAGCGTTTCGCCATTGTGGATGCCGCCATGAACGATTTGATACGCCCGGCGTTGTATGATGCCTGGCAGAACATATTGCCCCTGGAAGAAAAACCGGCCGGCGAAGCCCGGCGTTATGATATCGTCGGGCCGGTCTGTGAAACCGGGGATTTTCTCGGTCTGGACCGGACGCTGACCCTGAAGCAAGGCGACGGACTGGCGGTTTGCAGCGCCGGGGCCTACGGTTTCTGTATGAGCTCCAATTACAATGCCCGGCCCAGGGCCGCGGAGATACTGGTGAGCGGCGGGGATGTCCATGAGATCCGCCGCCGGGAAGCGCCGGAAGATCTGTGGCGCGGTGAGACGATCCCGCCACTGGAAACAAGAAACGAGTAAGCGCACTAATACAGTGCATAAATATTCAGGTGCGCACTGATACGGTGCATACTATACCGTCATGGACTGGCTAACCTGTTGATCCAGCAGCTGTCTTTTTGCTCCATTGGGTGGCATGGTTCCTGCAATTATCCGGGGACACCTCAAATACCGAATGCTCCGGGCGGAGAGGGTGTGCGGCGGAAAACCGTATTCGAACTATCAGATGACTTGAAGTAGAGAACCACTAGGAGATTAAGTTATGTCCAAAGAAAATGTAATGAAAATGATCAAGGATAATGAGGTGCACTATATTGATCTGCGCTTCTGCGACACGCGCGGCAAGGAGCAGCATGTTTCGATGCCCGTCAGTCAGATCGGTGATGATTTCTTCGAATCCGGCAAGATGTTCGACGGTTCTTCCATTGCCGGCTGGAAAGGCATCAATGAATCGGACATGGTCCTGTTGCCGGATGCCGAAAGTGCCGTCGTCGATCCCTTTTACGACGATGCCACTATTAATCTCCGTTGCGATGTACTGGAGCCCAGCACCATGCAGGGCTACGAGCGTTGCCCCCGGTCCGTGGCCAAACGCGCCGAGGAATACCTGAAATCGACGGGTATCGCCGATACCGCCTTCTTCGGCCCGGAACCGGAGTTCTTTATCTTTGATGATGCCCGTTGGGGTGACAACCTCAACAGCGCCTTTTATGAAATCGATTCGGAGGAAGGCAGCTGGAATAGCGATCGCCCCTTCGAAGAAGGCAACACCGGCCACCGTCCCGGCGTCAAGGGCGGCTACTTCCCGGTACCGCCGGTGGATTCGCTGCAGAATATCCGTTCCACCATCTGCACCATCCTGGAAGAGATGGGTGTGCCGGTGGAAGTCCATCATCATGAAGTGGCCACGGCCGGACAGGGTGAAATCGGCACTGTGTTCAATACCCTGACCCGCAAGGCGGACGAACTGCTGATTTTGAAGTACTGCGTTCTCAATGTGGCACACGGTTTCGGCAAGTCCGCCACTTTTATGCCCAAACCGCTGGTCGGCGATAACGGCAGCGGCATGCATATTCACCAGTCCCTGTCGAAGGACGGCAAGAACCTGTTTACCGGTGACAAGTACGGCGGCCTGTCGGAGCTGGCCCTGCATTATATTGCCGGGATCTTCAAGCACGCCCGGGCCATCAACGCCTTCGCCAATGCCAGCACCAACAGCTATAAACGACTGGTGCCGGGTTTCGAGGCGCCGGTCTTGCTGGCTTACTCGGCGCGTAACCGCTCCGCTTCCTGCCGCATTCCCTGGGTGTCCAATCCCAAGGCGCGGCGTATCGAGGTGCGGTTCCCGGATTCCTGCGGTAACCCCTACCTGACCTTTGCCGCCATGATGATGGCCGGCCTGGACGGCATCCAGAACAAGCTGGATCCCGGTGCTCCCCTGGACAAGGACCTTTACGATCTGGAGCCGGAAGAAGAGAAGGGCATCCCCAGAGTCTGTGCCGCACTGGACGAAGCATTGGACGCCCTGGACCAGGATCGGGAATTCCTGACCGCCGGCGGCGTCTTTACCGACGATATGATCGACGGTTACATCGGTCTGAAGATGGACGAGGTGACCCGTTTCCGCAGCACCACGCATCCGGTGGAATTTTCCATGTACTACAGTCTTTAATCATCGCATTGCAACCCGACTGAAAAAGCCCCCTCACGGGGGCTTTTTCTTTGAACCAGTCTGCTCGCCGCGAATCCAATATTGTAGGATTTGCGACTTTGGCCTATGCTCGATTCATGCGACTGTTCATCTACATGGTATTGGTAACCCTGGCTGCGGCGGCATCCGCCGATGTCTACCGTTCCGTCGACGAGAACGGCAATATCATATATTCCGATACCCCGTCCGAGGGTGCCGAGAAAATCGAACTGCGGGAAGCCCAGACAGTGGAATCGCAACCCGGGACGGAGTCGTTCCGGTACGAACCGCCCGAATCCAAACCGCCGCCGCGTTACAAGGAAGTCGCCATTACCAGCCCGCAGAATGATGAGGCCATCCGTGCCAACAGCGGCAATATCACTATTAGCATGAGCGTCAATCCCTCGCTGAGACCCGGTGACAGCCTGGTACTGACCATGGACGGGAAGGAAATCGCCTCCGGCCGATCGACGTCGGTCAGCCTGGAAAACGTCGACCGCGGTACCCATTCCCTCAGCGCCAGGGTTGTCGGTCGAGGTGGCAAGACCCTGGCGAGTTCGGAACCGGTCAAGTTTCATCTGCTGCGTCACTCCGTCCAGCACCCCAACCCCGGCAATTAACCCGTATATTGCACAAGGGCGCGGCAGGCAATCCGGTCTGCCGGGCATGTATCTTGCTCATATAGTAATCAGTATCCGCGTCAGTCTGCGGGCTATTCCATAACTGATTATTTTTAAAGAGATTAAAAACAAGTTGCCGAGTATCTCCGAGCAAAGAGGGATTTCATTTGCACCATTATTGTGCAATATTGACGCGAGCATGACAATATCACCAACCAAGGCCGTACAGCTGCTGGACAACCTCAATACCGCCATCCTGGTCTTTGACGCGGATTTGCAGCTGACTTTTATCAATACGTCCGGAGAACACCTGCTTTCGGTAAGCCGGCGTATGACCCGGGGCCTGAACGCACGCAATATATTGCCGGAATCGGAAGATCTCGCGGACATCCTGGAACGCACGATTGCCAACAAACACCCCTACACCCAGTGGGGCGTGGAGCTGGGGCTGCAGAGTGACAGTGTCATCACAGTGGGTTGTATCGTGACACCGCTCATGGAGGAGGAAAAATGCAGCGAGGTCATCGTCGAACTGATCGACGCCCATTCCTTTACTCGTGTAATGAAGGAAGAAAGCGTCACCGCCCTGCACGAGGCCGCGAGCAAGTCATTACGCGGTATGGCCCACGAGATTAAGAACCCCCTGGGCGGCCTGCGCGGCGCGGCACAGCTCCTGGAGAGGGAACTGGTTGATGAGGACCTGAAGGAATACACCCGCATTATCATCAGCGAGGCGGATCGACTGCGCAATCTGGTTGACCGCATGCTGGGGCCCAACGGCGAGGCGCACGTATCGCGGCTCAACATTCATGAAATTCTGGAATACGTTCAGGATATTATCCGGGCGGAAGGCGACGGCGGACCTGCTATCAGCCGGGATTACGATCCCAGTCTGCCCGATACGGTCGGTGACCGGGAACATTTAATCCAGGCCTTCCTGAACATTGTCAGGAACGCGGTTGAAGCGGTGGAGAATGTAAGTGAGCCGCACATCTGGATCCGTACACGCGTCAAACGCATGTGCACCATCCGGCAGAAACAATACAAGCTGGCCGCGCTTGTCGAGGTAATGGATAACGGCCCCGGCATACCCGCCGGGATAGAAAGCGAGATTTTCTATCCATTGATAACCGGACGGGCCGAAGGGACGGGGCTGGGCCTGTCCATTGCGCAGTCGTTGATGCAAAAGCACGGTGGTTCCATTGATTACGAGCGCAGCGGCGACAGGACCGTTTTCAGAATTTTATTACCGTTGAGTAGGGAAGATGACTGAGACCAATCGAGTCTGGATTGTGGACGACGACAAGTCCATTCGCTGGGTGCTGGAAAAAGCACTGTCGAAGGAAGGCATGAACGTGACAAGCTTTGCCGAACCGGAAGCCGTACTGACAAGGTTTACGCGGGAATTGCCGGACGTCATTATCACGGATATTCGCATGCCGAATATGGACGGCATACAAATGATGGACGAGATCCGCAAGATGGCGCCGGATCTGCCGGTGATTGTCATGACGGCGTACTCGGATCTGGATCGAGCCGTTTCCGCGTTTCAGGGCGGCGCCTTCGAATACCTGTCGAAACCGTTCGACGTGGATGAAGTAATCGCCCTTGTTAAACGCGCCATCAAGGAAGCGAAAACAAAAAGTTCCGCGGGCCCATCCCCTGATGCACTGACCAGCACGGAAATCATCGGCTCGGCGCCGGCCATGCAGGAAGTCTTCCGTGCCATCGGCCGCCTGTCGCGTTCCCACCTGACTGTTTTGATTACCGGTGAATCGGGCACCGGCAAGGAACTGGTGGCACAGGCCCTGCACCGTCACAGTCCCCGGGCCGGCAAGGCCTTTATCGCCCTGAACACGGCGGCGATCCCGCGGGATCTTCTGGAATCGGAATTGTTCGGCCATGAGAAGGGCGCGTTTACCGGGGCCAGTGATCGCCGCACCGGGCGCTTCGAACAGGCGGACGGCGGCACGCTGTTTCTGGACGAAATCGGCGACATGCCGGCGGAGTTGCAGACGCGCCTGCTGCGCGTGCTGGCGGACGGGGAGTTTTACCGGGTCGGCGGTCACACCCCCATCAAGGTCGATGTCCGCGTCATCGCGGCCACCCATCAGAATCTGGAACAACGCGTCAGGGAAGGCTCGTTTCGGGAAGACCTGTTCCACCGTCTCAACGTCATCCGGGTTCATGTGCCGCCGCTGCGGGAGCGCAGCAGTGATATCACGGCCCTGGCACAGTACTTCCTGTCGAAGGCGGCCCGGGAACTGGACGTGGAGCCGAAACAGCTGACGCAGGAAACCCGGGACTATCTGATCAAGCTCTCCTGGCCGGGCAATGTCCGGCAGCTGGAAAACTTCTGCCGCTGGGTCACCGTCATGGCTTCCGGCAAGGACATCCATTTCGAAGACCTGCCGCCGGAACTCAGGGAGATGGAAGGCCGGGCGGAATCCGGTAACGGTTGGGAAGACAGGCTGCGCACCTGGGTCGACAGCAACCTGGAGCACGGAGAAACACAATTACTGAATGACGCGGTGCCCCGCTTTGAACGCATCATGATCGAGGAAGCCCTGAAGAAGACCGGCGGCCGTCGGCAGGATGCGGCAATACTGCTGGGCTGGGGAAGGAATACCCTGACACGCAAGATCAAACAACTGGGCCTGGATACGTAACAGTCATACGCTGAATATCGATCATTGTCAGGGAAATCGACTTTTGCGTAAGATCAATATCCGTAAGGGGTTTACTTGGATCTGAATAGAATGACACTTACTTAAGGCCGTCATGCTGGTGCATACCAGGAGTGTAGCCCGGATGGAGCGTAGCGCAATCCGGGAAGATAGAGTCTGTTATCGGGTTACCGGAGTTGAATTAAGGGATCGATATCGTTAATCGATGCCTGAATTTTCCTGACGTTGGGGGAGATAAATAATGATTACCGAAGAATACATTGACTACGAACACAACGGTACGCAGCTGGAAGGGTTTCTGGCACGGGACGATGCCGATGATAAACCAAGGCCGGCGGTTCTCATCGCCCATGCCTGGCGCGGGCGCAGCGAATTCGAATGCGACAAGGCGCGGGAACTGGCGAAGCTGGGCTATGCGGGATTCGCCATGGATCTTTTCGGCAAGGGCGTGCTCGGCAGCAGTGTTGAAGAAAACCGGCAACTGATTCAGCCGTTTCTCGACGATCGCGCGCTGCTGCAATCGCGCATGGGCAAAGCCCTGGAAACCCTGTGCGCGCATTCGGCGGTGGACGCGAACAAGGTGGTTGCCATCGGTTTCTGTTTCGGCGGCCTGTGTGTTCTCGATCTGGCACGGGCCGGGACGGATATCGGCGGCGTGGTCAGTTTCCACGGCCTGCTCGGCAAACCGGACAACACCGCCGGCACTCCCATCAAGGCGAAGGTCCTGGTGCTGCACGGACATGATGATCCCATGGTGCCCGTGGATGATGTCATTGCCCTGGAGAATGAACTGACGGAAACCGGAGCCGACTGGCAGATCCATGTTTACGGCAATACCCTGCACGCCTTTACCAATCCCGAGGCCAACGACCCGGATTTCGGCGCCGTCTACAACGCCGATGCGGATCGGCGTTCCTGGCAGGCCCTGATGAATTTTCTGAACGAGATCTTGTGAGAGCCGGTTCTTATCGGGAGCAGAGGGATAGTATTTCAAAGGGATCTCGCAAAGCACGCAAAGTTCGCAAACAGGGATAATTCCATGATTCCTTTGCGAACTTGGCGAGCCTGGCGAGATTAAACATCGCCTTCCCCCACCCATAAATTTCGCCGAAGAGCCGAAAAAAACGCCCCCGCTGAATGGCGGGGGGCGTTGCATACTGCGCTATTGATTTATCAGGGTTGGGTATTACCGCGGGCCACCACCGCCACCCTGCATCTTCCGCTGTATCTCCTGCTGCATCTGCATCAGTTTCTGCCGGGTCTGCTGGACCTGGCTAATCAGCTTTTCCGTCTCGGGATTGGCGTCGACCATGGCCGTCAGCATGGCGTCGTTGAGTGACTGTTGCACCTGCTGCAGCTCTTCTTCCTGCATGGCCTGCTGCTGGGCCTGTTGCAACCCCATGTTGGTCTCGCGGAACTCCTGAATCAGCCGCTGCCGCTTGTCCTCGGGCATATCTTCCTTCTGCAGTTCGGCCTGAAGCGTTTTCAGCTTGTTGATGTCTTCATCCGGGGTTGCGCCCTGTTCTTTCATGGTCTCCATGATCATGTTGCGGAGGTCTTCCTGCTGTTCCTGCAGTTCGGGATTGTCCTCCAGCACTTGCTCCTGTATCTCTCCCAATTGCTGCTGCAACTGCTGCAGTTCGGCGCGGAGTTGCATGAATTCCTGCTGTTGGGGGCTTGCTTGTTGCTGGCCCGCGGCTCCCGGCGGTGCCGGCTGCTGGGCGATGGCGAACGGCGCGGTCATGGCCATGACGGCGGCCACGACGGCGGCCGGCATTCCGTTACGATGTAATGTCTTTATCATCTGTACCTCACTCATGGTATTTGCCTCAATATACGTAACAATTAACTTTAACAGGTTTACCCGGTTATCTGTCAAATGACGTCTCTCTAATGGCGGCGTGTTATAAATGGAAAAAAGCGCCTGTTCAAGGCTATATGGTGCAATACGCACGGAAATTGTGGATGACGGATTGCTGACCGTCAGTCTCCGTCCGATCCCTCCGTTTGTGTGGAACTTTTCTCATCCCATGAGGTCTCGCTTACTTCGGCTACATGCTGGGGATCCAGATTCAGCAGTAACCGGGCCACGTCGGGGCGCGCGTAATGGCCCACGGAATCGCAGGCGTACTTGGCGAGGATGCGTTCTTCCAGGTTGATATCCGCGTAGAGGATGCCTTCCTCACCCGTGAGCGGGCCGGCGATGATCTGGCCGTCGGGACCGACAATGGCGGACCAGCCGCCGCCCGGCTGGATCATGTCCGGCTGATCCGTCAGTCCGAGTTTGTCGATGGTGCCCTGATCGATGGGATTCTGGACGGAAATAACAAACACCTGTCCGGCCAGGGCGTGATGGCGCACGGCCGCATCGGTGACATTATCAAAAATGGCTGAATGCGGATTATGCGTCAGCGTTGAGGTCCCGGGCCAGGCGGCGATGTGGATCTCCTCGCCCATGGCGATCATGGCGTAACGGATCAGATCCATGGTGTGTTCCCAGCAGATCAATCCGCCGATGGCCCCCACATCCGTTTTGAACACACGCAAATCGCTGCCGTCGCCGCGACCCCAGACGGTGCGTTCCACATGGGTCGGCTGCAGTTTGCGGTGGCGGCCTAATATCTCGCCCTTGCGGGAGATATATAACAGTGTGTTATAAAGCGTGCCGTCCTCGCGCTCATTGATGCCCATGACCACATGGGTGTCGGCGGCACGGGCGGCGGCGCAGAGTCTGTCCGTGGCCGGGCTGCCGATCTCGACGGCGTTCTTGAACAACTCCGCGAAAAAAGGCGCCCCCCAGGTGGGCGTGCCCAGCCAGATCCAGTAGGGATAGCCGGGCACATAGACTTCGGGAAAGGCGATCAACTCCGCGCCGTTGTCTCCCGCTTCCTTGATCAAACCACAGGCCTTGTCGATGGTGGCGTCGCGATCCAGGAAGACCGGCGCTGCCATGATGGCAGCGGCCTTGAATGATTGATAGGTATCGCCCATGTTTGTCTCCGGGTATGGATTGATTAATCGGAAGCCTGATGAAATCCCGCGCGGTTCTATCTTTGCTGCAACCACAATGCCATCTGTTTGGCGTAGTAGGTCAATACAGCATCGGCGCCGGCGCGCTTGATGCCCAGCAGGGCCTCGGTCACCACCGCCCGTTCATCCAGCCAGCCGTTCTGCGCCGCCGCCTTGAGCATGGCGTATTCGCCGCTGACATGATAGGCGAACGTCGGTGCGCCGAAGGTGTCCTTCACGCGCCGGATAATATCCAGGTAGGGCAGGGCCGGTTTCACCATGACCATGTCCGCGCCTTCTTCCAGATCCAGTGCCACTTCGCGCAGGGCCTCGTCGGAATTGGCCGGATCCATCTGGTAGGTATGCTTGCCGCCGCCGCCCAGGTTGCCGGCCGAGCCCACCGCGTCGCGGAACGGACCGTAGAACGCCGAGGCGTATTTGGCGGCGTAGGCAAGGATGAGGGTGTTCCTGTAACCTTCCTCTTCAAGTGCCGTGCGGATGGCACCGATACGGCCGTCCATCATGTCAGACGGTGCCACCACATCGGCGCCGGCGGCGGCGTGGGACAGGGCCTGTTTCACCAGCGCCTCGACGGTTTCGTCGTTCAATACATAGCCGGAACTGTCGATGAGACCGTCCTGGCCGTGACTGGTGTAAGGATCCAGGGCGACATCGGTAATGATACCCAGCTCCGGCAACGCCTCCTTCAGGGCGCTTACCGCCTTCTGCACCAGGCCGTCCGGCTGCCAGGCCTCTTCCGCCTCGGGTGACTTTTTCTCCTGCGGCACCACGGGAAACAGGGCGATGGCGGGGATCCCCAGATCCGCCGCTTCGCGCGCCTCTTTCAGCAATTCATCGATGCTGACCCGCTCGATACCGGGCATGGAGGGGACGGCTTCGCGTTGTTTTTTGCCTTCGGTCACGAAAAGCGGATAGATGAGATCATCGGGCGTAAGCACGGTCTCGCGCATCAACCGGCGGCTGAAAGCCTGTTTTCGCATGCGGCGCATGCGCGTGGCGGGGAATCGCCCCTTGCTGTTGCTGGTCATAGTAGAATGCGGTTAATTCAATGAATCTTTATATTGCCGATGACGGGAGAATAATCCGTTGATAATAATGTTCCCATGAATCCTGATTTGAACCAAGAGGTTATCCTGCGCGTCGCGGCCTTCGCCGCCGTGCTGGTGGTGCTATTGTCCTGGGAATCCCTGCGCCCGCGCCGACCGGCGACCCTGGATCGATGGCGGCGCCGGCTGAATAACCTTCTACTCGTACTCGTTAACACGGGCCTGCTGCGGCTGGTCATGGCGCTGGCCGGCATCAGCGCCGCCGTCGCCGTCGAGATCTGGAACCGGGGACTGTTTCAGCAAATCGACATCGGCTACTGGCCGGCGTTCGTTCTTTCCATCGTCCTGCTGGATCTGATCATCTACGGCCAGCATGTGCTGTTTCACAAGATCGGTTTCCTCTGGCGTCTGCATCGCGTACACCATTCCGACAAAGATCTGGACGCCACCACGGGACTGCGTTTTCATCCCGTGGAGATCATCCTCTCCATGGCCATCAAGATCGGCGCTGTGATCCTGCTGGGCGTGCCGTTGGCGGCCATGATCGTGTTCGAGATTATTCTCAATGCCACCTCCATGTTCAATCACGGCAACATCTACATTCCCCCCGCCCTGGATCGCTGGTTGCGATTGATCATTGTTACGCCCGACATGCATCGTGTGCACCATTCCGTCATCCGCCGCGAGACGGACAGCAACTACGGCTTCAACCTGCCCTGGTGGGACCGTCTGTTCCGTACCTACCGGCCGCAGCCCGAAGCCGGGCATTTAAACATGGAGATCGGCCTGACGGAATTCCGGCAGAAAGATACCGCCGGCTTACTGGAGTTGCTGGTTCAGCCGTTGTTGACGATCAAACGATCCGATGGACGGGAAAAATAAACCGGCTGTTTCCATCATTTTGAAAATAAGGAAGTTTTCTTCGGCATGTTCTCTTCATGACTTCTATAATACATTATTGGACAAAGTTCCCTAACGCTTAGTTAGACGGTATTCCAGGATGTGTCACGACGATGACGAATGGCGGGCATTTAATATCGATTCCCATGAACCCGCATCATCCTGAAAGCAACTGGCGCAGGTCGAACTGAACAGGTAAATATTGCTGTCACTAAGGCCGGTACGCGTGGCAGGTGATAGTTTGATGTCTAAAGGTATGTTTGCACGTATCCGAGGTTGATTATGCCGGAAGGATGAATCAAATGAAGCTCAGCAGGAAATCTCACGGCCTAAATGCGGCCATAGAACAGTCGGACTATGCGGTGGTTATCACCACCGCCGAGCTGGATCCACCAGGGCCGACGATTGTGCATGTCAATGCTGCCATGCGGAACATGACCGGCTACACACGCGAGGAGCTGCTCGGCGCCACGCCCCGCATCCTGCAGGGTCCAGACACCGATCGTGCGGTCCTGGATCGGCTCGTGGCGAACTTGCGCGCCGGCGATTCGTCTGAAGGTTACACCTGGAATTACAAAAAGGATGGCACCCCGTGCCTGGTGGAGTGGACCATCACGCGTATGTACGTGAAAGATGAAGATGTCGACTATTTCCTATCCGTACAACGCGAAGTCACGGAGCAACATTTGCCCCAGGAGCAAATACATCGTTATACCCGGCAGCTGAATGCCATCATGAACTCGGCCGGAAGCAACCACGAAACGTCTACTGGCGCCCTGAATCATCGTGGCATATCGTGGCGGGCGAGGCGCTCGCGCGGAGCCACGAGCACACCCTGTCGATTATCATCCCGGTGGATGCCGATGTGGCTGGCGACCCGGAGCTGCATCTGATGACGCGGGTGCAGGTGTTCGTCGCTGCTGTCCGCGACGAACATTTCGATATTGATGGTAATGTTCTCCGCGTTGAGGTCAGCGCGGGGATTTCGCGCGCGCCCACCAATAGCAACAACGCTCACGAGCTTGCGACGCTCAGCGACGAGGCGGCCCAACGCGCACCAAAAGAGAATGCGATTCCCATCCGCTGGGCGAATCACACCATCAAGAACACGAAGCGCCGGGAGATTATGTTTGAGGGCGAACTGGAGCGTGCCGTCACTGACAGGGAGTTTGTGCTCTTCTATCAACCCATTCTTGATCTGAGCTGCGACGAGGTCGTGGGTGCGGAGGCGCTGTTGCGCTGGCCTCAACCCGCAGGTCACGCTCCTATCGGGCCCGATCAATTCATCCCCGTGGCCGAGGAACTGGGATTCATGGAACGCCTTGGCACGCAGGTCTTCGAGGATGCCTGCCGGCAACTTAAGTGCTGGCAAGAACTTCCGGACAATGGGGTGTTCTGGGTGTCGGTCAATGTCGCCCCTGTCCAGCTCTGCGATCCGGGCCTGGCCGAGCGATTTCTCGCCATTACACAGGCGACGGGCGTGTCACCATCGTGCGTCAAGCTCGAAATTATCGAGAACGCGCTGGAACAAGATCTCGACGAGATCAACCCTGTTCTCGACGAGCTCGTCTCTGCGGGCTTTAATCTCGCCCTGGACGATTTTGGAATAGGCTATTCGACGCTGGCACGGATAATGTATATTCCGTTTAATATCATCAAGGTCGATCGGACCTTCGTCCGGCAAACGCCTGACGGGCGCGGCGCCGGTGTCGTGGCAAGTCTGTCGCAATTGAGCAGTCATCTCAACATCGACGCCCTTGGTGAGGGCGTCGAGAGCACCGCCCACGAGGATTTTTTGCGCGATTGCAAGATATCCAATGACAACCATTCAAATCTATGACCCGGCCCTGTGCTGTAGCACTG
>JBBDSH010000003.1:0-13636 GCA_040905045.1 Gammaproteobacteria bacterium | reverse complement strand
GCTCCAGAGCGGCGCCGGATCACGCTGCGAGCTGCGCGAGCAGCCGCGATCCCTCGTGCAATATGCGGGTTAAACCCGCGAAGACGCCAGGATCTGAAAAGTTTTGAAGCAACTTCGTTTTTCTTGGCGTCTTTGCGAGATCAATCAGTTTTGCTTTTAATTCCGCTTCCGGTAATGCCGTGCAATAATTGATCGAGGAGGTCGGTGCCGGTAATAAGCCGGTGTTGTTCCGTCCATACCAGGATTATGTCCCTGTCGATTTTATCGTTACCGATAATGGTATCGCCGAGGTTGAATTGCGGAATAACGCGCCCCAGAGGCGTTTTCGGATCACGCACGATCATTGGCCGATGGATGAAATGCACCGGTTCGACCCGTTGCTCGCTGAACAAGGCGGCACGCAGGAAGGCGTCCGAATCGAGAACGAACCGGGGCTCATCGTTGTCATCCGTTAGTATCAGCCATTTTTTGCCTGAGCGAGCCAGGTCCTGCAGAAAGGGATCACGGTGGTCCGGCCGGTAACCCGGAAATTCCGGGACGCCGTTTGCCACCGGCAGCGTAATAATGCTGTCCGGATGTACCTCCCTTCCGACCTGCATTACGGATAGATCGTCCATGGTAAGGAAGTTCATTGCCCCCAGCCCTTCCAGCCGGCCGATATCGGTTTCGCTGCCTGAGATATGCTGCTTGAGAAGTTCGTGAAGGTCGCGTTCCCTGTAGAAATGTATGCCTTCCTTTCCCAGCCACCAGTCCAGCATCCGCGCCGTGGGTCTCGCCACCGGATAAAGCAGCAACTGATAGAAACGCAGCACCGGCGTGAACAATGAGGCGACCTTTATGGCATTGCGGGAGCAATAGGCCTGCGGCGTGATTTCTCCGATGAAAGTAATCACGACAGTGGAAAAAAGAAACGCCGACACGCCCGCCATGACGGAATCCGACAACAGGGTTAAAAGTACGTTGACGGCGACGTTGCCCCACAGGATCGTGGTCAGAATAAAATTGGAATTCTGTCTCAGTGCCAGGACATTGCGGGCGGAGTTATCTCCACCGGCGGCCTGTACCTCGAGCCGCAAGCGGCTGACACTGAATACTGCCAGGTTCAGGCCGGAGAACATGGCTGACTGGGAGATGCAGAAAAGGATCAACAGCCAGGTGAAGGTGGTTACCGGGAGTGTATCCATCAGGGTTCTCCGAAAATGTTTGTCCGGGCGCGACGGCCGAACGGTTGTCGCCGTGTTTTTATCGTATTACGAGTTGCATGCGGCAAATAGAACGGTTATACAATCATGTGTTTCCGGTCGCCGCCGCGCAAATGAATTTGCGGTATTCAGTCGTTTTCGATCATCTTTCCGGAGTCGGCCGGAACCATGCCCGAAAGGGAATTACGTATATCGTGCAATCGCAGGACGGCCTTGATGATCTGTCTGGCCATGCGTCGTATCAGATTATTAATCTGCAATTGTATATCGACGCTGGTCATGTCGAGTTCGCCGCGGCTGGCCGACTCCAGTATCGCGGCTTTTAATGATTCGTATTCGGACTCGACGGTATCGAGTCGGGATTGCATTCGCGCAATATCATCATCGGATATGTTACCGGTTATTTGATCGAATATGCCGGACACATGACCCTTGAAAACGTCAATGCCTTGTTTCAGCTCCGGATCATTAATCCGCATCTGTCCCTGAAGCTTCATGACTTCCACGGCCAGGTTGCAGAGCATGACGTATTGCTGAGTGATCTGGATGATGGTCGGCAGAGTTCGAGCCACGTTTTCCGGCATATCGGTACGGTTTAATTGGGAGACATAATCGGCGATGGCTGTACCGAGGGATTCTGCCGTGGCCGGATCCGGATAATTACCATTAAAATCGGCATCTTTGTCCAGGACCGCATGCACCGAACGAACGGCGCCGATGCCGAGCCGCTCCAGTTCCTTGAGCAGAGCCTCCGCCGCGACTGCCGGCACGGCCAGTGACGTATCGTCAAGATAGGCGGGCCTTCCTGCGATTTCCTCGAGTGTGACGAAACGCTTTTTCAGCACACGGGTAAGCCGCCTTGCAACCGGCCACACCAGCAGAACCCCGAGGATATTGAATACGGTGTGAAACAAGGCCAGGGTTGTCGCGGGCGCGTCGGGCAGGTGCAACAACGCCTGCAGCCGGGTTGTGATTTCCAGCATGGGTATGAGTATCAGTACGGCGGCGAATGCGGTGATCAGGTTGAACATGACATGACTGGCCGCAACACGCTTGGCGGTGGCGGTGGCCCCGATCACGGATACCAGAGAGGTGGTTGTGGTGCCGAGGTTGGTTCCGATTACGACAGCGGCGGCGGCGCCCAGCGGGATCAATCCGCTGGCGGCGGCGCTCAGGGTAATGACCATGGCGGCGCTGGAAGACTGCATGAGTGTGGTCAGGATCAGTCCTATGCCGACGTAGACCGGCAGCATGGTAAAAAAAGAACCTCGCACCGGCGGCAGCGACATTCCGGACGCATAAGCCGTGAAGCCTTCCTGCAAGACCGAAATTCCAAGAAAAAACAGACCGAAACCGACCAGTGCCTGACCGATGGCCGCGCGACGGGCTTTGATTCCCGTCAGCCGCAGAAACATGCCGATGCCGATAAGCGGCAGAGCGAGGAATTCTATGTTCACCTTGAAACCGATAAGAACGACGAGCCAGCCGGTCATGGTGGTGCCGACATTGCTGCCGAAGATGACCCAGATCGCCTGTTCCAGCGTCAGCAGTCCCGCATTGGCAAACCCGATGGTGGCGACTGTCACGGCGCTGGAGGATTGAACCAGTCCCGTGATCATGAAACCCGTGCCGAGACCGCGAACACGGGTATTGGTCCAGCTGTGAAGAAGGTCGCGCAAGGCCTGGCCCGCGGCCAGTTTGAGACCGTCCGTCATCAGCCACATGCCGACCAGGAAAAGCCCGATGCCGCCCAACAGCGTAGTGATGGCCAGAAGCGGCTGCATTATTTGAGAAATGATCCCGGTAAAAAGCGGAGTTTCATAAGGAGCAAACCATCATGACGAGACGACTGCACCTCGTTCTGTTTACTTTCAACTTTACACTTTAAACTTGTCTAGACAATCGGTGGTTCCGGCGGCGGTTTATCGTCCGTGGTCGGGTCCATTTCATACTGGAAATCCTCCAGTGTATCGGCAAGCGCATCCGCATTCTTGAAACGGGCGATGTGAAACAGGGCTTCGCCCTCGTTGACCAGCGGGATGTTGGTTCGGCCGATGATGATGCCGTCCGCGGGACACAGCACATTTTCCTCCGCCTCGCCGAAGGGATCGAAGACAATGCCGAGCAGGTCGCCCTTGTTCACCGTCGCCCCCAGCATTTTCATTGAACGCAGGACGCCGCTTTTCGGCGCCCGTACCCAACTGCTGGATTTCCCCAGCATGGATTTGAACTGTTTCTTGCTGCGCGTGCGGGGCAACAGGCCCAGTTCCCGCATGATGGCGATGACGCCCCGTGTTCCGGCACGAATGCTTACCTCGTCGAAGCGCAATGCTTCACCGGCTTCGTAAACGATCACCGGTATACCCATCTTTTCCACTTCTGCCCTCAATGAACCATCCACAATTTCGGTATTGAGTATCACCGGCGCGCGGAAGGCATGGGCCATACGCTCGGTTTCAGGATCATCCATCAGGGCACGTACCTGGGGCAGGTTGTCGCGATGAATGGCGCCGGTATGCAGATCGATGCCGTGGGTGCATTTGCTGACGATTTCGGTAAGAAACAGATTGGCGGTACGCGAGGCCATGGAACCCTGCTGGGACCCCGGAAATGATCGGTTCAGGTCGCGGCGATCCGGCAGATAGCGGCTTTTGTAGAGAAAGCCGTAGACATTCACTACCGGTACGGCGATGAGTGTTCCCTTGAGACGGTTCAGAGATCGATGTTTCAGCACCCGGCGTATGATTTCGACGCCGTTGATCTCGTCGCCGTGCAGGGCCGCCGAGAGGAACAATACCGGGCCGTCGCGTTTGCCGTGAATAACATGCACCGGCATGATGGTGCCGCTCTGGGAGAACAGGCCGGGCATGTCCAGTTCCACATAGGCACGCTCTCCCGGCTTGATGCTGCGGTAGCCGACGGTAATGGGGTCGCGGATCTTCTTTTTCGTCATACTATTTCAATGCATCAACCACGGCTGCCCTTGGTCCGGGTCTTGCCTTTTTTGGCGTTTTTCTCCATGAACTGAATAATCATGCCCGCAATGTCCCTGCCGGTAGCCTTTTCTATGCCCTCCAGTCCGGGCGAGGAATTGACCTCCATAACCACCGGACCGTGGTTGGAACGCAGTATGTCGATGCCACAGACATTCAGCCCCATGGTATTGGCGGCGCGGACGGCGGTGGATCGTTCCTCCGGCGTGATCTTGATGAGGCTGGCGGAACCGCCGCGATGAAGATTGGAGCGAAACTCGCCTTCCTTGCTCTGGCGCTTCATGGAGGCGACCACCTTGTCGCCGATTACAAAGCAGCGAATATCCGCCCCGCCGGCTTCCTTGATGTATTCCTGCACCAAGACACTGTGCTTGAGTCCAAGGAAGGATTCGATGACGCTGGAAGCCGCCTGATGGGTTTCCGCCAGAACCACACCGATGCCCTGTGTTCCCTCCAGCAGTTTGATGACCAGCGGCGCGCCGCCGACCATGGTAATGAGATCCTCGATATCATCGGGCTTGTTGGCGAAACCGGTGATGGGCAGGCCGATGCCTTTGCGCGACAGAAGCTGCAGGGCGCGCAATTTGTCTCTGGAGCGCGTGAGGGCCACAGATTCGTTCAGGGGATAGACGCCCATCATCTCGAACTGCCTCAGTACCGCAGTACCGTAGAAGGTGACCGAGGCGCCGATACGCGGTATCACGGCGTCGAAACCGCTGAGATCTTCGCCCTTGTAATGGATGCTGGGGCGGTGTGAGGTGATGTTCATGTAGCAACGCAGGTGATCCAGAACCCGGATCTCATGATCCCGTTCACGGGCCGCCTCCATCAGACGACGGGTCGAGTAGAGTTTGGAGTTGCGTGACAACAGGGCGATCTTCATTGGGCGGTCTCCTTTTTCTTTCTGGGTCGCAGAGGATAGGCCTTGCGGGGTTTTTTACCGGCCAGGTACGAGGCAGAGGGATCAACAACGAAACCGCTGTCGACCATGGCGCGGCGGCCGAGCAGCATGCGAAACAACATATCTTCGCGGCTGGTCAGCGTCAGTTCAATATCCCACTGGTGCGTGCCGATGCGTATCGGAGTCTGAATCACGCAGCGCTCTTCGGCGTTGCCGCTGGAATCCTTGACCACGCGGCGATCCAGGATCGGCGCCTCGCAGCAAATAACAATGTCGTCACGCCGCCGCAGCGGATGCAGCCAGAAGCGGACGTATTCCTGATCATCGTCGGCGTGCCAGGTTTCCAGCTGGAAGGCGTGCAGGGCCGAGGTCTTGGCGCCGGTGTCCACCTTGACCTTAATGGCGGGAATGTCGAGTTCGGGCAGCGACGCCCATTCGCGCCAGCCAATCACAGGGGGTTTGCTGTCGGCTGTATCCTGCATAGTGCGTTCGTTCTATAAGTATGATATCGGGCCGGTTGAACACATCATGTTTACGCAACTGGGCGTTGATTACAACCACTGCGAGTGAGGAGTGAGGGGTTAGGAGTTAGGAGTGAATTCAGCGGGGTTTTATCTTACGCCTCACACCTCACTCCTTACAATTTGGCGGGTTATGAACTCACCCGGGTTTCGATGGTTTCCAGACTGGCCAACAGTATCGAGGTTTCGTATAGCGGCAGTCCCATGACACCGGAATAACTGCCTTCCAGTCGTGTAATAAAGGCCGCGGCCCGTCCCTGGATGCCGTAGCCGCCGGCCTTGTCGTACGGTTCCTCGCCGTCGCAGTAGGCCGCGATGCGGTCCGGTGATAATGGCGCCAGGCACACGCGGCTGCGGTTGAGCATGACCCGTTCCTCAGTGTGCGCCAGTGCCACGGCGGTCAGGACTTCGTGGCTGCGGCCGGCCAGACTGGTGAGCATGGCCGCGGCTTCGTTCCGGTCGCCCGGCTTGCCGAGTAGGCGGCCGTCCAGTACCACGGTGGTATCGGCGGCCAGTACGGGGATCGAATCCGCCGCTTTTATGTATCCCGCCCGCGCCTTCGACAGGGCAACGCGGCGGACATAGGCGGACGGCGATTCATCCTCTTCCTGCGATTCGTCAACGTCCACGTCAATGACCTCGAAGGCCACGCCGATCTGTTCCAGCAACTCGCGCCGGCGCGGGGATTTCGATGCAAGGTATAGTGAAGTCACAAGTTATAAGTTATAAGTGTAAAAAGCAGTAACAAGTCATAAGTCACAAGTTATAAGAAGTAATGAAGATTATTCTACAGGCCCGAACCACGCCTTTCCTTGTAACTTGTTACTTATCACTTGTGACTTAACGATCATTCCCGGTGGTATGGGTGGTTGTTCAGCAGACTCCAGGCCCGGTAGAGTTGTTCCACCAATAACAGACGCGCTATGCCATGCGGCAGTGTCAGTGTGGACAGGGACAGGCTGTCATGGGCCATCTCCCGGATGGCGGGAGCGAGTCCGTCGGCTCCGCCAATGACAAAGGCAATATTGATGTTGTCCAGCTGCCATTCCTGTAACTGCTCCGCCCACTGCCTGGTTGTCAGTTGCCGGCCGCCCTCTTCGAGGATAATGATACGAACGCCGTCGGGCAGAGCGGAGAGAAGACGCCTTGCCTCATCCGCCATGTTCTTTTCCGCTGAAACACCGGTGCGGCGACGTGCCGGTGTGACTTCATGGATTACCGGTTTTATTTCCGGCGGCAGGCGGCGGGCGTAATCCTTGATGCCGGTCTCCAGCCACGCGGGCAGGCGGCGGCTGACCGCGAGCACGGAGATACGCATGATCAGGCCGGTGTCGTGGCCCGGCGCTCTCCCGGCGACCAGAGTTTTTCCAGTTGATAATAGGCGCGGGTGGTCGGGTTCATGATGTGCACCAGTACGTCGCCCAGATCCACAAGCACCCATTCCGATTCACGCTGACCCTCCACCCCCAGGGGCCGAACCTTGTGTTCCCTGGCGACCTTGATCACATTGTCAGCCAGCGCCCGAATCTGCCGGTCCGACGTACCGCTGGCGATGACCATGAAATCGGCCACCGTTGTCAGGCCGGTGACATTCAGAGACTGGATATCGATGGCCTTGATCTCTTCCAGGGCGCCGATGACGAGTTGTTTCAATTCCTCACTGGTCATGTTTGTTCCGAGACGTAAAGATTTTCATGGTAAATGAATTCCAGTACTTGTGAAGGTAACAGGAAGCGGGGATCTTGGCCCGACGCGAACATTTCCCGCAGGCGGGTTGATGAAATATCCAGCGCCGGTATACGGATTCGCAGAATGGCGCCGGACTCCTTTTCCTGCAGAACGGCGGAGTCCGTCGTCGCCGCGCTCCCGAGCAGCGCCGCCACTCCCGGTTCCGTCTCCCGCATGGTCTCGTTCGGCCGCTCCACCACGATGATATGGGCGCTTTTCGGAATGGCACGCCAGCGGTGCCAGGTGTTCAGTGACTGCAAGGCATCCATGCCCATGATCAGGCACAGGTGCCGGTCCGGCATGCACGCTTTGATTTCCTGCAGGGTGTCGATGGTATAGGAAACCCCCTCTCGCCGCAGTTCACAGTCCTCCAGTATCAGGCTGTCGATGCCTTCCAGCGCCAGCCGCAGCATTTCCCGCCGTTGTTCAGGGGCGGCAACGGGTTGTCCGCGATGGGGCGGGGTATGCAGCGGTACCATCCTGACATGATCCAGACCGGCCAGTTCCAGCGTTTCCAGTGCCAGCCGAAGGTGGCCGTGATGCACCGGGTCAAATGTTCCTCCCAAAATGCCGACAGGCATTTTAGTCATAAGTTACAAGTCATAAGTGACAAGGAAGGGCATGGTTTCAAATGGCGAGTAATCCGGGTTTCCATATTGTGTTTTTTACTTGTAACTTATAACTTGTTACTTGTCACTGCCGTATGTGTCCATCGCCGATGACGATGTATTTCTGCGAGGTCAGGCCCTCCAGCCCCACCGGGCCGCGGGCGTGAAACTTGTCGGTGCTGATACCCACTTCCGCGCCGAGGCCGTATTCAAAACCGTCGGCGAAACGCGTCGAGGCGTTGACCATGACCGAGCTGGAGTCCACCTCGTTGAGAAAGCGCCGCGCCGCATTAAAGTCCTCGGTGACGATGCAGTCGGTATGTTTCGATCCATAGTGTTCGATATGCGCCATGGCCTCGTCGAGGCCGGCGACAATCTTCAGTGACAGGACGGGCGCCAGGTATTCGGTGGCATAGTCTTCCTCGGTCGCCGCCTTGAACTCGGGGACCAATTTGCGTGATTGTTCACAGCCGCGGATCTCCACGCCGGCGTCCCGGTACAGGGGCCAGAGTTTCTCCAGCACGGCTTCTGCAATGGATTCCTCCAGCAGCAGGCATTCCATGGTATTGCAGGTAGCGTAACGCTGTGTCTTGGCGTTGTAGGCGATGATGATTGCCTTGTCGATATCCGCCGCATCGTCAACATAGACGTGACAGATACCGTCCAGATGCTTGATCACCGGCACTGTCGCCTCCCGGCTGATGCGTTCGATCAGGCTCTTGCCGCCGCGCGGCACGATGACATCCACGTATTCCGGCATGCTGATAAGTTCGCCCACGGCCTCGCGATCAATTATGTTGACGACCTGGACCGTCTCTCCGGGCAGACCGGCTTCCTCCAGGCCTGCCCGCAGGCAGGCGGCGATGGCGCGGTTGCTGTAAATCGCCTCGGAACCGCCGCGCAGTATGGCGGCGTTGCCGGATTTCAGACACAGGGCGGCGGCGTCGACGGTGACGTTGGGCCGGGACTCATAAATGATCCCCACCACGCCCAGGGGAACGCGCATGCGGCCCACCTGGATGCCGCTGGGACGGTATCGAAGATCCGTGATGCCGCCGACGGGGTCTTCCAGTTTCGCTACCTGTTCCAGCCCGGCGATCATGGCGTCGATGCGGGCGTCGGTGAGTTCCAACCGGTCCATCAGGGCCGATTCCAGATTATTGGCCTCACCGGCCTGCATATCGCGGCTGTTGGCTTCCAGCAGGGATCGGCGCTCCGCGTGCAGCCGGGCGGCAATGGCCTCCAGGGCGGCGTTTTTGACACCGGTCTGCGTACGCGCCAGCAAGCGGCCGGCGGCGCGCGCCTGCCGTCCGAGTTCCTGCATGTAGGTCTTGATGTCGACGGCGTTCATCTGCTCGCAATATCCACTCAGGTTTTCATATATCAATCATACATCTGTCTGGAATTGTAACCGCTCACCGGCTATGCGGAACAAGAAATCCTCCAGGGCGGTCCAGGGGTCCTCCAGGCCGCCCCCTTTGAGACTGCGATCCACGTCCCTGGCGGCGCTGAGCAGATGGCCGAATTCCCGCGGGCTGAAACGCTGCAACACCGCGCCCAGCGCTTTCTGGCGTTGCTGCCAGACGCGATACTCCTTGAATACCTGTTCCCGGCTCGCGCCGTCCGCGATTCTGGCGGCCATGGAACAGACACGGCGAAACTCCCACATGAGCGCGCCGAACAGGCTCAGGGGTTCGGTCCCTTCCCGGCGCATGCCTCGCAGCATGGCGGCGGCGCGGCGTGTCCGGCCGAGAAGCACATGCTCGATTAATGCAAAGACGTCATGGCGTGTACTGTCCACCACGTGATGCATGACATCCTCCAGGCCGATGTCGTTTTTATCCAGCAGCAGGCACAGTTTTTCCAGTTCCTGCCGGGCCGCCAGCAGGTTGCCTTCCGTGCGCTGGGCAATCAGTTCCGCCGCGTCCCGATCCATGTTCCGGCCCATGGCGCTCATGCGCTGCCGGATCCAGTCCGGCAGCCGGGTTGCGTCCACCGGCCATATCTGGACGATGACGCCGGCCTTGTCCAGGGCCTTGAACCAGCGTGCCTGCTGGGCCTGGCGGTCCAGCCTGGCGCCGGTGATCACCAGGATATCCTCGTTATCCGGTTTCGCCGCCCAGTTCGTCAGTACCTCGCCGCCGGCCTTGCCCGGCTTCTGCGTGCCGAGTCGCAGTTCAATCAGGCGCCGGCTGGAAAACAGGGACAGGTTGGCGCCGTCCTGGGCCAGCTGATCCCAGTCAAAACCGCGCTCCACCTGATAGACGATGCGTTCATCGACGCCTTCCTGCCGCGCCCGCCGGCGGATGGCGTCTTCCGCCTCCAGCATCTGCAGAGGTTCGTCCCCGCTCAGGAAATAAACCGTGGCGAGAGATGACTTTTCCAGGTGGGCGGTGAGTTGTTCGGGGCGAAGCCGCATGATTATCCGGAGGAGGCGCCTTTATCTGTTGCGGGCCGTCGCATTCAGGCGGCTGACGATCTGGGAGGCGGCGCGCCGGGTCATTTCTTCCCGAAGCACCTGTTCTTCCGAGAACTTGCCCAGGACCGCGTCTTCATCAAAAGTGTAATCGCGCGTGACCTCGGCGATGTCATTGTCCAGCAGGAGACCGTCGTCCCTGTGGGTCACCGACATCTGTACGGTCATGATTAAACGGTATTCTTCCGCCTTGCCCGTCTGGGCCGAGACGCTGAGCACGTCCCTGTCGAACCGTTCATTGGCCAGGGTCAGCGTGTATTCCGCCTGGCCGGTTTCGGATGTGATCGTGATGCCGGCCTGTTTCAACTGGGCGGTCACTTCCCCGGCGATATTACCGGCGCGGTCGGCGCGTATGTAGAGACTGGAGACGGCGTCCACCTCGGCCTGGGGCTGCGACCCCCGCAGGTGAAACCCGCAGGCGGTGGTAAGAAGAAGCAAGGGCATAAAAAGCCAGGCAATACGCATGGTAATCGGTCCGGTGGGTCGCAGTGAATGAATCGTATTATCTCAGGCAACAACAATGTTCACCAGCCGCCCGGGCACGACGATGACTTTTTTTATCTCCCTGCCTTCGATGTAGCGGGACACGTTGTCGTTGGCCAGGGCCTGTACCTGGATTTCCTCCCGGTCCGCCGCGGCGGGGACACGGACCTTGCCGCGCAGCTTGCCGTTGACCTGCACCGCCATTTCCACCTCATCCTGCACCAGCGCGTTTTCATCCGGCTGCGGCCAGGGGGCCGTGAGGATATTGTCGCCGTAACCCAGTTCGCGCCAGAGATGATCACAGACATGCGGGGTGATGGGCGAGAGCATGCGCAGGAGCATGGAGAATCCCTCGGAAATGACCGCGGCGGCGCTTTCGCGTTCTTGTGTGTCAATCTCGTGAAGGTAATTGGAGATCTTCATGGCCGCCGATGCCACGGTATTGAACTGCTGCCGCTCCATGTCGTAGTTGCCCTGTTTGAGACAGGCATGTATGTGGTGGCGCAGGTCGCGATGATCTTCCGACAATGTCGTCCAGTCATTATTGAAGTCAGGCCTGATGATATCGTTGTTATCGCAGGCAAATACCCAGATGCGTTTGAGAAACCGGTACGCCCCCTCGACACCGGCGTCGGACCATTCCAGGGTCTGCTCCGGCGGCGAGGCGAACATCATGAAAAAGCGCGCGGTGTCGGCACCGTATTGCTCGATCAACGCCTGCGGATCGATGCCGTTGTTTTTCGACTTGGACATGGTGCCGATGCCGCCGGACTCCACCGGCTCGCCGTCCTCGATGAGAATGGCGCCGCTGCGCCGGCCCTTTTCATCCGCCCGGACTTCCACCTCGGCCGGGTTGTAATAGCGCATGCGGCCGTTGTCCTGTTTGCGGTAGAAGATCTCGTTCAGCACCATGCCCTGGGTCAATAAACGCCGGAAGGGCTCATCGCATTTAATCAAACCCAGATCGCGCATGACCTTGTTCCAGAAGCGCGAATAGAGCAGGTGCAGAATGGCGTGTTCGATACCGCCGATGTACTGATCCACCGGCATCCAGTAATCGACCCGATCGTCCACCATGGCGCCGCCGTTATCCGGGCAGCAGTAGCGGATGAAATACCAGGACGAATCGACGAAGGTGTCCATGGTGTCGGTCTCGCGCCGCGCCGCCTTGCCGCAGGCCGGGCAGTCGACGTTGATAAAGTCCCCGCGCCGGTTGAGGGGATTGCCGCTGCCGTCGGGCACACAGTCTTCCGGCAGCACCACCGGCAGTTGATCGTCGGGCACCGGCACGTCACCGCAGTCCTCGCAGTGGATAATGGGTATGGGGCAGCCCCAGTAACGCTGGCGCGAGATGCCCCAGTCGCGCAGGCGCCATTGCACCTGTTTCTCGCCCAGGCCTTTGGCTTCCAGATCAACGGCGATGGCGTCGGTGGCCTTTTCATAATCCAGGCCGTCGTATTTGCCGGAATTGATGCAGATGCCGTTTTCCTTGTCGGCGTACCAGTCCTGCCAGCCATCGGTTGAAAAGGTTTTGCCGGGGATGTCGATGACCTGTTTCACGGGCAGGCCATAGTGCTTCGCGAATTCGAAATCCCGCTCGTCATGGGCCGGCACCGCCATGACGGCGCCCTCGCCGTAGGTCATGAGGACGTAATTGCCCACCCAGACCGGGATCGCCTCGCCGGTGAGCGGATGGGTGACGTGCATGCCGGTGGGCATGCCCTTTTTCTCGATAGTGGCCAGGTCCGCCTCCATGACCGACCCGCGCTTGCACTCCTCGACAAAGGCAGCCAGTTCCGGATCCTTCGCCGCGGCGGCCTCGGCCAGCGGGTGTTCGGCGGCGACGGCGCAGAAGGTGATGCCCATGACGGTATCGGCGCGGGTGGTGAATACCCACAGCTTGTCCTGTTTGCCGTCCACTTCATACGGAAAGGCCAGCCGTACCCCATGGCTTTTGCCGATCCAGTTGGCCTGCATGGTCCGGACCCGTTCCGGCCAGCCTTCCAGCCTGCCGAGATCGTCAAGCAGTTCCTCGGCGTAATCCGTGATCTTCAGGTAGTAGCCGGGGATCTCGCGTTTTTCCACCGGTGCGCCGGTGCGCCAGCCGCAACCGTCGATGACCTGTTCGTTGGCCAGCACGGTCTGGTCCACCGGATCCCAGTTGACCACCTGGGTCTGTTTGTAGGCAATGCCGCGCTCCAACATGCGCAGGAACAGCCATTGATTCCACTTGTAGTAATCCGGGTCGCAGGTAGCCAGCTCCCTTTCCCAGTCAATGGCGAAGCCCAGGGATTTCAGCTGCTGCTTCATGTAGGCAATATTGTCCCGGGTCCACTTGCCCGGCGGGATGCCGTTGTCCATGGCGGCGTTCTCGGCGGGCAGGCCGAAGGCGTCCCAGCCCATGGGCTGGAGAACATTGCGTCCCTGCATGCGCTGGTAACGGCTGATAACGTCGCCGATGGTGTAGTTGCGCACATGGCCCATGTGCAGCTTGCCGCTGGGATAGGGGAACATGGACAGGCAGTAGAACTTCTCACGGTCTGTATTTTCAGTTGATCGGGAGCTGCCGGTTTCTTCCCAGCGTCGCTGGATTGCGGACTCGAGTGCGGCCGGGTCGTATCGTTTATCCATGGGATAATATTGTCATTTAGTACCTCGACACAGGAATTATGATGAATTCAGCGCCGGTCCAGGGCCTTTCCCGCAAGGCGCGGCGGCGCCGGC
>JBBDSH010000002.1:0-13678 GCA_040905045.1 Gammaproteobacteria bacterium | reverse complement strand
CGTTGTTTTCTCTTGCCATAGGCCCACTATGCCTGCGAGAAAACGCCTTGCACTGACCGCTTTTGGATTGACTGAACTCATCATAATTCCTGTGTCGAGGTACTAGAACCCCAGGAATACTTTCAGAACGGCCAGAATCGACGCCAGACCGGCAAACAGGGCGAGGAACTTGACCAGGATAATGCAGCCCAGCTTCTGCCATTCCGAGTGTATGTAATCCTCGATGACCACCTGCACGCCCAGTTGAGCATGGTGGAACAGGGTGAGGATGAGAATGATCAGCAGCACGGCGTTTAGGGGAGACTCCATCCAGGCGGTCACGACGGCGTGACTGAGGCGGGTGAGGCTGACGATCGTTACCATCAACCAGACGGACAAGGGTATCAATATCACCGCGGTGAGGCGTTGCTGCCACCAGTGCGCGGTACCTTCCTTGGCGGAACCCAGGCCCCGGACCCGGCCGAGTGGCGTGCGCAGGCTCATAGTGCGCCTCCCGCGTACCAGGTAAGCAGCGTCAACAGAATTGAAACGATGACCACGGCATAACCGCTGCGATAAGTGGTATCCAGTTCCAGTCCCAGTCCCGCGTCCCAGAACAGGTGGCGGATGCCGTTGCAGAGATGGTAGTAAAAGGACAGGCAAAACAGGAACAACAGGATCCGGCCGTACCAGGCCTGGATATGGGCGCTGGTCCTGGCGAATTGATCGGGGCCGGCCGCGACGGCCACGAGCCAGAAACACAACAGCAATGCCCCCAGGCTTAAAAAGACACCCGTTGCCCGATGGGTAATGGAAAGCACGGAGGTAAGCTGTTTTTTATAAATCTGCAGATGTGGTGAAAGCGGACCCTGTGGTGCACTCATTTGCCTGCCTCGTTCAAAATACCGGAAATTATGACAACAAGAACGAAAATCCAGGGTCAAAAGTCAATGCAACGCCCCTTGTATTCCCAGTCACCGTAGCGGGTGGGTTCCGGTCCGGAACGGCCGCCAACCTCTTTTGGCATCGGCTCCTTGACAGCCGGTTGCCGACGGTTCGGCGGATTCTTGTTTTCGTTTTCCGTAATATTACCACAATCTGTGGGGGTATTTTTACTCATTGTCGGTTATCATGAATACGGGTATGAACGGACGCAAAGTATGTTTTTTTCAACAAGGGATTGCAAGAAAGACCCTCCGCTCCGGTCCGTCAAGGCCAGGGGGTTTCTGCTGCCGCTGTACCTGCGTTCCCTGCCATTCACGGCCCTGATTATCCCCATATCAATCGTCCATTTCGGCGCGATACTTTGTGTTTTCTTCTCGTCGTTGCCGGTACTTTTGAAAAGCATGTCCAGCCTGCTGATTGCGGTCAGTGGCCTGCTCACCATACGGGGTGTCCTGGCTCGTTCCGGTCTGCAACTGGTACTCAACCGGCGCGGCGACTGGTTCCTGATCGAGGCGACGGGGAAAACCCGTGCCGTCATGCCGGTATCAGGCCAGATACTCCATGCCAATCTGGTTTTTCTGACCGTTCGTGATGAAGAAGGCGGCAAATTATTCCCGTTTGTTTTTACGCCATGGAATACGGATGCGGATACCTTACGCCGCCTACGCGTTCGTTTACGTTATAACGCAAACGAGTAAAGAGTAAAAAGTAAAGAGTGAAAAGCGAAATGGGCATACAGTCTTGGGAGCCGGATGGAGCGTAAGGCAATACGGGATACCCAGCTTTATTCCGGTTCGCGGCCAGTGACCGCTCCCACTTCCAGGGTTTATCAATGCGGTAGAACCGTGCTAGTGGGAGACGCGACCACGCGCCGAATCAGGGTAGCAATCTGGCGTATTTGGTTCGCCAGGCGATCCAGAGTTTCCGGATCGGGGTCAGGGCCAGTTTGCGGGAAAGGATCCGGTGGCCGTCGCGGGCGATTTCCTCGCAGGTGGCGGCGGCTATCCGGTTCATGATCAGTACGAACAGCATATGCCGGCCGGGCCGTTTCCCGCTTCTGTAGCACGCTTCCAGATCGTTGTGGACGGTGGTCACCAACGCAGACGCCAGAGCGCGTGATTGTTCGGAAACGGGATCGCCCATCAATTCTTCTCCGGACAGTCCCGATTCCGCCAGTGTCTGCCGGGGCAGCGGGTTAAAGCCCAGGGCCAGGAGACGGCGCAGGTTCTGCAACAGCTCCAGCCGGGCGACAGCGGAGCCGGTGGCGGCGGCCAGATCCCGCTCCGTATCGGTGACGGGGCCGGAAGCGGCGGCCGCGCATTGCCAGAAATCACCGATACCGCCGACCTGGTGCCAGCCGTCCGTCTCCGTCGCCGGCATGGACAGCAGGGATTCCATGGCCGGTGGCAATGAGTTCAGGGGACCGGGGGTAATCTCGCCCTGTTCAAGCAACGGCTGCAGGGCCCGGGTCACGGGGTGGCGGGCTTCGCCTCTTCCCAGACGGGCCAGTTCCTCCCGCCACCATTCCAGCTTGATGCGGCTGACGCCCGGATCCGAGGCCGAGAGCAGCCCTTCCTGCAATTCATAGTACAAGGCGAACAGAGCAAAGAGTCTTTGCCGTATGGCCGGGGTCTGATACAGACAGGCGTAATACAGATTCGAGCCCTCGGGGGCGGCCTTGTTCCGGCAATAGTCGTTCATTCCATCATCTGCAGGAGTTCCATGGGCGAATCGATCAGGGCCTCCGCGCCCCAGCCGCCGGGGTCGTCATCCGACGGGATATAACCGTAGCGGGCCACGTAAGCCGGAATACCGGCGGCATGGGCCGCCTCCACGTCACGGCGGGCGTCGCCGACGTAAATGGCATCCCGGGGACGATAACCCGCCACCCGGCAGGCATGGAGCAGCGGTTCCGGATGGGGTTTTCGAAAGGGGAGGGTATCGCCGCTGACGATACAGCGCGCCCGTCGGGTCATGGCCAGTGCCTGCATCAACGGATCGGTCAGCCAGGCCGGTTTATTGGTGACGATGCCCCAGTGTCGGGAAGTTGTTTCAATCCGTTCCAGTACGGTTTCCATGCCGGGGAATAACTGGGTATGACGGGCGATGTCCTCAAGATAAAAATCCAGAAAGCGACGGCGCAGCCCCTCAAATTCCGACCGGCTGTCGTCTATCTGGAAGGCCAGGCTGATGAGCGCGGCTCCGCCCATGGAAACCACCGGCCGGATGGTCGCGTAAGGCAGGGGCGGGCGATCACATTCCTCCAGTAAACGATTGAGGGCGTCGGCCAGATCCGGCCCGGTGTCGGCCAGGGTCCCGTCCAGATCGAAAAGGATCAGTCCCGGCGCGGGTTTTTTCGTTTCAGTCCGGGAGCCGGGCATGGATCAGGTAGTTCACCGTTGGCCGGCGGGTCAGGAAGGCCCGGTTCAGCAGAGGCAGGTATTGCATGCCGTTGATGGTTACCACGCGGAAACCGGCCTGCCGCAGCCAGGCGGCCAGTTCCGAGGGACGAATGAAGCGGGCATAGTCATGGGTGCCGCGCGGCAGCAGCCTGAGCAGATATTCGGCGCCGACGACGGCGGTCAACCAGGCCTGCGGGTTACGATTAATCGTTGCCAGAAACAGGTGACCGCCCGGCTTCAACAGGGATGCGGTGCGCGCGACCAGGGCATCCGGGTCCGGTACGTGTTCAAGCAGTTCCATGCAGGTGATGATATCGAACGGCGCCGGCTCTTTGTCAGCGAAACTCTCCAGCGTGCAGGCATGGTATTCCACGTCCAGGCCGGCGAGATGTTCCCTGGCGGTGCGGATAGCCGCTTCACCGGGATCGATACCGGTGACACGGGCGCCTCTTGCGGCCATGGCCTCGCTGAGCAACCCGCCGCCGCAGCCGATATCGAGAACACGACGGCCCCGCAAATCTACAGCCGATTCGATGAATACAAGCCGAACCGGGTTGATGGCATGCAATGTCCGGAAACTGCCGTCGGGATCCCACCAGTCCGCGGCCAGGCTTTCAAACCTGGCCACCTCTTCCGCATCCACGTTGTCACGAGTCAGAGTCATTTGTGAAATTTATGCCCTCGGTACGCCGGACCCGTACCCGGCTGGTGGATGGATTTTAACATCATGATGTTGTAGTCTCGGAATCGAATTGCGTTTTGCAGAAAAACAATAATCAAGATGCCTGTCTGTCGAGCGGGCACAATCCAGGGAACTGTATCATGACGCATCCTCCTGTGCGGTATTCTTGCAGGGCTGTTCTTTTTCTGATTGTCATCGGTCTTTTCAGCGGTTGCGCCACCACCGGCGGCAGCGGCGATCCCAGGGACCCGTACGAGGGATTCAATCGTTCGGTGACCGATTTCAACGACTACATGAACGAACAATTCTTCGAGCCGGTGGGCGAAACCTATAATGATATTACGCCGGATTTCCTGGACCGGGGCATTACCAATTTCTTCAGCAATCTCGATGATGTCTCGGTCATCGTCAATGATATCCTGCAATTCAAGCTGGGTCAGGCGGTGTCCGACATTGCCCGCGTGGTCTTTAATACGACGATTGGTATAGGCGGCTTTTTCGACGTATCAACGGTCATGGGCCTGCCCAGGCATAACGAGGATTTCGGCCAGACCCTGGCTGTCTGGGGGTCCGGGTCCGGGCCCTACCTGGTGATCCCCTTGTTTGGCCCCTCGACGGTTCGTGATGTGGCCGGTTTCGGAGTCGATACCGCCCTGTTCAGTCCGCTGATGTATGTAATTGATGATCGCATTACCCGAACGGGACTGATGACGCTGGCCGTCATCGATTTCAAGGCTGATTTGCTTGGGACCGAACAGTTGATCAAGGAAGCGGCCCTGGATCCGTATGAGTTCACCAAGGATGCCTTTTTTCAGCGTCGCAACAACCAGATCCACGATCGGGGAATGACCGAGTATCCTTTCGAGGACGATTTGTATTTCGAGGAAGATATGGATGAACTGTAGGGAACAGGTTGAACGTTGTTTGCGAAACCTGTCGTAACGATTGTGCGCTTTGTTTGGCGGGTTTCGCTTCGCCGGTGTCCTGCTCACTCCCCGTCTGAGCCACTACTCCTGATCCGTCTCTGCAGGCATGGTGATGCGGGGGTCGTCGATCCTCATTTCCCGGGCGAAATTCACGAGCAGTTTTTGTTTTTCCAGTGCCAGGTTTCCATCATCCAGATTGGACAGGGCTTTTTCGGCCAGTAACTGTTTATAGATCGCATTACCAAGCCTGCTCATCTCCACCGAACCGCGAACGGCCTGGCGTTGATCCACCGGCAGTGTCTGCCAGGTCGAGACGAAGCTTTCAATGCTTTCCCGGGTCCAGGAGCGTTCTTGCAGGAAGGCTCGAACAAGATTGCGCGCTTCCGAGGTTGCCACTTCCGGGGTTGTCTCCGCCGTGTTACCGGAATCGGCCGTCGGTTCCGCGGTTCCGGGGGATGCGTCGTTTTCCCGGGAGGAATCCGGCAACAGAATATAGACAAGCCCGGCAATAACGATGACACCCGCAACGCCGACCCAAAGCGGCAGGTTTCCTGTCGCCGCCGGTGCTGCCTGTGAACGTTCTTCCGGGTACGGAGGCTTCTTGCGGGCGGGCTCGGTTTCCGGATATCCGTCCGGGTTTTTCTCCCGGGATTTGCGTTCGGTCACTTCCTCGACGGTATCTTCCACGGAACGGGGCTTGACCGGTGGTGCGTAGTCCTTTTCCGGTACGGTAATGTCGCCTGCCAGGATGCCGTTTATCAATTCGGCCCGGGCTTTCCTATATTGATCCCGGTCCAGATCGCCCTTGGCGTAGGCTCGTGTCAGTTGTCGCAGCGTCTTGTCAGACATGCCGGATCCCGATTAACCCACTTCTTCCAGAATAACCCGGAATCCGGTAGTGTCATCCGCTCCTCCATCGTGAGAACGCGCGTTGCTCAAATCGCAATTGTTAATGGCATCGGAGTAGGCGCCGCCGACGGCGGTAACGCCGTCGGAACCCATAACCCATTCCTGCACGTTACCGACAAAGTTCTTCAGGCCCCATTCATTCGAGCGTCCGGACTTGATGCTGGTAATGCCGGTGCCTTTCAGGACCTTGTCACCCAGCGTGACGCGGCAATTCAGGGTGCCCTTGATGGATCGGAACTCATCCGAATCCGGTGTCAGCTTGCCGCCGACGGACGCCGCGTATTGCCATTCATCGGCGTTGGGCAGGCGGTAGGTTTTGCCGGTGCGTTCCGACAGCCAGTCGACGTATTCCTGGGCCTGTTTCAGGGTGACACCGGTTACCGGATCGTCGAACTTCTCCTTGTTGGTTTCCGGTTTGCAGCGGCCGGTCAGGGCGCAGTATTTACTCCAGTCACCGACTGATATCTCGTATTTGCCGATGGCGAATTCCTTGTCAAGAGGTCCGCCCGGGGGAACAACCACCATCAGCGGCCCGCGCCAGCCGGTATTGACCAGGTCGTAACAGATGGCCCGTGCTCTTGAGCCATGCCCCGCCAGCGCGGAATTGCACTCACGGCCGCTGGAGACGGGCTGCCATTTCTCGGCTTCCTGCTGATCGCCGGATGATCCCGAAGCCGCAGCAATATCCACTTCCTCACGCCGTATGACGCGCTTGGCGGGGTTGTCCGGTGCATTGGCAATGAGCTGATCGATCTCGTTTTCGGCGCTGTCGTAATCCGGGTTGTCCACCCACAGGGCCTGGGCTCTTTGCAGCAGCCGCTTGGCCTGGCGCAGATTGTTATAGCTGTCACCGGCCTCCGCCTGCGCCTGCTGGTAGGCTTCAAAGGAGTCGTTGGCCTGTTGCATGCGGCTGTTGAGTTCCTCCTGGAAGTCGATCACCTGGGGATGACCGGCATACTCGCCGTCCATGGCCTCCTGCAGGATGTTGTTGGCACGACTCAATTCACCGGCGCTGAGCGCTGCATTGGCGGTGGCTTGCTGGGGCCAGGGTTCGAGCTGGAATTGCTCCGTCAGGTCCGCCAGTTCACTGCTGGTGGGGAAGATACTCGATGCGGCATCGGCCAGCGCGGCGGCCGCGTTTTCGTCGGTCTGGGCCAGGTTGTTAATGCGTTCCGCGAGGATGGCCTCGGACTCCCGGCGGAAATCATTATAACGGCCCGGCGCACCCTGCTCGATTTCATTGACTTTGCGCGATAATTCAACAACCTGATCCGCACTGAAGCTGGTGGCGTTGCGGAAGGTTTCGCCCAGTTCGGTGATGTTGACCTCCACACGATACTCATTGCGGATGGCCCGCAATACGCGGTTATCGGGCGCCAGTTCCAGGCCGGCCTCGGCCAGTTGCAGGGCGGATGCGTATTCGCCGTTTTCGGCACGCCGTTCCGCCAGACGGGAGTAACTGTTGGCCAGCTTGGCGGGCGCTTCGGTGGTTATATAGGGATCATCCTCGGGCAGTTCCTGTTTTAGTTGATCCAGGATATCGTTGGCCTCGGCGACGCGATCGGCCTCGGTCTGGTAATCGAACTGTTCTTTCAGATCATTGATGCGTTGCTGTCGTTCGAATTCCGCTCTGGCACTGGCTACCCTGGTTTCGGTTTCCTGCAGGGCCGGCAGGTCCGGCGCAAATCGCTGGCCGCGGTTGACGTAGGATTCCGCGGCATCAAACCGGTTCGCTTCAAGTGTGGTTTCGGCCTCCTTGAGATACAAATCGGCGATGGAACGGCGAATGTTCTCCAGGTCCCCGGCGATGGCCGTGTCTTCTTCCTTGAGGCTGTCCAGTTCACGCACGTTCGCCAGGAGTTCCGCCTCCCACTGTGTGCTGTCTATATCCGGAGAAGCCAGCCTGCTTTCGATCTCGGACTTGCTTTCGGCGACGATGTTGTTGATGGCCTCGGTTCGTTCCGCGCCGCTCAGGTGGGCCAGTTTGATCTGTGTCAGTTCGTTACCCAGTTGCAGTGCGCTGAGCAGGGTATCCATCTCGCCGGCCAGCGCCTCGGCGTCGGCCCGGCTGCCGTCCTGAAGTATGCGCTGCAGTTCGGTGTTCACAGTCTCCCTGAGGCCGTCCGCCAGGGTTTCGAGAATCGGGGAATCCTCCCTTGTACTCAAGCGGGCCAGTTCGGTGATTTCTTCCTCATATTGCTTGTAATCTTCCAGCGAAGCCAACTCATCCCGGACGCCCTCCAGGGACTCGCTCAACTCGGTGACGCGGATGGCATTCTGTACCAGTGTCTGCAGGTCGGCCAGGCGGGCATCCTCCGGAGCGGTATCAAGTCCGGAACTGACGAACGACAGGGCTTTCTCATAGTCGCCGTCTTCGTAAGCCTGCTGCGCGGCCAGGCGGTAGGCATTGGCCGGTCTCGGGTCGTCCAGCAGAGAGTGGTTCGGATCAATGCGTTCGCGTATGGTGGCCAGGATCTCCCTGGTCTTGTCAATCGCGTCAGGATTCTGGACCGCCTGTTGCGGGTCCAGGGCGGCAATGTATTCCTGATACAGGTCCGTGATTTTCTGTTTCTTGTTGAATTCCAGTTCGGCGCGCTGGTTTTCAAGAAATATGGAATCCGGATAGAATTCCGCAATTTCCTGCAGCACGTTTTCCGCGGCAGGAAAGTTGTAATTGTCGGAAGCGGTATTGATCAAGCCGGAGAGTTGATCGCTATAGTATCCCTGGATCGTGTCCTTGGCTTCGTCGGTAATGGTATTGATATCGGAACGATCCAGCGAACGAATCTCCTCCAGTATTTGTGCGACGGTTTCATTATCACCGGACTGGATATCGGTAATAGTTCGTTGTATTTCCTGTTCGTGCAGATAATTCATGGCCGGGCCGATCATGACCAGGCCAATCACCAACAGGATCTCGGCGGCAATCACCCAGGGGTTCTTGTACCAGGTGGCCTTGCCCTCGAATTCCTCGATAAAGTCCTTCACGTCCTGGCTGCGGTCCTCACGTTTGAAGGCGAGGGCGTGCCGCAGGGCGCGGTTCTGTTTCTTGTTGAGTCCTTTCACCGGCGCCGGCACCAGTCCGTTATCGCGGGCCGTATTGGCCGGCAGCTTGTTGAACGGGTGCTTGCCGGTGAGCAGTTCGTAGGCGACGCAGCCGAGGGCGTAAATGTCGTCGCGGGTATCGGGTTCCTCGCCTTCCAGCATCTCCAGGCTGGCGTAGGCGGGGGTCAGGGCACCCAGCTTGCCCGGATCGAAGAGGGTCTTCTCCGCCTCGCCGGTAACCGGATTCTTGACCGCGCGGGCGATGCCGAAGTCCAGGGTCTTGACGGTGCCGTCGTTGCAGAGAAAGGCGTTGCCCGGCTTGAAGTCGGAGTGCACCAGTCGCCGTTCGTGGGCGTAATCCAGGGCGGCGGCCAGTTGCCTGACGATAGGGAAGGCTTCGTCGAATGGCAGGCCGCCCTGCTTGCGCACATTCTTTTTCAGGAAAGTATTGAGCGGCTGACCCTCCATGAGTTCCATGGTGATGAACACGGGCGTACCGGGCCCGCCGATGCGGTCGAAATCGTAGACGGTGGCAATGTTGGGATGGGCCAGTTTCTGCTGGCGCGAGGATTCACGCTGCAGGGAGATGAAAGCCTCCGGATGAGATTTGAAATCCTCGTTCAGCAGCTTGATGGCGACATACGGGTTCTTGTCCTTGGCTTCCTCCTTGAGCAGGTCGATGCCCTTGAAGACCTTGCCCATGCCGCCGACACCAAGCACGTCCATGAGCTTGAAACGTTCCTTGATAACGTCCCCCGGCCCCATTTCCCGGCCCTCGGCGGAGTCGGCCTGGCGCGGTTCTTCCCAGGCCGTACTGGTCGGACCGGTGGCGGAGCCGACCGACGGCGAAGTATCGGACTGATCCATACTGATGTCGAAGTCCACCGAGTTTCCGGAGGGAGTGTCCTGGTCTCCGCTTTTCTCTTCCTCGTCCATGACGCGGGTGGCTTCATGGCTCTGTGTTTCGCCTTCATCGCCCCCCGCGGATGCCGCCTGTTCGGGGCCGGCGTCGTCCCGGGCGAAAACGGTGGAATCGGCGCCGGCTTCCCCGGTTTCGGTTTCCCTGGCGTGCTGACGACGGTACTCATTGACCTGTCGCTTCAGGGCGGCGTAGTCCTGGTCGCCGATTTTTTCCTGGCTGTAGGCTTCATCCAGTTGCTCAAGTATACGCAGGGCGTGACGGGGATTCTGTTGCAACAGCTTGTCCAGCTGCTTGCTGAGTTTTTCCAGTTTCAGTTTGCCTTCGGCCAGGGCATCAAGCGCGGTCTTGAAATCAGCCATTTCTACATTCCTCCAGGACAGATTTCACAGTTTACTCAATATCGACAACAATTGCCGTTACGTTATCGCCGGCACCACGCGACAGCGTTGTCTCTATAAGGTGTTTACAGCATTCTTCCGCCGTGCCCTTCATGAGAAAATCCTGCAGTTCCAGGTCGCTGATATGCTTGGTCAGACCGTCGCTGCACAGCAGGAAACGATCATGTCTGGCGAGCTTCTGAATATCCATTTCGAGATACAAGTCCCCGGTGGCGCCCACGGCGCGGGTAATCATGTTGCCGTGCGGGTGCGAGAGCGCTTCTTCACGACTGATCAATCCCTGCTCCACATACATTTCCACCTGGGAGTGATCAGTGGACAATTGTCGTAATTCCTTGTCACGGAGGCGGTAGAGCCGGCTGTCTCCGGCCCAGATGCAGACATAATAGTCGCCATAGGTCAGCAGGATAACGATGGTGCTGCCGATAGTAAGCTGCTTTTTGCCCGAACTGGCCATCTCGATGAGCTGCTTGTTGACTTCGAGAATACGATCCTCGATATCGTCAATGTAGTGGGTCAGGGTGGTGCCTTCATGTACGCGTTTCAGCGAATCGACGATCATCTGGCTGGCCATATCTCCCTTGGCATGCCCGCCCATGCCGTCGGCCACGGCCCATAATCCGATTTCCGGTCGTTCCAGCAGATTGTCTTCATTATGCTTACGGACCCTGCCCATATCGGTCATGCCGTAAGAGGTGACACTCAGTCGGGAAGTATTCGGGTTGGGTGACGACATGTCTAGTCCGGCCGCATGATTGTTTTGTCCCCTGATGAGATACTCGTAAAAAACATGTTCAATCAGGTATCAAAGCTGAAACTGACCACCTCGGACGGGCCCTCGGCGAAGGACTTGCCCAAGCTGATCCGGCCGTTGCCGGTCAGCGGCATTTCTTCGCGTCTCAGGAATGCCTCATCCGCATCGTCCAGCTTGACGTGGGTACCGTTGGTACTCTGGTCTATGATGAAAAACTTGTCCCGGCGCATTTCAATGCGGACATGCTGTCTTGATGCCAGTTTCTCGTTCACCGAAAGGTCACAGGCCTGGCTGCGGCCCATGACTATGTTGGATCGTTCCTTGTTCAAAATGAGCTCTTTATCGTTGTAGCGGACCTTGAGGTGGACTTCCGGTCTTTTTTCCTCGGACAGCAGGCCGGTCGCCATCCTGGTGACGTCTTCTTCCTGCCAGATGAGTTCATAGATCTCGATTTCCTCTTTCTTGCCCTTGATAGGTGCCTTGTCGACAAACCGGGTGCTGGCCCGTAGGACCGGATCCAGCAGTTCCACCGTGCTCAGCGAGGTAATAATCTGTGTGCCCTTGGCCTGGGCGGCCATGCGGGCGGCGACGTTGACCGCATCGCCGAAGACATCGCCGCCTTCCAGTATGGCGGGACCGTAATGCATGCCGACACGAATGGTAATAACCACGTTCTCTCCGCCGGTGCCTTCGGTAATATCTTCCTCCAGGGCCTCATGCATCTCACAGGCGGCCTGGGCGGCGTCGTTGGCGGTAGGAAAGGTACACATGATTTCGTCACCGATGGTTTTAATAACGGTGCCGTTGTGTTCCTTGGTGACGCCGGTGAGGGTTTCCAGACAGTCGGCGATTTTGACCCGGGCGGTGGCATCACCCAGTGTTTCAAACAGGCGGGTACTGCCACTGACATCCGCGAAGAGGATTGCAAGATTTGTTGTTTTCGGTGCCATTAAACCGTTTGTATAGTTATAGTTACAAACATCGTTTGACCCATGCGGACATGCATAACCGGGTCGTATATCGGTTTCCGGTAATCGGCAATAACCCTGTCCGTATCCGGTGTCCGGACACTCACCCCCAATAAGATGCGGTCGGCGGATAACCTCCCGTCAGACGGGTATATCACAAGGAACCGCTACTGAAACCACGCTCAATAAAAGCATACTTGCAGCAGTGAGTCCAGATAGCATCATACTCCATTCTTCTATAAGGAAAAACCGATTCAGGAGCGCCGGCGGCCGGGCGCGGCCCGGTAATTTTGCCCCGGGAGCGGATTTTCCTTATTCTGGGAAACGAATCTCTTCAACCATGCAGGTGTCCATTCCATGACCAGAGCAAAGATTGCCGCTGCCGGCCTGCTCGGCATCGCCGTAGTTGTAGTTATTGTCCTGTTGCAACAGGGGGGACTGATCTCACTCCAGGATCTTTTAAATCCCGGGGACACAAACACCGCGGCGATCGATCATGACGGGCGGGATGTGCCGGGCGAGGGGGACAGCCTCGCCGCAACTGCCGGCGAGGAACAGGAACCGGTCGGCGCCTGGGGCAGCAAGGGCGCTCACGTCTCCTTTGAGTCCGTTCGCAACCTGCTCGCCAACGCCGATGCCGGGCAGCGCCGCAGCCTGCTGGCCGATGAAGAGAAATTCCGTGAATTGATCCGGCAGGAGGCCAGGAATCAGTCGCTGCTGGCGGCGGCCCGGGCCAATAATCTGCATGAGGATGGCAATGTGCGCTTTTTGATGGAGCGGGCGGCCGACAATGTGCTTCGGGAAGTCTATATGAAACGCCTGATTGGGAATAATCTTGCCGGTGATTTTCCCAGTGATGCACAGATACGGGAATATTATGAAAAGAATCAGGATCGTTTCCGCCTGGGTGAGCGGGTCCATATCTGGCAGGTATTCCTGCCCGTCACGGAAGCAATGGACGAGCAACAGGTAAAATCCGTGCGGGAGCGGGCCGAGGCTGTCGCCGCGGATATTCGCTCGGGCAAGACCAGCTTCGCCAGCGCTGCGCTGGAATACTCGGGCCATGAACCCAGCCGCAACAACGGCGGGTATATGGGGCTGGTGAACGTGGATGAACTGCGCCCCGGACTGGCCAGGCCCATTCTTGAACTTGAGCAGGGCGAAATCAGTGAACCTGTCAGGACGGAGGAGGGTATACATATTGTCAGGAAAGGAGAGACTGTGACCGGGCGTGCGGTTGCGCTGGATGAAGTGCGCGATCAGGTTCGCGATCATTTGCGCAATCAGGCCGCCAATCGTATACGTGAAGCGATTCATGAGAAGGCGCAGGAAACCTATCCGGTCGATGTGGATGAGGCCCGAATCGAGGAGTGGCGGCTGCGGCTGCGTACCGATACGCCCGTCGTCAAGGAAAGAGCAGCTGATTCCTGAGTCGTCCCCTGGCTCTTCTATACATTTTTCAGTAAGGTGAAGAGGGCTTCAACATCGGCCATGCCCTGTCCGAAGCCGTCATCCCGGCCAGGGCCTGCCCCGGACTGGATCCGGGGGATTGGCCGGGATCCAGTTGCATGGATGCGCCGAGTTGCTCCTCCCATAACCCTCCATGGCTAGTACCTCGACACAGGGATGATGATGAATTCAGCGCCGGACCAGGGCCTTTCCCGCAAGGCGCGGTGGCGCCGGCAGAGTGGGTCCTCTGTCAAGCCGGCGCAACGCAGCGGGAAAGGCCCTGGCCGGCGCCCTCCGGG
>JBBDSH010000001.1:0-14060 GCA_040905045.1 Gammaproteobacteria bacterium | reverse complement strand
CGGGACGGATTCTTTCCGTTCAGCCGGACGACTTGGCAAGACGTTTGCTCCAGTGTTCGGCGGGTTCGTTGTTTTCCTGCGCTTGAGAGCCCTCATCGGACACGGCCTCGGGCTCCGGTGCCCGCACCCGGCGGCGTTTCGGACCACCGACGGCGCGAATGCGCGGATCGGGTTCAAAGCCGGGCACAACCTTGCGCTCGATTTCAATACCCAGTAACGCCTCGATATCTTCCAGCAGCAGGGTCTCATCGGCCGCCATCAGGGATACCGCTTCCCCGTTCATCCCGGCCCGGCCGGTACGGCCGATGCGATGGATATAATTCTCCGCCTCTTCGGGAAGCTCGAAATTCACCACATGGGGCAATTCATCGATATCCAGCCCGCGCGAAGCCACGTCCGTGGCCACGAGCACGCGTATTTTGCCTGATTTGAAATCGGCCAGCGCCTTGGTTCTTTGTCCCTGATTCTTGTCACCGTGAATGGCCGCCGAAGACACTCCCGCCTTGACGAGTTTATCAACCAGCCAGTCCACCCTTTGTTTCATGTTCACGAACACCAGCACCTGCCGCCAGTCCCCGTCCAGGATCAGTTTCACCAGGACCTCGGCCTTGTTGGAACGATCCACCGGGTGAACGACCTGCCTGATGTTCTCCGCAGCCGAGTTGCTTTTTGCGATCTGTATCCATTCCGGTTCATGCATCAGGGTATTGGCCAGTTGCCGGATCTCGCCGGAAAACGTGGCTGAAAAGAGCAGTGTCTGCCGTTTTGCCGGGAGCATTTTCAGGATCCGCCGGATATCCGGAATGAAGCCCATATCCAGCATGCGATCGGCTTCATCCAGTACCAGGAATTCGACACTGCCGAGATCCACGTTTTTCTGATAGACATGATCAATCAGCCTGCCGGGGGTGGCGATGAGGATATCGACGCCCTTGCGCAATTTTTCGATCTGCGGGTTTATCTTGACACCGCCGAACACAACAGTGGATTTCAACGGCAGATGTTTACCGTAGATCCGGACGCTTTCGGCGACCTGGGCGGCCAGTTCACGAGTCGGCACAAGGATTAACGCACGGGGCTGACCCGGTTTCGAGGCGGACGGCCGTGTCGACAACAACTGCAGCAATGGCAAGGTAAACCCGGCGGTCTTTCCGGTCCCGGTCTGGGCGCCGGCCATGATATCGCGGCCCGCCAGTATCGCGGGAATGGCGCGCCCTTGCACGGGCGTGGGTTCCGTGTAGCCTTCGGAGGCCACGGCGCGGAGGATTTCGTCGGATAGGCCGAATGTTTCAAATGACATTATATTTCATGCTCCTGTATCAGCCTGTCAGGCTGAGGAACGATCCAGGCGGAAAAGAATAATTGGGTATCCACGATAACGCTATCGGGAGAAAAGCCGCTTTATCAACGGGGGACAAATTCATGGCTTTCAATTATAAATCATAACACAAACAGGCATTAAATGGGCATTATTTCAGTATTTGGCGGTTACAGTACCAGGATTGTCGCCAGCATCAGCATCAAACCCATACTGACCACATCCGTCGCAGTGGTAAGAAAAATGGTGGAAGCGGTGGCGGGATCGGCGCCGGCCCGCCTGAGTACCAGGGGCACCAGCACACCGATCACCCCGCTGGCGATACAGGCGCCCACCATGGCCAGCAGAACAACGAATGCCAGATGTAACGGCGCTCCGCTACCAACGGCCCCGGCATAGAAATACATGGCCAGTCCCGCGACCAGTCCCACCAGCAGGCCGTTGCAACAACCCAGCATCGCTTCCTTCAGGACGAGACGTTTCTCCATACCGGGCTTGAGTTCATTCAGGGTCATGCTGCGGAGAGTGACGGCCAGGGCCTGACAGCCCGTATTGCCGGACTGACCGGCAAGCACCGGCAGAAAGGCGGCCAGCACCACGACCCGGGCGATGGTTTCATCAAACAGCCCGACCACGGCGCCGGCCACGAATGCGGTCAGCAGATTCAGTTGCAGCCAGGGGTGGCGCATGAACAGACAGCGAAGCCAGGGCGTGGAGACATGCTCCTCCCGCTCGACGCCGACCATGCGTCCCGACTGGGTAGTCAGCTCAAAGGCACGGCGCTCAAACAGGGCATAACCGCGGACAATACCGATCAGGCGGCGTTCTTCGTCGCATACCGGGTAGACCGGATAGTGGCGATGCAGCACGGCCCGCATGGCGTCTTCCAGTGATGCGGTTGCACGGAAGTAGAACGGCTCCCGCAGCATGATGTCCTCCAGCCGGGTCTCAGACTCCGCGAAAAGCAGATCACGCATAACCACGACGCCCAGCAGCCGCATGTCCTCATCGACGGTATAGGCATAGACAATCTGGTGATCCTCGCCCATGCCGCGCAGTGTTTGCGTCAGTTCCGCCACCGTCATGTCTGCATTGAATGTTTCCGGAGGCGGCTCCATAAGCCGGCCGATACTGTCCTCCGGGTAGCCGAGATTGACCGACCATTGTTCACCGACGCTTGTTTTCAGGTCCGGAGTCAGCTTTTCGCTGCGTTTTGTATCCATGCTTGCCAGGATGCGCATGGCCAGCGCCGGCTCCAGTCGTTCCAGAACATCGGCAATCACCTCATCGTCCTCGCGCTCCAGCAGGATCACGGCGTCCATGGGCGCCCGCCGTTTGACCGCCAGTATCAATTGACGCAGACGCGCCTCGTCCACCGGCGCAGGCGCCGGTTGCGGTTGTTCATGCTCCATAGGATGGTTCCTTCAGGAATAGTGGAAGTGATGCGAAATCTACACCAAACCACGGCAATACTGGAGAAAAATCTTTACCTGTCCCGGCTTCATGTTACAGGGGGAAAAGCGGAACCCGGTGAGGGGTGAGGCGTAAGGAGTAAGGAGTACAGGGGGAAGGATCAGGGAACAAGGAACGTCGTTTCACTCCTTACTCCTCACGCCTGACACCTCACTCAAAGGTCGTACTCGATGATCAACGGCGCATGGTCGGAAAAACGTTCCTTGGTATAGATAGCCGTCCGCTTAACCTTGTCCTTTAGTCCCGGAGTAATAATCTGATAGTCGATGCGCCAGCCGACGTTTTTGGCCCAGGCCTGTCCGCGATGGGACCACCAGGTATATTGTTCCGCCTTCTGGTTGACGACCCGGAAGGCATCCACCATCCCGACCCTGTCAAACAACATATCCAGCCAGGCCCGTTCCTCCGGCAGGAAACCGGAATTCTTTCTGTTGCTGCGCCAGTTTTTCAGATCGATTTCCTTGTGCGCGATATTCCAGTCCCCGCAGATAATGAATTCGCGCCGTTGGCGACGCATTTTTTTCATGACTTCCATGAAGCGATCCATGAAGTCATATTTGACCGTCTGGCGTTCGTCACCGGAGGTGCCGGAAGGCAAATAAAGCGAGATAACGCTCAACTTGCCGAAATCCGCCCGCAGATAGCGTCCTTCCCGGTCGGCGTAATCCCAGCCCAGCCGATCCGTTACCTTGTCCGGTTCTTCGCGGGAATACAGGGCGACCCCACTGTAGCCTTTTTTCTCCGCATCATTAAAAAAGGCGTGATATCCCCGCGGCGCCAGTATGTCCTCGCCGAGCTGATAACGCTGCGCCTTGGTTTCCTGCAGGCAGACCACATCCGCCTTCTGTTTGTGCATCCATTTGAAAAACCCCTTACGGTGGGCGGCACGGATGCCGTTCAGATTCAAAGAGATGATTTTCATGGAATCGATTTGTCTGTGAATAACAAGACGCTATGATACGTATATCGACGACAGTTACAAAAAGCCGACAGCCCCGACCATGCAGCCATATCAACGACAGTTCATTGAATTCGCCATCGAAAAGCAGGTGCTTCGCTTCGGCGAGTTTACGCTCAAATCCGGCCGCAAGAGCCCGTATTTCTTCAACAGCGGCCTCTTTAACGACGGCGCCAGCCTGAGCCTGCTGGGACATTACTACGCCGAAGCCATCCATGACTCCGGTCTCGAATTCGACATGCTTTTCGGACCGGCCTACAAGGGCATTCCCCTGGCTTCGGCAGTCAGCATTGCCTGGTGGCGGCAGTTCAATAAAAGCATTCCTTATTGCTTCGACCGCAAGGAGGAAAAGGATCACGGCGAGGGCGGCAATACCCTGGGAGCGGAACTGCGGGGCCGTGTCCTTATCGTGGATGACGTGATCACGGCCGGCACTTCCGTCAACCATTGCGTGGATTTGATACGGCGGGCCGGCGCCGAACCGGCCGGCGTGGCCATCGCCCTGGACCGCCAGGAGCGCGGCCGGGGTCCGCATTCTGCCATTCAGGAAATCGAACAAAAGCACGGCCTGCGGGTCATAAGTATCATAACGCTGGTGGAACTGGTTCAATTCCTGCAGGAATCCGGCAGATCCGGGGATCTGGACCGTATACAGCAATACCAGCGGGAATACGGCATCGAAGCGTCTTAACGGCGGCGAGCCTAAAGTATTATAATTAGCTTTTCGGCAAAATTTGTGGGTATCTGGAAGGGTAATGGTCGATCTCGCCAAGATCGCCAAGCACGCAAAGGAATTATGGAGTTTTACCTCTTTGCGAACTTTGCGCGCCTGGCGAGATCCTTATGAAAACCACTCCCGAAAACCGGGTTCGATTTTACGCCCGACAGGCTCAAAATTCCTGTTTATCAGGGGTTTGGCGGTCATGGCGAGGAGTTCATCACCTACAGATTCTGGTGACGAATCTAATAATTATATTTATATCGGTTCTGTTCCGGACCGATATTAATATTGAAGTTCTCTGGAAATAACCGGCATCCTTCGGTTTGAAACCTGAATGAGGAACCAGACCATGCACGTAAAGAATTTATTCGGCCTCGCCGTCACGGCACTGATACTGATCAGTGTCGGCCTCCCTACCCAGGCACGCATCAAGTGCTGGACCAACAATGAAGGCGTGCGCGAATGCGGTGAGGCCGTGCCACCGGAATATTCACAAAAGAAACATCAGGAGCTCAACGAACGGGGCATGGTGATCAAGGAGAAGGAACGCGCCAAGACCGAGGAAGAGTTGCGGGAGGAAGCCAGGCAGGCGGCGATAGAAGAGGAGAAGCGTCGGCAACAGGAGGAACAGGCAAAACAGGATCGGATACTGCTCTTTACTTACAGCAGTATCTCGGATATCGAACTCGCCCGGGATGATCAACTGGCCGCCATCAAGGCCAATATCAAAGTCACGGAAAAGCGTAATGATAAAATCCGGGAGGACCTGGACAAGCGCATTGCGGACGCGGCCGCCGCGGAACGTGCCGGCAAGGAACCCAACGACGCCCTGCTCAAGGATATTGAATCATTGAAACGGCAAATCCGCAATAATGATGAGTACATAGAAAAGCGGCGCGAGGAGATACAAGAGATTACGGAAGAATACGCCGCTAAAATCAAACGCTTCAGGGAACTGAAGGGGGAAAGCTGACTTCGTGGCTCGTGGCTCGTGGCTCGTGGCTCGTAAAAAGCATAGCCGGCTCTCCTTGTCTGAATACTGCCCAACTCCTGACTCCTAACGCCTCACTCCCGAAAGAGGCCGACCTTCAACGCCGCCCATAATTCGGCAAAATCCCGTGACGGCTTGTTGTCAAAATTGCTGCGCACGTACTGGTTCATCCGACCCTCGACCAGCGTCATGATCTGATTGGCTGCCACATCGATGCTCACCGCCGCGCGTCTTCCGGTGGACAGGTTGGCTTCCCTCAATATCTGTTTTAACTGCGTTTCAATCCGATCAAAAAACTTGCCGACACGAACACGCAATCTTTCATTTTCACCAACCAGGGCATCACCAAGCAGAACCCGGCTAATACCGGGATTGCGCTCGGCGAACCCCAGCAACAACTGGGCAATATGCTCACATCGTTTATCAACTTCCGTTTCCTGCTCCAGGATACGACCGATAAGACCGAAAACCGTCTCTTCGGAGAAATCGATCAGGGCTTCATACATCTTGGCCTTGCTGGCGAAATGGCGGTACAGGGCGGCCTCCGAAACACCGACCGCGCGCGCCAGTCCGGCCGTGGTAATGCGGCTGCCCGGATGGGTTTCCAGTTCCCGCGCCAGCACTTCCAGAATCTGCTGGCGACGATTCGATTCCGGTTTAGTTGCCATTGTTTATCCCGCCTTGTTTATCACGTCCCTGTATCAATGTGCCGACACCGCGATCCGTAAAGATCTCCAGCAGAACGGCATGCTCCACACGGCCGTCAATAATATGCACGGCACTGACACCGTCGGCGACGGCATCCAGGGCGGATCGTATCTTGGGCAGCATGCCGCCGTGGATAACCCCTTCCCCGATTAATTTTTCCACTTCGTTACTCGACAGCCCGGTAAGCACCTTGCCGTCGGCGTCCTGCACGCCGGCCGTATTGGTCAGGACGATAAGCTTCTCCGCCTGCAACACCCGCGCCAGCCGGCTCGCCACCAGATCCGCATTGATATTATAGGATTGCCCGTCCTCGCCGACCCCGATGGGGGCGATGACGGGGATAAAGTCTCCCTTGACGAGCATGTCAATGACCGATGTCTTGATACTTTCCACCTCGCCCACATGTCCGATGTCGATGATTTCCGGCGCATTCAGTTCCGGAGAATTGCGTGACATGATCAGTTTGCGCGCCCGTATCAGGCCGCCGTCCTTGCCGGACAGGCCTACGGCGTTGCCGCCATGATGATTGATGAGATTGACGATATCCTTGTTGACCAGACCACCCAGCACCATTTCCACGATGTCCATGGTCTCACTGTCGGTGACCCGCATGCCTTCTATAAACTCGGTTTTCTTGCCGATCCGGTTCAACAGATCGCCGATTTGAGGTCCGCCACCGTGCACGATCACCGGATTCATGCCCACCAGTTTCATGAGCGTCACATCCCGGGCGAATCCGTTTTTCAGCGCCTCGTCGGACATGGCATTGCCGCCGTACTTGATGACCACGGTCTTGTCGTAGAACCGTTTAATGTAGGGCAATGCCTCCGTCAGGACCCTTGCGATGGCAACGGCGCCCTGCGGGCCGTCCGCTGAACTGTTTGCATGCGTAGTCATGAGGTTGATACTGTTGCTTTGCTTTTTTTAATTAAATATAAAACCGTCAGATTATCAGAAAGGCGTAGTCAAATCCGGGTCGATCGACCGGATCTGGTCACGAAATGCGCCCTTGATCCGTTCCAGGGCCTGTTCATCATCGGCCTCGAAACGCAATACCAGGTAAGGCGATGTGTTGGACGGCCGGATCAAGCCCCAGCCGTCCTGAAACTCCACACGCAGGCCGTCCACTTTTATAACCTCGGCATCCCCGAAGTCCATCTTTTCTTCCAGTGCCTGCATGAATTCCCGGTGCCGATCCTCGGCAAGCTCGATACGCAATTCCGGAGTCGAAATCCCCTCCGGTATGCCGGCAAAAAATTCAGTCGGGTCGGCCTTGTTATTGACAAGCACCTCAAGCAGCCGTGCACCGGTATACAGGGCATCGTCAAATCCGTACCAGCGCTCCTTGAAAAAGATATGGCCGCTCATCTCGCCCGCCAGCGGCGCATCGATTTCCTTCATCTTGGCCTTGATCAGGGAATGACCCGTCTTCCACATCAGCGGCTTGCCGCCGGCGGCCTCGATGGCGTCCTTCAGGTGACGGCTGCATTTGACATCGAATATGATCGACGCGCCGGCATTGCGGCCCAGGACATCCCCCGCCAGGGCCATTAACTGGCGATCGGGCCAGATAATATTGCCGCCGCCGTCGACCACGCCCAGGCGATCACCGTCACCATCGAAAGCGAAGCCCAGGTCGGCGCCTTCCTCCCTGACCTTGTCGACAAGCGCCTGCAGGTTCTCCGGCTGACTGGGGTCGGGATGGTGATTGGGGAACGATCCGTCCACTTCGCAATACAGTTCGATGACATCATGACCCAGGGCGCGGTACAACTGCGGCGCCACGGCACCGGCCACGCCGTTGCCGCAGTCCACCACCAGTTTGTAGGAACTGCCCAATGCCACCGGAATATCCTCGGATATACGCCGGATGTAATCCGCCGTCACCTCGGCCGTATCCAGACTGCCGCTGCCTTCGGCCAGATCCCGGTCGATGATTCTCTGGTAGATCCTGCGGAGGGCGTCTTCCGAAAGGGTCTCGCCGCCGATAACGATTTTCAGACCGTTGTACTCCGGTCCGTTATGACTGCCGGTCAGCATGATCCCGCTTTTGGCATCCAGTGTATGGGTGGCGTAGTACAAAACCGGGGTGGGTACTTCGCCGATATCGATAACATTGCAACCGGCGCCTCTCAGTCCCTTGATCAGGGCCTCCATCAGTTCCGGCCCGGATTTTCGCCCGTCCCGTCCGACGACGATGGTCTGTTCGCCCAGGGCCTGTGCGTCACTGGCGACGGCCCGGCCGATCAGTGTGACCACTTCCGGTGTCAGGTTCTTGCCGACAATGCCACGAATATCATAGGCACGAAAAATGCCCGCATCGATTTCGACGGTGTCTTCTTCCGGCACCGCCTCTTTGCTCGCGGGCGCTTCGTCGGTCGGTTGTTCGGGTTTCTGCGGTGTTTCGCCGGTGTTTTCCTGTTGTTTCTCCAGTTCCTCCTTGTCCATGATCATGGTGATATCGTCGGAACCGGACAAGGCCTCGGAGGGCCGGGCCTGCGCATTCCCCGATTTGCCGCCACCGGGCAGATCAGGCACCAGGCTTTCCATGCCCGGATGGGCGCCGTCCATGATGTTCTTCACCGCGCCGGCGTAAACCACCGATTCACTCCCTTCTGCGGCCTCGTCCGTGTGCCCCCCCGGTTTGTAGCGCCGGTACAGGACCGCGCCTGCCGCCAGCAACAGGAGCAAAACAACCGCGCCGGGCAACAACAAGCCGGATCCTGCCCCGGTATCCGAGCTTTCCGGAGCCGGCCCACTGCCGCTCCAGTACGCCAGGTTCCAGCGTGAATCGGGTATGGAAGCGATGACGGGATTGTTGTCCTTGCGGGGTTTGTTGCCGTGTTCGGCCAGCACCAGGTTCCGTCCGCTCGAGGACTGGCGCAGTTCCACGTAGTCCTGTGTCAATCCCAGGCCGCCGACCGCCTGATCGAACAGCGCGGCGTCCAGGCTCAGATGCACAAGCCCGAGCAGTTCATTGGCCTGATTCCGGACACGTTCCACCAGGACGATATGCTGCTTCGGACCACCGAACAGGTGGACTTCCGCGCCTATGGTCCCGCTGCTGTTCTCCGCCTTCTTGAGCATATCGAGGCAGGCGTAACTCACGGGCGGTTCGCTGCTGTTATCCAGCGTGTACGTGCCCGGCAGCAGAAAACGCAGGTTCAGCGCGGCGGGAAACCGGTCCCTGAAGTCATGCGCCCTGCCGGCCAGTTCAACGGCGTCCCCCTGCTCGAACAACTCCACAACATCGGGCTCCGCCGCCAGCCCGGACAGTTCCTTGCGGATACCACTGAAGGTCCCGCTAACACTGCCCGCCAGTTCATTCGCGCGTGTCTGCAGCCCCTGCTCTTCGGCCTGCTGTTTCGATTCCTGGCTGCCTTGCAGAAGCATCCAGACGCCGGCCAGTATTAACAGGCCAATCACCACGCCCGCCCCGATCAACAGGGCCTGGCGTACGGCACGCCGGCTGAATCTTCGCTTTGAAACCGGACCTTCAACCATAATCTTTCAATCCTGAACTTGTGTGTTATACCCCGGTGTGCCCGAAACCGCCGGCACCCCGTACGCTGGCATCAAACTCCTCGACCACCTCGAAGTCCGCCTGCACCACCGGCACGATCACCATTTGCGCAATGCGATCGCCGGGGCTGACGGTAACGGCCTGACGGCCGCGATTCCAGCAGGAGACCATCACCTGGCCCTGATAATCGGAATCAATAAGCCCGACCAGATTGCCGAGCACCAGCCCCTGTTTGTGACCCAGCCCCGAGCGCGGCAACAGCATCGCCGCCAGACCGGGATCGGCAATATGCATAGCGAAACCGGTTGGAATCAGAGTGGCGTCACCCGGCTCCAGGGTCAGAACCTCGTCCAGGCAGGCACGCAGATCCAGGCCGGCGGAACCGTCGGTGGCATATTCCGGCAGAGGAAATTCATTGCCCAGGCGCGGGTCAATGAGCTTGATCTGAATGTCTTGCATAATACTGTTCGGCGATAACACGGACCAGGCGGCGGGCCAGTTTATCCTTGCTGCTTTTTTCCAGCGATACCCCGCCGCCCCGCCAGTAGACTTGCAGGGCGTTTTCGTCACTGTCGAAACCCAGATCGGGCCCGACCTGATTGGCGGCGATCATGTCCAGTTTTTTATCAGTCAGTTTGCCGCGCGCATTGCTCTCCACATCCTCGGTCTCGGCGGCGAAGCCCACCGTAAACGGCGCCTTTTGCAATGCGGCCACTTCGGCGAGGATATCCGGGTTCTTTTCCAGTGTCAGTGTTATCGTCCTGTCCTTCTTCTTGATTTTTTGATCCATGATGCGCCCGCTGTGGTAATCGGCAACGGCGGCGGCGGCGATGAAAATATCGATGCCGTTCATCGCATCCATCACCCGGTTGCGCATCTGTTCGGCGGACTCCACCAACAGACAATGCACCCGGTCGGGTACGGTCAGTGCCACGGGGCCGGAAACCAGGGTCACGCTGGCGCCGGCTTCCTGCGCCGCCCGGGCAATGGCGTAGCCCATGCGCCCGGAACTGCGGTTGCTGATATAGCGCACCGGATCGATGGCCTCGCGGGTCGGTCCCGCCGTGACCATGATTCGGCGGCCGGCAAGCAGATCGGAGTGGAAATGCCCCTCCAGGGCGGTAAGCAAGTCCACCACTTCCAGCATACGGCCCGGCCCGGTCTCGCCACAGGCCTGATCGCCCTCGGCCGGACCCAGCAGCACGACACCGCGCTCGGACAGTGTCCGGGCATTGGCCTGCGTGGCCGGCGCGGCCCACATGCCCTGGTTCATGGCCGGCGCCGCCAGCAACGGCACATCCGCGGCCAGGCACAATGTACTGAGCAGATCATCCGCCAGGCCGTGGGACAGTTTCGCCATGAAATCGGCACTGGCCGGGGCAATGAGAATGACATCGGCCCAGCGGGCCAGGGAAATATGGCCCATGCCCGCTTCCGCGTCATGATCCAGCAGATCCGTATGCACCGGCCGCCCGGACAGGGCCTGGAAGGTCAGTGGCGTGATGAATTCGCAAGCCGCCCGGGTCATAACAACACGGACCTCGGCGCCGCGCTCGCGCAAACGCCTGACCAGATCGGCGCTTTTGTAAGCGGCGATGCCGCCGGTGATGCCCAGCAGAATGCGTTTGTCGGCAAGTGTGGTCATAACCGCCCAGTTTACATGAATTTCCGGCCCGGCACTTCTATCCAGCGACGCCGGTTCTATAGTATAAATATCACCCGACTAAACGATGAACAGGGAGGTTCACATGCCCATCAGCCAATGGCCTGAAGAAGAAAAACCCCGCGAGAAGCTGCTCCATCGGGGCGCCGCCAGTCTCTCCGACGCGGAACTGCTGGCGATATTCCTGCGCACCGGAATAAAAGGCCGCACCGCTGTCGACCTGGCGCGGGAATTACTCACCGAACACGACGGCCTGCGTGGACTACTGGACAGCGATCACCGCACCCTGCAACAACACCTTGGTCTGGGTGCTGCCAAGGTGGTGCAGCTCAAGGCGGCCCTGGAACTGGGCCGGCGTTATCTGGAAGCCACGCTGAAACGCGGCGCCACCCTGACCAGCCCCGCCGCCACCCGCGACTACCTGACGGCCCGCCTGCGCGCCTATCCCCACGAGGTGTTCGCCTGCCTGTTCCTGGACAACCGCCACCAGGTCATTGAATACGAGGAACTGTTCTCCGGCACCATCGACGGTGCCAGCGTCCATGCCCGCGAGGTGGTCAAACGCGCCCTCTATCACAACGCCGCGGCGACCATCTTCGCTCATAATTACCGTTCACGAGATAACTACCTGATATTATTGTTTAATATGAAGGGTCAACGTTTGATGTACCCGCAAAAATACCCACAAATAATAATGGTAGGCGGTGAAGAAGTTACTAAGAAAATACGTGTTTAAAACTCATGATTATAAATTCCAACTTAGCCAATGAACCGCAATATTAGAGAACTCTCATAAGGATCTTTCTGATTTTGCCCACCTACTGTTATTTTCTATCGCACCAACAATTCTGCACTTCGTAAAATAATTATGGAAATAACACGCGAAGAACTCTTTGAACGTATCTGGAACGAGCCAGCATCCACCCTCGCTCAATCTCTTGGCATATCCGATGTGGCGCTCGGGAAACTCTGCCGCCGACTGCAGGTCCCGAAACCTCCTCGCGGCTACTGGGCCCGAAAACGTGCCGGGAAACGTGTGCGCCAACCCCCACTTCCTGCATTTATCGAGGAAAGCGAGCGGCAAGCCTGGAAGGGTAGGGGACGGGCTCGACCCAAAGGGCCGAGATTGTCGCCTCGAAGGCGAGAGCTATTTAACCACGCTGTGCGGAATCTCCTTAGAGATGGACCGACCGACAATGACTACACAATATCCGACGAGCATCTGACTTGGATCGACCCCGATTTCGCAGCTGCCATGCTCATCGCCATTGGTCAGAATTACCTAAAGTGGGGCTTGCCTGATGGGGGTGGAATGCGGGCTGTACAAGGCCTTCAAGGGGTCGCACAGCGATTAGTCGACGATCTTCTCCCCTTGGCTCGTGACCGGGTTGTTATCTTCCCTCCCCCGGAGGAGCGATATGCCAATATACGCTTTAGAGGGACAGGTAATCATGCCGTGGTGCGCTTTACCCCGGAACTGGTCCGCACTGTTGCCAATCTGGCGAATATGGCCCGGGATCAAGGCCTTGATTTTGTCGCATTCGGGTTGGGGACAGATCATCAATTCTGGCGTGTGCGCTGGGCGCACGATCCGGATCACCCTGTACTGGGTAAAACCTGTTTATGCATATCCAGAACACACACCTGGATTCGGTATGAAGGTAAGGACTTTTTGTTCGACGAAAAAGAAATTCTTGAAACCGAGTCGATGCCTCTGGAAAAGATGTCGCCGGTCGAGCTTTTGGGGAAAACAGAAGTCCAGCCAACCTCCGTGCGGGCAAGTACCCACCAACAACGTTACGCCTCACGCCTGCAAGAGCTCCTGAAGGCACAGCAGGCCTACGACATTGCCGAGCGGGCATCTCTGGACGGCGACATGGCACTCGATCAGGATATCCTTACCCGACTGCTATCCTTATGGTGGTCAGAAGAGGAGCTCAACGCTCTGAAGAAAATTCAAAATGGGCTGAATGATATAACATCGCGAATGGAGACATGGTATGACGCTATTGAACGTGAAACCGAATCCTTATGCCTGGAAATCATGGGGATACGTCTCGGAGACAGTGTAACGTTGGCCGAAGATAACAGAAATACTCGGATACGGGTTGATGGGGCTAATATGATTACTGATGAGGAAGATAAAGAGGTTCTGTTTCTCTTGCATGGAAGTCGTTATAGAAAGGATGGGTTACCTGGAAAACGAGAAGATACCATTGCTTTCAGGGTTCCATGGAAAAGCAGCACATGAACTATAATGCCACCGGGAAGAATGCTTAAGGGCGCTTCTAAAAATAAGTTTTTTTCCGTGAGAGCAAGGAAGCACCGCGCGGAGAACCGCAGTTTACACGCAGTAAATGAGGATTCGAACACGGAGCTGACGCCGCTATCGCGGAAAAAGACTATTTTTAGAAGTGGCCATATATCAATCAGGTGATTAACCTTTTCCATGTTGCTAATGGAATCCCGGAAAAAAACGGGACGGGAGTCTGTATTTCACAGATTACAGTGAATGGAGCGGAAATTCGGGCAACGATCAACCAGGCAGTCAGATAGCGCTATTCGAAACCAAAGAAGCAGAGAATTTCGCCTGTCCTCAGGAGTTTGGCAGATAATTTTCAAACAATTGACTGAACTGTTCATCGGTCAGATCCGCGTCTTCCACTTCAAGAACAAGATGTTTCTCCACCGCTTTCCTGACATCG